>NZ_JBFAHP010000003.1:0-303589 GCF_040654255.1 Streptomyces sp. NPDC050732
GCATCCGCTGGGAACGACGCGACGACATCCACGAAGCCTTCCTCGGCCTCGCCGCCTGCCTCATCACCCACCGCCACGTCCAACGCCTTTGTTAGGGCCTCTAAGGCCGGTGGTCGTCGCAGAGCCATTCAGCGGGATAGAAGCGAGCGGGTGCCCCGCATGGTCGTAACCCAGCCCCGCACTCGCCCCGGTACACCACCAGCAGCGCCTGCTCAACCAACGGCAGACACCCGGGACGGCCACCACCGGGCCCGTTCCCACCCCGCTCCCGCACCACGTTCACCAGCAGGTCGACCCACAAGCCCGTGAATCTAACCACCCGCCTGGCTCAACTCGCAACACCTGGCCCATACGCCGGAAATACCCACCAGCGCTCCTTCTGCGGCACCCTTTGGCTGGAGGCAGGCCCGCGAGCCGCGATTCGACGGGGGGCTCCTGGCGGAAAATGGCGTGCCGTCAGGACCCGCGTCTGATCCCGTCGCCCTGGACAGCAGACTTTGCTGTAAGCCGCTGCGTCGTAGCTATGCGGAAATCAGGGTCAAATAGGGATGTTGTCACATGCCCGTGCTCGGGTGCCCGGTGAAGGTGTGGCAGGGGTACGCGCGTTCGCGGGGGAGCCGTGGCGGGCGGCAGCGCGCGTCGATGCGTAGTTGTGCTCTCCTGTGCGCAAGAGGTGACCTCCGACGAGTCGTCCGGCCAGTGTTGTGTCGGCTAGCCGTCGGGGCGGCGTCGTGGTGAAGGGCAGGCTACTGAGGCGTCATGGGGGCACAATGCTGGGTAGCACCCGCGCGCAGCAAGTGGTCGGCATCGGCACGTCAGGTCAAAAACAGGAAGACCGCGATGGCGGAGAGCACGCTGAGAGAACTGGTCAGGGACTTGCAGCCGGGAGGGCCGGGACCCTCCAACCGGTGGTGCGGACGCCTGGCCGCGTTGCTGGCGGTGGACGGTGCCACGGTCACCTTCTGGCTGGACGGCCCGGAGCTGCTGTGGTCGAGCGCCGAGGCCGGTGCCCGTCTGGACGATGTGCAGTACACGCTGGGCCAGGGGCCGACCCTGGACGCCGCGCGCGACGGCAGTCTGCTGCTGCCCGACTTGGAGCGCGCCCCCGCGACGCGCTGGCCCGCCTTCATCGCGGAGGCTCTGGCGCAGGGAGTGCGGGCCGTCTTTGCTCTGCCGCTGTCCCTGGGGGCGGCGCGGGCCGGTGCTCTGGTCTGCCACAGGTCCGGTGCGGGTTCGCTGTCGCAGCGGGCGCTCGATGACGCGCTGACGGTGAGTGATGCCCTGGCGGTGTTCTTGCTCATCGGCGCCCAAACGGGTCCCGCCGGGCCCGGCCAGGGTGTCGAGACGATGGACCTCCACCGTGCCGAGGTCCACCAGGCCGCCGGCATGCTCACCTCCCAGCTCGGCCTTCCCCCCCAGCCACCCCCTGCTCCTATTGCGCGCCCACACCTTCAGCCACAACATGTCCCTGCTCCTAGCCGCCCGTGACGTCCTCGCCGACCGCCTGCACCTGCACGGCGACCCCGGGTCTGGTCGGCCGTAACCGTGTTCCTTGGTCGCAGCACAGAACACCGGTAGTCCCACACTCAGGGGGAGGTTGGGTAGCCGTTGTCATGCGCGACCGGTCAGCGGTGCAGTGAGGGGTTTGTCCTTTCGGCTGTCGGTTGGCGCTCCGCTCGCAAGGTAGGGCTATCCCTACCTTGAGGTTACGAGTGGGCCATGTAGGCGAGCGGTCTCGTTCTGGCGAGGCTGGGGGCATGGACCTCGTGAGTGATTCAGTGGCGGCTGCGGTCGAGCTGGAAGATGTGTCGAAGACGTATCCCGGTGGTGGCGGGACGCCTGCCCTGCGGGGAGTGGGTGCATGGCTGGCGGCGGGGACGTTTTCGGCGGTGATGGGTCCTTCCGGGTCCGGTAAGTCGACGCTGTTGAACTGCGCGGCGGGGCTTGAGCGGCCCAGCGAGGGGCGTGTGCAGTTGGCTGGAGAAGACATCAGTGCGCTGCGTGAGCCGGCGTTGACGCGGGTGCGCCGTCGCCGGACGGGTTTCGTGTTCCAGTCGTTCAACTTGGTCCCGGCGTTGTCGGTGTGGCAGAACGTGCTGCTGCCGCAGCGCCTGGCCGGAGTGCGGCCGGACCGGCGTTGGGCGGACGAAGTACTGGCACGTGTGGGGCTGTCCGGGCGTAAGCATGCTCGGCCTGATCAGCTCTCGGGGGGTCAGCAGCAGCGGGTTGCGGTCGCGCGGGCACTGGCCGGACGCCCGCAGGTGCTGTTCGCCGACGAGCCGACCGGCGCGCTGGATCTGGCTGCCGGGCATGAGGTGTTGGCGCTGCTGCGGCAGGCGGTGGATGAGCTGGGTCAGACGGTGGTGATGGTTACGCATGACCCGGCGGCCGCCGCTTGGGCGGACCAGGTCCTCTTTCTCACCGACGGCCAGGTCCATTCCTCCCTCCAAGACGTTTCTGCCGTGCGGATCGCCGCGGTGATGACGGAGCTGAGTGCCCGATGATTCGTCTCGCTCTCGCCACTGTGCGCCATCGCTGGTGGTCTTTCGCCGGGACCTTCGCCGGCACGGCCCTTGCGGTGGCGTTGGTCGCCGCCTGCGGCACGCTGTTGTTCTCCGCACTGTCCTCCCCGGCGGGATCCGACCGGTACACAGCCGCTGATGCCGTGGTGAGCGCCCAGCGTCAGGTGTCCGTGCGGGACGGGGACAACACCAAGAGCCGCCCGTTGTCAGGTGCGCCGGCGCTCCCCGACGGCCTGGCCGGCCGCCTGGCCGCTGTGCCCGGAGTGGCGCAGGTGACGAAGGATGTGTCGTTCCACGCTCAGCCGCTCACGGCCGGCGGGAGGCCGGTGGGGGGCGGTTCGGGCACGGCGCCGGTGATGGGGCATCCCTGGTCGTCCGCGGCTCTGACTCCTTTCCGGCTGGTCGAGGGTCATGCGCCCGGTGGTGGTGAGGTGGTGCTCGACGCGGGTCTGGCCCGCCGTACCGGTGTGCAGCCCGGGGACCGGGTGCGAATGGCCCTGTCACAACAGGTGTCCTCTTTCCGCCTCGGCGGCGTCGTCGCTTCCCCCGGTAGTCCGCAGCTCTCCTCACAGGGCGCGGTGTTCTTCTCCCCTGCGGATGCGGGGCGCCTGGCCCAGCCGGGCGATGCGACCGCGCTCGCCCTGCGCTTCGCTCCTGCGGCCGACACCGAAGAAGTGCTGGACAGGGTGCGGTCGGCCGCCGGACCGGACGTACGTGTGCTCACCGGCGGGGAGCGGGTGCGGGCCGACGCGCCGACCGTGCTGGTCAGTTATACGGGCGCGGTCGGGGTGTTCGGTTCGATGGCCGGTATCACCGTTTTCGCCGCCCTGTTCGTCATTGCCGGGACCATCGCCTTCGCCGCCCGTCAGCGCCTTCGGGAGCTGGCCTTGCTCCGTACCCTGGGCGCCACACCACGCCAGGTGCGAAGGCTGCTGGGCCTGGAAGCGTGGGCGGTGGGCGTGGCTGCCGCCGTGGTGGGGGCTCCGCTCGGACGGTGGCTGGCGAGCTGGATGGCCGACCGGTTCGTGGCCACCGGTGCCGTCCCCGCCTCTCTCCAGGTAGACGGTGGTGTGTTGCCGCTGCTGATCGCGGCCGGGACCGGGGTGGGGGTGGCGCGGCTGGCAGCGTACTTCGCCGGTAGGCGGTCGGCCCGGATTGCTCCGGCGGAGGCGATGCGGGAGTCGGCCACGGCTCCGGCGGGCGGCGGCATCTGGCGCGTGGTGACCGGGATGGTGCTGGTCGCGGGCGCGGCGGCGGTGCTGATGTTCACACCGATGCGTGGCGGAATCGGCGTGGGGATGGGCTTCATCGGGTGCTCACTGTTGATCTGTGCCGCTGCCGCCCTGGGACCGTGGCTGGTGCGGACGGTGGCTGCCGCCCTGGGAGGTCTCCTCCCGGGAGCGACCGGCCGTCTGGCTGCCGCCAACACCAGGCGCTTTCCCGTGCGGGCGGCGGGGGCGGCGATGCCGCTGGCCCTGTTGTTCGCTCTCAACGCCACCATGCTGCTGAACTCCACCCTGCTCAGCGACCTCACCGACCAAGCCGCCCATGCCCGGCTCGCACCCGCCCGCCAGACCCTGACCGCTGCGGGCGGCCCCGGTCTCCCGCTGGGCACCTACCAGAAGGCGGTCAAGACGCCGGGAGTACGGGACGTTGATGCGACCGTGCCGACCGAGGTCGTGGTCCGCAAGGGCGGCAAGCCGCAGCACTATCCCGCCCAGGGCCTGTACCGCACCGGAGACGGTGTACTGGATCTGGAGATCACCGGCGGTTCCCTGGACGGGCTCGCCGACGGTGTGGCGGTCAGTACGGACCTCGCCGGAGCACAGCACTGGCAGGTGGGACAGAGGGCAGGGCTGTGGCTGCCGGACGGTACTCACGTCTCCCGGCCGGTGGTGGCCTTGTACGCCCGTTCCGCCGGGTTCGGCGACATGCTGCTGCCCGGCCCGCTGGCCTCCGCACACACTGCCAGGCCCCTGCTGTCCGCCGTCCACCTCGGCCAGAACCCTGGCACGGCAGCTGTCACGAAGCTGCGGGCACACTTCCCGAACTTGTCCGCAAACAGCAGCACGGCGGACAGCCGTCAGGACGCCGAAACCGCCTCCCAGCAGGGAGCGCTGCGCCTGCTCACCGGTATCTCCATCGTCTTCACCGCCGTCGCCGTCCTCAACACCTTCGCCATGGCCGCCCTCGGCCGCCGCAGTGAGTACGCCGCTCTGCGACTTCTGGGCGCCACGGCCCGACAGATAAGGGGAATGGCCGCGCGCGAAGCGGTACTGACGGTCACCGTCGGCCTCGTCGTCGGTGCGGGGATCGCCGCAGTGGTCGTGGGCACATTCAGCAACGCCCAGGACGGTCAGTGGCGCATGATCGTCGACCCCCTCTGGTACACAGGACTGCTGGCCGGTACCGGCCTTCTCGGTCTGGCCGCCGCCGCCCTGCCCACCCGCTTGGCCCTGCGCACCGCGTCGGCAGGTGGCGGACGGAGCGAGCAGTGAAGCCGACACGCCAGGCGGCGGCCGCCCCCCGTGCCACTGCTGCGCAACCGGAGGTTCGTAGAGTGCGGGACATGGTCCAGCGCACCGTCCGGTCTCTGCAGTACCTGCTGCTGGGCCTGGCCGCGGGCATCGGAGCGCTGGTGACCGTCGTGGCCGGGGTCACCGGCTGCGCGGTCCTGGCCGTCACCCACCTGGGCGCCCCCGCCTTCCTGGCTACCACCTCCGCGATGCGCCGGCTCGCCGGACTCGAACGGCGCCGCGCCGCCCTCATCCTGCCCACCCGGATTCCCACTCCCTACCCTGCTGCCGAAGCGAGCGTCGCCTCCGGCCGGGCCCGGAAACGAGCTGCCCATCCCGCCACCTGGCGCGACATGGCCTGGCTGACGATCCTCTTCCCGCTGACCGTCCTCTGCGCCGTCATCGCCGTGGTCGCCCTCGCCGTGGACCTGGCGGCCCTCACCTCACCGGCCTGGGCCTGGGCGCTGCCTGTAGAGCGCCGAGGCGATCCGGGGTTCATGACGGTGGCCTCACCGGGGGGACAGGCCGTGACGGCGCTGGCCGGGCTGGTCCTGCTGCCCGGCGTCGCGTGGGTCGTACGCGCCCTGGCCACCGGCCAGGCCCACCTGGCCGCCGAATTGCTCGCGCCCGGCCGCACCCAGCAACTGACCGAACGCACCGACCACCTGACCCGCACCCGCAGCCGCGCCATCGACGCCCAAGCCGCCGAACTGCGCCGTATCGAACGTGACCTTCACGACGGAGCCCAGGCCCGCATCGTCGCGCTCGGCATGACCCTGGCCCTGGCGGAGCGACGCCTCAAAACCCTTGGCCCCGCCGCCGACCAGGCCCGCGCCGACCTGGCCGCGGCCCGCGCCGACGTGAACACCGCCCTGGACGAACTACGCCACCTCGTACGCGGCATCCACCCCCCGATCCTCACCGACCGCGGCCTGGACGGCGCCCTGACCGCCCTCCTCGCCGACCACCCCCTGCCCATCACCTCCGACATCCGCCTGCCCCACCGTCTGGCACCGCCACTGGAGGCCGCCGCCTACTTCCTGATCGCCGAAGCCCTCACCAACATCACCAAACACGCCCACGCCACCACCGTCACCGTCACCGTCCACATCCGCTCCGACGGCACCCTGACCGTCACCGTCACCGACGACGGACACGGCGGAGCCGACCCGAACGGCTCCGGCGTGACCGGACTGCGCCGCCGCATCGAAGCCCTCGACGGCACCCTCACCCTGACCAGTTCCACGGGCGGCCCCACCACCGTCCACGCGGAGATCCCATGCGCCTTGTAATCGCCGAAGACCTGCTCCTGTTGCGCGAAGGACTCATCCGCCTGCTCACTGCCACCGGCCACGAGGTCCTGGCCGCTGTCGACTCCGGCCCCGACCTGATCGCCGCCATGGACGCCCACCGCCCCGACCTCGCCCTCATCGACGTGCGCCTCCCGCCCGGCTTCCGCGACGAAGGACTGCGCGCCGCGATCGAAGTCCGCGCCCGACACACCCCCGCTCCGCCGGTGATCATCCTGTCGCAGTACGTCGAGCGCACCTACGCCGCCGAACTCCTGGCCGACGGCCAGGGCGGCGTCGGCTACCTCCTCAAAGACCGCGTCACCGACATCGACGCGTTCCTCGACGCCCTCGAACGCGTCGCCGCCGGCGGAACCGCCCTCGACCCCGACGTCGTCGCACAGATCTTCGCCCGCAACAGTCGGCACACCGGCCTCGCCCGTCTGACCCCCCGCGAACACGAAGTCCTCGCCCTGATGGCCCAGGGCCTGTCCAACTCCGCCATCGCCGAACGTCTCGTCCTCGCGCCGGTCTCCGTCGAAAAGCACATCTCCAACCTGCTCGCCAAACTCGACCTCCCCCTCACCAACGACACCCACCGGCGCGTCCAGGCCGTCCTCACCTACCTCAACGCCTGATCCGTCTGACACGCGACTGCCGCGACAAGTGACTCGCGATCTTCGCTCATGCCGCCTCCCTCGACGAGATCGACACGGGAATCCCGCCAGCACCCCTGAGACCAGGGGTTTCACGCCTATCCCGAAGCCGCCTCGTCCAACGGGCGAAGCACCCCCTCAACGACAAGTTCGCGTGAGAGCCACGCCGACAACGGCTTGGCCCTTACCCGGCCCCTGGCTGCCGCTACACCGCGGTCCACTCCAGCCCGAGACCGGCTTCAGGGTGTGGACTCGGCGTCCTCGGCATTGGCGCTCTCCGAGGAAAGGAAGGGGAGGTGCAGGGCCCGCAGTTGTTCCCGATGACGCATCATGTTGAATGCGTCGCGATCCTTGAGCCCGCCGAGAAGGGCCGCTGACCTGCGGTTTCGCCTGGTGTGCATTATGGACGTTGTGTGCGTTACGGGCGATATCTTGACGCATAGCAGACCTTCTCCGGTCTCCCAGTTCCACTCGGCCGTCATGGCCACTCTTCCTCCAGCGCTGACGGTCCCTACGCGCATGGGTGGTGTCACCCGCTGGTGCGGGTGTCATCTGTCGCCAACTACCGGGCTCGGTCACCTCGGGAGCGGCGCCGGCGCAGGGCCGACACGGCATCGCTGATCGGCTCCGTGGAGCGCAGCCACCATCTCTCCAGTTTGTTGCGCACCCCGGTGACGATCTTCCGGCGCTTGAACCATGGCGGAAGCTCACGGAACGGAACGAACGTCAGCGTGTCCCTGATGGCGTGCTCGGCGAAACCGCCCGGGCCCTCCGCCCGCAGGGCCTCGTAGAGTTCGGGGGTCAGCCGGCCGTGGAGTCGGGCAGCGGTCCCGGCCGCGGTGAAGGCGAATCCCCGCTGGTTCGGGTCGCTCAGCCGCATCGCCCTGATGATGCGCGGCGAGGCTTCCCCGAGGGTGCAGTGGAAGGCCAGGCCGATCACGGCGGAGCCCGGCGAGCCCTCGCCGCGCTCGTACGCCGCGTCCCACGCGGCGAGGTCGTCGAAACGGAGGGGGCTCTCCTCGCCCGGCCGGTCCCAGTCCGTCGCCATCGCCGTACCCCTGGCGTCAGGGGCGCCGCACCCGGCGGAGGGCCGCGCGCGCGTCCTCGGCCGCGTAGGTGATGTTCAGGCGCCAGGTCTTCAGCTTGTCCGCTACCTTCGATGCGACCGTGCGCCACTTGAACCACAGGGGTAGTTCGCGGAACGGCACGTAGTCGAGGGTGTCGTCGACGGCGGTTTCGGCGAGGCCGCGGTGGCCCTCCGCCCGCAGGGCGGCGTACAGCTCGGGGGTGAGGGTGCCGTTCAGCCGGGCCGCGGTGCCGGCTGCGGTGTACGCGAAGCCGCGCTGGCCGCGGTCCGGCAGCCGCATCGCCTTGATGATGCGCGGCGAGGCCGCGGCCAGCGGGCAGTTGCGGGCCAGGCCGATGGCCGCCGTACCCAGACCGTTCTCACCGCGCTCGTACGCCGCGTCCCAGTCCGCGGGGTCGTCGACTCCCAGCAGACCTTCTCCGGTCTCCCAGTTCCACTCGGCCGCCATGGCCACTCTTCCTTCCCGCACCCGTCAGCCGTCGCACGCGGGCGGCGGAAGCACCTTCTGCTTCTTCTTGTTGTTGATCATCTTGGCCCGTACCAGCTTGGTCAGGTCGTTCTCGCCGACGCTCTTCGACGGGTAGGACGCCTGCACGTGGCCATGGTAGATCTCCTTCACGATCTTGCCGTTCTTGTCGGTGCGGTACTCGTGCCGGTCCAGGACCACGATCTCGTTGTTCACGTGGTCCACGCCGATGCGCCGGAACTTATCCGGGTTGTCCCCGTCGCCCAACGGAATCGACCGGTCCAGCGCCGCCTGTCCGTTCGCGGGTGCTCGCCCGATCTCGCCCTTGGCCGACGAGCTGCTGCCCGAGCCGTGCTTGTCGTAGGTCGAGTCGTCGTAGATGCGGGTCGGCTCGTCGCCCTCCAGGCCGAGCGGGTCGCTCCAGCGCAGCGGGTTGTCGACGTACGCGTGGTGGTTGGGGGCGGGGAGCAGGCCGAGCGGGTCGGGGGTGAGGTAGCTCGCCGTGTCCGGGTCGTAGTAGCGGGAGAGGTTGTAGTGCAGGCCCGTCTCCGGGTCGCGGTACTGGCCGGGGAAGGCCAGCGGGCACAGGCCGTCGTCGTCCCAGTCGTCCCGGTCGTCCCCGCCCAGCCGCCTTCCCCACAGGGTGGTGGCGGACCGCCAGGCGATCTCGCCGTCCTCCCCGACCAGTTCGCTCGGCGTGCCGACGAGATCGGTGACGATCGCGTAGAACCGCCTGTCGACCTCGTCCGGGTCGGCCGTACGCCACCGGCTGCGCACCTGGGCCGCCGCGCGGTGCGTACCCGGCTCCCAGTCCCAGGTGTCGGTCTCCACCACGCCATCCCGCGTCGACTGCCGCTCGGCGAGGTTGGCGCCGTCCCAGGTGAAGAGGGTCTCCTCGGCGACCGAACCGTCGTCGGCCAGGCGCATCTTGGCCGTTCGGCGGCCGAGTGCGTCGTAGCGGTAGGCCCACACTCCGCGGTCCGGCGTCTCGGCCCGCGCGAGCCGGTCATCGGCGTCCCAGGCGTACGTCCAGATCCGGCGGAGGCCGGACAGCGTCCGCCGGATCACCCGTACCAGGCGCCCCTGCGCGTCGTGCTCGTACGTCGAACGGCCCGCGGCGGTGACCCGTGTCCCGGAGTGATGTGCCGGACCCTGCGCATCCTGGCCGGCGGGGGCCGGGTGCTCGGCGGCCGTGAGGTTGCCGAGGTCGTCGTAGGCGTAGGTCTCGGTCCAGGTGGCGGCCGACACCCGGGTGACGCGGCCGGCCGGGTCGAGAGCGAAGGTCCGGGCGCCGGACAGCCGGTCCTTCACCCCGGTCAGGTGACCGTCCGCCCGGTAGGCGTACGAGCGGGACTGCCGCACGGCCTGCCCCTCGCCGCTGATGCCCGCCCTGCCCGCCCCACCCGCTCTGACGACCTGCTCGACGAGGCGGTGCCCCGCGTCCCAGCACTGCGTCAGGGTCGCCGCAGCGCCAAGGCCACGGGTGGTCTCCCGCCCCGCGGCGTCATGGGCGAAGGTCAGTTCCCCCGCCGCGGTGACCAGCGAGGCCGGCAGGCTCGCGGAGTCGTACGACCAGTGTGAGGTGGCGCCGGACGGCGTGGTGCGCCGCACGCGCCTGCCCAGCGCGTCGTAGGCGCTGGTCACGGTCCGGCCGTCGACGGTCTCGGCGACGATCCGACCGGCCAGGTCGTAGGCGTAGGCGACGCTGCTGAGCGGGCTCGTGGCTTCGAGGAGCCGTCCGGCCGGGTCGTAGCGGAACGAGGTGAGTGTGCCGTCGTCGGTCCGCGCGGTCACCACCCGGCCCGCGGCGTCCCGGGTCACCCGTACCGTCTGACCGGTGCCGTTGGACCGCTCGACCTGCTGACCCGTCGGGTCGCAGTGGTAGGTGAGGGTGCGGCCGTCGAAGTCGGTCTCGCCGATCAGCGTGCCCGCCGCGTCGTAGCGGTAGCTCCACTCGTCGCCGCGCGGGTTGCGCACGCTTGTGAGTTGTAGCTCGGTGTCGTGCGCGAAACGGTAGCGGGTGCCGTCCGGGTCGGTCCTCGCGCTGGGCAGGCCGAAGGCTCCGTACTCGAAGGTGGTGGTGGCCCCGGCGGCGTCGCGGTACTCCGTGACGTTGCCCTCCGCATCGTACGTCCACGACTCCCGGCCGCCGTCGGCGCGTTCCCGCCACAGCAGTGACCCTTCGGTGTTCCAGCCCTGGCGGATGGTCCCGCCGACCGCGTCGTGGATCTCCACCACGCGTCCGAACGCGTCCCTGCGGATGGTGACGACGCTGCCGCGCGGATCCGTGACCCGCACCGGAAGGCCGGCCCCGTCGTACTCGTACCGGATGGTGTTGCCGAGTGCGTCCGTCTCGGTGATCCGGAACCCGTGCTCGTCATAGCCGTACGACGTCACCGCGCCCAGCGGGTCGGTGCTCGTGAGCAGATTGCCCCGCTCGTCGTACGAGCCCTCCCAGCGCGCGCCGTCGGCCTCGGTGATCGCGGCCGGAAGGACACCGTCCACGTACTCCAGGGTGACGCTCGTGCCGTCCGGGCGGTCCATGCGCAGCGGCTGGCCGTACGTGTCGAGGGTGAAGCGGGTCGTGCGGTCCAGCTCGTCGGTACGGGACAGCAGACCGCCGCGGGCGTCGTACTCGGTGTGCACGGTGAAGCCGAGCGGATCGACGACACGGGTGAGGTGGAGCCGCTCGTCGTAGTGGTACTCCGTGGTGTGGCCGAGCGAGTCGGTGTAACGGGTGACGCGGAGGTCGGAGTCGTAGGCGATGACGCAGTCGAGGGCGGAGTCGGCGCCCTCGCCGCGCACGCAGCGGTCCTCCTCGTCGTAGGTGAAGCGGAACCACTGGTCGGTGCGGTCGGTCCAGGAGGTCACGCGTGCGTGCTGGTCGTAGCCGAGCTGGTAGGGCAGTGGGGAGGAGTCGCGGATCTCGCTCAGGTTGCCGTCGGTGTCGTAGCCGTACCGCAGGAGGGTCGTGCCGTCGGGTCCGGCCTCCGGATCGCGCAGGCGCAGACCTGTCACCCGGCCGCCCTCGGTGTCGACGTCGATGTGGTATCCGCCGGAGTGGCGCACGGCCACGGGGGTGCCGTCGGAGGCCCGGTCGAAGTCGATGCGCTGACCGTTGGTGTCGGTCACCGCGGCGAGCGGCATGGTGAACGCCTCGTCGGCCGCCGGGGGGCGGTGGGTCGGCGCGAAGTGGCGGGTGTGGCCGGTGTCGGGGTCGGTGATGCGGATGGGCGCACCCGGTGCGCCGTCCCAGTCCAGCGGCCAGCGCGGTCCTGCCACGGGCAGGACGGACGAGCCGGGTGAGGGCACGGGGTAGAGGAGGATCATGCCGTCCTCGGCCGCGAAGAGGGCTCCCTCGTGGTCGAGTTCGAGGCGCTCGTCCAGCGTGGAGGCCCAGGAGCGGCCGAAGCAGCGGCCCGAGAAGTAGCTCGACAGGTGGGTGCGGCGCAGCACCAGCGGAAGCAGGCCCGGCAGTTCGACGTCGGTCTTCGTCATGATCATCTCGCCGGAGACCATGTCGATGGGGTCGCCGTTCCTGCAGCGGCTCTTGACGGGCTTACTGGTCCCCACGTCGTCCGCGCCCCGCCGCAGGCCGTTCTTGAGGCCCTTGCCCATCCCCTTTAGGCCCTTCATCCCCTTGGCGAGCTTGGCGGCGGTGGTGATGCCCTTGGCGCCTGGAATGCAGTCCATGGCCGCGAAGGCCACGTCCATGAGGGTGGCTTGGCCTTTTGCGTATTTGCTCAAGGTGTCGGCGAGGACGATGGCGCCCGCGACGATGACGATGGCGGCGAGGATGGGCCCGCCGATGATGATCGCGATGATGCCGACGACGGCGACGACGACCTTGCAGACGGCGACGATGGTGTCCCAGTTGTCGGAGACCCAGTCGCCGACCTCCTCCCACCACTTGCGGTTCGGGATACCCGCGTCGGAGGCCTCGTCGATCTTCTTCTTCGCCGTGCCGGCGGCTTCCTCGCGCATCTTGCGCGCGTCGGCGGCCATCTTCTTCGCCGCTTCCAGCGCGCTCTTGGCGGCGTCGACGTCGCCCTGGGCGGACTTCTGGGCCTTCTCGGCGGAGTGGGCGTTGCGGGTGGCGGCGCGGACCTTGTCCTCGTCGGGCTTGGGGACGTCCTTGCCGCCGCCGGGCTTGTCCTTGTACTTGTCGGCTTCCTTGCCCGCCTTCTCCACCCAGGAGTCGGCGGAGGAGAGACGGGACTTGGCGCTGCTCAGGTCGGCCTGGGCCTCGCGGCCCTTGACCAGCGCCTTGTCGGCCAGGGTCTGCGCGCGCTCCAGTTCCGGCCAGTACGCGGACAGCGCGTCGCCCGCCATCTCGTAGGACTTACGGAGCTTCTTCAGCTTACTGGGGGCGTCCTCGAACTTCTCCGTGAACGCGTCGGCGGTCTTGCCCACCCACTTCAAGATGGCCTCGTCGCCGGCCATCCCCTTGATGTCACGGAGGACCCTGCCCACGTCGTCGGCGAAGTCGTGCAGGTTCTTCGCGAGACCGCGGACTCGCTGCGGATCACCCGGCGTCGGATCCTTGTCCAGATCAAGGACATGCCAATCCCGAGGTCGGTCCCCCGCCATACTGCAACCCCTGTCACGCGCACTCGTCAACTGCTCCGACACGTGAACGTACAAGGTCATGGCGCTTGTCGGGTATTCGACAGTGTCACGACTGGACGACGTAGGTCGTGGCTGGAAGACGAAGGTCACGGCTCCGTGACGGTGCGGGGGGTGTGGTCGGGGGCGTGTGGTCGGAGGCGTGTGCTCGGCGCGAGCGATGCGTGGGCGGTGGAGCTCAAGCTGGACCGCGTCCCCCGCCAACTTCGTACGGAACTACTGCGGCAACAACTGATCCCGCGGGCGACGTTCAAGAAGATGCCACGTCGGGGAGCACGGGAATGCTCAGCGAGTTCACCCCGCTGTCCACTTCCCGGCACCACTCCCCGACGAGGGACAGGATGCGCAGCATCGCGGGATTGTCTCCGAGAACCTTCCGCATACACGCTGCGCACGTCGCCCCGGTGAGCCTGCCTCAGCAACCGGGGTGGTCAGCACCGTCCCCACCCCCTGAAAGGCGCTAACAGAGCCGTTGGACGTGGCGGTGCGTGATCAGACAGACGGCGAGTCCGAGGAATGCTTCGTGGATGTCGTCGCGTCTTTCCCAGCGAATGCGCCGGCGGCGGAACCCGTGGAGCCAGGCGATGGTGCGCTCGACGACGTAGCGGAAGACGCCCAGGCCGGTGCCGTGCGGTTCGCCCCGTCTTGCGTTCGGCTAGGGCCCCGGCACGCTCTTCGATCTTGAGCTGGCCTCCTGACCACGGACTGCTCCGGCCGGCCCGCGAGGGTAGGCGGCACCCTGCTCGATGTCGCCTCCACCAGCGACCGGCAGTCCAAGTCGCACTACACGGCCACCGCCGCGTACACCAACTGGATACAGTCCGCCGCCCCCAACGGCTGACGACAGACAGCGGGTAAGCCTGCGCCGCCGCCTTGGCTCGGCACTGCGTCGTCGTCACGGGCCATCAACCAACCAGTTGACACGGTTGGCATGTTCGCGACACTCGTCTTGGTCTCCTCTTTCGGTCCCCCAAGGGTCCGAGAGCCCCCACGTGTGAGAGGACAGTGATGGTGCACTTTTTACGGTTGGGTATAGCCGGTGCCGCGGCAGGGATGCTCTTGACCGCGGTCCCGGCGGCACACGCCGTGTCCGCGGCCGAGCCCACCATGCCGAAGCACGTGGCCGCGCAGGTCACGCTCCGCTACGACGCCAGCCGAGCGGCAGGCTGGGAGCAGGCGATCTCTGCCGGGGTCGCCTCATGGAACGGCAACGTCGGCAATGTCAAGCTGGTCAAAGCCGCCCCTGGTAGCCGAGCGGAGATCCAGATCGTGGCCACCACCGGCTGGCCGCAGGCCACACTCGGACCGGTCCGGCCGGGCGGCCGGGCACGGGTCGAACTCGGCAGCCAGGCGGTCTCCCAGGGCTACGACAAGACCCGCATCGTCGCCCACGAACTCGGCCACAACCTGGGCCTGCCGGACACCAAGCCCGGCCCCTGTTCGCAGCTGATGTCGGGCTCCAGCGCCGGTACGAGCTGCCGTAACGCGGTGCCCGACGCGGCCGAGCGCTCGCGAGTCGAGAACGCGTACGCGGGCGGCGCCGCGGCACACACCCGGACCGGCGGCCGCGTGCTGGTGGACGCGCCCTAGTCGGCAAGGGCCACCCCGACGTGACGATGCCTGAACCCAGCTATATAGCGGTCAGGCATCGTCACCCGCGCGTGTGCGGCGGTAAGCGATCATGTCTCCGTCGACAGCTTGAAGCGGCGACAAGGCGGCCGGACCGACCTGCCGCGATGGCCCCCACCCCTGAGCGGCATGGCGCGCCACCACAGAGCACGCGGGACACTGCGGGTGCTCGATGGTGGCGCGGCTCGGCCGAGCGTCCGGTGAGGGCGGTGCCCGTTGTGGAACTGCTCGAACTCACGTAGCGCGTGTAGCAGATGGTGCTGGTTCCAGCTCAAGGTCCCGACGCCGTCGGATGCGCGGTGGCCCCGAGGCCGGCCTCCGGCAGGCCCACGGCTTCTCCCTCAACGTCTCCAACTACCTGACCACGGCCGAGAACACCGAACCCCTCGGCCCGCCGCATCGGCACCCACCCAACTGGGCGGAGGCGCCGAGATGCTCCTGTGGATCAAGGCCCCGGGCGAGTCCGACGGCAACTGCGGCGTCGGAACCGGCTCCTCGGCCGGGCAGTTCCTCCCCGTAGTCGCCTACAAGATGATCTGCGGCTACTGATCCGGGGACCCTTGTCCGAGGATGAGCATCGCCTCGGCGATCTCACCGGCCGCCGCCCCGGGGATCGCGGTGGCGGCCTCCTCGAGGACGAGCAGCCGCGCCCCGGGGATCTCGCGCGCGATCGCCTCGCCGTTGCCGACGGGGAAGAACGGGTCGCGGCGGCCGTGGACGACGAGCGTCGGGATGTCGATCCCGGGCAGGCGCTCGCGCCAGCGGGGGGTGCAGTCGAGCCGGGAGAACACGACGCCCAGCTGGTTGGCCGTCTGGACCGGCGGCGTGGTGTCGGGCGTGCGGTCCCAGACGCGCGCGGCGATCTCGCGCGCGGCAACGGGGTCGTCGCCCCGGATCTCCGCGCCGGCGGCGGCGAACTCCGCGACCGCCTCGCGGTCGGTCCAGTCGGGCTGCGGGCGGGCGAACAGCCGGCTCATCGTCGCCCGGTCATGGTCGGGCAGGTCGGCGTCGGGCGGGCCGGGGGCCACCGCGCGGGTGCCGACCAGCGTGAGCGCCGAGAACACGGCCGGATGGTCGAGCACGGCCACCTGCGCGACCATCCCCCCGACGCCGATCCCCGCGAGGTGCGCGGGCCGCCCGCCGAGCGCGCCGGCGAGGGCCGCCGCGTCGGCGGCGAGGTCGCGCAGGGTGTAGGCGGGTGCCTGCGGGTTTGCGCCGGTCGACTCCCCGCTGTCGCGCAGGTCGTAGCGCACCACGCGGCGCCCGCCGGCGGCGAGGCGCTCGCACAGCGCGTCGGGCCAGGAAAGCATCGTCGTCCCGCCCGCGAGCAGGACGAGGGGTGCGTCGTCGTCACCGAACGACTCGATGCCGATGGCGACCCCATTGGCGTGGACCGTGGTCACAGTGGTCATCGGATCTCCGGGAGTACGTCGTCGTAGGACGGCCACGTCGCGCGGTCGAGGTCGGGCGCGGCAGCCACCGCAAGGATTCGCGTCATGCCCGGGCAGACCCGATCCACTGCCCGAACTCATCGCCCATGCGCTGATCGCCCTCGTGCTCACCGGCCCGGCGGAGGCCGGTGGTGGCGACCTCAGGCGGAGATTCGGGCGAATGGGTAGAATTCTGGCATGGGGAAGCGGCCTGTGGCGCCGACTGCGCCCGAACTCTTGCTGGAGACCGACACCGGCTCCACGGTGATGAGTCCGAGCCGGGACTATCACGTGGGCCGTGACCCGCTGAGCGACATCGTCATCGACGACGCCCGCGTCTCGTGGCATCACGCCGTCCTCCACGCCCAGCTCGATCACTGGACCATCGAGGACGAGCACAGCACCAACGGAACGTACGCCGACGGGCGGCGCGTCGAAGAGGGGGAGATCGGACCGGGTAGCGTCATCCGCTTCGGCAGCGTCACCGACGGCCCGCGCGCGGTGGTCGTCGGCCGCACTCCGCCCGAACCCCGCGCTCCCGAACGCCCCTCCTCCGTCAGCACGCCCTCGGCCACCGGCACCTTCCGGCAGCCGACGACCGTGCGTCCGCTGCCCACCCGCACCGTCCGCATCGGCCGCGCCGACGACAACGACGTGGTCATCGACGACCTGGTCGTCTCCCGCAGGCATGCCGAACTGAGGGTCCTCCCGGACGGTACGTACGAGATCGTCGACCTCGGCAGCCACAACGGCACCTACCTCAACGGCCAGCCGGTGGACCGCGCCCCTCTGGCGCCGGGGGACATCGTCGGCGTCGGCCACCGCGCGTACTGCCTCGTCGGCGACCAGCTGCAGGAGTACGTCGACACGGGCGAGGTGTCTCTCGACGTCCAGGGCCTGACGGTCACCGTCGACCGGGGCCGCAAGACACTCCTCGACCAGGTCTCGTTCCCCGTCGGCGAGAAGTGCCTGCTGGCCGTTGTCGGGCCCAGCGGCGCGGGGAAGTCCACCCTGCTCAACGCCCTCACCGGGCTGCGCCCCGCGGACGGCGGCACCGTCCTCTACGACGGCCGCGACCTCTACCGCGACTACGCGGAGCTGCGCCAGCGCATCGGCCTCGTACCGCAGGACGACATCCTGCACGCCCAGCTGACCGTGCGCCGCGCCCTCGGCTATGCCGCCGAGCTCCGCTTCCCCCAGGACACCGAGCGGGCGGAACGCCGGGCCAGAGTCGACGAGGTCATCCGCGAACTGGGTCTGGAACAGCGCGCCGACCAGCCCATCCACAGCCTCTCCGGCGGCCAGCGCAAACGCGTGAGCGTCGCACTCGAACTGCTCACCAAGCCCTCGCTGCTTTTCCTCGACGAGCCCACGTCCGGGCTCGACCCCGGCATGGACCGCTCGGTGATGCACATGCTGCGCGGCCTCGCCGACGACGGCCGCACGGTCATCGTCGTCACGCACAGCGTGCTCAGCCTCGACGTGTGCGACCGGCTCCTCGTCCTCGCCGCGGGCGGGAAGATCGCCTATTACGGGCCGCCGCGGGACGCGCTGCCGTTCTTCGGCTTCCCGCAGTGGCCGGAGGCGTTCGAGGCCTTCGAAGGCGACCGTGACCGGGACTGGGCACGGGACTACCACCTCTCGCCGCTGCACCAGCGCTACATCGTCAACTCCTCCGCGCAGCCGTTCCCGAGGCCCCTCCCGCAGGACGGCACGGCCACGCCCTGCTCCTTCGCGCCGCCTCAGAAGCCGCAGAGCTGGGGATCCCAACTGCGCACGCTGGTGCGGCGGTACGCGGCCGCGCTCGGCTCGGACCGCACGTTCCTCGTCATCATGATCGCCCTGCCGTTCGTGATGGGCGCCATGGCCCGCGCGCTGGCCGGAAGCCGGCTCACGCAGGAGACGGCGATGAACGCGCTGCTCATCCTCTGCGTCGGCGGAGTCCTGACCGGTGCCGCCAACGCGGTGCGCGAACTGGTCAAGGAACGCGTCATCTACCGGCGGGAACGGGCGGTGGGGCTCTCCAGATCGGCGTATCTGATGTCCAAGGTCGTCGTCCTCGGCACGGTCACGGTGCTCCAGGCCGTAGTGCTGACCCTCGTCGCTCTCCTCGGCGTCGACCTCAACGCGCCCGGCGGCGACGGGGTGTTGCTGCCACCGCTGGTGGAAGTCACCCTCGCGGTGGCCCTGCTGGCGTTCACCGCCATGATGCTGGGCCTCCTCGTATCGGCGCTGGTGCGCAAGGAAGAGGTGACGATGCCGCTGCTCGTGTTCCTCGCCATCGTCCAGGTGGTCTTCTGCGGCGCACTCCTCAAGCTGAACGGCGTGCCCGGCGTCGAACAACTGGCGTGGCTGGTGCCCTCGCGCTGGGCGCTGGGCGCCATGGCGGGCACCATCGGCCTCGGCAGGATCGTCCCGGGCGAACTGACCACCGACCCGCTGTTCCGGCACTCCGCGGGTGTCTGGCTGCTCAACATGGGGATGCTGGTGGTCCTGTCGGCCGTCTTCGGATACGTGGTCGCCAGGCTGCTGCGCCGCCATGAACCCGCCGTGATGCGGAAGTAGGAGCGCCGGCGATGACCCCCGCGGACTTCCGCCCCACCCATGTGGTTCCCCAGGACGGACTGCCCGCCTGGGAGGCACCCGACGTGGAGCGTCCGACGACCCCCCTCGACGCGCTGCTGCCCGTGCAGCTGGTCGACCGGCTCGGCGACTGGGGCCGGATCGTGTGTGCCAACGGCTGGTCGGCATGGGTCGACGGCCGGCTCCTGCTCGCCGTGCCGCGCGATCCACCGGGCGCGAGCGGCCCCCTGACCCGCACGGCGGACCCGCGTCCGCTGTTGACCAGGGCCGAGGACGCCCTCGGCCGCTACCGGAGTGCGGCGGAGGAACTGGCGGGCGGCGGCGACGGGGAGTCCTTCCGGCGCGGGACGCACGGGCTGCGGGTGGGCGTGGTCGTGGAGGGCGAATCGGTGTGGCTCTACGACGCCGACCACGAGCGGTGGGTGTACTGCGACGGAACGAGGCTCAGTACGTACGCGGCGACGGAAGGGCCCGCCACCGAGGGGCACGGCGATGACCACGAGGCCGCCGAACCCCAACGGGCAGCCGCCGCCGACCCCGGCGCTTCCCCTCCGCCTGACGGGGAACCGACCCGCCTCGTCCCCGCCGCGCAGGAACCGACCGACGGAACCAACCGTTCGACCGCCGGGATGGGGCCGGGGGAGACGCAGGTGGTAAGCGAGGTGGCAGGGCCTGAGCCGACGCGGGTGGTGGGCGAGGCGGTAGGGCCTGAGCCGACGCGGGTGGTGAGCGAGGCGGTAGGGCCGGGGGAGACTCAGGTGGTCGATGAACTGCACACGCCGCACGGCGGACACCCCGCTCCATTTCTCCCGCCCGAGGGGGACGAACCCCATCAGCCGCTCCGGTCCGGTGACGCCTGATGGCGGCCGCGCCGGGCGAGGGCGGCCCGAGGCCGCACTCCGGGCGGCCCTCCGAGCTGATCGGGCAGCGGATCGCGGACTACCGGGTCGAGGGCGAGATCGGCCGCGGCGGCATGGCCGTGGTCTACCGCGCCAGGGACCTGCGCCTCGACCGGACCGTCGCCCTCAAGCTGCTCGCCCCCGAACTCGCCCGCAACGACACCTTCCGGCGGCGCTTCACGCACGAGTCACGCGTCGCGGCCGCGATCGAACACCCACACATCGTGCCCGTCTTTGAGGCCGGCGAGACAGAGGGGGTGCTCTACATCGCCATGCGGTACGTTCCCGGGAGCGATCTGCGCCACCTGCTCGACCGCGGCGGCCCGCTCTCCGTCACGGCCGCGCTCCGCATCGCCACCCAGATCGCGTCCGCGCTCGACGCGGCGCACGACCACGGCCTGGTCCACCGGGACGTCAAGCCCGGCAACATTCTCATCGCCAAGGGCACGGACAGCGACCACCCCGAGCACGCCTACCTCACGGACTTCGGCCTTACGAAGAAGTCCTTGTCGCTGACCGGATTCACGACCGTGGGCCAGTTCGTCGGGACCCTCGACTACGTGGCGCCGGAGCAGATATCGGGCCGCCCGGTGGACGGCCGATGCGATGTCTACAGCCTCGCCTGCGTCGTGTACGAGACCATGGCGGGCGGGCCGCCGTTCCAGCGCGACGACGACATCGCCCTCCTCTGGGCCCATCAGTACGACCGGCCGCCCCGCCTGACGGAGAAGCGGCCGGGTGTTGCCCCCGGCCTCGACGGGATCCTCGCGAAGGCGCTGGCCAAGAGCCCGGAGGACCGGTACGGGTCGTGCCTGGAACTCGCCGCCGCGATGCGGGCCGCGGCCATGGGCAGCAGTACGGACGGCCACCCCCCGACGCGGGTGGACCGCCGCGTCGAGCAAGTCCCGGACCATCCGGACGCGCCCCCCGACCCACCCCGCTGGGCCCAGCCGGTCTTCCGGCGGCTGACCGAATAGAGCGGCCGGTCTAGAGCGGCCGGTCTCCCGACGGCCGACCGCGCAGCCCGCGCCAGGTCAGGCCCCGGGCCGCACCTCGCCCCGCCGATGGACCCGCCGTGCCAGCACCCCGCCGAGGAACCCCGAGACCAGACCCCAGGCAACGGCCAGGAGCAGCGCCTTCCAGAGGTGCGGCCGCAGCTCCACGCGGCCGGACAGGCCCCCGCCGAGATCCCCGATGCCGAGGAGCGAGAGCCCGTAGTGGGCCGACACGCCCGCCAGGAGACAGACGGCGAGCACGGTGAGGGCCAGCGCCACCGCCATGTGCGCGGCGTGCTGCCAGGCCCGCATCCGTGCCGGGGAGCGGGCCGCCATCAGGAACGCCGCCGTCGGCACCAGGACCGCCGCGACGACCAGCAGCCACCACACGCGCCCGTCGTGCTCGGCGAGAGTCCGCAAGCTGAGCGTGGAATCGGCCGGCGTACGCAGCACCTCGTCGAGGACCCGCGGCATGGGCAGCCCGAACGGCCCGTCGACCCGGCCCTCCCAGGACGCGCCGAGCCCCAGGGTGAAGGCGAGCCAGACGAGGTTGGGCAACCCGAGCAGCAGCACCGCGAACGTCTCGGCGGCATGGCCGCGGGTCGCCGCCACGACGAGGCCGGCGGCGAGCCCCAGGGCGGCGTACGACAGCAGCAGGAACACCATGGCGTACGCCGCGGGACGCACCGATTCCTGGAAGCGCAGCAGGCGGGCGGGGAGCGGGGCGCCGCGCGAGACGGACAGTGCCACGACGAGGACGCCCGCGAGCCACAGCAGTCCGAAGACGAGGGTCAGCGGCACGTCCGTCTTGAATCCGACCTCGGGCGAGGAGTCCAGCAGATCGCCGATCTCCCCGGCGGGCCCGTCGCCGAGCGCGATCGCGAAGCGGTGCCGGGCCAGCAGACCGAGGCCGGTGAGCAGCAGCACCCACAGCACCGCGATCCGGGCGGCCCAGCCGGCGAGTTCCCGCACGTCGGCCACGGCCCGGTGCCGCAGCGGCCGGAGGAACCCGGCGGCGACCACCAGAGCGCCGACGAGGCTGACGGAGAGCGGGAGCACGGAGAGCCCCGCGTTCGTCTCGGCGATCATCCCGGCGTCGCCGGAGAGCCCGACGGAGCCGCCGACCGCCATCACGACGACGGCCGCGACGACACTCGGGAACGCCCCGCCGGGCAGGTCGGCGGCGCCCGCGGCCCACAGGCCGAGCCCGGCGACGACGGCCATGGCCGCCCAGGAGGCGAGCACGACCGCGAGGGCATGGGGCCAGCCATGAGGGGCCCGTCGGCTCTGCTCCGCGCGTTGCGCCCCGGCCCGCCGCCGCGGTGTCTGCTCGCTCACGGTGCCACGCTAAGCAGCGCGGGACCGGTCCGCCTTTCGAGAGGGACTTCGGGAGGGCTTACGGGAAGGCCGACCGGCGTCGGCTTGCGGGCCCCCGGACGTCGGGGCACACAATAGGCGCGTACCGGGATAGAAGGTACGTCGCCGACCCCCCCCTACACAGGGAAGTGTTCGTGAGCGTCGAACCGCCGTCGTCAGGACGCCCCACAGGACCCCCTTCGGGCCCGCTCTCGGGTCCTTCGCAGCCGAGCCCCTCGGGGCCGGGCGAGACCCAGGCGGGCGCGAGCCCCGCCGGTTCGACGCCGCCTCCGGGTGGTGCGCGGCCCTCGGGCCCGCCGAGCGGTCCGGCCGGTGGCGGGGGTCGCGGCGGCGGGTCCGACGGCCCGGGCGGGGGCGGTCCCGGTGCCGGTCGCGGAGGAGGTCGCCCGTGGTGGAAGTCGGCGCCCCGCGTCGCGGCGATCTCCGCCGCGGTGGTGGCCGCGGTGATCCTGGCCGTCGTCCTCACCCGCCCCGAGGGCTCGTCGGAGTCGGGCGGCGAGGTCCTCCTCCAGCCCGCGGGCAAGTCGGGGCCCGACCCCTTCACCCAGTCGACGGCCCGCGAGGGCTCCACACCACCCTCCCCGAGCGAGCTGCCCAGCTCGTCCGCCTCGGCCAACGTGACGCGCGGCGTCGACGGCGCGGCGCCCGGTCTCTACGGCGGGACGCGGAAGGTCGGCAGCTGCGACGTGGAGAAGCAGGTCGGCGCGCTCCAGAAGGACCCGGCGAAGAACGAGGCGTTCGCCTCCGTCCTCGACATCGAAGCGTCCGCCGTCCCCCGCTACCTGCGCTCGCTCACGCCCGTGCACCTGCGGCTGGACACCCGCGTGACCAACCACGGCTACCGCGACGGCCGTGCCACCGGCTACCAGGCCGTGCTGCAGACCGGCACCGCGGTACTGGTCGACGACCACGGCGTGCCGCGGGTGCGCTGCGCCTGCGGCAACCCGCTGCTGCCGCCCGTCGCGCAGAAGAGCGCACCGCGGCAGACGGGCGACGCGTGGCCCGGGTACCGGCCCTCGAACGTCGTGGTCGTGGCGCCCGCCACCCAGGTCGTGAACCAGTTCGTCGTGTACGACCCGGACAGCGGTGACTGGTTCACCCGGGGCAAGGGCGACACGGGCACCGGCGACAAGAAGACGAAGCCTCCGGCGACCAGGCCTCCCTCACGGCACCCGGACACCCAGTCCCCCGACGAGTCGACCTCGACGGCCAGTACGCCGCCGTGCGACGCGCGGTCCCCCGGGGCGCCCCCGGCAAGCTCGTGTCCGCCCTCGTCGGTCCTGCCGCCCTCCTCGCCCGCCACGCAGCCGCCCTCCTCGGCCGAGGAAGAATCGCCCGCGTCCGAGCCCGTACCACCGCCGTCGTCCCCCGAGGCGGACGGGAGCCCGTGAGCAAGCGGATGTCGCCGGGCCGGCAACGGCGGGACAGTACTCTCTTCGCATGACTGACAATGCGCTGCGTTCCGTCACCGTCGAACGGGCAGGCCCCGGCCGGTTCACCGCGACCAACGCCCGGGGGAGCACGCTGGCCTTCGGCACCGGCGGGGGTGCCGACTTCACGCCGGTCGAGTTGTTCCTCGCGGCGATCGGCGGTTGCAGCGCGGCCGACGTGGAGGTCGCCACGAGCCGTCATGAGGAACCGGCCGCGTTCACCGTCACCGTGACCGGCACCAAGGTCGAGGACGAGGGCGGCAACCGGATGTCGGACCTCGGGGTCGCCTTCCACGTCACGTTCCCGGACGGTCCGTCGGGGGAGCGGGCCCGCACCATCCTGCCCCGGGCCGTGAAGGCGTCGCACGACCGGCTGTGTACGGTCAGCCGCACGGTCGAGGCGGGCACCCCGGTCACCGTGACCGTCTCCGACGGCACCGGCGACGCCTGACACACCGTCAGGCGCGCAGCGCCTTCGCCATGTGCTCGACGAAGGCCGCCAGGGACGGCGCGGTGCACGAGGCGCACTCGCTCAAGCGCCGTGCGGCTACCGCGACCCGGCCGGTGACCGAATGCGCTCGTCGCGCGGGTCAGAGCATCTAGGTCCTCTTCCGGCACTACGCCAAGTTCCTGGCAGCCTGGTGGGTCCGCACCGGAGTACAACCAGAAACGAGATCCCGGCGTGCCGATCGCAAGGCCGCTTGGCCAGACCGGAGGCGGGTTCCGTGCGGGTCAGGGCGTACTTCCGTGCACGCGCCCATGTAATGCCATACGCAGACGCGTCCACGTAGGTGACTGGAGGTTTGGTCCGTGACTGGTCCGGAAGAGCTGGTCAGGAGGGGGATAACAGTGGGAGGAAAGGGGAGGTATGGCATCAACCGGCGCCTGCTCTGAACGGGCCGGGCGAGAGGCACCTGACGGGTAAAAGCCCAGTTCAGGCGCCTTTTTTCGTGCGTCTAGAAGAAGCCGAGCTTCTTGGGTGAGTACGACACCAGGAGGTTCTTCGTCTGCTGGCGGTACACGTTCACCGCCGCCTCTGACCTGCGGTAAAGGGTGGAATAGTCTGCTGCTGAGCCGAGTTGGTCCGCACCTGGTCCGGATCTTGGTCCGTGATTTGTGGTGTTTGCGTGCGAGTCCAGCGGTGCGAAATGGCGCAGGTAGTCCGATCCGTCTTCTGGTGTCCACGTGGTCCAAGTCGGGAGTGTTTGACCTGGTCAGGGCCTTGTGGCTCAGGAGCGTCGACGCTGTTGGTGACACGTGCGTGACAGATGTGACCGATGTGGACCCCCGTCGGCTTGATCTGGCGGGGGTCTCTGCAGCAAGTTCCTGAACGCGAGCGGCAGAATGTAGAGCCTTTAACGCACGGTGCCCGGCTTCGTTGAAGATGCCGGGTACTGCATGCAGTTGGGCGGTGGCGCGCTGAGACCAGATCGCGCTCCATGAAGTCGCGTGCCGAGGCCCATGTGGTGAAGCCCCGATCAACGGCTTCGTACCCACCAGGTGAGCCATGCTGTCAGCGTGGCGCCCAATGCGGTCGCTGCACCGCGGAGCACGAACCGGCCGAATAGCAACCAGGCCCGGCGGATCATCCGACGCGCACGTCGGGAATCCCGGGGGGAGATCTTCGACTTCCTTGGACGCTTTCGCATCGGTCGCCTTCCTCACGTGCGTGACGCGCACATCGGGTCAGGGCCACGGGCATGGCCGAGCCCCGACCGTTTCGCACGGGACGCTGATGCACCCGTGGCAACGCGTTGCCGGATCGAAACGCAACAGGCCAGGTCTGTTGCCAAATCTCGGGCAACAGACACGAGTCAGCCCAACAACCGGTAGGACTGTCTGGTGCCGTCAGAACACTGGGCAGGCGGAAACCTGCGCGAGTTGAGCAAGGAGCTGCCTGAACTCCATCGAGCCCTGGCCAATGTCCTACGCGGTGCGTTCGAGGTCATGCAGATCACCTTGAGGGAATACGCCGGGCGACATCACCTGAGCGTGTCGGTGGTGAGTCGATATCTGAGCGGGAACCGTCTTCCGTCCAAAGACTTCATCGAGAAGACCATCGAGCTGGCCGGCACCCGTCTCACCGCGGAAGACGCCACCACTTTGCGGAGCCTCCACAGCCAGCGGGCCGAGGAGAAGGCGGAGCATGTAGATGGCAGCATTCGGGCATTGACGGCGCGCATGCTCAATCAGAAAGCGCAGTACGAGACGGCGACCCGCCAGCACTTGGCCACGATGGGCGCCTTGGATCGGGCCCAAGCGAAGAGCCGCAGGCTGAAGACTCAGCTGCGCCTTTCCATCGGACCGCTGGCCGACACCTCCGATGACCTCCTCAGCGAACTGGAGCGGTACGCCGCGCTTCGCGCGGCGGGTGCACGCGATGCCGTCACCTCCATCTCACCTGACACTCATCGCCGCTGGCGCGCCGCGCTGAACCAATACGATCGCGCCCCGGCCTTGACTTGGACGGACACCGGACCGTGCACCCCCCAGCGCCGCGTGGCCAGCTATCAGCGGCTGGGACTGGATCAGCTGCATCGCGACGCGCTCGACGAACTCGTGCCGTTACAGGTCGTCGGCGACGCCGCTGTCGATGACGTCACGCTCGAGGTGCATTCCCTCACGCTGGGAGCCATGCACGCCAACGGCCCCCGACCGCTCGCACGCGCCCTCGAATACTGGTCCGAGGACCATCCGTCTGCACCGGGCGCCGGTGCTCTGGACGCGAGCCAGTTCACCTTCCGCAATCACCTGGCGTCAGGCGCAACCGCTGCCCCGCTCCTGGCTCTGTGGCAACGGAGCCTCACCGAATGGGACCACGCAGAACGGCCTGCTTGGACATCCACCCCATCCCGTACTGCCGAGCGCCGCATCGCGGTGTATGAGCGCCTCGCACTGGAGCCCGCGACCCGCAGAGTGCTCACGGAGCTGATCCCGATCTCCTTCGCTGAAGGACCGATCATCATCAGTAGCGAGTTCACCCCGTGGTACACGCCCACTCACCAGCCCGGCCGCCCCTGGTACTGGCCCGCCTACGAGCGCTACCTGGCGCAAATCAAGGGATGGACCGCCGAGGCCGTGGCCACCGTGGGAGAGAGCGCTGCCCAAGTGGTCGCGCGTCTCGCGGACCCCACCGATGCTGCCGCCTACCAGTCCAAGGGCTTGGTCATCGGTTACGTCCAGTCCGGGAAGACCGCCAGTATTACTGGGGTCGTCGCCAAGGCCGTCGATGCCGGCTACCGATTGGTCATCATCCTCAGTGGCTCTCTCAACATCCTCCGCGCCCAGACACAACGGCGGATCGACAAGGAGTTGGTCGGTCGCGAGAACATTCTGCGCGGAGCCCTCGAAGAGGACTGCGAGTACGCCTTGGACCCGGAGTGGAGGGCGGGAGAGTTCTTGACTCACGGCGGGCTTCCATCCCTCCACGGAGCGTTCGATGTTCTCCGACTCACGACCCTGAACAGCGACTACCAGTCCCTGCAGCAGGGGATCACCGCGCTTGAGTTCGAGAAGCGCGATCCCACGCTGCCGTTGTACCACCCGGCCAACCTGCATCGCACGGCCGCCCGGCTTGTGGTGGTCAAGAAGAACAGGGCCGTGCTCGGCTCGGTTATCAGGGACTTGCGTAGACTCGGTGCCCAGTTGCAGGAGATTCCGGCACTGATCGTGGACGACGAGTCCGACCACGGATCGGTCAATACGCTGCACCCTGGGCATCAACGTGAAGGCCGTGAGCGCAGCGCCATCAACGGACTCCTCTCCGAACTGCTTGGCCTGCTTCCCCGAGCCCAGTACGTGGCGTATACGGCTACGCCGTTCGCCAATGTCCTCATTGATCCGCATGATGCGGAGGACGTCTTCCCAAAGGACTTCGTGCTCTCGTTGCCCCGCCCGGCTGGGTACATGGGGGCGCGCGACTTCCACGACGTGGACTCTGCCATTCCTCCTGAGGAGCGAACGGTCGCCAACTCCCAGGAGGTGGCCCATGTCCGCGCCATCCACGAAGCAGAACCGGGCGACGACTCCTCTCTGCAGCAGGCCCTCGATGCCTTTGTCCTGTCGGGCGCCATCAAGCTGTACCGCGAAGCCCTCGACCCGAGAAGTGTCGCTTACCGTCACCACACCATGCTGGTCCACGAGTCCGTGCGCATCGCCGACCACCGCGAGCTCATGGATCGTCTCCTTAAGCTCTGGTACGTCCCCGGCCCCCTCGAGGCCGAGGCGCTTCATCGGTTGAGGGCGCTCCACGACCTGGACTTTGCCCCCGTATCCGCCCACCGGGCCGAAGACCTCGCACGCCCTGTCTCGTTCGACGAGCTGATCCCGTATATCGATGCCGCGCGTGCCCGCATCGGTGACGGCTCAGAGAAGCCGGTGATCATCGTCAATGGTGACAGGGATATCGAGCGCGCCAGCGTGGACTTCGACCAGCGCCCCGTATGGAAGATCCTTGTCGGGGGCGCCAAGCTCGCCCGAGGCTTCACCGTCGAGGGTCTCACCATCAGCTACTACCGCCGGGCCGCCTCACAGGCGGACACGCTGATGCAGATGGGCCGCTGGTTCGGCTTCCGCGAAGGATATGCCGACCTGGTCCGGCTCTACATCAGCCGCGGTGAAGCTGCTGGGAACAAAGAGATCGATCTCTACGAGGCGTTCGCAGCGATGTGCCGCGATGAGGAGGAGTTCCGGTCTCAACTCGCCGATTACGCACACCTGGTGGACGGCAAGCCGATGATCACTCCGGCTCAACTGCCGCCATTGGTGGCCCAGTACTTGCCCTGGCTCAAGCCTACGAGTCCCACCAAGATGTACAACGCCGAACTCGTGGAGGTTCGGTCACCGGGGAGGTGGATCGAACCGTCGGGTTACCCTCTGGAGATCGGCGCGAAGCGCCGAAATACGGAGCGGTGGCGTGCGATCCTTGGCGCCTTCCAGAGCCCCCTGATCCCCGTCTCCGTGCCGGCCGACGGCAGCCGGCAGGAGACCTCCTTCTCCGCGTACACGGCTGTCATCGGACACACGCAGCTCCTTGAGGTGCTCAGCAGGCTGGAGTGGCTGGCCCCTGGCAATTTCGCACCGCACCTCGCCTATCTGCAGAACGCAAGCACGACGGGGGCAGGCATCGAGGATTGGCTGATCCTCGCCCCTCAGCTAGCTCCGCCGCAGCGCCGGGCCGGATCTGTGCTGGGGTCCCCGGAGCTCTCACTCTTCGTCCGAAGTCGGCGTAGGGGGCCGCTCTTCGGCACCATCAGTGGCCCCGCGCATCGCCTGGCTGCCCAGGCTCTTGGAGCGAGCCTTCCGGTTCGCAGGGGAATCGCATTGCTCTACCCGGTCCTGGAGGCGGGTGACGCCTACCAACACACCGCGTACCTGCCCGGCACACCGGTCGACCCGTCCCAGGTGTCCCTTGCTTTCACCCTGCTCCCGCCTGGCGACTCGAAGGAAGAAGCGGCTCCGCAAGCTCCTCTGGTCCGATTCCGCGCCAAGAACTCCTCGTTGCCCGATCGTCCCATCATCGACAGGTAGGCGAAAGCGTCTTGTGCGGTTCAGGCCGTCCCGACGGTCCGCGGTCAGTGGCTTGCCGTCTCAGCTCCGGGTAACTGGCTCTAACAAAAGTTGTTGATCATGTGACTGTTGGCTTGTCTGCTCGTTGGTCTGGTTGTGGCGAACCGTCAGTCGCGGCCGTGGATCGTGTCGGATGAACTGTGGTCGCCGATCGAGCCGTTGCTGCCCGGACCGGGTCCGAAGCTGGTCGAGGGCAGACCTCGGGTGCAGGACCGGCAGGCACTGTGCGGGATCCTCTTCGTCCTGCGCACCGGCATCCAGTGGGAATACCTGCCGCAGGAACTGGGCTTCGGATCCGGCATGACCTGCTGGCGCCGCCTGGCGGCCTGGAACGAGGCTGGCGTCTGGGACCAACTCCATGTGCTGCTGCTGGAGAAGCTGCGCTCGAAGGGCAAGCTGGACTGGTCCCGGGCGGTGATCGACTCCTCGCACGTCCGCGCGGCTCGGCGGGGCCCAAAAGCGGGCCCAGCCGAGCCGACCGAGCACGTATGTAACGGTCGGCGAAGGTGTGTCTTGACCATGTGATGCGCTGGTGTGGGGTAGCCCCGATGGCCACGATGGCTTCCGCCATGATCAGGGCCTGCAGAATCGCCTGTGCGCGGGCCAGGAGCAAGGCCCGGATGGCCACCCCGTGACCGACCTTAGCGACGGTGCCGCCCGCAGGTTGACGGATTGGCGGGTCAACTGAATGCGAGGTCGAGGGATGCGGTATGGAAGGCGTCTACCTGCGCGAAGCAGGAGAGGGCCGCAGGGCGGGCGGGGTCGAGCGCGGCCTGGACGGGAGGTAGCTCAAGTCGGTCGGAGTGTCAGTGGTCGCCGCCATACTCAGAAGATGTGCAACTGACTTTCAGGCGCATGTCCAGGAGTCCTCGACCGAGTAGGAACCAATTGACACCCGAGAGCGACGCGGTGCCTGACCGCGACCCGTACCTTCTGGCGCAGATGCGAGAGGCCTTCGGGCGCGTGGTCTACAGCCACAAGACCCATGAGAAGCAGGCGGACATCTGCTTCACCAAGCACCGGTGGCAGCAGGGCGTCCTCATTGCTCTCACCGCGATCAGCTCGGGCACCTTCCTTGCCGCGGTGGTCGGCCTGCTCGGCAACGCAGTGCTGACGAGCCTCGCGACCTCTTCTATCGCGCTCCTGGTCAGCTGGATGAGCCTTGGGACGAAGACCTTCAAGTTCGAGGAGGAGTCCGAGGCCCACCGCGGCATCGCCTCTCGGCTGTGGGACGTCCGAGAGTCCTACATTTCCCTCATCGCCGACTTGATGTCCGGCACCGTCTCCAACGCGGAGGGCCGAGAGCGGCGGGACGAGCTGCAGCAGGCCGCGCGCGCCGCCTACGCCGACGCGCCCAGGACGAGCAGCAGGGCGTTCGCGCGCGCCCAGGGCGGGCTGCAGAACAACGAGGAGATGACGTTCACCTCGCGCGAGATCGACCTCTTCCTCCCGGAGGCGCTCCGGCTCGGCGAAGGCGAGGCATGACGATGAAGACCTCAGAGATCTTCGAAACACTGCTGAAGAACCTGAAGGTCGGGGAGACGGCCACGACGGTCGCCTCACGGCGGGACGAGATCACGAAGGCGCTCAACAAGGACTTCCGCGACAAGGACGGCTGCACCGACTACAAGCTGATGGTCGGATCGTTCGGTCGGCACACCGCGATCAAGGGAGTGTCCGACCTCGACATGATCTTCATCCTCCCGCCCGAGATCCGGTCAAGCTACGAGGGGGACACCGGCCCGCGGAGAATTCTCGAGAGGGTTCGGGACGACCTCAAGGCGCGGTACAAGAACACGGAGATACGCGTCGACCAGTGTGTCGTCCGAGTGCGGTTCACGTCCAACGCCTTCACGTTCGAGGTCCAGCCGGCATTCGAGAACGCCGACGGCAGCTTCGACTACCCGGACACGAAGGCTGAGGGCTGGAAGGTCACCAAACCGCGCAAGGAGATCGCCGCGACCAAGGAGTGCAACGACCGGACCTCGACGAACATGCGCCACCTCGCCCGGATGGCACGGGCATGGAAGAACGCGAACGGCGTGAACATGGGCGGCCTGCTCATCGACACCCTCGTCTACAACTTCTTCGACCAGACCGACGACTACGACGCAGCGGGCACAGGCTCGTTCGACCTCATGGCCCGCGACTTCTTCGAATTCCTCAAAGATCAGCCAGAGCAGGAGTACTACCTGGCGCTGGGCAGCCGACAGCGGGTCCACGTCAAGGCGAAGTTCCAGCCGAAGGCGAAGAAGGCGTACAACCGATGCCTCGAGGCGATCGCCGACGAAGGCAAGACGTCCGCCAACAAGGGGTGGCGCGAGGTCTTCGGCACGTCGGTTCCGCTGGCGCAGAGCGCGAGCGAGTCGTCCCGGTCGTTCAGGGACACCGAGGAGTTCATCGAGGATGCGTTCCCGGTCGACGTGTCCGAGACTGTGTCCATTGACTGCGAGGTCACGCAGGCCGGATGGCGTCCGACCTGGCTTCGCGCGATGCGTCACGGCGGGATCCTGCTCAAGGCCGACAAGAGCTTGAGGTTCGTGGTCACCAGCTGCTCGGTCGAGGAGCCCTACACGCTGAAGTGGAAGGTGCTCAATCGTGGTCCGGAAGCCGAGCGGCGGGACGAGATCCGCGGCCAGATCGTCGACTCGAGCAAGCGGGGAGCCCGCATCGAGCACTCGGACTTCAAAGGTGAGCACGTCGTCGAGTGCTACGTAGTCAAGGACGGGGTCGTCGTCGCTCGGGACCGGATCGACGTGCCGATCGGCAACACAAGCGTCAAGAGGGCGAACGCCTTGTAGGGAACCGATCCTCGGGGCGTGACGAGGCCCCGACGAATCTGTCGGGGTCTCGTCACATCAGACGCATCCGCTCCTAGGGCTGAAGCATGAGCAGCTCACTGGCTGTCATGTCCGAGTGTATGCTCAACACGGAGCTGGTTTCCGCGGAAGCGGTATGCTGCCCGCCGTCCGGCTGAGCTGCATTCCGGGGGTCCCGGCAGGTCCGCTGAGTAGATCGTCGATCTGCTCAGCGGCGAAGCAGATGCCGCAGCAGCGGAGTTCCGGCGGGTTCGAGATCTCGGCTGAGGCTGGTTCTCCGTCAGACGCTTGGAGAATGGTGCCGTGGAACGGCGGATTGACTTCTGGCGAGAGCGGCAGATGTGCTGTGGGCGCTGCGATCATCGGTGGCGTGTCGATTTGGACTGGATCGATCGGTGGGAGCAGGCGCAGGAGACCTGCCCCGGCTGCGGCATGACCTGCGAGCATGAGGATTCGCCTCGGGTGACGCTCGACTCCTGCGACCCGGCACTCGACGACGACAGGGTCGCGCAGTTTTTCTGGTACCACACCACTACGCAGGCGGACTGGCCGACGCGGGACTTCGATCCGTCAGCCATCTTGACTCCCGAGACGCGCAGGAGGATGGGCGGAGAGCAGCGGGTTTCCGCGTGGGTCGCGAGCCAGCGGGCGAAGGCCCTCCACGTCGGCACGTACGAGGCCGCTGCCCACAACATGCTGCGTCGGATCCATGACCAGGCCGACCAGCACAGCCAGTTCTATCTGTATCGGGTCCGTCTCAAGCCATCCGTTGTGGTGCGGGAGGGGTGGCTCGTCGACCCCGCAAACTTCGTCGGCGACGTCGTGCTTGACGAGGTCTGCCCGCCAGGCGTCGATGTCGCCCGCTACCTGAACTACCACGAGGATCCGGGAGGGTTCTCGCTCGCACTGGGGAGGAACGCGATCGCCAGCGTTCAGCGGATCGCGGTTCCGCTCCCCGACACCCAGGATGGCGGCTGGGTGCGCGATGCCGTCGCGGCTCTTGAAGGCGTGAGCGATACCGCCCTCCCGGCGACCGGCAAGCTGGCCCTCTGCATGCGGCCGCCATCGGCGCGCGCCGTCCTGGGCCGACAGCTCGGTGCGTCCCTGGCTGACAGACTGCCGGTCAATCTCCGGAACCAGTTCAGGTCGGCCGCGGTGTTCGCGGAAGGAGAAGATCCAGAGCGCTGGGCGCGACGGACCAGCGGCCTGTTCGATCTGGTCGACGATCCGACGTCCGTACTGGCTGCGCTCGACCAGCACGATCCCCGGGAGGTCTGAGAACGGTCCGTCCCACTTCTGTGGGGCAGGAAGCCCTGAGGTCGCTGCCGGTCTTTGAGGTGGGCGCCGCCCTGAGTGGGGAGTGCGTGAGCAGCTCAAACGCCGCGGAGCGTCATGCTGACCGCGGAGTCGATGACGGGAGCTACTCGTCTCGGAAAGGCGGGATCTGACGCATGGCCAGCACTGTGCCGTCCCGGCCGATCGAGACAACGCCAGCCCAGGTGTGGTCCCAGAACGTCCCATTCTCCTTGGCCCTTCTCGCATGGACCTGCTGTCGGTAGGTGGCTATATCGGCCTGCCGTTTTGGGGGATCTTGCCTGGTGATGAGGGAACCGAGGACGTCGGCGGCGACGCCGGAGAATGCTTGTACTCGTTTGCCGTTGAGACGAAAGACGTGGTCTGTGCCCTCGAATTTCTCGCCGAGCAGGATGTAGTCCTGGTCTTGGACGCTGCCGGAGGCGGCGTGGGCGAAGCCCTGGAAGAAGTCGCTGCCTTGGCGGGTGGTGAGGAGCGCGGCGGTGGATTCGCCGTCCCCGGCGAAGGCCGTCAGACCAGCGGCTCCCACGCGGGCCAAGACGCGCTGGAACCACTCGTAGTCCTTGGGGTCTTTGGGGCCGACTTGGCATCCGGGCTCGGAGGAGTCGGGGTCCTTGCCTTGTCCTGGTTTGAGGATGCCGATGCCTGGTTGCTCGTTGCCTAGGTCTAGGCCGATGTCGGCGGCGGGGGTTCCGTCGGGGATGTGCAACCAGCCGCCGGGGCCGTCGGCATGCAGGACGTGGACAGTGAGCGGGTCGGTCAGGGCGATCTCTGTGCTGAAGAGCAGGGCCGGGGTTTCGTTCCAGGCTCCGATGTGTACTCCGTCGGCGTGGACGGCTGCGGAGGCCAGCTGTTCGTAAGCCTTCTGCCGGTCGCTGTGGTTGCCCTTGCAGGCGATGGGGATGACGCGCGAGGACTCGCCCGGCTTCCAGACCTCGGCGAAGAATTGAGGACGGTAGGGGTAGCCGACGGTCTTTGTCTTGGCCTTGTCGCGACTGGTCAGCGTCCAGCCGGCCCGTAGCGCGGTGTCGGCACGGACGAACGAGATGCTGTGCTCCGGATAGCGGCGGGTGAGGATCTGTTCGCTGACGGCGAGTGCGAAGGCGTGTCCCAACTCCTCCGACTGCAGCGCCTTGTAGTACATGGCGATTCGCTTGCCCTCGTCGGACAGGCCGAGCAGGTTGCCCTCATGCGTCAGGCCGAGCTGGGTCTCGGTATGGGCACTGAGCGCCTGGCAGTACTTCAGGCTGCCCCAGTGCTCGGCCAGTCCGCGTGATGCACCGCGCTGGGACAGTGCAAGCCCGCGGCCCAGGTGGTGCAGGACGTCCCAGAACGTCAACGTCACGGACAGGCCGACCTCCGTGCCCGGGAGCGGGCGCAGGCCTGGTTTGCGCCGCAGCGGCTCGTAGGTCTCTCCCGTCTTGGTCTTGCCTTCCTCCTGCCGCTTTTCGAACGTCTCGCGACGCTCCCGTTCCTTGTCGGCGGCAGCCTCGTCAACCTTGCCCACGAGCTCCCGCGTCGAGTGCACCGACACGGAAACCTGCTGCCTGAGACTGTTCAGGACCTCTTCAGTCTTCGGAGTGCTTGCCACGACTGCCCTCCCCACGTCGGATGTCCCGGTCGACCACCGATGGTCGATCGGTCACTCAGTCGAACAGCGGCGTCAGTGCGTTCGGGTCGGCGAGGATGCGCCAGGCGGGAATACGGACCACGTTCGTGACAGGACCGGCCTTCGCACCCCGACCGCCGGAGGGAAGCCCGATGAGCAGGTCGGCTCGTTCGTGTACCAGCCGAAGGTGTCGTGCCGGATCACGGTCCGGCCCGGGGCCGGTGTCGACGACTACCGCGGTGTTGCCGCCGGACGCGGTGAACAGCAGGTCGATGCGCTGTCCACCGACCATCGCATCGCGTTCCAGCTCGACCACACGTCGCGAGGCGAGGGCCTGCTGCACGATGTCGGTGAGATCTCTGCGGCGCCGGTCCTGCCGCAGACGCGGCTCCGGTACGGGAGTTGGCTGCGTGCTGGTGGGCTGTGCCGGGTCCCACCGGAGTGAGCGTGAGGACAGCAGGTGGGGGAGCCCTGTCTCCTGCTGCCAGTAGACGTGGTTGCCCACCGTGATCAACTGGGATTTGGCGCGCGTGATCGCGACGTTCCAGAGGTTGACCTGGCTCGACACCCAGTGGGCGGTTCTTTGAGGGGTGTTGGCGGTGGCCACGGGACTGAGGATCATTACGTCGCGCTGACCACCCTGGAAGGCGTGCACCGTTCCCACCCGGACCCGGTCGCTGCCGATCATGCTCTCCAGGGCGTCCTTCTGCGCACGGAATGGTGTCACCACGCCCACGGTTGCGCTCTCGGGCAGGCGGTGAAGCAGTGCTCGCACGATGTCGGCGACAGCGGCGGCCTCGGACGGGTTGCGCCAGGACTTTCCTCCCGGGCCGCGCGCCGACTCGCCGGAGGGCACATTCGCCCAGGCCAGTACAGGGGCTGCTTCCCCGGTGTCCATGAGATCGACCGCGGGTACCTGCCGGCGCACGTCGGTCATGACCTCCAGTGAGCCGGAGTAGCAATGGCCGTTGACGATGTCGGCGATTTCCGGGTGGCAGCGGTAGTGCTCGTCGAGCAGCAGTGCGCTCTCGCCGTTCTGCGCGGCCGCGTGGTAGGAAGAGTGGACGTGGTAGGTGAGCCGCCGGTCTTCCAGCCAGGCCGCGCTCAGCCCCACCCTGACGCGGGCCTGACGTTCCTGTTCCGGCGAGATGCCGGGGATGTGCGTCAGCTGCATGGGGTCCCCGATGATCAGGGCCCTGCGGGCGCGGAACAGCAGTGGCAGTACCGCCGCGATGGAGCACTGGCTGGCCTCGTCGATGACGACCAGGTCGAAGAGTTTCGGATCAGGCCTCAGCTGGCGCACCGCATGGGTGGTGATCGCCCATCCCTTCAGGTGGGCCAGCAGGTTCAGCTGGCTTCGCTGGGTCCCCTTGCGCTGACGCAGCGTCTGAAGGCGTTGGTCCAGCAGTGATCGCCCGCGGTCGAGCACCTCCGCCGATACGGCCTCGCACAGCTCTGCGGACAGCTGAGCCCGGCTCGTGGCGCAGCCTGAGCGGGCCTGGCGCACGGTCTCCTCGTCGTAGGCGAGCTGAGCCGGAGTGAGGTCACGAACCTGGCGCTCCAGGCCGGTCAGATCCGCCAGGTCGTCGAGAAGGTCCGCGACAACGGGCCGTTCCCCTACCCATGGGGGCAGTTGCAGCGCTGCATCCGTACCGGCAGCCGCGACGAAGGCCTTCATGGCGCGCGACCGGCGCCAGCGCCCCCACCAGCCGCCCGCGGCTGCTGTCCGGCGGGCCCTCATTTCCCAGCGGGCCAGTGCCGAAAGGTCGCCGGGTTGCCACAACCGTGACAGGAGCGGCACCGCGAGCTCGACCTTTCCGGTCAACTCGGCGCGCTCCGCTAGCACCTGGGCCAGCCGCACCTCACCCTCGACCTGGCGTGCGGCCTGGTCGCGCAGGGCGGCGGCGCGTGAGCGCAGGTTGCGCAGTTCGCCTGCCACGGTGGCGGAGCTGCGCCCGGGCTGGTCAGGCGGTGCGGACAGCAGTTGCTCTAGCTTCTCGGCCTCCTTGACCAAGGCCTCGACGTTGCCGGTACGCATCAGCAGGCCGGCAGCGATGTCGTCGCAACGCTGGGCGACGACGTTCACTGCCTCGTTGTTGGTCGACGCCACCAGAACCGACTCACCGGCCGCGACACAGGTGGCCACCACCGAGGTGACGACCTCACTCTTTCCCGTCCCGGGCGGACCGGTGGCCACGGTCAGCGGCTGCGTCATCGCGGAAACGACCACCCGCTCCTGACTCTCGTTGGAGGGCCCGGCCGCAACCACGAGCACGGGCTCGGTTGCCGGTGCGGGGGTGCCGCCGTTCAGGAGCGCGTCCAGTGCCGTACCCGGGATCTCGTCCGTGCGGGTGGAGATGGCCAGGAGGTTCTCCACAACGCCATCGGTGGCGAACCGCTCCACGCTCGAGGGAGCCAGGAGCACGGCGGCGTTGTGCGCGCCAGGGCGCAGGGCCTCGTTGACCGAGTCCGCACTCAAGGCGGAGGCGTCGAGCGGTTCAAGCTCCGGAAGACCCAGGACGTTGAGCAACTCCCGTACCGCTTTGATCATCTGTGCGTCATTGCCGTGCTGCCACGTCGGCTGCCAGCGCGCCAGCAGCTGGGCGGCCTCGTCCTCGGAGAGAAGCTCGGTCACCAGCTTGGTGTGCAGGGAAGGAACCCCGCTCGGACGGAGCACCGCGCGACCGCTCTCGTCCGGAGCCAACTCCATCTGCTGAATCAGCAGCGGGGCGATGCCCACGTCCGTGCGCCGGCTGCCCTCGCCGCGGGAAGGGAGCGTGATGGCGGGATACCCGTACCAGTACTCGTGCTGGTCGGCAGCGCGCCCTGCCCCATTCTTCGCCGTGCTGCCGCCTGAGCCGTGCGCACCGGGCAGGTTCTTGGGGGCCGGCAGCGCTGGGCTCAGACCGGACTGAACGGTCTCGGGCCCCTCGTCTACCAGGAAGTACTGCGAGTTCCGTCCCGCTCGCCGGTCGGGCAGCATGCTCGCCGCGGCCTGAGCGCTCAGACACTGTGCGTAGTAGCGCAGCAGGCGCTGCCAGTCGTTGGCGTTCTCACGGTCAGCCGCGACCCGCTCGCGAGCCTTGAGGTGAGCCACCGACGGCGGGGGCGGTTCATGGGGCGGAGCGGGGAGATGGACCGGGCGGGCCACGGACCGGGCGAAGTGCAGCGTGTGGGTGGCACGGATGGTCGACTTGGTCGGCCGCTGCTCCTCCGGCACACTTCTGCGCACCATCTGCGCGGTCAGATACTCGAAGAGATCCTCCGGCGATATCCAGCCGCTGTCCTTGATCCGCCCGTTCCGCAGTCCTTCGACGATTTCACCGGTGAACCGCGAAGTGCCGAGCGTCGATCCTTCGGGAGCCATGGCGGAGGCGGCCTGCAGCGCGTCCGAGGCGGTGATGAAGTACACGCCGGTGGGGCGCAGCAGGGTGCTGCGCCCCGCCTCGTCCGATTCCTGACTCTCCCGGCCCTTGGCGTGCCAGCCCTGGACGACGGAACCGCTGGCGCAGCAGTCGAGTAGCACGATCTTGGACGCGGCGCGACAGGACTGGAGAGTCCGTTCCAGGAAATCTGCAGACACCGCCGTACGGGGAAGATCGGCCGGGTCGCTGTCGCGGGTGAGGAAGTACAGCTGGTTGTCGGCCTCGCAGAACTCCCCGTGCCCGCTGAAGTACAGCAGGGCACTCTCACTTTGCTGGCGCTCTTCGAGGAACGACTCGATGGCATGCAGCATTTCCGCACGCGTCGGGTCCGCCACCATCTCGCAGTCGTTGTACTGGCCGATCTCCGTGCTCTGCAGAACAGCCTGCATGTAGTGCAGATCGGCACGGACCGCCGGAAGGTCGTGATACTGCTCGCTGTCGTACGTGGAGACGCCGATCAGGAGGGCGTATCGATCGTTGTTTCGCACTGTCAGTGCACCGTGGACGTGTCGTCCTGGCCCGGCGCGCCGTGCGCGGTACTCCCGTCCGACGGCAGGGATCCCTCGGCAAGGAACCGTTCGAGGCGTGCGTCGTCGTCACGCGCCTCGCGGCCTGTGATGCGCAGGGTGGCCCCGTCCGGGCGGGTCGCGATGATGGTGCGCTGGGGGACCTTGGCCAGCCATACCTGGACGCAGGCTGCCGCGAACGAACCGGCACTCAGGACCAGGCCGACGACCTCCGAAACGTCGCCGCCCTTGTCGGTGCTCACCGAGGGGCCGGCCGAGGGCAAGTGCAGGGAGGCAGCCGGATCGGACTCCGACACTTCGGCCAGCAGTTCGCGGGCGTCGCTGCGAGACCGCAACGGATCATCGTCGATCACGGCGATCAACAGGCGCGGCAGGCCTTTGCCGTCATTGCTCACGCGTCCCCCTGCGCTGTCAGCTGTCGCCTCAGATGCCTAGGGAAAGTACCTGACGAGGCGGGTGTAGAAGCGTGAACTTTCCGGAATCTGCCGTTAGTTGACGCGAAAGCTACTTCGCCCTCGCGTACATCATCAACCGGCGGACGATGGCGCCTTCGGCCGACCAGGCTCCCCCCAACACCGTGGACCAGTCAGGGCAAGGACCAGGTCGGAATGGAACGAGCAGAACGCGAGCCGATCGTTGATATCGCCACTTGCTTCGGCTGGCGGCCATATGGTTCGCAAGGCGGCACTACCTTGGCGGGGCACGGGAGACGTGCCATCCGGGGGATGCCCAGCAGTGGTATGGCAATTACCTGACGGCTGACGCAGCGGAAGCGGGAAGAGCGAGGCACGTGGCGACGTGGTACGAGCGGATGGCGGCGGTTCCTGGCATGCATTTCCCCGGTAGCCCTGGTGTCGTTCGCGAGGCGCTGCCCGAGGCGCGAGTCCGTCCGGAGGTGTCGTACGGATCACCCATGTGGCCGACTACTGAGGGCACTACGTCGGCAACGCCGGCCAGTCGGCATGTGCCCATAGAGGCCGGCGGAGCGGACCTGGTCACCCAGGTCTGGGAGGCGCTGGAGCTTCCCGGTGGGGCGATGGACTACCACTTCGTCCTGCAGGGGGCGGTCGACCGTTTGTGGAGCGGCCGGCGCTCCTATCCTGAAGGGCTTGAGTTGTTTGAGGTGTTCGCGCTGCTGGACCTGGAGTTGATGGAGGCAGCCCCGCAGGCGGTGTCCTTCGACACCGGTCCCGTCCCGGAGTCGTTCGTGCATGCGACGTCGGTGTCGCGGCTCGTTTCGCTGCTGGAACGCGAAGGAGCTCTCGAAGAAGCTCTCAGCGTGGCACAGCGGTTGGCCCGTTTCGGACAAGGCGAGGACGCGGTGGCCCGGCTGTCGGAGAAGGTCGGTGCGTTGCTGCAGGAGGCTGCGGTTGGCGGGGCTGCATGAGCACGGGACTGCACCAGCTGATCCCTTCGGCCTCTTATCTGGAAGAGGCGTTCCTGCGCTGGGTGCTCACTCCGGCTGCGGAGCGGGGCATCGTGGCGCACGTGCGCAGCCAGCATCCGGTGACGGTCAATGAACGCACCTACCGGCTGGACTACCTGATCTCAGGCGAGTCGCTGCAACTGGCCGTCGAGTTGGACGGGGTCACCTTTCACAGCGACCGGGGCGCCTTCACCTACGACCGTCTACGGCAGAACGACCTCGCCGCTACGGGGCTGACGGTGCTGCGGTTTTCCTATGACGCGGTGCGCCTGGATACCGCGCGCTGCGTTGCCCAGCTACAGGCGATGCTGCGCCAGGATGCGGCGCTCGCACCGCTGGTGGTCGCCGAACCACGCATCGTGGTCCCGGAGATGGCGGGGGATGCCTTGCGAGCGGCCGATCCGCCTCTGGGCGTTCAGCCGCCGGCCGATGGGTCCTACTTCGCCGGTGCCCGCGCTTCGGTGGCCCGGGAGCCGTTGCGGGCGTGCCAGGACGAGGCTCTGGCCGCGCTGTCCAACTACTACGCGTCCGGAGGAGGGCATGCGGCCACGGTGATGGCGGTCGGGGCCGGCAAGACCGCGCTGGGAGTAGCGGCCGCGTTGTCCTTCAGCAGGCGGCGGGCGCTGGTGGTGACTCCGGGCTCGGTCATCCGCGGCACGTTCGCGAAGGCACTCGATCCGGGTATGCCGGGCAATGTTCTGTACGGGCTGACGGGCGGTCCGCTGCTGCCGGGCGCCCGCCCGCCGGCCACGCTGGTCCTGGACAGGGACGACGGGCAGATCAGCCGGGTGAGCCGGCAGCGGCTGCTGGCCGCGGATGTGCTGGTCACGAACTTCCACGCGCTGGGCACCGGCGACAAGGACGGGGACCTCCTGGCCAAGCTGGAGCCCGAGGATGTCGACTTCATCGTCGTTGACGAGGCACACATCGCGGCCAGTGCCTCCTACCAGCGGCTGTTCGCTCACTTTGAGGGAGCACGCACCCTGCTTATGTCAGCGTGCTTCCAGCGCCTGGACGGTAAACCCATCGACGCCGATGTCGTCTACCGCTACCGGCTGGTGGACTCCGTCGCGGACGGCTCGGCGAAGAATCTGCGTGTGCACCGGTTCGCCCCGGAAGTGGCGACGACGGTCTACGAGGCGGTGTGGCCCGACGGGCGCCGCGAACAGATCGTGGGCCGTGATGCCTTGCTGGCCGCCCTGGGAGACGAGCGGAAGATGCCTCGCATCACAGCGCAGTCCGAGGCGTCGATCCGGCACGTGATGACCGTTACGCGGGCTTGTCTGGATGCCCAGGCCAAGTTGCTGGCCCCGGTCAAACCCCGGGCGCTGTTCGCGGCAATGGGCGAGGCCCATGCGCGGCAGATCGCCCGGATCGCCGAAGAGCACGGCATCCCCTGCGGCACGCTGCACCACAGCATGTCCGCCTCGACGATCAAAGCCACCCGGCGGCGTTTCGAGTCCGACGCGGGAGACCTGCAAGGCATCGTGCAGCTGCGGATGCTCGGCCAGGGCTACGACTTCCCGCCCATCACCGTCGTGGTGCCAGTGCGCCCCTATGGCAGCTTCGGCGAGTTCTACCAGTTCATCGGGCGTGGTGTGCGCGTACTGAGGCATTCCGGCCTGGCTGTCGATCAGCAGTACCTGGACGTGGTCTGCCATGCCGAACTCGGCCTGGAGGACCATCTGGAGGCCATGTGCGCGGACAACGACATGGATCCAGCAGTGTTGCTCGACGTCCCTCTGATCGACCCCACCACCCTCGAACCGGTACAGGACGGTGACGGCACGGGAGACGCGGCCCCTGACGGCGCAGTCCCGGGCGGGGTTGAGGCGTTCGTGCTGTACGAGCAGGGGCGTGTCGAACAGCGGGTGGTGCACGATCTGGGCCGGGTGGAAGCTCGGCGGGCGGAGCGGGAGATGCAGCTGATGGCCCAGCGCTACGCCGTCTACGCACAAAACACGGCGACGCCGATGCCGTTTGAACAGTTCGTCGAGTACATGCGGAGGCTGACCGGTGGCCAGTGACGAGCCGCGCTGGTGGCAGCCTGTCACCGGCGCATGCCCCGACGAGGGGCTTGCCTTGGAGGCGGCTGCCGGGCAGCACCAGCGCTTCGCCGAGCTCGACGCGCTCACGGCCCGGCTGCTGGCCGCTGCACTGAGAGGCCAGCGAGTGGCCTCGGTGATCAGAGGCCAAGGACCACAGGCTGCGGACAGCGTTGAAGTGCTTGGGCTCAGCGCATCGGAGAAGGCCTGGTGTGCTGAGAAGTTCGGAGTGCGGGAGCAACAGCAACGCGGTGCGTGGTACCTGCCGCAGAAGCTCTCCGTGAAGGCAGGAGCAGTCAACCTGCCCCATCTGCTGCGCGAACGCGCCGCCCACGCGGTGACGTTGGCCACCGATGACACCGCCCGGGTCAGCGTGGCAGGGGGCGCGGACACGGTACTGCTGTGGGCGCTGCTGGTGCCGTTGTTCGAGACGTTGCTGGAGCCGGTCCGGGTGCGGGCAACGGGACCGACCGGGACCGTCGAAGACCAACAGCAACAGTGGTGCGGTATCGAGGAACGCTACCGTCTGCTCGGCCTGGGCCAGGATGCGCTCGACGAGTTCCGCTTCGGCGGTGGCTGGCACCGCCTGGACCGACGCGGCCAGCAACGCGCCCGGCTCCGGCTCCTGGACACCCTCTCCGCCACTGATCCTCTACAGCTAGTCACCCGTCACCGTATCCAGCAGACGCAGGCCCTGATGGCCGGCTTTGGTAAGAAGGCCAAGGCTGGTACTGCCCTGGCCAGGCGGGTCCTGACCCGGGCGCTGCAGCCAGTGGTCTCCGGCTACTTCGCCGGCAGCTGGCTGACAGTACTGGACTACCTGCAGGCGCCACCGCACCCGGATGAGGAAGTCATCACCGCGCTGCCCGAGCCGCGCTTGTACGTGGGGATGTCCGCCCAGGCAGCTGGCATGGCCGCCGAGGCGGGCATCCCGGAGGACGAAATCCATGCCATGCTCGCGGCCTTCCTCGGTGGCCCGACTTCCCTTTCCCCCGTCGAAGAACGCGCTGCAGCCCTGCGCGACTGGTGGACAGCCTTCGACCACGCCCATGCTGTCCAAAGCCCCGGCATGCGGCCGCTATGGGGACTCGTCGACAATGAGCTCATGTCCTTCGCCTGGCAGGACGACCACGGCATCACCCAGCAGCTGTACCGGCAGGTACTGCCCGACTCCGTCAACGAGCAGGTGGACCGCCTGTGGCAGTCGGTGACGCTACAGCGCCACCCCCGCAGCGTCGTCAGCAATCCCCGGCCCCACCAGGTGATGGCCCAAACGCTCGGCCCCGCCTTGGAGTTCTGGCACGGTGTCGCGCTGACCGCCTGGTTTGTGTGCGAAGGACCCTACTCCCGCGCTCCTCTGTCCGGTGTGGACGACTACTACAGTCGCCCCCTTACCGCGCTGCATGCCGCTGACTGTCCTGTCTCGCCGGATCTCTTCAAGGAACTGCGCATTGCTGAGCGGCACTTGGGGCCGGAGGAGGAGATCGTCCGGGAGCGCAGGGAGCTACCGGTGGACACCGAGATCGGTTCCTTCACCCTGACGATGAGTCACAGCGGCGGCAGCCGCCGCGAAGGCTTCGAGCGGGTGCGTGACATCGTCACCCGCCATCGCCGTGCGTGGACGGAGCAGTATCTCGACGCCTACCTGCAGGGGCGGTGGCGCGTCGCGTTGGAAGACGTTGCCCGTGCCCATCACCGGTTCGTGGCCGCGAAGGGCAAGCCGCCAACCTTGATCCAGTTCGCCCAGTTCGCCACCAGCGCGGCCAACCAATGGACCGGCGGTGACCTCAGCGCCCTGTACACCGCGATCGGCGAGCCTGCTGCCGCCCAGCAACAGCGTCCGGCTCGTCTACTGCCGAATGACGGCCACGTCTTCGCCCAGCGGGTCTACACCGCGCTCGGCGGCACTGCCGTCGACAACGACCTCCGCATGAACCAGCCTGAAGAAGCCCAACGGCAGTGGCAGCTCAGCCGCCTGGCCGGGGAAAGCCTGCGCTATCTGCAGCTCTACGAGGCCCTCGGACATCCGCCTACACCTAAACAGTTCGGCGCTCACCGCCTGGGCTGGCCCTGGCCTGGTGAAGAAGCCCAAGGCTGGCCCCTCTTCCAGGACACTCTCGCCGCGCTGACCGGTACCAGCCGACCCGCAGAGGCATCCGACGCGGATGCGGTCAAGGCTGCCCCAGAGCCACAGCACGACGCCAGGAACGTGCTAGGCAAGGGCGCGAATGCGCATCTCGCATCCGAGCGGGTCATGGTGCGCGTCACCGCCACCGGTACGCCCGTCGATGTCTCCGCCGTCCTCCTCACCCGCCACGGCAAGGTCCGCAGCGACCAGGACCTCGTCTTCTACAACCATCCCCACCACGACGGAGTCCGCACCGACGGTGACACCATCACCGCGGAGCTGCCCGAGATTCCCGACGACATCCACATGGTGGCGGTCATCGCCAGCATCGACCTCGAATCCCAGCCCATGGCCGTCTTCGACCAGCACTCCACATGGCGCGCGGACATCACCCAACCCTCCGGTGAAAGATTGTCCTTCGAGGCACCTCCCTTCGTTTCGGGCGAGACCGTCGCCATCGCTGTGGAGGTTTATCGGCATGGTTCGGGCTGGAAGGTGCGTGCTGTCGGCCAGGGCTACGAGACCGGGCTGGCGGGCTTGGCCGCGGACTACGGCATCAACGTCGATTCCTAGTGCCGTTTGTCAAGCTGCTCGGGCCATTGGCGGTGTGAGCTCGCAGCATCGTCTGTCGCGCAGGTGAGCCCAGTAGGCGTTGACCCTGGCGGCGGGAAAGCGCTATGACGGCCTGGGTGTGCCGCTTGTCTTTGGCACGTTGTGACCGGTGGTTACCGAGTCGGGTCTTGGGAACACGTGCCGCACGCGGCACGGCCTCCTCTGATGCTGGTCAGCGTGAGTGTGATGTCCGTGCTGCACCTGCAACGGCAGCGCCACCGGTCGGTGGTCTTCCCTGGATAGGGCTCCAACGGCTCGATCCCGGCGGAGCGCGCCTCTGCGGCGGCTGCCGCCGGATCGGTTCGGCCGCCGGATCGGGGGCACTTCTTGCAGCCGGTGGTGCCCGACCGGATGGAGGGCAGGCGCGTCGCCACTTCGTTTCCACAGGAACAGCGGCAGCGCCAATGGTCCGTCGTGCGGCCGGGGTACGGCTCTAGCGGCTCGAACCCGGCCGCTCGCATTTCCGCGGACGCCCGCTCGTCGGTGGCCGAGTTGAGGGCGCAGAACCGGCAGCCCCTTGAACCGCTGTTGACGTTGGAGTAGGTGGGGCTGGTTTCGCGACCGCATGTGGTGCAGCGGCACTGCCATGGTGTACTGCTGCCTGGGTAGGGTTCCAGCGGTTCGAGTCCGGCCGTGCGCATGGTTTCGCCGGCCTTCGGTGCACTCGTGGCGGTGCGTTTTGCCTGAGTTTCTTTCGCCCGGCAGATGCGACAGCGCTGGCCCGCGTTGCGGATGGCGTTGAACGTCGGACGTCCCTCGTGCCCGCAGGTCATGCAGCGCGAGGGCCAAGTCGCGTTGGTGCGGCCGGGATACGGAACGAGTGGTTCGTATCCGCAGGCCCGCATTTCTGCGGCTGCGGCCTCCGCGTCGATGAGGACTGCGGCACGAGGTCGGTCACCGACTCGGGGCGCATAGGGGTCCGCCGAGTTCCGGGTTTCCTCGTCGACCATGGTCCAGACCTCGGCCGCCGTGACGCGGGCCGCGGAGCAGGTTTCGGTCCAGCCGTTCGGCATGACGTCGCTCGTGAGGAAGGGAATGAGTCCGGCCTGGCGCAGGCGGCCCAGCACGGCCTGCTCGACGTCGTAGGCAGCCGCGCCGGTGGCGTATTCACGGGCCTGATGCAGTTGCCAGCCTTGGCGTTCGTGTTGGATGAGGCGCGAGGTGTAGCCGGTGCAGGCACCGATGCCGATCTTGACGGCTTGCCACTCGCGGTGGGTGATCACGTAGACCTTCGATGGTCGTGCCAGATCGATGCCGTGGGTGGCGCAGAACTTGCATCCGCCACCGGTACGGATTTTCATGAGCGTCGGGGAGACCTCGTTGCCGCAGGTTGTGCAGCGGCATCGCCACGCAGTCATCGAGGTGGCATAGGGCTCCAGCGGCTCCAGCCCGGCGGCACGCATGGCAGTCACCGCGATGTCCGGGTCGGTCCTTCTGCCCGCTGCGGTCCTCATGTCGGCACAGTGCCGACAGCCGCCCTGGCCCGCCAGAATGCCGCCCAGACTCGGTGACGTCTCACGCCCACAGCCGTTGCATTGACACCGCCACGCATTGTCGCGACGCCCGCCATACGGTTCGAGCGGTTCCAGGCCAGCGGCACGCATGAGGGCCTCGGCTTCGTCCGCGGGCCAACGGCGTCGGCCACCTGGGGAAGGAGGGCAGTACGGGCAGGGCCGAAGGCCGCGTCTGAGGTTGCTCAACCTGATTTCGACGCTACGGCCGCACGCGAGGTGGCGGCAACACCATAGGCCGCTCGGTCCTGGGTAGGACTCCAGCGGCTCTAGGCCGAAATCCTTGGCCTCGACTGCGGCTTGGTCGCCGTCCGTGCGCGGCATTTCGCGGCGACGTGACCATGCCCGGCTGATGCCCTGCCCTGCATTCTTTCGCCCGCACGGGCCGCAGCCCCCTTGTCCGCGCTTGACCGACCCATGAGTGGGCGTCCCGACGGTGCTGCAGTTTGTGCAGCGGCAACGCCAGGGGATGTCGGTGCCGGGATAGGGCTCCAACGGCTCCAGACCCGCCGACCTCATGAGGGCAGCGGCCTGGTCGGGATCGACCGGAGCGTTCGGCGCGCACCATCGGCACGGCCCCCCTCCGCGCTTGATGTACGAGTAGCGAGGCTTGACCTCGCGACCGCACGGCACGTGCTGGCAGCGCCAAGGCGGTGTCGCACCGGGATACGGCTCAAGCGGTTCCAAGCCTGCCGAGCGCATCAACGCCACAGCTTCCTCTGGAGGAACCGGCGCAGTGCCTGAGCAGTAGCGGCAGCCGCCCTGTCTGCCCGAAGCGATGTTGCCCAGCCGCGGTGTCACTTCTCTCCCGCACGCTTCATGGCGGCAACGCCAGGGCTTATCACTGCCTGGATAGGGCTCCAGCGGTTCGAGCCCGGCTTCCCGCATGATCAACACCGGATCGCGCGGATCCTTCCGCGGACGTCCCGTCGCCACTCAGCCTCCCCCTGCATTGTTCACTTCCGAGGGAGGATCGCATGTGGCACTGACAACGGCCTTGTTCACGCTGGGGGGGGGCGGGCCGACTTCGCGGCGGCCTTCCGCCCGGCCACTTCTGCTGTCCCCTCTCGGCGGTTCGGGTGCTGCCTCCGGGCATTGGACGGGTCGCTGCGCCTGTGGGCGGGCGGTTCGCGGGGGGTAACGTCCTCCGGCATATATTGGTCCGCGACTGGTCCGAGTGGATCTTCACTGGGCGCCAGAGAGCGACTGGAAGAAACCAACGGATTGCATTGGGTAGCTGTCGTGTCGGGCTGCCTGGAGCGCATCGGCACCTCCAGGCAACCGACTTGAGACTCTAGAAGAACCCAAGTTTCTTCGGGCTGTATGAAACCAAAACGTTCTTCGTCTGCTGGTGGTACAGCCGTCGCACGCACGCTGACCAGCGAAAACTGCGGTGCCTACGGCTTGTTGGACGCGACTGGTCCGGAAATGGTCCGGATCTTGGTGCCCGCCGCGCCCACGAGGGTTCAAGTCAAGGCCGGTGAGGGTGTGCGGGGTGGATGGATAGGCGGAGTTTGGGGGGTGGGGCCGTACGGACATCAGCCGCGCAGGATTGGCGCCAGATTGTCGGTGTGGTTCGGCGCTTTCTGGCAGACGCCCGGGCCGCGATTCTCGGTCGTCCCGAAGGACGACCGCCATCCGGGATAGGGATGTCGCCGACGGCAGCCGTCACGCTGTTGCGATCCTCAGCCGCCTAGAAGGGCGACCGTCATTTGTCGGGTCCGAACTATCGCCGACGCGCTTCAGAGGTTGCGATCCTCGGCCGCCCCGAAGGACGATCACCATCGAAGCCTGCGGTCAGCATGCCGCCGGCCTCGCACGAGTTGCGATTCTCGGTCGCCCCAAAGGGCGAACGCCCTGCCGTATCCGCGCGAACGCCTCGGATCGACCAGGCCCGTTGCGATCTTCGGTCGCCCCAAAGGGCGACCGGCATTGGAGAGCGCGCGGCCGACTTGGGCGATGTATTCGATGTTGCGACTCTCGGTTGCTCCGAAGAGCAACCGGCATATGGCGAGAACCACGCCTCTGCATGAGTAGCGGACGTTGCGTTCCTGGCTGCCCTGAGGGTCGACCGCCATGCTGAGCTTATCCACGATGGGGCCGGCGACGATGTGGCTGCGATTCTCGGCCACCCCCGAAAGGCGACCGCCATACGATCGGGTCCGGGACCTGGCGGGTCTCGGAGCAGTTGCGATCCTTGGCCGCCCCGAAGGGCGCTCGCCCATTGGCGCACCTTCTTCCCGAAGTAGGCCGGGTTCAGGTTGCGATTCCCGGCCGCCCCGAAAGGCGACCGCCATGCTATTCGCGTCATACGACCGCGTCTCGTCTTACTGGAGTTGCGATCCTTGGTCCTCCCCAAGAGTAACCGCCGCAGGAGGCCGGCGGGGCAGGCGACCATCAATGTGCCGTTGCGATCCTCGGCCGCCTCGAAGGGCGACCGCCATCCGCCTCCTCGGGCGCGGCGGCCAGCAGCTTGCGGTAGTTGCGATCCTCGACCGCCCCAAAGAACGACCACCATACGGATCCAGATCGACTCTCCGAGTACGTCCTCGATGTTGCGATCCTCGGTCGTCCCGAAGGGCGACCGCCACCCGTGACCCGTGAAGTGCCTCAGGGCCTTCTGATCCAGTTGCGATTCTCGGTTGCCCCGAAGAGCGACCGCCACTCTGGGTCTGCGTTCACTGGCTCGGGCTGGAGGTGTTGCGATCCTCGACTGCTACAAAGGACGACCGCCATTGGCCTGCTGGCCAGCATCTACGGCACCCACAGCAGTCGCGGTCCTCGGCCGCCCTGAAGGACAACCGTCATCCGACCTCCCTCCGGTCCTGTTCATCACTGGAACCGGTTGTGATCCTCGGCCACCCCGAAGGGCGACTGCCATCCGAGCGACGCAGGTGCGCCCGCCGGAGTGGTGGACGTTGCGATCGTCAGCCACATCGAAGGGTGACCGCCATCTGGCTGGAGACTCATGTGCAGGTGGCTGACCTGTGCGGTTGCGATCTTCGACCGCCCCGAAGGGCAACCTCCACAGAAGCAGGCCCTGTGTGTCGGCCGCGAGCTTGGCCTCGTTGCGATCCTCGGCCGTCCCGAAGGACGACGCCATACGTCGCCGCGTTCGGAGATCTCGCCGTCGGGGACGTAGTTTCGGTCCTCGGCCGCCCCGAGGGGCGACCGCCATCCGTGCTCGAAGGCGAGCCGATAGCCCGCGTTGAACGTGTTGCGATCCTCGGCCGCCTCGAAGAGCGACCGTCATCTGACGAAGCTCGGGCGCAAGCACGGCTTCACGGTGTTGCGATCCTGGGCTGCCCAGAAGGGCCACCGCCAAGCTGCGCCTCGATCGCCTCGTCGGCGACCGATCGGTTGTTGCGATCCTCGGCCGCTCCTAAGGGCAACCGCCATCTGCGTGAATGACGCCGACTTCGTGCCCGCTCCCACGGCTGCGATCTCGGCCCGCCCCGAAAGGCGACTGCCATTCGGTGCTCACCCCCGTGAGGGCCTTGTCGAGGCCGTCGTTGCGATCCTCGGCCGCACCGAAGAGCGATCGCCATTGAGGTGATCGTCTCACCTGTGACGACTCGGTCCTTGTTGCGATCCTCGGCCGCCTTGAAGGGCGGCCGCCATCCGGGTGCGCCCTGCAGGTCGCCACGTACAAGCAGTGGTTGCGATCCTCGACCGCCCCGAAGAGCGACCGTCATGCCTGACGGCGGTCCGGCGGCTGACGCCGTTGTGATCCTCGGCCTCCCGACGGGTCACCGCCATGACTGAGGCGTCCAAGTACCAGCCCGAGCGGAAGCTGTTGCGATCCTTGGCCGCATGAGAAACGATCACTGCGTCGCAACGCAAGCGTACTGGTTGAGCGGCTACTCGGTGGTCTGAATGGTCATGTGGGAGGTTCGATGCCTCGTTGGGAGTGGTAGGAGCCGACCCACTGGTGCAGGTCACCGGCGATTGCGATGGCGTAGCTGGTGTTGATCGCCAGTTCCAGTTCCCGTTTGGGAATGGATGCCATGTGTTCCTGCAGGGCTCGGTAGGTCGCTGGCGTTGGGAGGCCGCGGCGGAGCTGGTCGATTGCCTTCTGGGCGGCCTGTCGGGCTTCTACTTCGAGGTGGGGACGGATGACGACTACAGCCACGGAGTGCTCGTTGGCGATCATCCGCATTCTGTGTGCGACCTCCGGGTACTGCAGCTTCGCTCGCAGCGCCTCGATGACTTCCCCGGTGGCTCCGTTTGGGTCCTTGGAGTGTTGTCCTGCCTGGAGGCGGTAGCGGTGCTGGTAGTACGAGCGGAGGGCGTCCAGATCGTCGGGATCAGCCAGACCGTCGCCGAAGCGGCGGGAGGCTGCTGCGATGGCGCACGTATTGTAGACCATCTCCGGTTTGAGGCCGTCTTGAGGGTCGAAGACGGTCATGACACTGTCCTTCGCGGGGCGCTTGCCCTCGCGGTTGATCCGTCCGGCGGCCTGCTGTTCGGACTCCGGTGTTGATCTGGCGCGGTATCCGCAGGGGAAGTCGAGGTTGACGCCGGCTTCGATGAGAGAGGTCGACACGAGGAGCGTTTTCAGGCCCTTCTCCAGACGTTGTTTCGTCGCCTGGATGGTTTCTCGGCGGTGGCCGCCGGTCATGCGGGTCGACAGGTGCAAGATGCCTGGGTCTTCGTCGCGGTTCGTAGTGCACCAGAGGCGATGGATCCGGCTGGCGTCCTTGGTCCCGTTGACCACGACGAGGGCCTGATCGTGCTCGGCCGCCTCGGCGGCGATGCTTGCGAGGGTCACGTTCGGGCCGGTCCGCCATTCGTACCTGACCCGACGCAATTGTTCGAAGAGCGGCGCAGGGTCGGCGACGACGTTGCGCTGTGGGAGGCCGGAGCGCCAGGGATTCAGTGCGGCGAGTTCCGGCTGGGTGGCCGATGACAGCACGAGGGTCACACCGTAGTGCTCCACGAGTTCCCGCAGGCCCGAGAGGATCGGCGTCAGGAGCCCGTCGGGAAGAGCCTGGACCTCATCCAGGACGATTACAGAGTTGGCGAGTCGGTGAAGCCGACGAGCGGCCCAGGAGGTGTTTCCGAAGATCGTTTCGATCAGACGGACGGTGGTGGTGACGATGAAGGGGGCGTCCCAGTTCTCGGTCGCCAGTTTCGCCCACCGGTTCGGCCGACCAGGCTTCTTGCCGTGGCGCACGTTCGTCGAGGGGGCGGCGGACTGCCGTGCTTCGACATTTTCGGCAGAGTGGTGTTCCAACACCACCGATGGTCCTCGCTCCGGGTCCAGGAGGCTTCGGTACTCCGCTGCGTTCTGCTCCGTGATCGAGATGAACGGGACTGCGACGATGACGCGCCGCAGTCCGTGCAGGGAAGCGTGGCGGAGGGCGAAGCCTCCGCCAGTGAACGTCTTTCCGGCGCCGGTGGGAAGGTGCAGCCGGTACACGCCAGGATTGCCGGCGGCGGCCTCAAGAGCCTCCTGATAGACGTTCTCGCGGAGCTTGTCCAGCCAGGAGGTTCCCTTGGAGCGCTGGCGCTCGCCGATTGCCTCCTGCCGGCGAGTTTCGTAGCGTTCCCACAGTCCATGCATCCCGACGTGTGGCCTGATGTGTGTGCCGGGCCTGAAGTGGGCGGTGGTGTCGAGCCGGTCGGCATCAACCACGGCCGAGTAGGTCATGCGGACCAGCATTTCCACAGCGACCTTGTCGCGTGGGTCGAGCCAGTCCGGGGCGGCCGGGCATGAGCCGTCCAGGATTTCCGGCATGACCGCGGCGACACGATGGATGGCTTCGTCTACCTCACTGGAGTCAGCCATCAGGGCTTTCAGTCGGAGCCGGACTTCCGACCACGCGGACAGGCCGGTGTGGTGTCCCTCGATCACACTGGCACAGGGCAGCAGAACGGGGACCTGCTCGGCCGCCCGGCCGAACAAGAGCGTCCCGGCGCCGTTGTGCGAGGGCCGTCTGACCTTGCGACCGGTGGTGACTTCCTCGATCAACCCCTCCTGCCAAGCGCAGGCTCCTTTGCCCGTGTCGTGGTCGCGTCCGAGCCGGTAAGCAAGGTCCCCGCCTCCCCATGGCTCGGCGAACTGACGAGCCAGCTCGCCCGTCCCGCAGGCGTGGTCTTCGTACGAGTGCCATGTCCCTTGATGGCCCGGTGAGTGGGCCACGAGCCTGCCCTCGTGGGTCGGTATTGAGTCAGCTAACACATCAACTCTACTACTAACAAGCATATTTGACTTTCCATCAGTTATACGCTGAGATCCGACCGGATCGCCGTATACCCCTCGAAGCGCACAGTGCAGACCTCGGGGTCGCGCGACGTAGGGAAGCTATCCGCAGGCACTGACAACGGCCTGCGCCAGCAGGCAGGGAAGGGAACAAGTACATGACTGCGTCACGTCCCCGAAAGCAGCGCGAGGAGAGGGATGACCGGCCACTTCATGTCCAGGTGGAGGTATGGGGACCGCTGGCCTGCTTCACCCGTCCGGAACTCAAAGTCGAACGTGTTTCCTATCCGACCATGACCCCTTCCGCGGCGAGGGGACTCCTGGAGGCCATCTTCTGGAAGCCGGAGATGACCTACCGCATCGAACGGATCGAACAGCTCAAGCCGGTGAGGTGGACCCGCTTCCGGCGCAACGAGGTCAACAACTCGATCATCACCAAGAATGCCTACGAGAGCCTGCGGGCCAACAACGGCTACTACTACGACGTCGCCGAAGACCGCGGCCAGCGGGTCACCGTCGCCCTGAGCGATGTCGCCTACCGCATCCACGCGACCATCCACGCCACCGACCTATGCACCGCGCCCCTGCCGAAGTACCGCGACCAGTTCGACCGCCGGCTCGCACGGGGCGCCTGCTACGAGCAACCCCACTTCGGCTGCCGCGAGTTCGCAGCCTTCTTCGGGCCCCACGGATCGGCGGAGGAAACCGGAGCGGTTACCCCCATCGACCAGGCTGGCATTCCGCCCATCGACGAACTCGGTTTGATGCTCCACCACATCGAGTACCTCCCGAAGGGCAAGGAGCGCTACCACTGGTTCCGGGCCAGCCTCAAGCGCGGAGTTCTTCACGTGCCCCACCGCCCGCTCGCCCCAGTCGAAGTCAGAGGCATGCCCGGCGCCGAGGGCCGCGCCTCCGCGGAGGAGGTGGCCTAAAATGCTGCTCCAGAGCCTCGTCCGGCAAGCCGACAGCCGCCAGGACGACACCCCCGAGTACTATCTTGCACGCCGGGTCATGTGGCAGATCGACCTCTCCGGAACCGGCACGGGGAGCACCGAACCGCTGGTCATCGACCTGCGTCAGGAAGAGCGGAAGATCACCGCCCCGTACACCGGCCGCTCCGGGTCCAAACCAACACCGATCCTGTTAGCCGACACCGCACAGTTCGCGCTCGCCCACCCCGGCATGATCAAAGGATCGGACGGGGAAAAGATCCTCTCGACCAACTCTGCCGACATCGCCAAGGCGAGAACACGGCACGCCGCCTACCGTGACCTGGTCACCTCCTGGTGCGACGACCACCCGCATCTCCTCCAGGCGCAGACAGTATCCGCGTGGCTGAAGAACCAGCTGTCGACCGTATGGCCGCTGGAGATGGACAAGGACCACCTCATCGCCATCAGCGTGGACGGCGAGTGGATCCACGACCTGCCGGAAGCCAAGAGCTGGTGGGCCGACACGGTCAAGAAAGCCAAGAGCGGGAAGACGGGCAAAGCGAACCAGGGACTCTGCCTCGTGTGCGGACACGTCATGCCCCTGCTGTCCACGCTCCCGGTCCCCATCAAGGGCATCCCCAACTCCGGAATGAACACCCAGCTGGTCTGCCTCAATCAACCCGCCCACTTCCGGGCCGGCACCAAACAACTCGGTGCCACCCCCATCTGCGTCGACTGCGGAACCAAGTCCGCCACCGCCCTGAACACACTGCTCGCATCCCCCGAACACCGCGCCTATGCCGACGACTCCGCCATCGTCTGGTGGACCCGTGATCCCGACGCCGACACATCCATGTGGACCCTGCGCGACCCCCAGCCCGAGGAGGTGGCCCAGCTCGTCGCCGGCCTCCGCCACCCCCAAAGGGGGCAAGATGCGCTGACGGTCCTCGATGAGGATGCCTTCCACGCCCTCACTTTGCGGGTGAACACCAACAGGGTCATCGTCGCCGACTGGATCACCATCCCCGTCCCCGAACTGAAACAGAGACTCGGGACCTGGTTCGCCGACCAACAGACCTGGGACGGCTGGAACAACGCCAACACCTACTGGTCGGTCTGGCGACTCGCCCTCGCCTGCGCCCGCTGGGACAAGCACAGGAACAAATACATCGACACCACTGTCCCCAAGCACCTCCAGGCCGACCTCACGAAAGCCGCACTCCACGGCGCCGCACCACCAGCCCATCTCCTGCCGGTCCTCCTGCAACGCATCCGCGCCGACCATCATCTCGACCGGCCCCGCCTCGCCCTGCTGCGCCTCGCCCTGATCCGTACCACCACCCGCCACAAGGAGCTCTGTGTGCCCCAGCTGAACCCCCAGTCGACCGAGCCCGGCTATGTATGCGGACGGATCATGGCCATGCTCGAAGCGATTCAGCGCAAGGCCATGCCCAAGGTCAACACCACTATCACCGACAAGTACCTGAGCACCGCCGTAGTCTCCCCCCGAGCCGTCCTCACCCGCCTCCGTATCGGAGCACGCCCGCACCTGCGCACCATCGCCCGGGCCAGCGAACCCGCAGCCAAGGCCATGGACAACAGACTGCGAGACGTCTTCGACCTGCTCGACACCATTCCCGCGCACCTGAGCGCCGAGCAGCAGGCCCTGTTCATCCTCGGCTACGACCACCAGCGAGCCCACTCCGCACGCGCTGCGGCACAAGCCATCAAGGCGCGGGAAGCCGGCAAGGAACTCGCCGCAGAACAGCAAGCGGACGCCCTTCCCGAAGCCGCCGTCGAGGACGCCGACGCTTCGGACGACACCCTCTGGTGACGGACGCCCCGCCGCCAGCTTCGCCACGACGCCACAGCCCCGGAAGGACACCGAGCACAACCATGACCGACGCGCACCTGGACCCCACCCGCAAGCACGACTACGTCTTCCTCATCGACGTCAAGGACGGCAACCCCAACGGTGACCCCGACGCCGGAGGCATGCCCCGCACCGACCCCGTCACCGGTCAGGGCCTCATTACCGACGTCGCCCTCAAGCGCAAGATCCGCAACACCATTACCCTCGTCCACCAGGGCAAGCCTGGCTTCGAGATGTACGTAGAGCAAGGTGTCGCCCTCAACCCGCAGATCCAGCGCGCCTACATCGAAGGGGGCGCCAAGGAAGGCGAAACCGCCACCGCGCAAGAATGGATGATCCGAAACTTCTGGGACGTGCGCCTGTTCGGAGCCGTCATGTCCGTGGGCGACCAGAAGAAGCACGCCGGCAGGGCCCGCGGACCCATGCAGCTCACCTTCTCCCGCTCCATCGACCCCGTCACCCCACTCGAGGCTGGCATCACCCGTGTCGCCCCGAACAAGCCCGAGGACCTGGCCAAGGGCAAGGTCACCGAGATGGGCAACAAGCACTACGTCCCCTACGGCCTCTACCGCGGCCACGGCTTCTACTCCGGAGCCCTCGGCGCCAAAGCCCGAGTCGCCCCGGAAGACCTTGCAGCCTACTGGCAGGCCCTGACTATGATGTTCGACCACGACCGGGCATCCTCCCGCGGCGAAATGGCCATCCGCGGCCTGTACGTGTTCTCCCACGCCGACGCCTACGGACGAGCCCCCGCCCATAAGCTCTTCGACCTGATCCGTATCAAGCCCCTCGGCCATAGCGAGGCACGATCCTGGGACGACTACACCGACCGGATCACCATCGACGAAGACAACGTGCCCGCCGGGGTGACCCTGACCCGACTAATCGACTGAACTCACCTGCCGGCTGCTTGGAATCGCAACATCTAAGCCACCTGGTGTGACATAATTGGAAGATTAATGACGGTTACCCGTCAGGGCGGTCGGGGATCACAACCTCTTGGCCGAGGACCCGGGGCGGATTAATGACGGTCGTCGTCTGGGCGGCCGAGGATCGCAACGTCGACAACTGCGGTGCGCGCTTCCCATTCCGATGGGAGTTGCGGTTGTCTTTGGGACAACCAAGGATCACAAGCGCCCATTCGTCTTCGCCGCCGAGCAGGGCGACGGGCGTCGGTCGTTCCCCGGGACAGCCGAGGGTCGCAACGCCCCTTTTCCTCAGAGCACCGCGAAACACTGCTCAGGTGGCGGTCGTCCTCCAGGGCGCTCGAGGATCGCAACGCATTGGTCTCGCCTCCGTGCTCGCCCGGGACCACGTGGCAGTCGTTTTCCAGGGCAGCCAGGAGTCGCAACATCATAGCCGGGGAAACTATCTCACCGACCCCTACGTGGCGGTCGTCCTCCGGGACGGCCGAGCGTCGCAACCAATAGCGCAGACCACCGCGGGCGAGCTGGAATTCCGGCTAGCGGTTGCCCTTCAAGGCGACCGAGGATCGCAACCACATAGTGGCCGGCCCCATCGTGGATAAGCTAAGCCGTGGCGGTCGCCCTGTAGGAGGCCGAGGATCGCAATGGCAATGTTTACGGCGGTGGGGTGGCAACGATCGCCCGCAACTTGATCGCCGGGCGGGAAGAGAGAGTTAACAGGGAGGGTGGCGGCCGTCTTTCGGGACGGCCGAGGATCGCAACTACTGGCGACAGAAAAACCTGCCGTTCCCGTCCGACTGGCGGTTGCCCTCGGGAGTAACCGAGAATCGCAATGGCACCAAAGCCGAAGACCTGGGTGCAGCTCTGTTTACACTAGACCCGATCTATCGGAGTGGCTGAGGATCGAAACGTCTTCGACGTCGAAACCCTGGGCCAACACCGGGGCGTGTGCCGGTCGCCCTTCAGGGCGGCCAAGGATCGCAACATCAACACTCGGATGATCGAAGGTGTCAAGTACGCGGTGGCGGCTGTCCTGCTGGACGGCCGAGCACCGCAACAACGAGTACTTCACAAACGTCCGGAAGTTGGATGTGGACATAGCGGTTGTCCTCTGGGGTGACCGGGGGATCGTAACATTGAGACCGTGGAAGATAAGGGAATCATCAAAGCCTGTGGTGGCTCCCCTTTCAGGAGGCCGAGGATCGCAACGCCCCAGTCGACGAGCAGGCTGACAACATGTACGGAGCAGCGGGCGTTCTTCGGGGTGACCGAGGATCGCAACTCCACGGGCTCTCTCCTCAGGACAGGGTGTCGGGCCTGGCAGTCGTCCTCCGGGAAGGCCGAGGATCGCAGCTATCAGTGGGTCGACACGGCTGACCGGGCTTGGACCGTTGACGGGCGTCCGCCGCAACCGAGGATCGCAACCTTGAGTACATCGGGCGAGTGGGCCGCGCATTTGCCACATGGCGGCCGTCCTTCCGGACGACTGGTGATCGCAACCGAGTCACCGAGATCGCCCGTATGCTCGGAGTGCCGCCTCGTGGTCGTCTTTCGAGACGGCCGAGGATCGCAACAATCCGGCTGCCGAGCCCAACATTGCGGACAGCTCCTGTGGTGGTCGTCCTCCGAGACGATTGAGGATCGCAACACGAAGACGATCGGCGGCTACGCGGGCGGCGGTTACTGAGCTTTCGGTCTGGGTGTCGTGAAAGTGAGTCCGGTTGCGGCGAGGCATCCATCGATGACGTCGCTGCGGTATTGGGTTGCTCGGAGAGTCCGCCGCAGGGCGCGCATGAGGTGGTCCGGGTCGGTGAATGCGATGTTGTTCTGACCTGCGCGGCGGACGAGTGACCAGATGCCTTCGACGGGGTTGAGATCGGGTGCATACGGCGGTAGTTGGAAGGAGACGATCCAGTCGCATGAGTCGATGAAGGTGCGGAGCCGGGCGTCAAGGTGCACGTTCAGGTTGTCCCAGATGAGGACGAGCGGGGCACCGAGTTGTCGGTGGGCGGCGATCAGGAGGTCGCGGTAGTCGGTCCAGGTGAAGCTGCGCCGACCACTGTGTTTGTGGTCCGGGTGCCGTTTGGGTCTGAAGATCAGCCGGGAACGTTCGCCGGGTTTGTAGCAGGTCAGGGCCGCTATGGAAAAGCGGCGCTGGGAGCGTCCTCGCACCCGGATTACCGGTGTGTGCCCGCGTCGGGCCCAGGTGCGGGAGGTGGGCGGCGTCATCGAGAATCCGGCCTCGTCCTCAAAGACGATGAAGGCTCCGAGCGCCGCCGCGGTGCTTCCACCTGCGGCCACGTGTCCTTCACCCAGCCGGCGACCTTCTCCTCGTCACGTTCCACAGCACGCCGGGCCGGGACCTGATGGCTGTATCCGTGGCTGCGGAGCATCTCCATGATGGTCGACAGCGCGAGGGTCTTGTGGAACCGGCGCCCGATCAGTGTCTTGATCCTTGCCAGGGTCCAGGTCTGGTCCGGCCAGCCGTGCGCGAGTGGCCCCTTGGCCAGCTCCTGTTCCAGCACGGCGAACAGGGTCTCACTCAGCTTGGGACGTGCCGCCGACCCCCGGGAGCAAAGTGCTTGCGTGCCACCGTGCTGCCAGGCCTGGCGCCAACGCTGCACCGACCGCACACTGACCCGCAGCTGCTTCGCCACCATCATGTTGTCCTGGCCGGCGGCGAACATCTCGACCGCCTCCATGCGGATGCGCTCGCGAAATGCCCGCCCTTCGTCGGTCAAGCCACCGCCTTGCGGATACCTCATGCTTCGGGCATACCGCAACGATCAGCTCACGTCAGCCCTCCACGACACCACGCCCGAAAGCTCAGTAGCGAAACCGGGGATTCTCCAGAGCATTGAAGTTGTTCGCACCCGGCTGCGCTTGGCGGTGGAGCCGTGGCGGACGCAGTTGGCAGCGCCGCAACGCATTCGTGAGGAGGCAGTAGCGCGGATGTTGCCACCTGCTGGCACGTCAATGACCGCGCTTTCATGCCACGGCTATGGCTGCCCGCTACGCAAGTTCTCCCTCCGGGCCGCTCGCCCGAGTGTCGTGAGGAAAACCGCGCCGCGTCGACCCTCGATGCCTCGCTGCCTCTTCCCGTCCGCTCCATGAGGTGTGGCCGTGCAGAGCTGGGGAGCTGTGCTGCGTATGTGGGCCTGGATTTCCGGCATGAAGCCTTAACGCACATGAAGGTGATATTGCATGGCTCGCCCTCCCGCGCTGAAGCTAGCCGAGGTTCTGGCGGAGATCCGCATGAGTCCGTCAGCGTTTTACCGAATGCGCGCTCGCGGGCAAGCACCCCACATGATCAAGTTGCCCAATGGTGAACTCCGGTGCCGTCGCGCAGACCTGGACGCCTGGTGGGAAGCATGCGAGAGAGATTCTGACACTTGGCGATGAGCTACAACGTCCGCTCTGGGACATACGCGAGCGCCCTGGCCGGCGCAGCCGCTTCCAGGTGCGGTGGACGGTCAACGGGCGCGAGAATTCAGAATCGTTCAGCACTGTCGGGCTCGCCGAGAGCAGGCATGCGAAGCTCATGACGGCGGCGCGTGATGGCGAGCCGTTCGACGAGCACACGGGCCTGCCGGCGTCCGAGCTGCGGGCTATCAAGCAGCGGACGACGTGGTACGACCTTGCCCACGAATACCTCGACCAGCGGTGGGACCGCACGCCGGGAAACACCCGCCGCACCCTGGCCGACGCATTCGCCACGATTACGCCTGCTCTGGTGCACCGGGGCGCAAGTTATCCGGAGCCGCGGGTGCTGCGGCGTGCTTTGTACTCGTGGGCGTTCAACAAGAACGCGTGGGCCCAGGAGCCGACCGAGGAGTGGCGGAAGGCACTGGACTGGATCAGGCGGAACTCCCTGCCGGTCAGCACTCTTGCGGAAGCCGATGTACTGCGGCGGGCATTGGACGCTCTGTGCCGCAAGGTGGACGGCAAGGCCGCTGCGGCCAAGACGGCGCGGCGCAAGCGGGCTGCGTTCAACGAAGTGCTCAACACCGCTGTGGAGAAAGGTTACTTCACGGAGAACCCCCTCAACGGGCTCAGGTGGAACGCTCCGGCCGTCAACGAGGAAGTGGACCCGGCTGCCGTCCCCAATCCGGCCCAGGTCGCCCGCCTGCTCACGGCGGTCGCCGAGCTGCGTGGGCGCGGTCCTCACCTGGAGGCGTTCTTCGGCTGCATATACTACGCGGCCATGCGACCGGCGGAGGTCATCCACCTTCGGCTCGAGCAGTGCCATCTGCCCGAGACCGGGTGGGGGATGCTTAACCTTTCGGGTGGCGTCGTCACCGCAGGAAAGGAGTGGACGGACGACGGCGCGGTGCACGAGGTGCACTCGCTCAAGCGCCGTGCGGCTACTGCAACCCGGCCGGTGCCCATCCCGCCGCAGTTCGTGCGCATGCTCCTCGCACACATCGAATGTTTCGGTGTGGCGCGGGACGGTCGGCTGTTCCGGAACCAGGCCGGCAACTACGTGGACGCAGCCGCGTACGGCACGACGTGGGCGCGGGCACGGAAGTACGTCCTGACGCGCACGGAACTCGCCTCCGGCCTGGCCAAGCGGCCCTACGATCTGCGGCACGCCGGGATCTTGTTCTGGCTGTACTCCGGTGTGGACCCTGCCGAATGCGCTCGCCGCGCGGGCCAGAGCATCGAGGTCCTCTTCCGCCACTACGCCCAGTTCCTGGACGGCGTCCGGGAGCAGGCCAACCGCCTCATCGAGCAGTCCATGGCGGAGTGGGACCGCGTCAGCCAGGGCGGGGCGTCTGCCGGGTGAGCCGGGATCTGGACCGGAAATAGACCGGAAGAGCTGGTCAGGAACGCGATAGCGGAGGGAGAAACTGGGAGTTACAACGCAAACTGGGCTCTGCGCTGAGCGGGCCGAGTGGAAGGCGCCTGACGGGCAAACGCCCAGGTCAGGCGCCTTCTTTCGTGCTCCTAGAAGAAGCCGAGCTTCTTCGCCGAGTACGACACCAACAGATTCTTCGTCTGCTGGTAGTGCTCCAACATCATCTTGTGCGTTTCACGGCCGATGCCTGACTGCTTGTAGCCGCCGAACGCCGCGTGCGCCGGGTACGCGTGGTAACAGTTCGTCCAGACGCGGCCCGCCTGGATCGCGCGGCCCGCCCGGTACGCCGTGTTGATGTCACGCGTCCACACACCCGCCCCCAAGCCGTAGAGCGTGTCGTTCGCGATCTTGATGGCGTCGTCGAAGTCGTTGAACGAAGCGACCGAGACGACCGGCCCGAAGATCTCCTCCTGGAAGATCCGCATGCGGTTATTGCCCTCGAAGATCGTCGGCTGGACGTAGTAGCCCCCTGCCAACTCGCCCTCGTACTCGACGCGCTGGCCACCCGTCAGGACCTTGGCGCCCTCCTGTTGCCCGATGTCCAGGTAGGAGAGGATCTTCTCCAACTGGTCATTGGAAGCCTGCGCTCCGATCATGGTGTCGGTGTCGAGGGGATGCCCGGCCTTGATCTGCTCGGTGCGCGCGATCGCCGCCTCCAGGAACTCGCTGTAGTGACCGCGCTGCACCAACGCCCGCGACGGGCAGGTGCACACCTCACCCTGATTGAGGGCGAACATCGTGAAGCCTTCGAGAGCCTTGTCCCTGAAGTCGTCGTTGGCCGCCCACACGTCGTCGAAGAAGATGTTCGGCGACTTGCCGCCCAGCTCCAACGTCACCGGCTTGATGTTCTCGGAGGCGTACTGCATGATCAGCCGCCCCGTGGTGGTCTCCCCGGTGAAGGCGACCTTGGCGACGCGCGGACTGGACGCCAGCGGCTTTCCCGCTTCAGCCCCGAAACCGTTGACGATATTGACGACCCCCGGCGGCAGCAGATCGGCGACCAGGCTTATCCAGTAGTGGATGGAGGCCGGGGTCTGTTCGGCGGGTTTCAGGACGACGGCGTTCCCGGCGGCGAGCGCCGGCGCCAGTTTCCACGTGGCCATCAGGATCGGGAAGTTCCACGGAATGATCTGCGCGACGACACCGAGCGGCTCGTGGAAGTGGTACGCGATGGTGTCCTCGTCGACCTCGCTCAGCGAGCCCTCCTGCGCACGGATGACGCCCGCGAAGTACCGGAAGTGGTCGATGGCGAGCGGAATGTCGGCAGCCAGCGTCTCGCGGATCGGTTTGCCGTTCTCCCAGCTCTCGGCCACCGCGAGCTGTTCGAGGTTGGCCTCCATCCTGTCGGCGATCTTCAACAGCACGTCCGCACGCGCGGTAACGGACGTACGCCCCCACGCGGGCGCCGCCGCATGCGCCGCGTCCAGCGCTCGCTCGACATCCTCCGCGGTGCCCCGGGCGATCTCGGTGAAGGTCCGGCCGTTGACCGGACTCGGGTTCTCGAAGTACTGGCCACGGGCCGGCGCCACATACTCGCCGCCGATGAAGTGGTCGTAGCGCGACTCGTAGGAGACGATCGCGCCCTCGGTGCCGGGCGCTGCGTAACGGGTCATCTTGGCTGGCCTCCCGTGGCAGGCTGCCCGCCGTTGGGCAGCTCTCGCCCGGAGGGTAGAAGCCCGGACGTTGCATCGACGTTGCGAACCTTTCGTCGTACGTTCCCCGCGTTGGCGTGGGGTGCGGGGTGAGGGGTCGAGGGACTGAGTACTGGGCTCCGAGGCCCTTACGTGAACGCGGGGGAGGGGCTAGCGGGTGGCCCGCGGGCGCTCGCATCCCGGTGACGTCAACTCGGCGTCGAGCTCCTTCAAGCGGGCCAGAACCGGCGCTGTCGGACGCAGCGCGGCCAGCGACCGCCACACCGTCAGGTCATCCTCCCCCCATGGAGTGTGCGCCCAGTCCGCGAGCAGATCGGGGTCGTTGCGGTCGACGAGCGCCGCGCGCAACTGGTCGGCGAGTCTGCGGCGGAGCCGGACAAGTGCGGGGGCCTGCGACTGCGGCAGCAACGGACCGGCATACGCGGCCGCGGCCGCCGTCACCGCCCCCGCACCCAGCCGACGCTCGACCGTGTCGACGTCACACGCGACGGGCACCGCCAGCCGGTACGGCCGCGACCGCAGCAACTCACCTCCAAGCACCCGTCGCAGCCGAGCCATCTCAGCCCGCAACGTCACCTGCGGCACCGACTCGTCCTCGTACAACGCATACAGCAACTCGTCTCCTGTCAGGCCCTCCGGATGGCGGGCCAGCAGCACGACGATCTCGCTGTGCCGCCGGCTCAGCCGCACCTTGCGCCCACCCGCGAGCAGCAGCGCCTCATCACGGCCCAGAGCGGCCAGTTCCACCCTTTCGCCTGCTCCCGCAGGCGGAGCCAGCAACGCCAGATGGGACTCGGCGGCCCGCGCGACCGCCTGCACAAAGGCGAGACTGTGTGGGTGCGCGAGCCCGTCACCGCCGGTGATGTCGACCGCGCCGATCAGCCGCCCCGTCCGCGGATCGTGCACGGGTGCCGCCGCACACGTCCACGGCTGCACGCGCCGCATGAAGTGCTCGGTGGCGAAGACCTGCACCGGCCGGTCCACGGCGACCGCCGTCCCCGGCGCGTTCGTCCCCATGGCGGACTCCGTCCACCGCGCGCCAGGCACGAAGTTCATCCGTCCCGCCCGCTGCCGCGTCACCGCGTGGCCCTCGACCCACAGCAACCTGCCCTGTGCGTCGCACACGGCGAGAAGGTGCTCCCCGTCCGTCGCGAAGCTGCCCATCAACTCACGGAACAGCGGCATCACCTTCGCCAACGGATGCTCCGCCCGGTATGCCCTGAGGTCGCCGTCGGTGAGTTCCACCGCGGCGCCGGTGGCCTCCGGACTCACCCGCGCCCTGGCCGACCGCCGCCACGACTCGGCCACCACCGAACGCACGGGACGGGAGATCGCCCCCACGTCAGTGAACCTTTCATGGGCCCGGCGCAGCACCCGCACCCGCTCGACGGGGTCAGTGCCCGGCTCCAGGGCCACCCATGGATCGGTCAACTCGGCCTCCCGGGACGGCGATGCGGTGCTGCCATCGTCGCCCCGGAGGCGGAAGCCGACAAGGACGCGTTGCCTCAGGCGAAGTTCACAAGACGGAGATAGCGCGACCAGTCCCAATGCGGCCCGGGATCCGTGTGGTCCGAACCGGGGACCTCATGGTGACCGATGATGTGCTCACGGTCCTTCGGGATGCCGTACTTCCCACAGATGGCGGCGGTCAGCGCTGCGGACCGCTCGTACATCGCGTGGGTGAAGTACTCGGGTTTGTCGACCCACCCTTCGTGCTCGATACCGATGCTGCGTGTGTTGTAGGTCCAGTTCCCCGCGTGCCAACCGATGTTGCGTTCGCGGACGCACTGGGCGATGTGGCCGTCCTTGGACCTCACCACGTAGTGGGCCGAAACCTTCTTCGCGGGGTTCTGGAAGATGGTGAGTGTGTCCGCATACGTCTCCTGCGTGACGTGGATGACCACATAGTCGATGGGGTAGCTGGTGGGGCGGTTGGACGCCGTGTAGTTGGAGGTGCTGGCCGGCACCCACTCGGCCAAGGGGTAGTCGACCGCTCGGGCTCCGGCCGTCGCGCGGGTGGCGGGCAGGAGCGCGGCGGGTACGGCTGCGGCCATCGCGCCCTGCAACAGCCGACGCCTGCTCGGGGAGCGTCTTACTCGATCCATGACGGGGGCCTGCCTCTCGGTGGGGGAACGGCTTGACTGGCGCTGTACTTGAGGAGCTCATCGGGGTGGTGAGCTCGACTGCGGCTGAGAGACGCAGCGCCGGTCTCCGGACGGGAGTGGCCGCCCTGGCGAAAGGCGCTGGTTCTCAGGAGGGAAGGTGGTCCGACCCACGTGATCGTGAGGAGGACAGTGGGAGTGAGGCGTACAGCGGTAGTGCGGCGGACACCTGGCGCAGGCGTGCGTGCAGGCCGCGGTGAGTCTCGCGTGCGGGCAGCCACTCCTCGCGGAATCCGTAATCGCGAACCAGCCACTGCACCAGGTCGAGCTGGGATATTCGGAACGCGACCTGGCCCCTTCCGCGTGGATGACGCGGCAGGCCGGCGACACCGTAGCTGTCCACTTCGTGTCTCCCGACGTTGTCGGCTGTCGAAACTGCGCTGCAACCGTGGCATCGGCGCCCCGCGTGAATTACGTTACGGCGCTCGGCGGTTGGGGCGGAAGGGCATCGCTTGAATCTGTGCATAGCGGCGTGATTGTGGATATCTCGGCCACCCGTTCGGGGGAATCCTCTCGGCCGCCCGATCGGGGAATCCCGGGGGAGCGCAGCCCCGCGCTCCCTACCGCCCTACGTCTGCCCGCCCGCTCCCATCGGCACCGACGCTCACACCCGCTGGATCGTCCAGCACTGCCCGCGCCACCGAGTGCGCTGCTCCCAGCAACGGGCCGTCCGGCCCGAGCCCGGACACCGTGATTCCGCAGGCCCGGCCGGCAGTGCGTTCCACCAGTTCCTGCTGAAGAGCGGGCAGCAGCCACGGCGCGAGGCGCGACAGCGCGCCGCCCAGCACCACAGCCTGCGGATCCAGCAGGTTGACCGCGCCGGTGAGGGCGATGCCCAGGGCTGTTCCGGCGCCGCGGAGCGCTCGCCGCACTGTCTCGTCGCCCGCGGCGGCACGGTCGGCCAGGAGCTTCCCCCGTTCCTCACCGTGGCCCAGGCCTGCCGCGCGCAGGACCGCCTCCTCTCCCGCGTACTGCTCCAGACAGCCGCGGCCCCCGCAGGGGCAGGCCGGCCCGTCGGGGTGCACGGGCACGTGCCCCAACTCGCCCGCGAATCCATGTGTTCCGAGAAGCAGCCGTCCGTCGACGACGAGTGCGGCGCCGATGCCGATCTCAGCGGAGACGTGCAGGAAGTCCTGGGGCGATGCTTCGCCGAGCCACAACTCGGCGAGGGCACCAAAGTTGGCCTCGTTGTCCACTGACAGCGGCAGCTCTGTGGGGAGAAGCCGGCTCAGATCGATGTCGTGCCAGCCGAGGTTGGGAGCGCGCACGACCGTTCGGGTGTCGCGGGCGACGAGCCCGGGCACGGCCACCGCGAGGCCCGCGGGGGACAGGCCTGCCCGGCGGGCCTCCGCGCTCACCCGGTCCACCAGAATGGCGAGTTCCTCCAGCACCGGCACGGGTGAGCGTCCACGATTTCCGGCCCGCCGCACAGCGCGCGCACGGACCTCCCCGCGCAGATCGACGGCGCACGCCGCAAGGTGATCGACACCCACCTCGGCGCCGATGCCGACAGGCCCCTGGGCGCTGACCGCAAGGGCGGACCCCGGACGGCCCACCCGACCCGGCCGCTCGGGGCCCAGCTCGTCCAGCAGCCCGGAGCGGATCAGCTCGTCCACCAGCGTGGAAACGGCGGCCCGCGTCAGCCCGATGCGGGAGGCGACGGCGGCACGGGACAGGGGGCCGTGCGCCGCCACGGCGTGCATCACCCGGGACAGGTTGCGACGGCGCATCGCCTGCTGGGTGTCGGGGAGCCGCGCGCCGGACGTACCCCGGTGCTCTTCGTGCAGCGGTGCGGTCATGCCTCGGTCAGTCCTCACTCCCCATGGGGCGCCCTGTCCAGGAGCGGCGCCGCGTCGGAGAGTACCCCGGAGATCCGGGCGAGCGTCGCTTCGTCCCGCTCCACGGGGTCGAGCACGGGCCCTTGGGCCGTGCCCCAGCGTCGCGCGATCGCGCTGGGGTCCTCACCGGTCAGCACGCCCGCCGCCTGTGCCGCGGCGCCGAGCGCGACGAGCTCCTGCGCCTGCGGGACCTGAACGGGACGTCCGGAGAGGCGCTGGACGGTTTCCTGCCAGGCCGTGCCGCGTGCTCCGCCTCCGATGAGCAGCAGGGGGGACGACCGGTCGGCGTCGGGGTCCAGGACCAGGTCGAGCGCGCCGAGCAGCGAGTGCACGGCCCCATCGTACGCCGCTTGGAGCAGTTGCCCGGGTGACGTGTCGTGGCGCAGACCGTGCAGCACTCCGGAGGAGTGGGGCAGGTTCGGCGTGCGCTCGCCGTCCAGGTAGGGCAGCAGCGTGACCGAGCCGCCCGGTTCCACGGCTTCGCGCTCCAGGCTGAGCAGCGCGGCCACTCGGTCGACGGCCTGCGTGCAGTTGAGGGTGCAGGCCAGCGGCAGCCACGCGCCGCGTGCGTCGGCGAAGCCCGCGACAGTGCCGGTCGGATCCGCGGGACGGCGCTGTGAGACCGCGTACACGGTGCCAGAGGTGCCGAGGCTCAGCACCGGCGTGCCGGGGCGCAGGCCGAGCCCCAGGGCGGCCGCCGCGTTGTCGCCGGTGCCGGGGGCGACCAGTGTGCCCTTGGAGAAGGGCAGTTCGGCGCCGTCCCGTACCGTTCCGACGACTTCACCGGGGCGTGCGACACGGGGCAGCAGCGCCGGATCGAGGCCCACCATGTCGAGGATGCCCTCGTCGTACTGCTCCGCTCCCGAGGCCCACCAACCCGTTCCGGAGACGTCTCCGCGGTCGGTGGTGCCGAGACCTGTCAGGCGTTCCGTGAGGTAGTCGTGGGGCAGACGCACCGCGGCTGTGGCGCGGGCCGCGGCGGGCTCGTGCTCGGCGAGCCAGGCCCATTTCGTCACGGTGAAGGACGGTCCAGGGACGCTGCCGACCCGGTCGGCCCACACCTTGGGGCCGCCGAGACGCTCGACGAGGCTCCGGGCCTGCGGCGCCGACTGCACGTCGTTCCAGAGCAGAGCCGGCCGCACCGGCCTGCCGTCCTTGTCGAGCGTGACGAGCCCGTGCTGCTGGCCACCGATGGACACCGCGGAGGCTTCCCGGGCGGCTGGGCCGCAGTGTTCGAGAGCCGCGCACAGAGCGTCCCACCACTCCTGGGGATCGCTTTCGCGGCGCTCGCCCGTGCTCACGCGGTGCGGAGCCTGGCCGCTCGCGACGACCCGGCCGGTGGCCGCGTCGACGACCAGGGCCTTGGTGGACTGCGTGGAACTGTCCACGCCGACCACGAGGGGCCCCTGGGCTGCGGGCGCTGATGACATGACGGTCTCCGTTCCTGCGGCTGTCTCCGGAGAGGTGTACCGGAGTTTTCTTCCACGACCTTCCCAGCGGCGTGCTCGGATACTAATTTGTAAAGGGCCATGACGAAATAGGTGAGGGAGCCGCACATGAACTACCAGCCCACTCCCGAGGACAAGTTCAGCTTCGGTCTGTGGACCGTCGGCTGGCAGGGCAGGGACCCGTTCGGGGACGCCACCAGGGCCGCGCTCGACCCGGCGGACTCGGTACGGCACCTCGCTGAACTGGGTGCCTACGGAGTGACGTTCCACGACGACGACCTGATCCCCTTCGGATCATCCGAATCAGAACGGGAAGGCCACATCAAGCGCTTCCGGCAGGCGCTCGATGCGACGGGTCTCGTCGTGCCGATGGCCACCACGAACCTCTTCACACACCCCGTCTTCAAGGACGGCGCCTTCACCGCCAATGATCGCGACGTACGCCGCTACGCGCTGCGGAAGACGATCCGCAACATCGACCTCGCGGCCGAGCTGGGCGCATACACCTACGTCGCGTGGGGAGGCAGGGAAGGCGCCGAGTCCGGCGCGGCGAAGGACGTGGGCAATGCGCTGGACCGCATGAAGGAGGCCTTCGACCTCCTCGCCGAATACGTGACCACGCAGGGCTACGACCTGCGGTTCGCGATCGAGCCGAAGCCGAACGAGCCCCGCGGCGACATCTTGCTGCCCACCGTCGGCCACGCCCTCGCGTTCATCGAGCGCCTGGAACGGCCCGAACTGTTCGGCGTCAACCCCGAAGTGGGCCACGAGCAGATGGCGGGCCTGAACTTCCCGCACTCCATCGCCCAGGCGCTGTGGGCGGACAAGCTCTTCCACATCGACCTCAACGGTCAGACGGGCATCAAGTACGACCAGGATCTTCGGTTCGGCGCGGGGGATCTACGTAGCGCGTTCTGGCTGGTCGACCTTCTGGAGAGGGGCGGTTACGACGGTCCTCGGCACTTCGACTTCAAGCCGCCGCGAACGGAGGACTTCGAAGGTGTGTGGGCGTCGGCCGCGGGGTGCATGCGCAACTACCTGATCCTGCGGGAGCGGGCGGCCGCGTTCCGGGCCGACCCCGAGGTGCGTGAGGCGCTGCGCGCCGCACGTCTGGACGAACTGGCGGTCCCGACCGCCGAGGACGGACTGGCCGGCGTGCTCGCCGACAGGAACGCTTTCGAGGCGTTCGACGTGGAGGCGGCCGCAGCGCGCGGGATGGCTTTCGAACGGCTCGACCAACTGGCGATGGACCACCTGCTGGCGGCTCGAAGCTGAGCGCGCTCCACAGCCGACGCTCCGTCAACTGGTGCGCGGGGGTCGCCTTGTAACCGGTTGGAGGCGACTCTTGATGGCATGACCGTGCCGCCCGTACCTCCGCAGCCCCCTCCGCCACCGCCCAGTGGCCCACCATCAGGCGGAGGCGGGTTCGGCCCGCCGCCAGGAGGCGGTTACGGGCCGCCTCCTGACAGTGGGGGCCGGCCGTCGGCCCCGCCCCCCGGCGGGCCTTCAGGGCGGCGTAACGGCCTGCTCGTCCTGCTGGCGATCATCGTGGCGGTGGGAGCCGTCGTCGCCGTGGTCCTCGTGGCCACCGGCGACGACAGCGACGACAAGAAGGAACCCGCCGAGACAAGCGAGAACACCACACCGGAACCAACGCCGTCGCTCAGCGTCCCGTCGCAGATTCCGACCGAGCTGCCCACTGGTCTGCCCAGCGGCATCCCTTCTCTGCCCACGGATTTCCCGTCGCTGCCCACCGACTTCCCGAGCGACCTGAACTCCCTCCTGCCCTCCTCGTCCGCGGATGGCCAAGTTCCGTACATCAAGCCACTGTCCTGACAGGACGTCGCCGCGAAGAGTCAGTACTTTTCCGGTAGCCGGACGTACGTCACCGTGGTCTCCACACCGCTGTCGACCAGTCGCCCGCGCTCGTCGAAGGCCTCGGGCCCGTCGCTCATCCCGAAGTCGTTGTCGTTGATCAGCGCGAGGGTGAGGCTGTCCACCTTGGCAACCCCCTCGATCTTGCCGGGCACGCCGTCGACGGTCCCGAGGTCGACCAGCAGACGCTTGCGGAGGACGGGCACTCCGGAGACGGCGGGATCGTCGAGCTGCTCCAAGGAGGGACTGGTCGTGGCCCTGTCCCACTTGTCACCGAGGATGTCCGACCTGCGGTCCAGAGTCACGGCCTGGAGCCGCGCAGCCTTGTCGGTCCGCTCCTGTACGAGGAGCCGGTCGCGCCCGATGGCTACTACGGAGGAGATCTTCAGTTCGGAGGTGTCGTCCTCACCGGGGTCCACGACGCCCACGGCGTCGAACCGGTAGGCGTACTCGGCGGTGACCCTCTGCTTCGCCGGAGAGAAGCGCAGCAGCCGTGTCGTGCGCGAATCGTCACCCGCGTCCTGGTCGGGGAGGGCCAGCGGGCTCTGCACGGCCATCACGAGGTCACCGCCGGGGAGTCGGGTGAGGCCTTCGAAACCGCGGTTCGTCTTCCGGTGGAGCAGAACACCCGGCAGCGCCTCGACCACCGGGTAGTCGGCGCCGCGCAGCTTCAGCCCCCGGGGGACATAGCGCTTGATGACCTTCCCGCGCGCGGAGACATGGATCAGCGAAGGACCGTACTCGTCGGCCAACCAGAAGCTGCCGTCCGCGGCCCGCACGATGCCTTCCGTGTCCAGGCCGTTCGGGTCGTACGAGACGGGGGCCTTCGCGTCATACGTGTACGGGGCCTCGTCACGTCCTCCTTGGTTGGGCAGGCCTGTGACGGGCTTTCCGGAGGACGTCGTGAGCGGCAGCGCGGAAACGACCTTGACCTTGCCCTCCTGCACCCGGATCTTCACGATCGCCGGGTCGAAGCCGGGGACCGGGAAAGTGCGGCGCTTCTTTCCGTCAACCTTGATCTGACCGTTCGGCCCGCGGTCGGTCACCGCCCAGAACTCGCCCTTGCGGCCCGCCGGATAGAGATCGCTGCCTATGCCGCCGAGATCGACACCGCGATCGTTCTTCACCGTCCCAGGGAGCAGCGCGTTGCTGAAAGAGCCAAGAGGAATGTCCCCGAGCGTCGCGGCTGCGGTGATCCTCACGTCACCGTGCCCGCCGCTCGCCTGCCCGCCCGACGCGGTGCCGGCCGCCGTGAGAGCGGCAATCATGGCGAGCGGTATACCGGCGGCTATGGAGCGGCGGACGCGCCCCTCACGGACTGCGTGCGGGAACATCGGGGGCCTCCTGGGGCATGTGTTCGGTGACAGCGGCCAGACTTCGCCGCCGCCACGAACACGAAAGGGCCACCGGGTGAACAGCGGGAGACGTGCCGACGGCGCCTCCCGCGAGCGGCAGAAGGCTGATGAGCCCGGTCTGCCAGATGTGCGGCGTTACTCCCCGCCGACGGCCATGGCCAGCGCTGTCGCCGGGTCATGGGCCGCCGGGCCCGCCGGGGCCCAACGGCCCCGCTCCTTCCGGTAGGGCCACCAGCGACCGTCACGCCCATGGCGCAGCTGCGCGTTCGTGCCGACCACGGTCCATCGGTTGTGGGCCGCGCGAAGCCGAGGCCGTTCGTCCTCGTCCCAGGCCGCGTCCAGTGCGGCACGCGCGCGTGCCAGTGCCTCGTCCTGAGGCGTCCATTCCTCGTCGAGTACGTGGAGCGCCGCCCGGCCGCCGTACCCCCAGGCCCGCACAGCGAGCGCCATGCCGTCCCGGCCGCGTTCGGATGCCGCCGCGAGCCGCGCTTCGATCGCGGCACCGGGCTGAGCGGCTGCCAGCCGAACGGCATCCTCGGCAACAGTCAACTCAGCCTCGACAGGAGAGCGTTCGTGCCCCGGGGTGAGCACGTCGGCCAGCAGTCGGTACGCCTCGGCGGCCGCCTGCGCGGCCAGGAACTCGACTGCCGACACATCGAGTCCCGGCGCGGGCTCCGCCTCCGTGTCGAGCGTCGGCGGCAGACCCGGCTCCGCGGGCAGCGGAGGCAGGACGGGCAGCGGCGGGAGGATGGCACCGTCCGCGTACGCCTCCGCGGCACTGACACCCTCTGGAGGGGCGCCCTGAGTGCCCTCCGTAGGCTCCTGGGGACCAACTGGCGCGACACTGCGCACCTGCAGCTCGTCGAGGAGCATCCGCTCCCCGCGCCCCCGCATCAGCAGCAGCACGAAAGGGTCCTCGTCGAGCAGGCGCGCCATCTGGTAGCAGAGCGCGGCCGTATGCCCGCAGTGATCCCATGCGTCACAGTCGCACTCGGGCTCCAGGTCGCCGATCCCAGGCAGCAGCTCGACACCGGCCGCCGCGGCATCCTCCACCAGGTGCGGTGGCATCTCGCGGTCCAGGAGCGCTGCGATGTGCCCGGCCCGCTCGATGGTCATGCCCAGGAAGCGGTCCCATTCCTCCGGGCCCAGTTCCTGCAGGAGGACGTCGGAACGGTGCGGTGTGCCGTCGCGGTCCATGACGAGCGCCGTGATGCGGCCCGGGCGCACGGACACCGCGCCCACCGCGCCGGCCCGGGCGAGCCTGCGCCCCGTCTTGAGCTGCTGGGTGTCGAGCGCCGTGTCCTCAAGGGCCTTCAACCAGGCCTGACCCCACCAGCTCTGCGCGAAGCCGCGTCCATGTGCGGGCGGCAGTGCCGCGAACGTCCGCTCGTCCGCCTGCGCGCCCGCACGCGTGTCATCGTCCACGGCACCGTACGTCTCGTCATGGATGTCACTCATCGCGCGCCCCCTCGCAGCTCAACCAGATCTGACAGTTCGGCGTCGGTCAGCTCGGTCAGAGCCGCCTCGCCCGAGCCGAGGACGGCATCGGCCAACTCCCGCTTGCGCAGCAGCATGTCGGCGATGCGGTCCTCGATCGTTCCCTCAGCGATCAGGCGGTGCACCTGCACCGGCTGTGTCTGTCCGATGCGGTACGCACGGTCGGTGGCCTGCGCCTCGACAGCCGGGTTCCACCAGCGGTCGTAGTGCACCACGTGTTCGGCACGCGTCAGGTTCAAGCCGGTGCCCGCCGCCTTCAGAGACAGCAGGAACACCGGGACGTCACCGTCCTGGAAGCGTTGCACCATGGCCTCTCGCGCCGCTACGGGTGTGCCGCCGTGCAGGAACTGAGAGGGGACCCCGCGGGCCGCCAGATGCTGCTCGATGAGGCGCGCCATCTGGACGTACTGCGTGAAGACGAGCACGCTCGCACCCTCGGCGAGGATCGTGTCGAGCAACTCGTCCAGCAGTTCCAGCTTTCCTGAGCGGCCGGGGATCCGGGGCTTGTCCTCCTTGAGGTACTGGGCGGGGTGGTTGCAGATCTGCTTGAGGCCGGTGAGGAGCTTGACGACCAGCCCTCTGCGCGCCATTCCGTCGGCACCGGAGATTTCCGCGAGCGTCTCCCGCACCACGGCTTCGTAGAGGCCTGCTTGTTCCGCGCTGAGCGAGACGGCGCGATCGGTCTCCGTCTTCGGCGGCAGCTCGGGCGCGATCCCCGGATCCGACTTGCGCCGACGCAACAGGAAGGGGCGCACGAGCTGCCCGAGCCGCTCGGCGGCGCCGGGATCTGTACCGCCCTCGACGGCCTGTGCATACCGCGTCCGGAAGGTGGCGAGCCTGCCGAGCAGGCCGGGAGTGGTCCAGTCCAGAATGGCCCACAGCTCGGAGAGGTTGTTCTCCACGGGCGTGCCGGTGAGTGCTACACGCGCGCGTGCCCCGATGGTGCGCAGCTGCTTGGCCGTGGCCGAGTACGGGTTCTTGACGTGCTGCGCTTCGTCGGCGACGACCATGCCCCAGGAGGTCTGCCCGAGGTTCTCCGTGTCGAGTCGCATCGTGCCGTAGGTGGTGAGGACGAACTCGCCGTCCGTCAGGCCCTCCAGGCTGCGCTGGGCGCCGTGGAAGCGGCGTACCCGTGTGCCGGGCGCGAACTTCTCGATCTCGCGCTGCCAGTTGCCCATCAGAGACGTCGGGCAGACCACCAGCGTGGGGCCCGGGGTCTCCTCCTGCGTCTGGCGGTGCAGATGCAACGAGATCAACGTGATCGTCTTGCCGAGGCCCATGTCGTCGGCGAGGCAGCCGCCGAGCCCCAGTGAAGTCATCCGTGCCAGCCAGTTCAGGCCGCGCAACTGATAATCGCGCAACTCGGCGGCAAGCGCCTCGGGCTGCCCGACGGGCTCCATGCCCTCGGGGTCCGCGAGTCGCTCGCGCAGGGTGGCGAGCCATCCCGTCGGCTGTACGTCGACACGTCGCCCCTGGACTTCGATCGTGCCGGTCAGGGCGGCACTGAGGGCGTCGATCGGGGTGACCTTGTGATCCTGGCGGTCGCGGGCGCGGCGGGCCTCTTCGGGATCGACCAGTACCCATTGGTCGCGCAGGCGCACCACCGGACGGTTGGCCTCCGCGAGGTGGTCCAGTTCAGCCCGCGTCAGCTGCTGGTCGCCCAGCGCGAAGCGCCAGTTGAAGGCGAGCAGGGCGTCGGCGGAGAGGAAGGACGGTGTATCCGACGCGAGTTTGCTCGGCCCCTTCCGGTCGTCCTCCTGTCCCTCATCCGGAGGGCCGATCACCACGCGCGCGGTGAGGCTGCGCGCCAGTTCCTTCGGCCAGTGCACGTCGACGCCCGCGACAGCCAGAGCTCGGGCGCCTTCGCCAAGGAGCGCGGTGACGTCCTCGTCGGCCAACTCGATGGCGTCCGGCACGGTGGCCGAGAGCAGCGGGGCGAGAGGCGGCCACGCGCGCGTGGCACGACGCAATGCGAGCAGGGCGTCCATGCGTGCACGCGGTCCGAAGGACTGTCCCGAAGCCCCGGAACCGGCCCACACCTCGGCAGCGTCCGCGACGAGCGAGGGGTCGCTGACACTGTGCAGTTGCAGTACGGCGCGGAACGGCAGCCGAGTGCCGTCCTCCGCTACGGAGGCGAGGCCCGGGATTTCGACGCGTAGTGAGATCCGTACGCCGGCGTCGTGCCCTGCCGCCACGTCGAGGGCCCAGGCGCGCTGCTCGGGTACGCGCTGGGGCTCCGCTACGGCGAAGACTGTGCCGCCCGACGCCAGGGGCGCGGCGGGGGAGCGCGGAAGCGTGTCGGCCACGGCGTCGAGGAACTGACGCAGCAACTTCTCGGGCTCGGGCAGTCGCAGCGGCAGGCTGTCGTCCAACGGGCGCGCGTGGGCGGCCGGTGGCATCGCCGCGGACAGCTCACGCAGTCGCTGCAGGTCCTCGGTGCTCAGTGGGCCGGTGCGCCATGCGTCGTGATTAGTGGCAGTCAGTCCCGGCAGCAGGAGTCCGCGAGCCGCCAGTTGCAGGGCAAGCACTCCGGCCGTTCCCCAGAATGCGGCCGTCGGGTGTGTTCCCGTCGCGGCACGCGCGCGTGTGAGGACCGGCAGTGCGGTGCGGACAGGGAGAAGCACCGCGGGCACGGTGGCAAGGTCGATCCCGTCGTCCCCCGGTACTGCGAGGGACAGTTCTTCGTAGGCACCGGCAGCTGTGTCCGGTGGCTCGGTGCCGTCGCTGTGCCAGAAGGCGACGCGTCCGTCGCGGGGCGGGTCGGCGGGCATGAAAAGGGCGGAACAGCGTGACAGTTCGGAGAGCTCGGCAGGGGACACGACGGAGAGCCTGTGCACAGCGATAACGCATTCCTCAAATTTGACTACTGTGGCCGGAGCGGCCGAGAGTACAGGAAAGCAAGGGCTTCGTGGGTGGGCTTCTGTGGTGATCCCAATCACATGGTGTAGTCAGCCCCCCTGCCGTCCGGGGCTGACCCCCGGTTCAAGACGGGTGGTGCCGTCATGGTCGCCGAAGGTCACGGATCCGTACGTTCTATGAGGTCAGCCCCTCATCGCCAGACGGAGACCCACCATGCCCCAGGCCGCCGCAGTCGCGGAACGCTCCCCAGCCCACACCGGCAGACGCTCCGCCGGCAGTGATTTCGCACCCCTCCTGCGTGCGGTCAAGGAGCAGGGGCTCTTGGACCGCCGTACAGGTTGGTACGCGCGGACCATCGGGATCAACGCCCTCGCACTGGCGGCCATAGGGACCGGGATGTTTCTGCTCGGCACGTCGTGGTGGGTGTTGCTGCTTGCTCCTGTGCTCTCCGTCCTGTGCGCCCGGACGGCGTTCATCGGCCACGACGCGGGCCATTCGCAGATAACCGGGAACCGATCCGTCAGCCGCGCGATCGGCCTCGTGCACGGCAACCTCCTGCTGGGGATGAGCTCGGCCTGGTGGAACGACAAGCACAACAGGCACCACGCCAACCCCAACCATGTCGACAAGGACCCCGACGTCGCCGCGAACGTCCTCGTGTGGACCAGCAGGCAGGCCAAGGTCCGTCTGGGCTTCCGGCGTTGGCTCACCCGCAACCAGGCCTGGCTCTTCTTCCCGCTGACGCTCCTCCAGGGAGTCGCCATGAAGATCTACGGCTTCCAGGACCTGCGGCGGCAGGATCGGCGCGAGCGCGTCGTGGAAGGCCTTCTCCTGGTCGCCCATCTCGTCGGCTATGTGACGCTGTTGCTCTCGGCCATGCCCCTCGGCCACGCGCTCGCCTTCGCGGCGCTTCACCAGGCGCTGTTCGGCCTGCACCTCGGGCTCGCCTTCGCGCCCAACCACAAAGGCATGGAAATGCCCGACCCGGACGGCGAACGATGGGGTCATCTGCGGCGCCAGGTACTCACCTCGCGCAACGTTCGCGGCGGTCTCATGACGGACTGGTTCCTCGGCGGACTCAACTACCAGATCGAGCACCATCTGTTCCCGAGCATGCCGCGCCCTCACCTGCGAGTCGCCCAACCCATCGTGCGTGCCCACTGTGCCGCCATGGGGATGCCCTACACGGAGGCGGGATTCGTCGACTCCTACCGCCAGGTGCTGCGCCACATGTACGAAGTCGGTGAGCCCCTCCGGGCCGAGTAGGCCGGGAGACCGAGTAGCCCCGGGAGGCGGCGAGCAAGTCAGGGACCAGTAGGGGACAAGGCTCAGGGATGTCTCAGGGTCGCAGTCAGGAACCGTGCGACACCCGATCCCGTTTTCCAAGGCAGAGAGCGGCACACGCCGCGAAGGAGGCGACGCACATGTCGAAGAAGGCGAAGATCGCCGCAGGAGGTGTGGCAGCCGGAGTCATTCTGCTGTTCTGGTTGCCCTGGTGGGCCGCACTCCTCATCGTGCTCGGAGTCCCCGCGGCGGCCTATCTGACGCTCGACTCCGGCCAGCGGCGCAGGCTGCGCCGTGTCACACGCAAGGAGATCGGTCACTGAGGCGTCTGCATGATGCGGCAGTGAGTTCTGGCGCTCGTGCTCAGGAAGGGCGAACCGCCATTTTGTCGAGGGCCTCCAGCAGTGCGGGAAGCTCTGCTCCACGGCCCACCGGCATCACCTCTCCCGGTTCCTCGTCCAGCAGCACGAACGCGATGTCGTCGGTCCTGGCGACCATGGACCAGCCAGGACCGTCGGCCCGCAGGGTGCGTGCGTCCCCCGAGGCGAAGGACGACCGCACTCTCCCCAACGGCGGCGGAGTGTCCACGTACGCACGCGCTTCCGCCAGGACGCGCCGGACGCTGGTCAGAGGCGTGACCTCGGCGTCTTCCTGAGACTCCACCGCGGGCCCGTCCGGCGCGAATTCCTCGTCGTCGATCTGCGCCCGCCAGGCCGCCCACTGCAGTGCTATCTCGTCGGCGCCCAGCCGCCGTTGCGCCGGGCCCCAGGTGTCGGACGGGGGCGGCGCGAGTGGCGGGCGGCCGGCGTCGTCGGGGCCAGGTTCCGGATCGTGCGGAGCGGGCACGCCGGGAGCCGCCACGGCGACCGCCAAAGGCCATCCGGGCAACGCGGCGACCACCGTGTGCTCTTCGGGGGACAGGTCGTATTCCATGCCGCAGTCCCAGGAGGCGATCGCCACGGCCACCAGCGATACATCGTCGACGACGACCGTCCAGCGCGCGCCTTCACCGTCCTGGCCGAGCACCAGCCCGTATCCGGCGGCGAGCGGCGCGAGGCCGAGCGCCGCGCACGCCTCCGGATAGTCGTCGCCCAGTACGCTGGGGAACTTCGCGGGTGTCAAGAGCACCGCCGTCAGCACGTACAGCGCGTCGTCGTCGGCGGCGTCGTCCGTCCCGGCCATGCCAGCCTCCCCGATCGCTTCATCCGTCGGCGCACCCTAACCACTCGCCCCAGAGATCGTCGAGGGGGCGAGGAGCAGGAAAACCGCCGACGGACCGCCTCATGCCACCGGTCCGGTGCGCTCGCAGGCTCAGGCTGCGGGCAGCCCCAGAAGGGACCTGGCCACGTCCCGCGGGGACTCGTCCCGTTCGCGTGCGAGGGCGATGACAGCGCGGCACGCGAGCTCGTTGACCCCGAATGACAGTGCCTCGGGAGAAACCCATCCGGAGGCTTCATCCATCTCGGCCTGATCGTCCTCCGCGCACGCCGCCACATAGACGGCGGCTGCCTCGAAGATGTTGTGCGGGCGCTGGTGCTTGCCCCGGTCGCGAGCGGGCTCATTCTCGTCCCGCGCGGGCCTGTTGGATTGCCAGAACTTGCGGAGTCCGTCGAACATGTGGTCCACCTTCCCCCGGGTGCGGCTACCACCATTGAACCCTCATCCGCCTATGGTCAACGTAGAGTCGTTGTTCCGGTACGAGAAGGGGGATCACGCGGTGAAGCGTTTCGAGCGGCTCGAGCAGATCATGCGACTCGACCCGGAGCGGGACTTCCTTGAGATCTACCGGCTCACCACGGCATTCGAATTCCCGTGGGACCATACGCGCGCACTGGAACTCGCGCTCTATCGCACCTACGCAGTCCCCAGTATCGGCCGTCTGCTGGCACAGACAGCGGAACTGACAGAGCGTACGCAGAAGAGATACGACGACACCGCTCTGCTTCTCGACACCGTCGTGGAGCACGGTTTCGACGACGACGAGGGCCGTACCGCCATCCGGCGCATCAACCAAATGCACCGCAGCTACGACATCAGCAACGACGATATGCGGTACGTACTGTGCACATTCGTGGTGGTGCCGAAGCGGTGGATCGACACCTATGGCTGGCGCAGGCTTTCGCGTCACGAAACGGCCGCGGCTGCCGCGTACTACCGCACTCTCGGCCGGCACATGGGAATCAAGGAGATCCCAGGATCCTTCGAAGAGTTCGAAGACTGCCTCGACGCCTACGAAGAGGCCAACTTCGGCTGGGACCCGGGAGCGCGTGAGGTATCCGACGCGACCCTGGACCTGATGGCTTCGTGGTATCCGCGGCCCATGGCACCGCTGTTGCGCAAGGCGACCCTCGCGCTGCTGGACGAGCCCCTGCTGCGGGCGTTCCGGTACGAACAGCCGGGTGCGGCCACCCGCTCGGTGGTCCGGGGCGTGGTGCGGCTCCGCGGGCGCGCGGTGCGCCTCATGCCGCCGCGTAGGGCACCGCATTACGCGCGGCAGAACCGGGAGATCAAGGGCTACCCCGACGGCTACGAGGTCGCCGAGCTCGGCTCGTTCCCCGTGCCGGGCGTGCGCGGGTGCCCGGTGCCGCACAAGGACAGATCAGCGACCGCTCCCGCCGAGTGAGGTCAAGGTGGCGCGGAGCCAGGTGAGTTCGGCCTGGCTGGTGGCGCGGGCAATCGTGAGGATGCCGCGCCGGAAGGGGTCGTCGAGCTCCTCCGCGCGCAGGGGGCGTTCGCCGTCGTAGAAGAAGCTGGCGGGTTCCTCAAGGAAAGCCAGCCGTCGCCGGAGCACTGCCGCTTGGGCCGTTTCGTCGTCCAGATGGCGGAGGAACGCGAGGAGCGTGAACCAGCGGTTCTCGTCACTGATGTCCCCCTGAGCCGGCTCCGCGAGCCGCTTGCGCAGCTCCTGCCTGCCGGCCGGTGTGAGACTCAGGACGTGGCGGGGCGCCGCCCCGGTACCGGGCTGGGTCTCCCTGGCGAGCAGCCCTCCCCTCTCCAGTCGCTTGATGGCGGGATACAGCGTGCTCTCCGCGACAGGGCGCACATGCCCGGTCAGGGCCGAGATGCGCTTGCGCAGCTCATAGCCGTGCAGAGCGGCGTCGTAGAGGAATCCGAGGATGGCCAGTTCGAGCATGGCTTGCATTCTGCCGCACCATCCCGTGGCAGGTGTACATCCGACGCGAGATACATCGTCGCCGATGTATTGTCTTCGGAGTCCGCTGACGACGAGTGGCAGCGGACGGCAGGACGAGGGATACGGGGTGCGGCGATGAAGGAAGCACGGTTCGATGCTCGGGGCAGCCGTGTGCGGTGGACCGAGGTGGACGGGGCCGAGCCGACGCGGGTGTACGTGCACGGACTCGGCGCGGCTTCCACGGTCTACCACGCACACATAGCGGCCAGGCCCGAACTGGCCGGCCGCCGCTCGTTGTTCGTGGATCTCCCGGGGCACGGCCTAAGTGACCGTCCCGCCGATTTCGGGTACAGCCTGGAGGACCATGCCGACGCGCTGGCCGCGGCTCTGGATCAGGCTCAAGTGGTCGGCGCGGAGATCGTGGCGCACAGCATGGGCGGATCCGTCGCCATCGTGCTCGCGTGCCGACGGCCCGACCTGGTGACGAGGCTGGTCCTCACGGAGGCCAACCTCGACCCGAACCCGCCCGCCACCGCGGGCAGCAGCGGAATCGCCATGTACTCGGAGGACGACTTCGTCAGCGGTGGGGGCTACGTGCGCGTGCTGGGAAAGATCAGCGCCACATGGGCAGCCACGATGCGTCTCGCGGACCCCCTGGCGCTGCACCGGAGCGCCACTGGTCTCATCGCGGGCACCCGGCCCACGATGCGCCGGATGCTCATGGAGTTGCCCATCGATCGCGTCTACTTGCAGGGCGCTTCGAGCGGTGAGCTCCCGGGGCACGGCGAACTGACAGCCTCCGGAGTGCGCGTGGTGACGGTGCCCAAAGCGGGCCACAACATCATGTTCGACAACGCGGACGCGTTTACGGCGGCGATCGCCGGTCGCCTCTGACCGCTCGCCCGGACCGGACGGCCCGCGCTCAGTCCTGGCGTACCGCCAGAGCGAGGAAGCGCGCGTCCTCATCGACGTACGACGTCATGAGCCACCCCGAACGGGCGAGGAGCGGGCGGAGGTTGGCCTCTGCCCGCAGGTCGTCCGGAGTGATCTGTCGTCCCTGCCGTGCCGCGAGCGCAGCCCTGCCGATGGGGTGGAAGAGCGCGAGCAATCCACCAGGGCGCACCACCCGCCTCAACTCCGACAGGTTCTCCGCGGGTTCGGGGAGATGCGCGATCAGCCCGGCGCCGAAAACGGCATCGAGTGACCGCGCACGCAACGGCAGACGCGCCACGTCGGCGAGCAGGAGCCGGCCGTCGTGGCCCCTGCCCGCGCGTGTCGCGGCCTCCAGCATGGCCGGAGTCAGATCGGCGCCGAGCACCACGCCCGAAGGCCCTACGGCGTCCCTGAGCGCGGGCAGCGCCCGCCCCGTCCCGCACCCGGCGTCGAGCACGGAGGAACCCGCAGCGAGCGACAGCTCGGCGACGGCGGCCCGGTAGGCGGGCCCGTCATCGGGGAATCGGGTGTCCCAGTCGGCGGCGCGGGCGGTGAAGAATTCTTGGACCTTCGTGTGGTCGTCGCTCATGCGACCCATGATCCCGCAAAAGGTCGCACGCGCGTTGGGTGCACTCGTTCGAGCGTGACGCGATCGTTCAGCATCGTCTCTCTGTCATCTTCCGGCAGCTTTCGAACTGCGCCCCCGTTGTGCGCCGCTTGTCGGACTAGCGTCCCGGGGCCATGGGACACCTGGACCACGCCACCTTCGGCTGGCTGACCCCCGTGCTGTCGTACGCGATGGCCTGCATCGGTGCCGCCCTCGGGCTGCGCTGCACCGTCCGCGCGCTAAGCGCCTCGGGCCGCTCACGCCGGAACTGGCTCATCACCGCCGCCTCCGCCCTCGGCACCGGCATCTGGACGATGCACTTCGTCGCCATGCTCGGCTTCGGAGTCACCGGCACCGAGATCCACTACAACGTGCCACTGACCTTCCTGAGCCTTCTCGTCGCGATGGCCGTCGTGGGAGTCGGCGTCTTCGTCGTCGGGTACGGCCGTGATCGTGGGCGCGCGCTGGCGCTGGGCGGACTCACCACAGGGCTCGGCGTCGCGAGCATGCACTACCTGGGTATGGCGGCGCTGCGCCTGCACGGCGACGTGGAGTACGACCTCGTGCTGGTCGGGCTCTCCGTAGTCATCGCAGTGGTCGCGGCGACCGCCGCCCTGTGGGCCGGCCTCAACATCAAGTCCCCGATCGCCGTCGCGGTGGCGTCGCTGGTCATGGGCGGGGCGGTGACGAGCATGCATTACACCGGGATGCTGGCTGTCAGCGTCCGGGTGGCCCCCTCCGAAGCCGCGCTGCCCGGCGCCACGACCATGCAGTTCATCTTCCCCCTTGCCGTCGGCCTCGGCTCCTACCTCTTCCTGACCTCGGCATTCGTCGCGCTGTCCCCGACCACCGGCGAGCGTGCGGCATCTGTGTCGGCCCAGCGACCGATGGACGGTGTCGCCTCCTAGAGGCGCCTCCCGCGCCGACCGGGCGACACACACCGACCATCCGAGCGAGGAGGCCATGGACACCCCGCGAAGCATTACCGATCCGGCCGCGAGCACGACGCCACCGCCTCCGGAGCGCCACCCGGCGCGCGGACGTCGCGCCCACGCGGGCCCGCCCGCCGTCGAACCACCTGGCGCAAACGACGAGTTCACCGATCCATCGGCCTACAGGGCGCCCACGGGCGTGGCTTGGTGGCGCATAAGGCCACGCACCGTGCGCGCCAAGATCGTGTGCCTCCTGATGGTGCCCGTCGTCTCGCTGCTCGCGCTGTGGGGGTACGCGACCGTCAGCACCGCGCAAGATGTGGCCCGCCTGCGCCAGGTGCAGCGCGCTGATGCCGATGTACGGTCCCCGGTCGAGGCCGCCGTGTCCGCGCTCCAGGCCGAACGAGTCGCGGCTGTTCGCTACGCGGTCGAGCCCGGCGCCGACCGTGGCGGCGCACTCGAAAGGCAGGCGACACGGACCGACCGCGCCGTGGCCGAGCTGCGTCTCGGCGACCAACGGACCGTCGCCGACGGCGCGGGGCTCCCTGATGGTGCGGCCGACCGGCTCGAAACGTTCGTCACCAGTGCCGAAGAACTGCGCTCCCTGCGCGCCGAGGTGCTGGACCGACGCACGCGCTGGGACGCGACGTACGGCCAGTACACGAAGACGATCTCCCAGGCGTTCGCAATAGTGGGCGCCCTCACTGGAATGCAGGACACCGAACACGGCTCCCACGCGCGCGTGCTGCTTGAGTTTTCGACGGCCGGCGAAATGCTGGCCCGCGAGCACACCATGCTCGCCGCGGCCCGGCTGGACGGCGTACTGGACGGCGCGCGACTGCGGCTGTTCACCGGGGCCGTCGACACTCGCCGCACCCTGACCGAGACAGCGACAGCGGACCTGCGCGGCCCCGAGAGGTCCGCCTGGCGCGCACTTGAGCAAGGCAAGGCGTACGGAGACGTACGCGCCGCCGAGGACAAGGTCCTGGTGGCCGAACCAGGCCGCAAGGCACTCGCCGCGGCCCCGGCGGGGGCCTGGGACAACGCCTATGCGGTCGTGCGGGACGAGCTCCGTGCGATCAAGGAGAGAGCGGATCGCAGCGCCGCCGACCGCACCGACCCGCTCGCCCACGGGGTACGCACTCCGGTAGGCGCCGCCGTCCTCCTCGGGCTGGTCGCCGTCTGCGCCTCACTGGTCATCTCCGTACGCATCGGGCGAGGTCTCGTCATCGAGCTCGTGAGTCTCCGTAACGGAGCCCTGGAGATCGCACGCCGCAAACTCCCGCAGGCCATGCGACGGCTGCGTGCCGGTGAGGAGATCGACATCCGTGCGGAGGCGCCCGCTGGGCCACCGGCGGAGGACGAGACAGGGCAGGTCTCCGAAGCGCTCGGTACCGTCCATCGAGCGGCCCTGCGCGCGGCGATCGAGCGCGCGGAGCTGGCCAGCGGCATCTCCGGGGTGTTCGTCAACCTCGCCCGGAGGACCCAGATCCTCGTCCATCGCCAGCTCAGCCTCCTCGACAGCATGGAGCGCAGGTCCGACGACCCCAACGAGCTCAGCGACCTCTTCCGGCTCGACCATCTGACGACCAGGATGAGGCGCCACGCGGAGAGCCTCATCATCCTCTCCGGAGCCGCACCCGGCCGCGCCTGGCGCATGCCCGTCTCCCTGACCGACGTGGTGCGCGCGGCAGTCTCCGAAGTCGAGGACTACGCGCGCGTGGAGGTACGACAACTCCCCGCCGCGTCGGTCCTCGGGACGGCGGTGGCCGACCTCACCCACCTCCTCGCCGAACTGGTGGAGAACGCCGCCCAGTTCTCGCCGCCCCACACCAAGGTGCGGATCAGCGGCGAACCAGTCGGCAACGGCTATGCCCTGGAGATCGAGGACCGAGGGCTCGGCATGGGCAAAGAGACGCTCGCGGAGGCCAACCGTCGTATCGAACAGTCCGAAGCACTCGATCTGTTCGACAGCGACCAACTCGGCCTCTTCGTAGTCAGCAGGCTCGCTGCCCACCACGCCATCAAAGTACATCTGCGCACCTCCCCCTACGGAGGGACCACCGCCGTCGTACTGCTACCTACCGCACTTCTGCACAGCGGCACGGTGCGAAGCACGGAGACTCATGCTGCTGAGCCCGCCCCGGCGGCGCCCAGGGCCAGGTTGGACAAGGAGCACGCAGGCGTGCACGGAGCACCACGGCACCACATGAACAACAACTCCGTTCCGGCCTCGGCCACACTCCCTGCACTGGCCGCAGCGGCCGAGGCGCCGCCCCCGCCCGGCGTCACCGCGCTCCGGCTGCACCAGGGACAAGGCGCTCGCGACACCCCGGAGATGCACCCCGACACCATCGACGCTCTTGATGTCGCCGACGCCGACTCACAGGACGCCTCGGAGGAACTGCCGCGCCGCGTACGCCAAGCGAGCCTCGCCCCTCAACTGAGGGAACGCCCCACAGGTGGTGGCGCCGCGGCAGAGGGCGCCGGAGCTGAGGACGAGCGCAGCCCGGAGCAGGTACGCGACCGTATGGCTGCCTACCGCGACGGCTGGGCACGCGGGGGCGGCCGGCTCCCGGGCATCGGCACGCCGGGAGCCGTACCGGGCAGGGAAAGCAGCGAAGGAGATCGCACATGATCCAGGACCAGAGCATCCCCACCGGTCGGACCGGCGAGCTCGGCTGGCTGTTGGACGACTTGGTGCTGCGCGTCGGGGAGGTGCGGCACGCGGTGGTGCTGTCCACCGACGGGCTCCCGGTCGGCGCGTCGACCGCTCTCACCCGCGAGGATGCCGAACATCTCGCTGCGGTGGCCTCGGGGTTCCACAGCCTCGCCAAGGGGGCGGGCCGGCACTTCGGAGCCGGGGGAGTGCGCCAGACGATGGTGGAGATGGACGATGCCTTCCTGTTCGTGGCCGCTGCGGGCGACGGATCCTGCCTCGCTGTTCTCACCGCTGTGACGGCCGACATCGGCCTCGTGGCGTACGAGATGGCACGCATGGTCAAACGGGTGGGCGAGCACCTCCACACCCCGGCGCGCTTCGCCGAGCAGCCACCGAACCTCGGATGATGAGGGCGGCCGGTACCCATGACCGAGGACACGAGCGGCACCCCGGGCCAGCCGGGCAGCCAGTGGTACGACAACGAAGCCGGGCCTCTTGTACGGCCCTATGCGATGACGGGCGGACGCACCAGACCAGGACCGCGGGGCGTCCGCTTCGACCTGATCGCCCTCGTGACGCTCGACGACACTGTTCAGGAGCATGACGACACCACCGGGCTCGGGCCCGAACACCGGGCGCTCATCGAACTGTGCCGTGTCGAGACACAGTCCGTCGCCGAGCTCGCCGCTGGCGCGGATCTGCCCGTGGGCGTGGTCCGCGTGCTCCTGGGCGACCTGTTGGAGGCGAGCCGGGTGAAGATCAGTCGGCCCGTTCCGCCCGCACAGCTTCCCGACGAAAAGATCCTCCGAGAGGTGATCGATGGGCTCCGAGCACTCTGACGCCACGGGCGCCGAGACCTCTGCCATGGCATTGAAGATTCTGGTCGCGGGCGGCTTCGGGGTGGGCAAGACCACCTTGGTGGGCGCTGTCAGCGAGATCCGTCCGCTACGCACCGAAGAGCTGTTGAGCGAGGCGGGTCAGTCGGTGGACGACACCGAGGGGGTCGACCGGAAGACCACGACGACCGTGGCCATGGACTTCGGTCGCATCACCATCCGCGCGGGCCTTTCGCTGTACTTGTTCGGCACCCCGGGCCAGGACAGGTTCTGGTTCTTGTGGGACGAGTTGTCTCAGGGTGCCCTCGGTGCCGTGGTCCTCGCGGACACCCGGCGGCTCGAGGACTGCTTCCCCGCCGTGGACTACTTCGAGCACCGTCGTATCCCGTTCGTCGTGGCAGTCAACTGCTTCACGAACGCGCGTACCTACGGGGCGCTCGAAGTGTCACGGGCTTTGGACCTCGACCGCGGGACGCCCGTGGTGCTGTGCGACGCCCGGGATCGCGATTCGGGGAAGGAGGTGCTGATACGGCTGGTCGAGTATGCCGGGCGATTTCATACCGCCCGGCTGCTCGACTCCGTGGGCTGAGCTGCCAGCGAGCCTGTGGAACTCTCGGTAAGCCACAGCCACAGCCACAGCCGGGAGACTCCGTGTGTGCCGTCAGTCGGAGACCCCGGCGTACGCGAGCACCTTGTCGATCCGCACGCGGACCAGGAGTTCCCCGGGGACGCCGTTGCGCTTGCCGAACTCCTCGGCGCGGTCCTCGCCCATGTAGCGCGCGCCGATCCGGGCTGCCCAGTGCTGGAGTTGCTCGATGTCTTCGCTGAGCTCCGCGCGTCCCTGGAGCACGACGAAGGCGAACGGCGGCTGATCGTCGTCGACGCACAGGGCCACACGCCCGTCCCGTGCGAGGTTGCGTCCCTTCACGGTCTCCTTACCCGTGTTGAACACCAGGTCGTCGCCGTCGAGCAGGAACCAGATCGGTGCGATGTGCGGACTGCCGTCCGCACTGACGGTCGAGAGCTTGCCGGTTCGGGTGCCGTGCGAGACGAAGGCCCGCCACTGGTCGTCGGTCATCTTCTGTGCCATGTTCCCATCATGCTTGCCGGGCGGCCGGTCGTGGTGAAGGCTGGCAGGTCAGATCCTCCAGCCAGGGGGAGAGGACACGGGGAGATGGGAACATGGGCCAGAGCATGGGGCTCGGCTGGCTGCTGGACGACCTGACCCAGCGGATGGAACACGTACGGCACGCGCTGGTGCTGTCCAACGACGGTCTGGTGACCGGGGCGAGCACGGACCTCAAGCGGGAGGACGCGGAGCATCTGGCCGCGGTCTCATCCGGACTGCACAGCCTCGCCAAGGGATCAGGGCGCCACTTCCACGCCGGCAATGTGCGCCAGACAATGATCGAGTTCGACGACGCGGTCCTCTTCGTCACGGCGGCGGGCGACGGCAGCTGCCTGTGCGTTCTGAGCTCCGCGGAGGCCGACATCGGACAGGTCGCGTACGAGATGACGCTGCTCGTGAACCGTGTCGGGGAGCACTTGGCCGTGGACGCACGGAAACCCGAACGCACGCCAGTCGTAGACCTCTGACCTGCGCTGACGCTGCCACGTCAAGAGTTATCCACAGGCCAAGCGAGGATCGTGGTGGTCGGGCTACGGTTTTTCCCGAGAGCAAGCAAGCACATCTCACGGGGGATCCACCATGACCGGTGACACCATCACGCAATCCACCACCACGCAATCCACTGGCACGACGACCACCCGACCGACGGTCACGCCGACCTGGGCAGCGAAAGAACTGGGGTTGAAGCGGGGTGAATTCGATCTGGCCGTGATGCTGGGCCGCATCCGTACCGTCGCTGAGGTGCCCGGTGGCCGGCGGCGCGTCACCCATGAGGAGATCGAGCGCGTGCGCGGGGGCGAGGGGTTCCCCGAGGCGCTGCGAGAGAGCGTCAGAGCCGTGGGCACCACCGAGGGCGCGAAGCTCATGCAGATCACCACGGCCCGCTTCACCCGTCTCGCACGCGCCGGTGTTCTGACACCCGTGAAGTTCTACCTCAACCGTTACAGGGTGGTTGTCTGGCTCTATCTCGCCGAAGAGCTGCGTCATTTCGCCGGGTCCGAGATCAATGCCGTCCTGCTCAAGGGGCGCATGCCGGAGACGATTCGAGGACGCCTCGAAGAAGGGCAGGATTTGCGGGCCCGCAACTGGCGGGGTCGGTACGCGGAATCCCTGCTGCGCCACGCCGAAGACGCATGGGAGCGCGCCGCCACGATGGCCTCGCTGCTCGATCCGGTACAGATCGCGGAGATCGTCCGGGACCCCTATGAACGCGCCTATCTCAGCCGGCTCAAGCCCGTGTCCCGCACCCAGGGCGGACCGGAGTCGCCTGCGGTCCGGATCGTGGAGACCATCACGATCGCGGATCATCCCGACGAGATCCGGTGGCTGCGCTCCAGCCTGCTGATCGGCCTCGTCCAGGCCCGCGCGGAGCGCCCAGCGCCTCGACCGACGCCACAGCCCGCTCCCGCTTCCCCTCCCACTCCCGAAGCAGGCGCTCGCGTCCCGGAATTGGAGCCGCCGACCGCCGAATCGGCCGAGGCTTCGGTGCAGGAGGCGCGAGGCTTGATGCAGTGGTTGCGCCGCAGGAGGCCGTAGTCCGCCGAAACCACGGCATCGGACGCGGGGGCGGGGTGATCGTCGGTGTTGCTACATCGTCGCGTCCAGGTCCTTGGCGTACTCCTCGATGGCGGGGCGATAGCCCGCGATGTCAGGGTCCTTGCTTGTGGTCACGAGCAGCGTCAGAAGCACCTGCATTGCGTCGTGGGTCCGGCCGGTGTTGTACAGGGCCATGGCGAGGAACGTCTTGAGACCGCCGTCCTCCGGGAACTCGGCCGCTCCTTGACCGAGTGTGGCCACGGCTTCCTCATAGCGCCCCAGAACCCGGTAGGTACTGCCGAGCCCCAGAAGAGCTCCGCGACGATCGTCGTTCGACAGGCCAGTTCCCTTGAGCGCGCGCTCGTAGTGCGGCACCGCTTCGGCTTCAAGCCCGAGCGTGTCGTGGACCCAAGCCGTCTGGTACGCGACCTCCGCATCGTGCGGGAATTCTGCCGCCAGGGAGAGGAGCCGCTCCCTGGCCTCCTCGCGTCGGCCCTCCTCGCGGAGCCGTACGGCGTCCGACAACAGCCGATCCCTGTCCTCACTCGGATTAACGCTCAACGCCCCGTCCCCTTCGTGCTCGCGTCCGAATCCGGAATCTATCCCGAACGGAGGCAGAGATGCCTTTCGGAACCCGTCCCGCGCCCGCCCACCGGCCGTCAAGCGGCCAGTTCTTCCTCCAGCCACGTACGCCCCCGGGTACGAGCAGTGAGCCGCACGCCGCCCAGGCGCGTGGCGAGTCGCTCCGCCTCGGCTCGCACCGAGTTCCGCGCGTCCGCACCGACGTCCTCAAGGAACCGGCACACGATCTCGCCACTGCTGTCCTGGGCCCATCCACCGACGATGCGGCCGTCCCACCACACAGACGGGCCGATGTTGCCGTTTCTGTCGAAGAGGCGCGGGCCGTGCTCCCCGAGGAACCAACCGCGGTGCTGCCAGCCCATCGGAGTGGAGTCCAGCGCCGGCAGCAGAGCCGCCCAAGGCTCCGGCTGGGAGGTCTCCTCCAGGTCATCGGGGAGCAACAGCCCGTGCAGCCCGTCCAAGTCGACCTCGACGGGGCGCAGTTCGGTCAAGGCCCGCTTGGTCTGGGTCTTGGTCCACCCGGCCCACCACCGCAGATCATCCGGGGTGGCCGGACCGAACGTCCGGAGCCAGCGCCGGGCGAGCTCCGTCTCGGCCTCGCGGGTGTCCCAGTCGGCGAGGCCACCGGGAAACCAGTCCGTCAGCGACGCCCAGCGGTACTGATGGGAAGTCCATGTACCACGCGGTCTGCCCCGCACCACATGTCCCTCGGCGGCGAGCAGCAGAAGGAGTCGGCTGGCCAGTTTCTGCCGACCTTCGTAGCTCTTGCCACGCGACATGACCAACTCGGTGGCCAGCCGGGGGTCGTCACTCGCGAGCTCCGCGGCGGTCGCCTCGCCCCGTTCCTTGAGCGCGCGCAGCGCCACCTCTTCTGTCTGCGACAGCCACGCCTCCACCCCGGCCGCGTCGTCGGCGACACCGGACTCGGCCAGCATCCCCAGGAGAAGGCGACGTTCCCGCGCGGCGACCGCCCGCGAGCACGCGGCCTGCAACACCGGCGCCACATCGAGGGACGTCACGAAAACCGTGCGCCGCATGCCCATCAGGCGAATCAGCGAGCGGTCCTCGTACAGCGCGCGCTCCACGTCCGCCACCTGGCCGTCCCGCATGCGGGCCCAGGCGCCGACGTACACGGACGAGGGGTCGGTGCTGTGCAGGGCCAGCAGAGACCGTGCCACCTCGACCGGATCGTCGGTCCTGGTGTCCACCGTCAGCCGGTGGCGCAGTGCCAGTCTCGCCCGCCGCTCCACCGCGTCGATCCGTCGCACCGCGCCTCCCCTCCAGGCCCTTCACCGGTTACGCGCCGGCTGTCGGACCGTCCATGTGGCGCTCCCCGTACGGGCGGAACAGCCCTTCCTGCACCACTGATACCAGCAGGCGGCCCTCCTGGTCATAGATACGGCCCCGGGCGAGGCCGCGGCCCCCCGTCGCGATGGGGGACTCCTGGTCGTAGAGGAACCACTCGTCGGCGCGGAAGGGCCGGTGGAACCACATGGCGTGGTCGAGCGACGCCATGTCGAAGCCGCGGGGCCCCCACAGTGGTTCCACCGGGATGCGTACGGCGTCGAGAAGCGTCATGTCGCTCGCGTAGGTGAGCGCGCAGGTGTGCACGAGCGGGTCGTCGCCCAGCGGGCCGACGGCGCGCATCCACACCGCGCTGCGCGGCTCAGCGTCCTTGGTCTCCTCGGCGGTCCACCGCAGCCGGTCGACATAGCGGATGTCGAAGGGCTGGCGCCGGGCCATGCGCTCCAACTGCTCGGGGAGCGCGCCGAGGTGCTCCCGGATCTCTTCGGCGACCGTCGGCAGCGACTCCGGATCGGGAGCCGCGAGGCGCGGCGGCAGCTGGTGTTCGAAGGCGCCCTGTTCGGGCTGATGGAAGGAGGCGGTGAGGTTGAAGATGGTGCGGCCCTGCTGGACGGCGGTGACGCGGCGCGTGGTGAAGGAGCGCCCGTCCCTGACCCGTTCGACCTGGTACACGATGGGCACGCCCGGGCGCCCCGGGCGCAGGAAGTACGCGTGCAGCGAGTGCACCGGGCGGTCGCCCTCGGTGGTCCGGCCCGCCGCCACCAGGGCCTGTCCGGCGACCTGCCCGCCGAACACCCGCTGCAAGGACTCGTTCGGGCTGCGGCCCCGGAAGATGTTGACCTCGATCTGCTCAAGGTCCAGCAGGTCGACCAGTCGGTCGGCGGGATTGTTCATGACAGTTCCTCGACTCCTGTCCGGGACACACGGATCCTCGGGGCCCTCAGAGCTGGCCGACGTCCGTGACCCGGACGACGGCGCGGCCCTCCTCGTCGGAAGCCGCGAGATCGACCTCCGCGCTGATGCCCCAGTCATGGTCGCCGTTCGGGTCGGCGAACGTCTGCCGGACGCGCCACAGACCGTGCTCAGGATCCTCCTCGATGAGCAACAGCTTGGGCCCGCGGGCATCGGGGCCGGTGCCGAGATCTTCGTACTCGTCCCAGTACTTGTCCATGGCCTCACCCCACGCGTCCGCGTCCCAACCGGACTCGGCGTCCAGCTCGCCCAGCTCCTCGACGTGGTCGAGGGCGGCCAGCTCCACCCGGCGGAACAGCGCGTTGCGGACCAGGACGCGGAAGGCGCGGGCGTTGGCCGTGACCGGCTTGACCTCGTCGGCCTTCTCCTGGGCCTCCTCCGCCGTCATGACCTCGGGGTTGGCCAGCTGCTCCCACTCGTCGAGGAGGCTGGAGTCGACCTGGCGCACCATCTCGCCGAGCCAGGCGATCAGGTCCTCCAGGTCCTCGGACTTCAAGTCGTCCGGGATGGTGTGTTCCAAAGCCTTGTACGCGCTCGCGAGGTAGCGCAGGACGATGCCCTCGGTGCGGGCGAGTTCGTAGAAGGACGTGAATTCCGTGAAGGACAGTGCCCGCTCGTACATGTCGCGGACCACGGACTTCGGGGACAGCGGGTGATCGCCGACCCACGGGTGGCTCGTGCGGTACGTGTTGTACGCGTGGAAGAGCAGCTCCTCCAAAGGCTTCGGGTACGTGACGTCCTGGAGCCGCTCCATCCGCTCCTCGTACTCGACGCCGTCCGCCTTCATCAGCGCCACCGCCTCGCCCCGCGCCTTGTTCTGCTGGGCCGCGAGGATCTGACGCGGATCGTCGAGAGTGGACTCGACGACGGACACCATGTCCAGGGCGTACGAAGGGGACTCGGGGTCGAGGACTTCGAAGGCGGCGAGGGCGAACGTCGACAAGGGCTGGTTGAGCGCGAAGTCCTGCTGCAGGTCGACGGTCAGACGCACGATGCGGCCCGTCGCGTCCGGCTCGTCGAGCTTCTCCACGACGCCGCCGGCGAGGAGCGAGCGGTAGATCGCGATGGTCCGGCGAATGTGCCGCAGCTGCTGCTTGCGCGGCTCGTGGTTGTCCTCAAGGAGGTGTCGCATCGCCTCGAAGGCGTTGCCGGGCCGGGCGATCACGGACAGCAGCATGGTGTGCGTGACCCGGAACCGGGAGGTCAGCGGCTCAGGATCCGAGGCGATCAGCTTCTCGAAGGTGCTCTCGGACCAGGCGACGAAGCCCTCGGGGGCCTTCTTGCGGACCACCTTGCGGCGCTTCTTCGCGTCGTCGCCGGCCTTCGCGAGCGCCTTCTCGTTCTCGATGACGTGCTCGGGCGCCTGGGCGACCACGAGCCCCGCCGTGTCGAAGCCCGCACGCCCGGCGCGCCCGGCGATCTGATGGAACTCCCGAGCGCGCAGAGTGCGGACACGAGTGCCGTCGTACTTGGTGAGGGCGGTGAACAGCACGGTGCGGATCGGGACATTGACGCCGACACCCAGGGTGTCGGTGCCGCAGATGACCTTGAGAAGGCCCGCCTGGGCGAGCTTCTCCACCAGACGGCGGTACTTGGGCAGCATGCCGGCGTGGTGCACGCCGATCCCATGGCGCACGTAACGCGAGAGGTTGCGGCCGAACTTGGTGGTGAAGCGGAAGTTGCCGATCAGATCGGCGATCTTGTCCTTCTCCTCGCGCGTGCACATGTTGATGCTCATCAGCGACTGTGCGCGCTCGACCGCTTGGGCCTGGGTGAAGTGGACGATGTAGACCGGCGCCTGCTTGGTCTCCAGGAGCTCGGTGAGCGTCTCGGTGATCGGTGTCAGACGGTACTCGTACGACAGCGGCACCGGCCGCGTCGCGGACCGGACGACCGAGGTGGGGCGGCCCGTGCGGCGCGTCAGGTCCTTCTCGAACATGGAGACGTCGCCAAGCGTCGCCGACATGAGGATGAACTGCGCCTGCGGAAGTTCGAGCAGCGGGATCTGCCAGGCCCAGCCGCGGTCCGGCTCGGCGTAGAAGTGGAACTCGTCCATCACGACCTGGCCGATGTCGGCGTGCTTGCCGTCACGCAGCGCGATCGAGGCGAGAACCTCGGCGGTACAGCAGATGACGGGAGCGTCGGCGTTGACCGACGCGTCACCGGTCAGCATGCCGACGTTCTCGGTGCCGAAGAGCTTGCACAGATCGAAGAACTTCTCCGACACCAGAGCCTTGATCGGCGCCGTGTAGAAGGTGACCTTGTCCTGAGCCAGCGCCGTGAAGTGGGCGCCCGCGGCGACCAGACTCTTGCCGGAGCCGGTCGGCGTGGACAAGATCACGTTCGCCCCGGAGACCACCTCGATCAGTGCCTCCTCCTGGGCCGGGTAGAGGGTGATGCCCTGGTCCTCGGCCCACGACGAGAAGGCTTCGAAGAGGGCATCTGGGTCGGCGTCCGGCGGCAGCTGATCGATAAGGGTCACACCCCCATCTTGCCTTCCTTCCTGCCCGATCACGGAACCGGAGGTATCCACGAAGATCACGAACGCTACGCTGTGTCGCCAACGGGGCGTCAGAACAATCGAAATGGGGCGGGCGACACCAATGATGGGACCGGCACACTCACTGTCGGGGGCGGCGGCCTGGCTCGGGGTCGGTGCCGCGGCAGCGGCCGCGGGGCACACGATGCCCTGGCCGGTCCTCCTCGTCGGCGCGCTGATCTGCGCCGGAGCGGCACTCGCGCCCGACCTCGACCACAAGTCGGCGACCATCTCGCGGGCCTTCGGACCGCTCTCCCGGGGTCTCTGCGAGATCGTCGACAAACTCTCGTACGCCGTCTACAAGGCGACCCGCAAGCAGGGGGACCCGCGTCGCTCGGGCGGGCACCGCACACTCACGCACACCTGGCTGTGGGCAGTGCTGATAGGAGCGGGCGCGTCGGCCCTGGCGATCTTCGGCGGTCGCTGGGCGGTGCTCGGCATCCTCTTCGTCCATATGGTGCTCGCCATCGAAGGCCTGCTGTGGCGGGCCGCCCGCGGGTCGAGCAGCGATGTCCTGGTCTGGCTGCTCGCCGCGACGAGCGCCTGGATCCTCGCCGGTATCCTGGACAAGCCGGGCAACGGCTCCGACTGGATGTTCACCGCACCCGGCCAGGAGTACCTGTGGCTGGGGCTGCCGATCGTGCTCGGCGCACTGGTGCACGACATCGGGGACGCGCTGACCGTTTCCGGGTGCCCGATCCTGTGGCCCATCCCGATCGGCCGCAAGCGCTGGTATCCGATCGGGCCGCCGAAGGCGATGCGGTTCCGGGCCGGGAGCTGGATCGAGCTCAAGGTGCTGATGCCGGTGTTCATGCTGCTCGGGGGAGTGGGCGGCGCGGCCGCGCTCAACTTCATCTGAGGAACGACTCCCGTCCGCAGCCCGCTCACGCGCACGCCGGCTCAGGCCGTCGGCGGCTGCTCGCCGTGCCAGGAGTGCCAGAGCGCGGCGTAGGCGCCGCCGGCCGTCACGAGGTCGTCGTGGGTGCCGAGCTCGGTCACCCGGCCGTCCTCCATGACCGCCACGCGGTCCGCGTCGTGGGCCGTCTGCAGCCGGTGGGCGATGGCGATGACGGTGCGTCCGTGAAGGACGGCGGCGAGGGCTCGTTCCGTGTGCCGCGCTGTCGCCGGGTCCAGAAGCGCGGTGGCCTCGTCCAGGATCAGCGTGTGCGGATCGGCGAGCACGACGCGGGCCAGGGCCAGCTGCTGTGCCTGCGCTCCGTGCAGGCGATGGCCCCCAGGCCCCATCTCGGTGTCGAGACCGTCCGGCAGGCCGTCGGACCAGTCGGCGCCCACCGCGGTGAGGGCGGCCTTCAGCTCGACATCGGTGGCGGACTCCGCCGCGATGACGAGGTTGTCCCGGAGCGTGCCGAGGAAGACGTGATGCTCCTGGGTGACGAGGACGACCTGACGACGAAGCCGATCGGGAGGAAGATCGGCGATCGGTACACCGCCGACGGTCACCGTGCCCTCGACCGGTGCGTCGATCCCCGCGAGAAGTCGGCTCAGCGTGCTCTTGCCCGCCCCCGAGGGCCCGACGATCGCGAGGCGCTCACCGGGTTGTACGGAGAGGTCCACGCCGTGCAGGACGTCGGCGGAGCCGCTGTAGGCGAAGCGCACGCCGTTGACCTCGATGCGGTCGTCCTCAGGGGCGCCGTCATGGGGGAGAAGGGGAGGGGTGGGACCCGTGGGTGCGGCGGCCAGGCCCTCGACCCGGGCGAAGGAGGCGCCACTGCTCTGCAGCTGTTCCACCTGCTGCAGGATCGTGTCCAGCGGCTGGGAGAGCTGCTGCAGGTAGAGGACCGAAGCGACCACCGTGCCCAGACTCACGGAGCCCTGGTCGTGCAGGATCCCGCCGAGGAGCAGCACGGCGACGACCGGGACGGTGTACGCAATGTCGATGGAGGGGAAGAGGACGCTGCGCAGGAACAGTGTCCGGTCGTGGGCGGCGACGCACCGCCCGATCTCCGCCTCACTGTCCGCGACACGACGCTGGCGCAGACGCAGGGCCTCTACGGTGCGGGCCCCGGAGGCCGTGGCCGCGAGTACCTCGGCCAGTGCGGAGTGGGCCGTGCCCTGCTTGAGGTAGGCGGAGTGCGCACGGCGCAGGTACCAGCGGGTGGCGAACCAGATGCCGGTGAGGCCGACCACACCGCAGACGCCGAGCAGCGGATCCAGCAGAAAGACCGCGCCGAGGATGAACAACGCCTGCACGGCCGCCACGAAGACATCCGGTCCGGTGTCGCGCAGCATCTGCCCGGCGGTCGCGACGTCGGTGGTGCCGCGCGCCGTCAGGTCGCCTGCTCCGGCCCGCTCCACGACGGAGGCCGGCAGGGCGAGGGCCCGGTCGACGAACTGCTCACGAATGCGGCCGAGGGTCCGCTCGCCGAAGCGGTGGGCGAGGTAGCGGGCGTGGCGCGCCAGAAGGAGCTGGGCGACGGCGCCGATGAGGATGCCGAGGGCGAGGCGGTCGACGGTGTCGACGCCTCCGCCGTCCCGGACCGTGTTGATGATGCGCCCGAGGAGCCAGGGGCCGGCGAGCCCCGCTGCCGCGGCAAGCGCATTGAAGACCATCATCGTGATGAAGGCGCCGGTGTCCTGTCGGATGAGCCGGAGGGCGGCCTGTCGGACCTGGCGGCGGTCGGCCACGGGCAGGTGCCCGGTCACGGGATCGGCCGCGTTCTCGCGGCGGGCCGGCGTCATCGGAGGGCCTCATGAGTCGGCTCGGCGGGGGGCCCGGAGCGCTTCTGTCCCTGTGGTGTGTGCTGCTTCTCCGCCTCGTCGCCTTCTTCGATCCCGCGCGACACCAGGCGCCGGTAGCCCGGGTGACCTGCCAGCAGGTCGGCGTGGCGGCCGACGGCGGCCACGCGGCCGTCCACCAGGTAGTACACGGCGTCGGCTTGGTCGAGGACGAGGGGAGACGTGCTGGTGACAAGGGTCATGCGACCGTTGCGGGCGGCGCGGAGACGGGACGCCATGTTCGCCTCGGTGTGGGCGTCGACCGCCGAGGTGGGGGCGACCGCCAAGAGCACCTCGGGGTCGGCGAGGAGGGCCCGCGCAAGGCGGACGCGCTGGCGTTGGCCACCGGAGAGGTTGCGGCCCTGTGCGTCGAGGAGGGCGCCGAGCCCGTCCGGGAGGCCGAGGACGATGTCGCGGGCCATGGCCGCCTCGACCGCGCGGGCGATGGCCGCCTCGTCCGGAGACCACCGGCCGGAAATGGCGGCACGCAAGGTACCGGCGAAGAGGTCCGCTTCGTTGTCCGCCACCAGGATCCGGGCCCGCACCTCGTCCAGTGCGACTGCGTCGAGGCGGACCGAACCCCATGTGACGGAGGAGGGAGCGAACCGGCCGAGCCGATCGACGATCTCCGTGCCGTCGGACGCTTGGGCGCAGACCAGCGCGGTGAGGAGACCGGGGGCGACCTCGACGCCGGACACGGGATCGCGCAGCAGGGACGGTTTCTCGGGGCTGGGGCTGGGGCTGGGGCTGGGGACCACAGTCCTGGAACGTGGCTTCTGCGAGCCCGGCTCCTCCGACTGCTGCCCCTTCGAGTCCGTATTCTCCGAATTCTCGCTCTCCCAGCACTGCGGCTCCAGATTCAGGAAGTCGACGACCCTACGCGCGGCGACGAGGCCCCGGCCGATGTCGTAGCTGCCCTCGATGAAGAACGTCACCGGCACCACGAGGACGGCGACGTAGCCGTAGATGGCCACCAGCTCGCCAACAGTGATGGTGCCCTGAGCGGCCATGCGGGCGGCGAGCCACGTCACAGCGGCCAGGAACAGGGTGGGCAGGCCGAGACCGAAGGCCTGGATCCAGCTCATGCTCGACCCGACCCGGTAGCCCTCGTCCCGCAGTTGGTGGGAGCCCTCGCGGTAGCGGGCCGCGAATACCCCTTTGCCCCCGAGGCCGTTGAGGACGCGGAGTCCGCCCGCGAGGTCCCCGAGTGTCGCGGCGAGTGCGCCCTGGCGCTCCCGGTAGGCCGTCTCGGCGCCTTGCAAGCGGCTGAGGAACGGGCCGATCAACACGGCGAGCAGCGGCACGCCGACCAGCACCACCACAGCGAGCAACGTGGAGACGGACAGCAACAGCGCGGCCACTACGAAGTAGGCGACCACAGAGCCCACGCCCGGCCCGGTCACGGTGAGGGTCTGGCTGATCACTCCGACGTCGGAGTGGCCGATGGTGACGACCTCACCGGCCGAGATGCGGCGGGGCAGCGCGGCGCCGAGCCGGGTCGCGTGGTCGACCACGACTCGCACGGTACGGAAGTAGGCGTCGAGCCGGATCCGGGTCATCGTGCGATGCCGCATGATCGCGAGCCAGGCGTTCAGGACTCCGATGCCGAACAGGGCCGCGCACCAACCCACCAGAGCGGACCGGTCACCCGCCCGCAGGCCCTCGTCGATGGCGCGCGACAGGACGTACGGGGGGAGCGTCAGGCAGACCATCCACGCGCTGCCCAACACAGCTCCGGCGGCCACACGGCGAGGCTGGCTGACGGTCACCCACCAGAGGTAGCGGGCCGGCCCGCGCCGATCGGGGACGCCAGGTTCCGTGGACGATGCAGCCATCCACGAACCCTAACTACTACTGCTTCGGCGCGAACAGAGCCCCTCCTACCCGTGCCAGGACCGCCACAGCGCCGCGTACGCGCCGTCCGCCGCCACCAGCTGGTCGTGGCTGCCCAGTTCGCTGATCCGGCCGCTCTCGACCACCGCGATGACGTCGGCGTCATGTGCGGTGTGCAGCCGGTGGGCGATCGCCACGACCGTGCGGCCGTCCAGGACACGGGCGAGGGAGCGCTCCAAGTGCCGGGCCGCGCGCGGGTCGAGGAGCGAGGTCGCCTCGTCCAGGACCAGCGTGTGCGGGTCGGCGAGGACCAGTCGCGCCAACGCGATCTGCTGGGCCTGTGCGGGCGTCAGTGCGAACCCGCCCGAGCCGACCTCGGTGTCCAGGCCCTCGTCGAGGCCGCGCGCCCAGTCGGCCGCGTCGACCGCGCCGAGCGCCGCCCACAGTTCGGCGTCCCGCGCTCCGGTCCTGGCGAGGAGGAGGTTGTCGCGCAGGGAGCCCACGAAGACGTGGTGTTCCTGGTTGACCAGGGCCACATGGGTGCGTACCGCCTCCGCGGGCATGTCCGACAGCGCGGCGCCGCCCAGGGTGACGTGGCCGGTGCGAGGTCCGTAGATCCCGGCGAGAAGCCGGCCCAAGGTCGACTTGCCCGCGCCCGACGGGCCGACCAGCGCGACCCGCGAGCCGGGTTCGACGGCGAGAGACACCTCGCGGAGCACGTCGACGCCCGCGCGGTAGCCGAAGTGGACGTCGTCCGCGAGGACATGCCGTCCCTCCGGAGTCACGGAGGGGTCGCCCGCGTCCGGCTCGATGTCGCGCACGCCGACGAGCCGGGCCAGGGACACCTGGGCGACCTGCAGTTCGTCGTACCACCTGAGGATGATCCCCAGCGGGTCGACGAGCATCTGCGCGATCAGGACGCCGGTGGTCAGCTGGCCGACGCCGATCCAGCCCTGGAGGACGAAGACTCCGCCGATCATCAGTGTCGAGCAGAGCACGGTCGTGTGGGTGAGGTTGAGCACCGGGAAGAGGACCGATCGCAGGTAGAGGGTGTACCGCTCCCAAGCGGTCCATTCCGCGATACGGCGCTCCGACAGTTCGACGCGGCGGCGGCCGAGGCGGTGGGCCTCCACCGTGCGCCCCGCGTCGACGGTTTCGGTGAGGGCGGCGGCCACGGCGGCGTATCCGGCGGCCTCCGAACGGTAGGCGGAGGGAGCCCGCTTGAAGTACCAGCGGCAGCCCACGACGAGAAGGGGCACGGCGACGAGCACGGCGGGTGCCAGCGGCGGCGCGGTCACGACGAGGCCGCCGAGCAGCAGCACCACCCACACCACGCCGATGGCGAGCTGCGGCACGGCCTCCCGCATGGCATTGGCCAGCCGGTCGATGTCCGTGGTGATGCGCGAGAGCAGGTCGCCGGTACCGGCCCGTTCCAGGACGCCGGGCGGCAGCCCGACGGAGCGCACGAGGAAGTCCTCCCGCAGATCCGCCAGCATCCGCTCGCCGAGCATCGCACCGCGCAGCCGCACCTCGCGCACGAAGAAGGCCTGCACGAGGAGGGCCACCGTGAACAGCCCGATGGTGAGTTCGAGGTGGAGATCCCGTGCGTCGTCCGAGACCTTCTCGACCAAGCCGCCGAGGAGATAGGGGCCGACCATCGAAGCGATGACGGCGAGCGTGTTCACCAGGATGAGGAGGAGGAAGGACCGGCGGTGGCGCTGGAACAGTTCGCGAACGTAGTCGCGCACGGTCGTGGCCGAGCCGACGGGCAGGGTCTCCGCCGTCGTGGGGGCCGCCGGATCATATGCCGGGGGCGCCAGGCCGATCATGCCGTCTCCTCGATGTCGAAATTCGTCCGGCCTTCCGAGGAGCCCGTCAAGGCCTCCGCGGCGACGCGTTCGGTGTGTTCGGTCTCCGTCTCGCGGGTCACGACCGCGCGGTATCGCGGTTCGCTGTGCACGAGTTCGCGGTGTGCGCCTACTGCCGCGACCTCGCCGTCGGCCAGGAAGACGACACGCTCGGCACGGTCGAGGAGCAGGGGTGACGAGGTGAGCACCACGGTGGTGCGTCCCCGGCGCAGTTGCCGGATGCCGTCGGCGACCCGGGCCTCGGTGTGCGAGTCCACGGCGGACGTCGGCTCGTCGAGTACCAGCGCCTCGGGGTCGGTGACCAGTGAACGGGCCAGGGCGAGGCGTTGGCGCTGGCCTCCGGAGAGGGAGCGGCCGCGTTCGGTGAGGTAGGCGGCCATGGGGCCGTCGTCCACCGACGCCTGCGCGAGCGCGTCCAGGACGTCGGAGCACTGCGCCGCGGCCAGTGCCTCCTCGGGGCTGACCGCGCCCGACGCCGGTACGTCGAGGAGGGCGCGAAGGGTGCCGGAGAGCAGGACCGGGTCCTTGTCCTGGACCAGCACGGCGGTGCGGGCGGCGGCCAGCGGCAGGTCGTCCAGCGGTACGTCTCCGAGACGCACGGACGGCAGGCCCGCGGCATCGTCGAACGTGGGGTGCCCGCCGAGCCGTTCGGCGAGCCGCCCCGCCTCGTCCGGGTCGCCGCACACCACGGCGGTCAGGCGGCCCGCCGGGGCGAGCAGGCCCGTCGCCGGGTCGTACAGGTCACCGGAAGGCGCAGGCGAGCCACCCGCCACAGAGTCCGCCGCAGCCTCCGCCACAGATTCCGCCGCAGACGCCGACAAAGGATCTGCCGAAGAGTCCATATCCCCGGAGCCCGCACCCTTCGGCGCCGTCCGTTCCAGGGCGAGGACCCGGGCCGCTCGCTTCGCGGAGGGGCGGGAGAAGGAGTACGCCATGGCGATCTCCTCGAAGTGCCGCAGCGGGTAGTTGAGCATCATGATGGCGCTGTAGACGGTGACGAGTTCGCCCACGGTGACGCGGCCCTCGCGAGCAAGGTGCACGCCGTGCCAGACGACCGCGATCAGCAGCAGCCCCGGCATCAGGATCTGGATCGCCGAGATGACGGCCCACATCCGGGCACTGCGCACCGCGGCCGTGCGGACCTCCTGCGAGGCACGGCGGTAGCGGTCGAGGAAGAGTTCCTCGCCGCCGATGCCGCGCAGCACCCGCAGCCCGGCGACGGTGTCCGACGCCAGTTCGGTGGCCCGCCCCGCCTTCTCGCGCTGGAAGTCTGCCCGGCGCGTGGCGCGGGGCAGCAGCGGCAGCACGGCTATCGCGAGCACCGGAATGCCGACAGCGACGACGACACCGAGGGCGGGCTGGTAGATGACGAGACCGACGCAGATCAGGACGACGGTGAGCGCGGCCGCCGCGAACCGCGACAGCGCCTCCACGAACCAGCCGATCTTCTCGACGTCACCGGTGGAGACGGCCACGACCTCACCGGCGGCGACGCGCCGGGTCAGCGCGGAGCCGAGCGCGGCGGTCTTGCGGGCGAGCAACTGCTGCACGCGCGCCGCGGCTGTGATCCAGTTGGTGACCGCGGTGCGGTGCAGCATGGTGTCGCCCACCGCGATGCCGACGCCGAGCAGGCCGATCAGCGCGCCCGCCAGGGCGAGTCGTCCGCCGGAGCGGTCGAGCACGGCCTCGACGGCGACGCCGACCATGTAGGGCAGGCCCGCGATGGAGCTGAAGTGCAGCAGGCCCCAGGCGAGAGACTTGAGCTGCCCGCCGAGCTGGTTGCGGCCCAGCCACAGCAGGAAGCGCGGCCCCGACCGGACATCGGGCACACCGGGGTCGGGATACGGAAGGTCGCGAATCTGCATGATGTCCCAGGACTAGGTGGACTAGGTGCGGCGGCGTCGCTCCGACGAGGAACCCGAAGGAGCGGACGGCGGTTACAAACCGTGAAAGATTCGCCTCGCCCGGTGGTCGGAAGCAAACGGTTTTCCGCCCAGGGGTAAAGAATCGGCCCGGTCCCGGTGAGCGCCGTGGCGCTGGACAGGGGGAGTGCGGAGCGGGTGCGACCATGGACGGATGCGAATAGCCGGTGGGGTACGAATGGTGGTCGCGGCAGCGGCCTGCGGTGTTCTTCTGACGTCCTGCGCGAGTGGGAACGACGACGGTCCGCGGAAGGGTGCCGCCGGCGCGGAGCACGGCGAGAGCGCCCAGGCCGGGGCCGGCGACCCCCGGCGCATTCCGGACGTCGGCGACCGTCTGCAGTCCGAGATCCCTCGGAACTCCCGTCAGGTCGTGGCGGTTTACGGCGACGGTGAGGACTCGGCGAAGTCGACCGTCGTGCTCTACACGAAGTCGGGCACCAAGGACACCACCTGGGAGAAGGCCCGCAGCTGGCCCGCGCACAACGGCAAGAAGGGCTGGACCACCGACCACCGCGAGAACGACAAGCGCAGCCCGGTGGGCGTGTTCACGCTCACCGACGCGGGCGGCGTCCTCGCGGATCCGGGGGCCAGGTTCCCGTACACGGAGTCGGTGTCCATGCAGGCCCCGCACTACTGGCCCAAGACGCACTGGCACGACTTCGACTACGTCATCGCCATCGACTACAACCGCGCCAAGGGCACCCCGCCGAACGACCCCACGCGGCCGCAGGGCCAGGCCAAGGGCGGCGGCATCTGGCTGCACATGGACCACGGCAGCGGGACGTCGGGCTGCGTGAGCCTGTCCAAGGCGGGCATGAAGTACCTGCTGCGCACGCTCGACCCGAAGCAGCACCCGGTTGTGGTGATGGGTGACAGGGCGCACCTCCAGGCCTGAGCAGGACGCCGGAGAACCGGAGAACCGGGGAACCGGAGAGCGGGACGGCCCGAGAGCGGGCGGCGGGGCAGCACCATTGCGGTGATCGGCGACTGCCCCATAGAAAGCGTCCATGAGAAGACGCGTCATGTCCATGCTCGCCGGAGCGGCCCTCGCGGCGAGCGCCCTCCTCGGCACCGGCCCGGCCGCGGCCGCCACGCCCCCACCGGAGTTCGGGAACGACTGGCACGACCCGGTCACCGCCGCGCCGCCCGTGCCGAAACCGCATACCAAGTCCTGCGAAGTGACGGTGGCCGAAGCGCAGTTCAGGGACTTCACGCCGTACAGGGGTGACTACGCCCCTCCGGAGAAGTGCGGCAAGGGCGACTGGGGCAAGGTGGTCCTGCGGCTCGACGGAAAGGTCAAAGGGCGCCAGTACGACCGTCTCGGCTACCTCCGCATCGGCGGCGTCGAAGTCTTCCGCACGTCGACTCCGCAGCCGTCCGTCGACGGCATCACCTGGTCCGTCGAGAAGGACGTGACGCGCTACAGCGACACCCTGGCCCGCGCCCAACAGGTCGAGATGCTCATCGGGAACGTCGTCAACGAGACCTATACCGGGATCATCGACGTCAAGGTGAAGCTGACGTTCTACCAGCAGCCGAAGGCGGCTGCCGCCGCCCGCGAGACACCTGACCGGATCATCCCCCTCGGTGAGGGCGCCACCGGCGCCACCCTCACCACCCCGCGCAACAGCGAACGCGTCGTCGCCGAGGTGTACGCCACAGGCTCCGGCGGAGGCTGCGAGGAGTACTGGTACCTGACCGTGCCCGACGCCGCGCCCTACTCCTGCAAGGCTGACAACGGCCCCTACCGCGAGGTGCAGGTCAAGGTCGACGGCCGGCTCGCGGGCATCGCCGCGCCGTTCCCGACCGTGTGGACCGGCGGCTGGTCCAACCCCTTCCTCTGGTACGTGATCCCAGGACCGCGCGCCTTCGACATCAAGCCCATCGAGTACGACCTGACCCCCTTCGTGGGCACTCTCAACGACGGCCGCCCGCACCGGGTGGAGGTCTCCGTCGTCGGCGTACCCGAGGCACAGACCGGCTGGAGCACGCCGGTCAATGTTCTGGTCTGGCAGGACGAGAAGAGCGACCACGTCACGGGCGGGCTGACCCGCCACAAGGAGGGCGACCTCGCCAACAAGTCGACCTACACGCCCGGTTCGGGCGACGAGGCGCACCGGCTCGACACGGAGGGCGGCCACCGGCTCAGCGTCTCGGGGTATGTGAACACGTCGCACGGCCGCGTGGCGACGACCGTGACGCGCACCCTCGCGAACACGTCCGTCCACCGCTGGACCGACGGCGAGTCGACGGACGCGCTCAAGGCCACATGGACCGACCGCGAGACGGTCACGACGGGCCGTCGCGCCACGCGCACCGACCGGACGTACACCATGGACGGCACCACCACGCTCGGGGCCGGCGACCGGCTGCGGACCGCGATCTCCCTCGGGGACCGCGCCGAGAAGGTCACGGAACGGGGAGGCCGGCGCACCGGCTGGTCGGTGCTGGACGACCGTTACGACGGCGACGCGACGTACACCGCCAACGTCCCGCGCGATCAGCGGCACGCCGTCGGCACATCGCGCGAACGCTACCGGCTGGTCGGCGACACGGGCTGCTACGACCGGACCCTCTCCACGGTCCAGGGAACCCTGACGGAGGACCGCCGGCGCTGCTGACCGGAGAAGCCCCTCAGGCCCGGTGACGGGCTCGGTGACATGAACCCCGCCACCGAGCCCGCCCAAGCCCCTCACGCCTTCGGCTTCTCCGAGTCCACTCCCGGCCGTGCCTTCTTCCACAGTCCGCGAGTGAAGTCCGGGATCGCCTGCGGCGCGCCCTTCGCCTTGATCGACAGATGGCTCAGCGGCACGGGCGCCGTCCACGTCGCGGCGTCGTACACATCGAAGTCCGGCACCAGGCCGAGCTGCATGGTCTGCATCAGCCGGAAGATCATGAGGTAGTCCATGCCGCCGTGCCCACCGGGCGGGTTGGAGTGCTCCTTCCACAGCCAGTGGTCGAAGTCGGCGTACTTGGAGAAGTCGGCCCACTGGTCGTTCGTGTGGTCCGGCTCGATGTAGATCCGGGCGGGGTAGTCCTCGAAGACGCCCTTCGTGCCGCCGAGGCTGTTGATGCGGCTGTAGGGGTGGGGTGTCGAGACGTCGTGCTCCAGACGGATCACCCGCCCCTTCGCCGTCTGGACGAGACTGATGGTGCGGTCGCTCTCGATGTACGTCTCCTTCCAGCTCGGGTCACCCGCGGGCATGTGCGCCTTGCGGTACTCGGCGAGGCCGAGCGCGGGCGTGCCGAAGCTGGAGATGTGCGTGACGCGGTCGCCGCGGTTGACGTCCATGTAGTTGGCGACCGGGCCGAAGCCGTGGTTCGGGTAGAGGTCGCCGCGCAGCCGGGTGTGCCACAGGCGCCGCCACGGCCCTTCGTAGTAGTCGGGGTCGAACATCAGACCGCGCAGGTCGTGGTTGTAGGCACCCGCCCCGTGCAGCAGCTCGCCGAACTTGCCCGCGTGCGCCATGCGCAGGACACGCATCTCGTTCTTGCCGTAGCAGCAGTTCTCCAGCTGCATACAGTGCCTGCGGGTGCGCTCGGACAGGTCGACGAGCTGCCACAGCTCGTCCAGGCGCATGGCGATGGGACACTCCACACCGACGTGCTTGCCGTTCACCATCGCCGACTTGGCCATGGCGAAGTGGAGGTCCCAGGGCGTCGCCACGTACACGAAGTCGATGTCGCCGCGCTTGCACAGGTTCTCGTAGTCGTGCTCGCCCTTGGTGTACGTCGCGGGGGCGGGCTGGCCCGCTGCCGTGACCTTCTTCGCGGCGGCCGCGGTTTTGTCCTTGACCGGGTCGCAGAGTGCGACCACACGGACGCCCGGTATCGCGAGGAACAGGTCGATCATGCTGCCGCCGCGGTTGCCGAGCCCGATGATCCCGACCCGCACCGTGGAGCGCCGCTCGAACGGCACGCCGATCATGGTGTCGCCCTTGCGGGCGGGAGCCTCGGCCGTCGCGGTGTCCGAGGCCGGGGCTGCCGCGGCCGGGGCGGCGGGGGTGTCGGCGTGTGCCGTGCCGCCCGCGAAGGCGCCGACTCCGAGCCCCGCGCCGGCGAGGCCCGCGGTGCGGAGCACCGTGCGGCGGGAGTGGCCGTCTCCCGGCGTGCTCCCGGTGCCGTCGTCGGGGGTGGTGCCGTCAGGGGTCGGGGTGGCGTTCTCGTCGTGCATCGGACCTCCGTAGCTGAATGTCGGCTGGTCTCTACCACTGGGGCGGAAGCCACCCTGGTGGTGGCCCGGCCGGGACGCAAGAGACAGGAGGTACCGAAGAGTTGGACTTATCGAGAGGCATCGAAAGGTATCGAGAGGGGTAGCAGGGAGTGCGGGAGATGCCGGTCACGGACGCGTCGCGCGCTCCAACTCCAGGAGTACGGAGTAGTAGCCGCGACCCGTCGCGTGGTCCATGCCCACCTCGCACATGCGGTTCGCCGAAAGGTGCGCGTCGAAGGGGCGGGACGTGACCTCCGCCGCCTCCTTGCGTGTGGCCGATTCCGTGAGCTCCTTGTGGAGCATGCCGCGGTCGCCCGCGAAGGCGCAGCATCCCGCGTCGTCCGGCACGACCACTTCGTCCGCGCAGGCCTCGGCTACGGCCCGGAGCTGCGGCTCGTCTCCGAGGTGCTGCATGGAACAGGTGGGGTGCAGCACGGCGGAGCCGACCTTGCGGTGCACGGTCAGGTGGGGGAGGAGCTCGTCGGCGGCCCAGACGATCGAGTCGACGACCGTCAGCTCCCGGTGCAGCTCGCGGTTGTCGGCGGTCAGGTAGGGCACGACCTCGTGCGCGATGCCGAGGGTGCAGGAGGAGGCGTCGACGATCAGCGGCAGGCGGCCGCCTGCCGTCCAGCCCCAGACCGCCTCGACGATGCGATTGGCCATGACCCTGTTTCCGGTGTCGTACCCCTTGGAGTGCCAGATCGTCGCGCAGCACGTCCCCGCGACATCGTCCGGAATCCAAACCGACTTCCCCGCGCGCGTGGAGACGGCGACCACGGCCTCCGCCAGGGAACGGTCGCCCGGCCCGGCGAAGATGCGGTTGACGCACGCCGGGTAGTAGACGGCCGAGGCGCCGACGCGTGCGGTGTGCGGCAGTTCGCGTGCGGCGGCCCCCGGGATCTGCGGCAGCCACTCGGGGACCAGGTCCGGACGCACGGCCTTGCGGGTGGTGCGGGTCACCGCGGTCAGCAGTCGGTCGCCGATCCTGTCGGCGGCGGCCACCGCCAGCCGCGCGGACGCCTCGACGGCCTTGAAGTTCCTCGCGGCGAGAGCGGCCATCCTCTCCTCGCGGGGCGAGTGCCGCGCGTGCCGGAAGTCCTTCATCAGGGCCCCCGTGTCGATGCCCACCGGGCAGGCGATTGCGCAGGTCGAGTCGCCCGCGCAGGTGTCCACGGCGTCGTAGCCGTACGCCTCGACGAGGGCGTCCTCGACGGGGGAGCCCGCGGGCTGGCGCATCATCTCGCGGCGGAGCACGATGCGCTGGCGCGGTGTCGTGGTCAAGTCCTCGCTGGGGCACGTCGGTTCACAGAAGCCGCATTCGATGCACGGGTCGGCGATCGGCTCCACCTTGGGGATGGTCTTCAGGCCACGCAGATGAGCCTGCGGATCGCGGTCGAGGACGATGCGGGGCGCGAGCACACCGTCCGGGTCGATGACCTGCTTGGTGCGCCACATCAACTCGGTCGCCCTGGGGCCCCATTCGAGCTCCAGGAAGGGCGCGATATTGCGTCCCGTGGCGTGCTCGGCCTTGAGGGAGCCGTCGAAACGCTCCACCGTCAGGTGGCAGAAGTCGTCCATGAACGCGGCATAGCGCTCCACATCGGCGGGGACCGCCGCGTCGAAGGCGAGCAGGAAGTGGAGGTTGCCGTGCGCCGCGTGGCCCGCGACGGCGGCGTCGAAGCCGTGCCGCGTCTGCAGGTCGAGCAGCGCTTCACAGGCCTCGGCGAGCCGCCCCGGCGGGACGGCGAAGTCCTCGGTGATCAGCGTCGTCCCCGAAGGGCGGGAGCCGCCGACAGCGGTGACGAACGCCTTGCGTGCCTTCCAGTAGCCGCCGATCGTCTTCGCGTCACGGGTGAACGCGTTCGTCACCGAGGGGACGGGCGCGACCAGTTCGAGCCCTTGAAGGACCTGGGTGGCCGCAGCTTCGTACACCTCCTGCGCGGCCTCGTCCGGGGCGCGGAACTCCACCAGGAGGGCGGCCGTGGACTTCGGGAGGCCGGCCCAGTCGGCGGGCACGCCCCGCACGCTGACCGATGCGCGCAGAGTGTTGCCGTCCATCAGCTCGACGGCGAGCGCGCCTGCCGCGTTGAACAACGGCACCGCGGCGGCGGCCGCGGGCAGCGAGGGGAAGAACAGCAGGGCGGTCGTCGTGTGCCGGTCCAGAGGCAGCGTGTCGAAGACGACTTCGGAGATGAAGCCGAAGGTGCCCTCGGAGCCGACCATCAGGCCGCGCAGGATCCGCACGGGCGTCGCGCCGTCGAGGAAGGCGTCCAGGCGGTAGCCGTTGGTGTTCTTGATCGCGTACTTGGCGCGGATGCGGGCCACGAGCTCGGCATCCGCCTCGATCTCCCGCTTGATGGCCAGCAGGCCCTCGCACAGCGCCGGTTCCGCGTGCGCCAACTGCTCGTCGGCGTCCGGCTCGGCCGTGTCCACGACCGTCCCGGAGGGGAGGACGAAGGTCAGTGAGGCGAGCGTGCGGTACGAGTTGCGGGTGGTGCCGGCCGTCATGCCCGACGCGTTGTTCGCGACGACGCCGCCGACGGTGCAGGCGATCGCGCTCGCCGGGTCGGGGCCGAGCACCCGGCCGTACCGGGACAGTGTGGTGTTGGCGCGCACGACCGTCGTGCCAGGACCGATGCGGGCGCGCTCGCCCTCGCCGAGCACCTCGACGCCCGACCAGTGCTTGCGCACGTCGACGAGGATGTCCTCGCCCTGCGCCTGGCCGTTCAGCGACGTGCCCGCCGCGCGGAAGACGACTTCGCGGCCCTTGCCGTGCGCGTACGACAGGACGGCCGACACGTCGTCGATGTCCTCGGGGACGACCACGACCTGGGGCACGAAGCGGTAGGGGCTGGCGTCCGACGCGTACTTCACGAGGTCGGAGATCTTCGTGAGGACCTTGTCCGCGCCGAGCAGCGCGGTCAGTTCGGAGCGCAGCGGCTCAGGGGTGCCGCCGTCCCGCAGGTCCGGCACGCGGTCGTGCGACGCCGCGCGCGACGCGGGATCGGGGCGCAGGGCGTCCGGCTCGGGCTCCAGCAGTGGCATGAGCTCTCCTCGACGATTGCGGCGTGCTCGGCGTATGTGGCCGTGTGCTCGGCGCCCGGCGGCGGACGGTGTCAGCAGCGACGGACGTCCGGCACGTCGAACAGCGCGTTCAACAGGACGCCCAGCTGGGCGCGCTGCTCGGTGTCCAATGGAGCCAGGATGTCCTCAGCGGCCGCGCGGCGCGCGCCGCGCAGCTCGCCGAGGGCCTTGAGCCCGGCGTCGGTGAGTTCGATGCGGATCACCCGGCGGTTGGTGGGGTCGGGTGCGCGTCGCACGAGATCGGCGGCTTCCAGGCCGTCGACCAGGGTGGTCACGGCGCGCGGCACGACTTCGAGGCGCTCGGCGAGGTCGGCCATGCGCGGCGGGGTCTCGTAATGCGCGAGGGTGCGCAGCAGGCGGGACTGGGCGGGCGTGATGCCGATCGGCACCAGATGACGCTTCTGGATCCGCTGCAGCCTGCGGGTCAGCCGCAGCAACTGTTCGGCGAGCAGGCCGTCTGGGTCCGGGGTGTTCATGCGGGAACATTATCAGGACCTTGTGCATTGTGAGTATAGGTAACAGTGAGCTATGCTCCCTGAGTCATCGTCGTCCGAAATCCCGAAGGAGCCCATGCGTCACGACGACCCCACCTGGACGCCGCAGCCCCCCGTCCCCGGCGAGGAGCCGCAGCCGCGCCAGATGCGCCGCATCCTCCGCCTCTTCCGGCCGTACCGAGGCCGCCTAGCGATCGTGGGCCTGCTGGTCTGCGCCGCGTCGCTCGTCTCGGTGGCGACCCCGTTCCTGCTCAAGGAGATCCTCGACACCGCCCTGCCGCAGGGGCGCACGGGCCTGCTGAGCCTGCTCGCGCTGGGCATGATCCTCAGCGCGGTCGTCACGAGCATCTTCGGCGTCCTGCAGACCCTGATCAGCACATCCGTCGGCCAGCGCGTCATGCACGACCTGCGCACCGCGGTCTACGGCCGGCTGCAGAGCATGTCCCTGGCCTTCTTCACCCGCACCCGCACGGGCGAGGTCCAGTCCCGGATCGCCAACGACATCGGCGGCATGCAGGCGACGGTCACCTCCACCGCCACGTCCCTGGTCTCGAACCTCACGAGTGTCATCGCGACCGTCGTCGCCATGCTCGCCCTGGACTGGCGGCTCACGGTGGTCTCGCTCCTCCTGCTGCCCGTCTTCGTGTGGATCAGCCGCCGCGTCGGCCGTGAGCGCAAGAAGATCGCCACACAGCGCCAGAAGCAGATGGCCGCGATGGCCGCGACGGTCACCGAGTCGCTCTCGGTGAGCGGCATCGTCCTCGGCCGGACCATGGGGCGAGCCGACTCCCTCACCCAGTCCTTCGCTGCGGAGTCCGAGCGACTGGTCGACCTGGAGATCCGGTCGAACATGGCGGGCCGGTGGCGCATGGCCGTCATCTCGATCGTCATGGCCGCGATGCCCGCCGTCATCTACTGGACCGCGGGCATCGCCTTCCGGACGGGCGGCCCGACGGTCTCGATCGGCACGCTCGTCGCCTTCGTCTCGCTGCAGCAGGGCCTGTTCCGCCCGACCGTGAGCCTGCTCTCGACCGGTGTGCAGATCCAGACGTCGCTCGCACTCTTCCAGCGCATCTTCGAGTACCTCGATCTGCCCATCGACATCACCGAGCCGGAGAAGCCGGTGCACCTCGACAAGATCAAGGGCGAGGTCCGCTTCGAGAAGGTCGAGTTCCGTTACGACGAGAAGTCGGGCCCCACGCTCCAGGACATCGACATCGTCATACCCGCGGGCGGCAGCCTCGCCGTGGTCGGGCCGACCGGCTCCGGCAAGTCGACCCTGAGCCATCTGGTGCCCCGGCTCTACGACGTCACGGCAGGACGCGTCACCCTCGACGGGGTCGACGTGCGCGACCTCGACTTCGACACCCTCGCGCGTGCCGTCGGCGTCGTCTCCCAGGAGACGTATCTCTTCCACGCCTCGGTCGCGGACAACCTCCGCTTCGCCAAGCCCGACGCCACCGACGAGGAGCTCGCGACCGCCGCCCGCGCCGCCCAGATCCACGACCACATCGCATCCCTCCCCGACGGGTACGACACGGTCGTCGGCGAGCGCGGCCACCGTTTCTCCGGCGGCGAGAAGCAGCGCCTGGCCATCGCCCGCACCCTCCTGCGGGACCCGCCGGTCCTCATCCTCGACGAAGCGACCAGCGCCCTGGACACCCGCACGGAGCGAGCCGTGCAGGAGGCCATCGACGCGCTGTCCGCGGGCCGGACCACCCTCACCATCGCCCATCGCCTCTCCACCGTCCGCGGCGCCGACCAGATCGTGGTCCTGGACGCCGGTCGCACCGCGGAGCGCGGCACTCACGAGGAGCTCATGGAGCGCGACGGCCGTTACGCCGCCCTCGTCCGAAGAGACGCCCAACTGGAGCCGGTGACGTGAAGATATGCCAGGAATATGAGCATTTGCGGGTTACCGTGCCCGCATGCAGACCAAGACTCCGAGACGGGGCACGACTCAACTGACGCGCCGGGGCCGGATCGTCCTGATCGCGACCGGAGCCGCCGTCGCGGCAGCCGCTGTGGCGGTGCCGCTGCTGCTTCCTGACGACGACGCACAGACCGAGACCCTGACCATCCCGGAAGGGTGGCGTTCGGGGCAGGTGTACGCGGCCGTGGACAAGGCCCTCGGGGTGCCCGCCGGCACCACGAAGAAGGCTCTCCCGAAGGCCGGCCTCAAACTCCCCCGCGATGCCGGTGGCAACCCCGAGGGGTACCTCTTCCCGGCGACGTATCCGATCGACTCCCAGTCGACTCCGGCATCCGTCCTGTCGTACATGGTGAACACGGCGAACAAGAAGTTCGGCGCCGGCCAGGTCACGGCGGGCGCAGAGCGGAATGCCGTCAACCTCTACCAAACCGTCACCATCGCGAGCATGATCGAGGCCGAGGCGGGCTCCAAGGAGGAGATGGGCAAGGTCGCCCGGGTCATCTACAACCGCCTTGACCAGGGCATGCCGCTGCAGATGGACTCCACCATCAACTACGCGCTCAACCGCTCCACACTGGCGACCAGTGAACGTGACACCAAGATCAGCAGCCCGTACAACACCTACGCACGCATGGGTCTGCCGCCCACGCCGATCGGCAACCCCGGAGAAGAGGCGATGCGGGCGGCCATCAACCCGACTCCGGGGAACTGGCTGTACTTCGTGACGGTAAAGCCGGGGGACACGCGTTTTACGGCGAGCTTTGAGGAACACCAGAAGAACGTGGGGGAGTTCAACAAGGAGAAGTAGCAGGAGGCCAGGGCGAGTCAGGGGGACTCGCCGGGGATCGGCTTCTCCTTGACCTCAACCGTGGTTCAGGTACAACGCTTTTCTCAACCGTACCGCTCAGTATGCAGGAGGAGCCGACCATGGCCGCACCGATATCACGCGCCTTTCCCGACGTCCGGCGCGCCGACGCCGGGACGATCCTCGTCAGTTCGTGGACCCTGCCGGCCCCGGGGGTCCAGAAGCAGGCCGCGGACCTGGTGATCGAGGAGTGGGAACACCAGGAACGCCCGGCGGCGATGCTGTCGTTCACCACATTCCTCAGTGAGAACGGCCGTGAGGTACTCAATTACGCGCAGTGGACGGATGACGACTCCCACCGCGAGTGGGCACGTGCGGCCCAGAACAGCGAGGACATGAGCAGGGTCGACCGAATGGTCCTGGGCATCGAGCGGCCCGGGGAGGTGCGCTATTCCCTCTATCGCAGCTACGCGACCGAGGAAAGGGCGGAAAGCACCCCCGGCGCACTGGTCACCCCCATCTTCGAGACCGACGGCCCGGACCGGCAGCGCGCCTTCATCGACGGCGTCGTGGCGATCCTGGAGCGGACCCGCCCGCCCGGTCTCCTCGCGGCCCATTTCCACACGAGCAAGGACGGCCGGCTGGTGCTCAACCACGGGGAGTGGCGGGACATGTCGGCCTGGCGGCGCTTCACCGAGGGAGGCGGCACCGTCGAGCTGGGCGTGATGATCGACGGCCTGGAGGGCGTCACTCCGGCCCCCACCCAGCCCAGCGTGCCGCGCTACCTCCCGTACAAGAGCCTGGTGAACGTCGCCGCACCCTGAACCGCCGCTCCCGGAGCCGCCGTCCGACCTCTTGTGCCGCGCTGAGCGGCGCGAGAGGCTGGCATGCGCTCCCCGCAGAACCACGGGCAACAACCGCACCGCGCACCGCACATGATCCGACCCCTTCTGGTCAACGAAAGGTTCAGGTGCACCGGGAATGAGAATGCCCTCCCGTCGGCGACAGGCAGCGGTGCTGCTGTCCGCCGCGCTGACCGCCACCGGCCTGCTCGGCGCCACTCCCGCCACTTCCGTCACGTCCGCCACTCATGAGGCGTCCGGGGACTCCGTCGGATCCGCCGGTTCCGTCGGCTCCACCACCCCCGGCAAGAAACTGCGGCTTGCGAGCGGCTCGGAGAATGCCGTGCCGAACGGCTGGATCGTCGTGTTGAAGGAACCCGGGTCGGGGAACAGGGGCGCCGCGGTCGGCTCCTCCGCCGTGCCCGGCGTGGCGCGCGAGCTCGTCGGCCGGGCCGAAGGGGCGCGGCTCGGGCACGTCTACCAGGCGGCGCTGCGCGGCTTCTCCGCCCGGATGAGCCGTGCACAGGCCGCCGAGCTGGCCGCCGACCCCCGCGTCGCCTACGTCCGCCAGGACACCCGGGTCCGCATCGACACCCCACCTGCTGCCCCGCCCCGGACGGCGGCCGACGGGGTCTCCACCCGCGAACAGACCCAGCCCGACGCGCCCTGGGGACTGGACCGCATCGACCAGCGGCGCCTCCCGCTGTCCACCACGTACACCTACCGCACCACCGCTCCCGGCGTGAGCGTGTACGTCATCGACACCGGGCTGCGGACCACGCACACGGAGTTCGGCGGCCGGGCCTCGGTCGGGACCGACACCGTGGGCGACGGCCGGAACGGCAACGACTGCAACGGCCACGGCACCCACGTGGGAGGCATCGCCGCGGGCGCGACGTACGGCGTGGCGAAGCAGGCCCGCCTGGTCGCGGTACGGGTCCTCGACTGCCAGGGCTCCGGCACCATCTCGGGCGTCGTCGCGGGCGTCGACTGGGTGACGGGGAAGGGCGCCAGGCCCGCGGTCGCGAACATGAGCCTCGGCGGCGCGGCCAGCGACGTCCTGGACAGCGCGGTGCGGCGCTCCATCCGCTCCGGGGTCACCTACACCGTCGCGGCGGGCAGCTCCGGACAGGCGGGCGGCGCCTGCAGCACCTCGCCCTCACGGGTGGCCGAGACGATCAGCGTCGGCGCCAGCGACCGGAGCGACCGCCGGGCTTCCTCCTCCAACCACGGCAACTGCGTGTCCCTGTTCGCGCCCGGCGTGCAGATTCCCTCCGCATGGAAGGACGGCGACACCGCGACCGCGACTCTCAACGGCACGTCGATGGCCAGCGGGCACGCGGCAGGCGCCGCCGCGCTCCACCTCGGTTTCCGGCCCACGGACACCCCGGCGCAGGTCAAGCGAGGCCTGGTCGACAACGCCACCACGGGGGTGCTGCAGGGCACCCCACCCGTCACACCCGACAAGCTCCTCTACACGCTGTACCTGCCCTAGAACGGGGTACCGCCCTAAGGCGGGTCACGCCGCGACCGGCGCCGCTGCCAGCAATCGCCGGATGTCGCGCACCGCCGCACGGCCCGCGCGGTTGGCACCGATCGTGCTGGCCGACGGCCCGTATCCCACGAGGTGGACGCGCGGGTCGGCGGCGGCCCGGGTGCCTTCCAGCCGGATGCCGCCGCCCGGCTCGCGCAGCCGCAGCGGCGTCAGGTGGTCGACCGCCGGGCGGAAGCCCGTCGCCCAGAGGATCACGTCGGCGTCGACACGTCGGCCGTCGTCCCACTCGACGCCGGTCGGCGTGATCCGGTCGAACATCGGCAGCCGGTCGAGGACGCCGTCGGCCCGCGCCCGCCGGATCGCGTCGTTCACCGGCAGCCCCGTCACCGACACCACGCTCCGCGGCGGCAGGCCCCGGCGCACGCGCTCCTCGACCATGGCGACGGCCGCACGCCCCCAGTTCTCGTCGAACGGCCCCTCGCGGAACACAGGCTCACTCCGGGTGACCCAGGTCGTCGCGGCCGAGTACGGGGCGATCTCCATGAGGTGCTGGGTGCCGGACGCGCCACCGCCCACGACGATCACCCGTTGCCCCTCGAACGCCTCGGGCCCGGGGTAGACGGCCGTGTGCAGCTGCCGCCCGCGGAACGTGTCCTGGCCCGGGTAGCGCGGCCAGAACGGCCGGTCCCAGGTGCCCGTCGCGCTGATCAGCGCCCGCGTCGACCAGGTGCCCGCCGACGTCTCGACGAGCAGCTTGCCGCCGTCGCCCTCGCGGACCCGGCGCACGTCGACGGGCCGCCGAACCCCCAGGTCGAAGCGGCGCTCGTACTCTTCGAAGTACTCAGCGACGACCTCCGACGACGGACGCGCGGGGTCTGCGCCCGTCAGCTCCATGCCGGGGAGCGCGTGCATGCCATGCACCTTCGCGTACGTCAGGGAAGGCCAGCGGAACTGCCAGGCACCGCCGGGCCGGGGAGCGTGGTCGAGGACCACGAAGTCCCGGTCCGGCGTGAAGCCGGCCCGCCGCAGGTGGTAGGCGCTGGACAGGCCCGCCTGCCCGGCGCCGATGACGACCACGTCCACGTCGTGCACCGCGTCGTCCGCCGGTTCCGGCGCCGCTTCCCGTACCGCCGCCGGGGCGGCCGCGTCTCGTACCCCGATGTCGTTCACGTTTCTACTAACTTCGTCGAGGTCCGGGATCTTCCCGCCGAGTCGGATTTCTCAGCGTCCTCCGGCCACCAGCAGCGGCGCGCCGCCCGGGGCGGAGGCGGGGCGGCCGTTCGCCGCGGGCACACCCGTCAGCGGAGACGCCGGAATCCGGGGCAGCAGACCGCGCGCGGCCAGGTCGGGGATGACGCCCTCGCCGAACCAGTACGCCTCCTCCAGGTGCGGATAGCCGGACAGCACGAAGTGCTCGACGCCGAGGGCGTGATACTCCTCGATCCGGTCGGCGACGTCGGCATGGCTGCCGACCAGGGCCGTGCCCGCACCGCCGCGCACCAGGCCGACACCGGCCCACAGGTTCGGCGCGATCTCCAGCTTGTCCCGCGAGCCGCCGTGCAGCGCGAGCATGCGCTGCTGGCCCACCGACTCACTGCGGCCGAGTGCCTCCTGCGCGGCGGCGACGGTGTCCGGGTCCAGGTCGTCGAGCAGCCGGTTCGCGGTCGCCCACGCCTCCGCGGCCGAGTCGCGGGAGATGGTGTGCAGCCGGATGCCGAAGCGGACCGTACGGCCCTCCTTCTCGGCGAGCCCGCGAATCCAGTCGATCTTCTGCTTGACCTGCTCCGGCGGCTCGCCCCACGTCAGATACACATCCGTGTGCCGCGCGGCCACGGGTCCGGCGGCCGCCGACGACCCACCGAAGAAGATCTCCGGCAGCGGGTCAGGCGGCAGCGCGGTCAGACCGCCCTCGACCTGGAAGTGCTCGCCGTCGAAGTCGTACGGCTTGCCGCTCCACACCCCTCGTACGACCGAGAGGAACTCGTCGGTGCGGGCGTAGCGGCGGTCGTGGTCCAAGTGGTCGCCGAACCGGCGCTGTTCGGTCGAGTCGCCGCCCGTCACCACGTTGAGCAGCAGCCGGCCGCGGGTGATGCGCTGATACGTCGCCGCCATCTGCGCCGCGAGCACGGGGGAGAGCACGCCGGGCCGGAAGGCGACGAGGAACTTGAGGCGCTCGGTGTGCTGGGCGAGCGCGACCGTCGTCAGCCAGGCGTCCTCGCACCACGTGCCGGTCGGCGTGAGCACCGCCTCGAAGCCCAACTGCTCGGCGGCCTTGGCGATCTGGGCCAGATACTCGATGTCGGGCGCGCGGACGCCGCTCACCGGAGTGACGCGGGAGCGCGTGATGCCGCCGTCGGTGTAGGCGTGCCGGTCGACGAGAGTGCGGCCGTCGCCGCCCGTCGGCAGGAACCAGTGCAGGTGGACGGTCATGGTCAGGACTCCTTGCGGTACGTGCGCGGCTTGGTGGTGGAGGGCGGCAGATCGCCGTTGAAGCGGGTGTCGACGAAGTCGCCGAAGTCGATGCGGCGCGGGATCAGCTTCAGCTCGGCGAAGGTGTCCGCGATCTCCTGCTCGGACCTGACCACGTTCTTGTCCACGGCCACCGTCACGCGGGTGCCGTTGGTGCGCTTGACCGCGTCGAGCGCCACTTCGTAGGGCAGCCCTGTGTCCTTCGCCCAGACCTTCGCCCAGGCCTCCGGGTGCTTGTGGACCCAGTCCTGCGCCCTGCGAAGCCGCTTCAGATAGTCGGAGATCGCCGCGGTCTTCTTCTTGTCCTTGAGCGCGCCGGGCGCCGCGGCCTGGAAGGCGAGGCCGTTCACCACCCCGTCGCCGTCGGTCAGGACGCGGCCCTTCTTGCCGCGCAGGACCTGGGAGGTGTACGGGTCCCAGACGGCCCAGGCGTCCACCTTCCCGCTGGTGAACGCGGCGAGTGCGTCGGCGGGCTGCAGATACTTGACGTCGACGTCCTCGAAGCCGAGCCCGGCCTTCTTCAAGGACGCGATCAGCTGGAAGTGCGCCGACGAACCCTGCGCCACGGCAACGGACCTGCCCTTCAGCTCCCGGGTCTTCTTCAACGCCGAGCTGTTGGGCACGAGGATCGTGTCCCCGGCCGCCGTGCCGTGGCTCGCGGCCACCACGGAGATCTTCGAGCCCGCGCCCGCCGCGAAGACCGGCGGCGTGTTGCCGACGCCGCCGATGTCGACGGCCTTGGCGTTGATGGCTTCCAGCAGGGGAGGGCCGGACGTGAAGGTGGACCAGCGGATCTTGTAGTCGAGGTCGTCGAGCTCTCCGGCCGCACGCAGCACGGCTTCCGAACCGCCCTTCTGGTCACCGACGTTCAAGGTCAACGACCCCTTGCCGTCGGTGCCGCCGCCGCCACCGCCGATCGATGTGCCGGCGGACGAGGTGCCGGAGCAGGCGGCGAGCAGCAGGGCAAGGGGGAGCAGGAGGGTGGCGAGGGCTGGGGCGGCGGGGGCTGGGCGTGGTCGTCGCATGACGGTTCCGTTCGCTTCGAATCGCTTCGGTACGTGGGGACGGGGTGTGTGGGTCAGCGGTCAGGGGTTCTGTGGGTTCTGTTCAGGCGGCGGGGGCTTCGGCGGGCGCCTCGACGCCGAGGCGCTGGAGCAGCTCCGCGCGCAGCTCACCGAAGCGGGGGTCGGAGATGCCGCGCGGCCGCTCCAGGCCGATCTCCTTCTCGTAGGCGATGACACCGCCGTCCATGACGAGCACCCGGTCGGCGAGGAGCACCGCCTCCTCCACGTCGTGCGTGACGAGCAGCACCGCGCAGCCGCGCCGCTGCCACAGTTCGTCGACGAGCCGCTGAGCCTTGAGGCGGGTGAGCGCGTCGAGCGCGCCGAACGGCTCGTCCAGCAACAGCAGATCGGGCTCGCGCACCAGGGCCCGGGCCAGCGAGGCGCGCTGGGCCTCGCCGCCGGAGAGCGTCTTGGGCCAGGCCGTGGTGCGGTGCTTCAGGCCCACCTCGGCCAGCGCCCGCTCCGCGACGCCCCGGTCGGGCCGGCCCGGCAGCCCGAGCAGCACATTGCGCCACACCCGCTTCCACGGCATGAGCCGCGGCGCCTGGAACGCGACGGCCTTGCGGCGCGGCACGAGCACGGTGCCCTCGATGTCGCGGTCGAGCCCGGCGAGGATGCGCAGCAACGTCGACTTCCCGCAGCCGCTCCGGCCCAGCAGTGCCACGAACTCGCCCTGTCGTACGTCGAGGTGCAGGTCGTCGATGACGGCGCGCCCGTCGAAGGTGCGGGTGAGCCCGTCGACGCGTACGGCGGACGGGGCAGTGTCCCCGGTGGGGGCGGTGGTCACCGGCCGGTGAACGTCGGTCGCCATTGCAGCAGCAGCCTTTCGAGGGTTCGGACGACGAAGTCGGCGGTCAGGCCGAGGAAGGCGTAGACGACCAGGCATACGACGATCACGTCGGTACGCAGGAAGTCGCGGGCCTGGACCATGAGGAAGCCGATCCCGGCGTCGGCGTTGACCTGCTCGGCGAAGACGAGGGCGAGCCAGGAGATGCCCAGTGAGTAGCGCAGTCCCGTCATGGCCCCGGGCAGCGCGCCCGGCAGGATGACGTGCCGTACGAGCCCCCACCGCGACAGGCCGAGCGACTCCCCGGCCTCGATCAACTGGGCGTCGACGCCCCGGATACCGGCGTACACGTTCAGATAGAGCGGGAACGACACGCCGAGCGTGATGATGGCGATCTTCGGCGCCTCGCCGATGCCGAACCAGATGATGAACAGCGGGATGAGCCCGACGAACGGAACGGTGCGGAGCATCTGCACGCTGGCGTCCACGAGGTCCTCGCCGATGCGGAAGAGCCCGGACACGAGGGCGAGCGCCGTGCCGACGACGGTGCCGAACAGCAGTCCGAGCGCGACGCGCTGCAGCGAGACGCCCATGGCGTTGGGCAGGGACCCGTCCCCGATGAGGTCACCGGCGACCCGGGCCACGGTCCCGGGCGAGGCGAGCACGTCACTGGTCAGCACGCCGGTGGCGCTGAGGATCTGCCAGAGCGCGAGCAGCGCGAGCGGGCCCGAGGTGCGGCGCACCCAGCGGGGGACGCGGGCGCGGCGGCTGGAGGAGGGGACGAGGGCTACGAGTTCGGGACCTGACGCAGGAGCGACTGATGATTTAAGGGATATATCGGGTGTCGATGGGGCATGCGGCGGGGCATGACTGACGCGCACGAGCGCTCCAGGGGGAGAGGACGGAGAAAGGGGTTACCGGCAGCCGGTGCGGAGGGAACTCGGCCCGAGGCCGGACCCGCGGCTCAGACCGCACATGCGGGCATGCGCGGACAGCGCGCGGCCCGGGCACCTACCGTCCGGAACCGGCGGAGAGAAACGCGAAAGCGGGTGAAAGGGCGTCAGCAGCCGCGGCGACACGCGGAGGAGGCCACCCGCAGCAGGTCGATGTGACCGCGCGTGGTGAGCAGGGCTGAACGCAACATGCCGCAGAACGTAGCCAGATCGTGCACGCACGGTCAATGGCGTCTCGAAAGGCGGACTCCCGGTATCAGTGATCGGGAGAGGGCGTGGGGGAAGATGGGCGTATGTCCGATGCATTCACCACCCGAGTCCTGCAGGTCACCACCGGTTCGAGCGAGGTGGTCGTCGACCTCACCACCGACTGCGAGACCTTCCTGCGAGAGGCGGCAGGCGGCCGCGACGGCCTCCTCAACATCTTCGTCCCGCACGCCACGGCGGGCATCGCCGTCCTGGAGACGGGCGCGGGCAGCGACGACGACCTGCTCGCGGCGCTGCACACCCTGCTCCCCGCCGACGACCGCTGGCAGCACCGCCACGGCAGCCCAGGACACGGCCGCGACCACGTCCTGCCCGCCCTGGTCCCTCCACACGCGACGCTGCCGGTCGTGGACGGCAGCCTGGAGTTGGGCACGTGGCAGTCGGTGTGCCTGGTCGACACGAACGTCGACAATCCGGAGCGCAAGGTGCGGCTGAGCTTCCTGGGCTGACCGGGCGGTGACCTGGGGCGACCCGGGTGGCCACCGGGTCAGCGTGGTAGAGCCAGAGCTTCGAGGGAGGACCGGAGGGTTTCCCGCAGGCGGTCCATCTGGTCAGTGCCATAGGTCCAGCTGTCGTACTCGTTCTGGACGAGCAGATGGCCGCCGAAGCTCGCGGCGCCGATCTTCGGTGGCATGCCTGGAGCGTTGGCGGTGCCTCCGAAGCGCAGCAGGCGCGTCCCGGCCGGGACCGGGTGGGCGGGGATACGGCCGACATTGGATATGCCGTAGCTGACGACCGGGGCCGGCAGTGCCGTGCCACGGGCGCCCGCTCGGAGCGCGGCAAGCAGGAGGCGTTCCGGAGCGCGTCGGCGAAGGGCGTCGGCGAACTGTGCGGACACCTCCTGGCCGATGTCCTCCACCCGGTCCTCGGGAGAGACGGACAGCGGAGTCTGCAGCCCTGTGATGCAGTTGAGCACGGTAGTCAGCGGTACCTGCGGGGTCAGCCTGGTGCGCAGATCGACGCCGTGGCCGCAGACCATCGGGAGAGGGCCGTGCTCCGGTGCGAGCTGGGCGCGTACGGCGCTGAGCACCAGACCGGTGACCAGGCTGTTGACGGTGACGCCCCGGGCGCGCGCCGCGGCGGTCACGGCGTCGGTGGTGGCGGTGTCGAACTCCAGCCGGTCGACGACGAAGCGCCGATCCGCGATCGCACGGTCCGCGCGGCCCACACCCTCCGTGGGCAGGGTGGCGGGCTTGAATTCGTCCGCTCCCTGGACAAGCGTGTCGATCAGAGCATCGAGTTCGTCGGCCGGAAAGGCTCCGGCCAGCCGGCTGTCGATGGCCTCGGGCAACGTCTCGCGACGCTCGGACGCGAGATCCGCGCCGGCGGCGAGCCCGGTGTAGAGCCGCCAGAACTCGTCCAGCAGGGCAAAGGCGGAGCGGCCGTCGGCCAGTCCGTGGTGGACGCCGAGAACGACTTGGCTGCGTAGGCCGTCGGTGAGCAGCCAGGCATGCAGCATGCTCTCGGTCCAGTCGGGCCGGGAGTTGATCAGCCCGGCGAAGGAGTCCTCTATGCCGTCCAGCACGGTCAAGGGCGGTTCGACGTGGTCGCGGACGCGGAGGAGGGGTCCTGTGTCACCGGCCACGACCTCGGTGCGCAGCATCGGGTGACGGTCGATCAGCTGACGGAGGGCCCGGGACATCAGGTCGGGGCGCAGCCGGCCTTCCACCAGCGACTCGACGTAGGCCGGCATGTCACACAGCGGTAGTCCGGCGGCCTCGACGAAATAGATGCTCTCGAACGGCGAGACAGGGCGTTGGCTGGTCATGGGATGGGTTTCTCCGATGTGCGGGGTTGTCCGGGTGAATCGGTGACAGCCGGTGTCCGGCCGTGGCGGAGTGCTGATGTCGTGCACTCGGCGTCGGGCCGGCCCGGGTCGAGCGGCGGTGCGGGCAGCGGGCGGACGGCGAGAGGCCGCAGCCCGTCCAGGAGGATGGTCAGATGGCGGCGCCAGGACATGGGCGCGGCCGGCACGGCCCGGCCGAGCGCGGCCAGCAGGAAGAGCAGTTCATCGACGGTGAGGTCGGCACGGACGGCACCCTGGCCCCGGCTGCGGCGCAGCAGGATGTCGAGAGTCCGCCGGTGGTCCTCCCGGAAGGTGTCGAGGGTGGGCACGCCCTGAATGCCGGTGGTGATGATGTCGCTGGCGCCGCGGTCGGCGGCGAGCAGTGCGAAGACGTGATCGAGATAGGAGGTGAGGGCCTGCCAGGCGTCAGGTTCGTCTCTGGCGTGCCGCGCCGTGTGCAGGAGCGCGGTGAGGGAGTCACGGAAGACGGCTTCCAGCAGGTCGGCGCGGCCGGTGAAGTGGCGGTAGAGAGTGGCGTTACCGACACCTGCCCCGCGAGCGACGTCGTCCAGCGGGGCATCGACGCCGCGCCGGGCGAAGATCTCCCGGGCGGCCTGGATCAGCAGTTCACGATTGTGCCGTGCATCCTTGCGCAAAGGGGCGAGACCGTCGTCACTGCTCGGCATGGCCGCACCTTAACACCAACCGTGGACTGCTCCCCGCTTCGTTGTTAGGGTCGCGACGGATGCGACCGGGGATCTTCCCGGCCTCGTTGCCGCTACCGGCACCGGGCTGTACGACCACGAGGAACTGCCATAGTGGAAGCACCTTTTGAGGACCTGTCAGCGCTCGGCCAGAGTTTCGTCGACGACCCGCATCCGGTGTACGCACGTCTTCGTTCCCAAGGAGCCGTGCATCGGGTTCGCACGGTCGCCTCCGGAGAGTTCTGGCTGGTTGTCGGATACCAGGAGGCACGTGCGGCGCTCACCAACCTCCGGTTGTCCAACGACATCCGGCATTCGACCGGTTGGTCGGACGACGGCGGCAACTCCATCGGCCTGAACATGGTGCAGACCGACCCGCCGCAGCACACCCGGTTGCGCAAGCTGGTCGCCCGGGAGTTCACCACCCGGCGAATCGAGGCGCTCCGCCCGAGGATCCAGCAGATCGCCGACGAACTCGTGGACGCCATGCTGCCGATGGGTCGGGCGGACCTGGTCGAGGCATTCGCGTTGCCGCTGCCCCTGGCGGTGATCTGCGAGCTCCTCGGTGTGCCGGTCACCGACCGCAAGGCCTTCCATGACTGGTACTTGGAAAGCACAGACTTCTCCCGGCCCGAGGCGGCAGCGGCCGCGGCGCAGGCGATGACCGGATACCTCGCCGACCTCATAGCCGCCAAGCAGCGCACGCCGGAGGACGACCTGCTGAGCGCTCTGGCCCGGAACATGGCCGACAAGGAGGATCGCCTGTCCACCGAGGAAATGCTGGGCATGGCCTTCCTGTTGTTGGTGGCCGGTTATGAGACAGCGGCCAACCTGATCTCCAGCGGCACCTTCGCACTGCTGCGCCACCCCGACCAGTTGACGGCATTGCGCGCAGACTGGTCGTTGCTGACCAACGCGGTGGAGGAAATGCTCCGCTACGAAGGACCCGTGGAGACAACGGCCTTCCGCTACGTCAAGGAGACGATGGACCTCGGCGGCCGGACGCTCGCACGCGGCGAGTCCGTGGCCGTCGTCCTGGGGGCCGCGTCCCGGGCTCCCGAGAGGTTCGCCGAGCCCGACCGCTTCGACATCCGCCGCGAAGCCCGCGGCCACTTGGCGTTCGGCTACGGCATCCATCACTGCCTGGGCGCCCCGCTGGCCCGGATGCAGGGCGCCATCGCCTTCCGCACGCTCCTGGAACGGTGCCCGGGCCTGGCCTTGGACACCGACCCGGCCGAGCTCGCCTGGCGCCCCAGCCTGATGCTGCGCGGTCTGCACCAGCTGCCGGTCGCCTTCGGCTGACAGTCCGCCGCCCCGGGCCGAGTGCGCCCGGGGCGGCGGCCGGCCGTCAGCGTGGCTCGGGGATCATCGGCAGCGGCCCGGTCGTCAAGCTCATTCCGGCGTGGGCACGGACCTCGTGGCCGGGCATGGGCAGCAACCGCCAGCGGGAGGCCAGGGCAGCCAGCGCCAGTGTCGCCTCCGTCATCCCGAAGACGTCCCCGATGCACTTGCGACTGCCGGCGCCGAACGGCAGGTAGGCGCCGCGGGCCACTTCCGCCGCGCGCTCGGGCAGCCACCGGTCGGGTTCGAACGTTTCCGGGTCGGCGAAGAGCCCCGGGGTGCGGTGAATGACGTACGGGCTGATCAGCACGTCGGTCCCGGCGGGCAGCCGGTGCCCGCCGAGTTCGGTGTCCTCGGTGACCGCCCGGGTGAACATCCACGCAGGTGGATACAGCCGCAGTGTCTCCGTGAAAACCCGCTGGGTGTACTTGAGCCGCGGTATGTCGGCATACGTGGGCGTCCGGCCGTCCAACACCTCATCGACCTCCGCGTGCAGCCGCGCGGCCACCTCGGGATGTCCGGCCAGCAGATGCCAGGCCCACGTGAGCGCGGAAGCCGTGGTCTCCACTCCGGCCAGCAGCAGGGTCATCACCTGATCATGGACCTCTTGGTCCGACAATCGGCTCCCGTCCTCGTCACGTGCGTTCAGCAGCGCCGACAGCAGGTCGCCCCGGTCCTCCGCGGCCTGCCGGTAACCGCTGATGATGCCGTCGATGAGTGCGTGCAGTCGGCCGAGCGCACGGTCGAACTCACGGTTGGCGGCCAGCGGCAGCCGGGCGAGCAGCCCTGTGGGGTCCACCGCTCTGCGGTAGGCGCCCCGTACCATCACGGGCAGGCTGCGCTGGATCTCGACGACCGCGTCCGGGGCCATCTCCGTGGAGAACAGCGCGCGAGCCGTCACCCGGGCGGTCAGTCCCTGCATCGCGTCGCTGACGTCGACCGGCTGCCCGGCTTCCCAGGACGCGGCGTGCGCCGCGCACTCCTCCTGCATGACCTCGGCGTAGGCGGCGATACGTGCCTTGTGGAAGGCAGGCTGCACCAGGCGCCGCTGCCGACGGTGGTCGGACCAGTCGGACGTGATCAGCCCGTTGCCCAGGATCGGGCGGGCCTTCTCCTTCACCGGGCCTCCGGTGTCGTAGACCCGTGCGTTCAGCAGGACCCGCTGCACCAGCTCGGGGTGACAGGGCAGGAAGGCGGGCCTGCTGCCGATCCGCAGTTCGACCAGGTCCCCGAGCTCGGGCAGGGAGCCGAGGAACTCCAGCGGGCGGCGCCCCATGCTCAGCGCGTGGCCCACCAGCGGGAGTCGGCGGGGTGCCGCGGCCACTCGCCAGGCGCGCTCGGCGGTGTCGGCAGTGGTAGTCATGCGTCGGGTGTCCTTCGGTGGCAGGGTGAGTGGAGCAGGACGTCTACCGGAGGAGTCACGGTCGGCGGCGCTCGCAGACCATCGGCAGGGGACCGGCCTCCAGGGTGGCCTTGGGCTCCGGCCGCAACTGCGTCCCGGGTGCCGGCCGGAGCCGCCAGCGCGCGGCGATGGTCGCGACGATCAGGGCGGTCTCGGTCAGCGCCAGCACATCACCGATGCACTTGTGACTTCCCGCGCCGAACGGCAGCAGAGCACCACGGGGGACCTGCCGGGCCCGATCCGCCTCCCAGCGCCCGGGGTCGAAGGTGTCGGGGTCGGGGAAGAGGTCCGGGTTGCGGTGGAGTGCGTACGCGCTGTAGAGGATCATCGTGCCGGCGGGGACGGTGCGCCCGCCGAAGTCGACGTCCTGAGCCGCCACCCTCATCGCCATCCAAGAGGGCGGGTACAGGCGCAGGGACTCCGTGATGACGTTGCGCGTGTACGGCAGTGCGGACAGGTCCTCGTAGGTGGGGGTGCGGCCGCCGAGCGCCTCGTCGACCTCCGCGTGCACCCTGGCTTCCACAGCGGGCAATGTGCCCAGCAGGTGGAAGACGAAGGCCAGGGTGGAGGCGGTGGTCTCGCTGCCGGCGACGAGGAAGGTGACGACCTGGTCCAACACCTCATGATCCTTGAGGCGTTCATGGGTTTCCGGGTGTTCCGCGTGCAGCAGGACCGACAGCAGGTCACCGCTTTCGGTACCGGATTCGCGCCGTGCGCTGATCATCTCCGCCACGATCTGCCGCAGCCGCGCGTTGGCCCGGTCGTAGGCGCGGTTGCCGGGCGTAGGCAGCTTCTCCTTGATGCCCAGAGGCGCCGTCGTCCGCTTGTAGATGCCGTGCGAGACCACACGCAGGCACTGCCGGGCCTCCTCGACCACCTCGTCGTCGAGGCCGGTGGAGAACAGGGTCCGTGCGGCGACCCGCATCAGCAGCGCGTGCATGGCGTCACTGATGTCGCGGGTCTCTCCCGGCCGCCAGGCATCGGTGACCGTGCGGGTGTCGTCGGCAACGGCCGTGGTGTACTCGGCGATCTTCGCCGAGTGGAACGCCGGCTGTATGAGGCGCCGCTGGAAGCGGTGCTCCTCCCCGCGGGACACCGACAGGCTGTTGCCCAGCAGTTGACGTGCCTTGTCGAACACACCGCCCTTGTCGAAGACGCGAGGCTGCAGCAGTACGTGCCGGACCAGCTCGGGGTGGGCGGCGAGATAGGCGCGCCGGGGGCCGAGCCGTACCTCGACCAGGTCCCCGTGGGCGGGCAGCGAGGCCAGGAAGTCCAGCGGTCGGCGCCACAGGGACAGCACGTGTCCGAGCAGGGGGAGACCGCCGGGGGCGGTGCCGAACCGCCAGGCACGGTCCGGAACCGGTCTCGCCGGTGGGGAGGCGGAGGGTGACGGATTGGCGGAGGTCATGACCGTCCCCTCACTGGATGCGGGCGTTGACGTCGTTCACGGCGGCCTGGTAGCGCCGGTCGCGGGTGGTCCAGACGAAGTTGCCCTGAACGAGGTCGAACAGGATGTCACGGGTGGTCTCGTCGAACGCCGCGATGCAGGTCAAGTCCTCGGTCATGTCGTCAAGGCGGGCACGGAAGAAGTCCCGGAAGGCGGTCTCGTCCGTCACGTCGCACAACCGGAAGCAGTTGGTGATCTGCCCCAGCGCCGCTTCCCGGTCGTAGGAGTAGAAATCGTTGACGATGGCCAGGCCGCGGGTGGTCATGCGTGCGGCGAGGCCTGTCTTGGCGTGCTCGGTGAACTCCGGCTGTCCGTAGATCGGGTAGGACATCTTCATCCAGAAGTCCACGCCGACGTCCGTGACCCGAAAACGGAAGTACTGTTCGGGCGAGGTGGTGCAGAGCGCCTTCTTTATCGGAGAGTCACGGAACATGTGATCGCTCGTGACGAAGGCACGGGCTCCCTCGTACGCGAACGCCGCGTCATCCGGCGCGTAATACCGCTCGCACACGGCGCGCAACTGGGGCAGGAAGACGTCGAAGTCGTGCAGCCGGGGGTCCATGTCGTCCCATACGAACGTCACGCAGTTGAGTATGCAGACGGCCTTGAACGCCTCCATGTCCTTGATGTTGCGCGCACTCTGGGACCACCGCACCACGTCCATGTACGAGACCCAGCGCTTGTCGGAGACCACCGCGCCCAGCGGTGCCACCGCCCGGTTGCAGGCGTCGATGACTTCCCGCAGTTCGGTCTCCGACATCGGTACTTTCTGCGCCTCGTACCCCACGTGCCGGGCGAACAGCTCAGTGAACCGGTCGGTGCACTCCTGCCAGTAACGCGTCATCCCCGGCGGGACCGCGGGCGAGGCCGCGTCGAGGGGGGCGGATTCGGTGAGGTCCGTGGTCATGAGTTCCTCCTGGTGGCTGTACGGGCGAGATGTTTCAGAGCGGTGGTGGCCCCGGCCGCGAACGGGGCCGCGTCCAGCGCTTGCAGGGCCTGTCGGTAGCGATCGTCGATCATGTGCTCGACGGCCTCCCGGGCGCCGGTGGCCGCGAACACATCGCGCACCTCCGCCGCGCCGGCCTCCTCAAGATTGGGATCGCCGATCAGCGCGCGCAGACGGGCGGCCCGTGCCGCGTCACAGGCGCGCAGGGCGAGCGCGACAAGGGTGGTGTTCTTGCCCGCGCGCAGGTCGTCCAGGCGAGACTTGCCGGTGTCCCCGACGTCCCCGTACACACCGAGCAGATCGTCGCGGAGCTGGAACGCCTCGCCGAGGGGAATGGCATAGGCGCTGTATGCGTCCATCACCTCGGGGCCGGCGCCCGCGAGCGCCGCGCCTATGTGCAGCGGGCGCTCGACGGTGTACTTGGCGGTCTTGTAGCGGTTCACTGTCATCGTGGCGTCGACGTCGTCCGTCAGCTCACCGGTGGCCCGCAGATCCAGGTACTGACCGAACATCACCTCGCTGCGCATTTCGGTCACCAATGGAAGCACCGCCCTGAATTGCCGCGGGGTGAGATCCGCCGTGTGCAGGAGTTCGTCGGACCATGTGAAGGCGAGGTCCCCCAGGAGGAGCGCGGCGCTGACCCCGAAATGTTCTGACCGGTCCGGTCCCTCCTCTTCCGCCAATGCCCGGTGGAGAGTGGGGCGGCCTCGTCGGATGTCGCTCTCGTCCATGATGTCGTCGTGAATGAGGGCGAACGCATGGAACATTTCCAGTGCTGCGGCGACACGCACGACACTGTCGCTGTCCTCATATCCGCCGGCTGCTTGCCACCCCAGTACGGTCAGTACGGGACGAATGCGTTTCCCGTCCGCCAGGAACTCGGCAAAGAGTTTGAGCAAGTGGCCCATACCCGATTGCTCTGCGACGTTCTTCTTGCTCTCCAGGAAACCTTCCAGGGTGACGTCGACGGCTTTTATCACCACCTCGGCCTCGAAATTCTCAGGAGCCGCGATCTGCGTCCTCATGTTCGTTGTTCATCCCCTCGTGCGGCCCTTTCGGCTCCGCGGGCACACCGCGGCGAGGCCTCAAGGGCCTGAAAATGGACGTACGGTGAGCAGCCGACGTCAGGACATGAGGTCCACGCGGAGTTCGCTGAGACCGCGGATGTTGACCTGAGGGCGCCATACGACGTCCTCGTGCGACAAAGTGATGTCGCGGTATCTGCGGACCAGTTCCGAGAAGACCAGGCGGGCTTCGGATTTCGCCAGCAGGGCCCCGATGCAGTAATGGGGCCCACCGCCGAAGGACAGAGGGCGTACGTCCGGGCGGCGCAGATCCAGGCGGTCGGGGTCGGTGTAGCGGCGTGGATCCCGGTTCGCGGCCCCCAGCAGGATCATCACCTTCGCTCCGGCCGGGATGGTTCTGTCGCCGACCTGGATGTCCTCGGTGGCGATGCGTGCCACGAGCTGGATGGGCGCGTCGTACCGCAGGAGCTCGTCGATCCCGTCATCGATCAGACCGGGGTCCTCGCGCAGGGCGCGCAGCTGGTCGGGGTGGCGCAGCAGGCCGAGCATGCCGTTGCCGATCAGATTGACCGTGGTCTCGTGGCCGCCCATGAAGAACATCATGACGTTGGCGATGATCTCGCCGTCGCTCAGCCTCTCACCGTCGAACTCGGCGAGAAGCAGGCGGGAGAGGAGGTCGTCCTGCGGGTTCGCCCGCCGCCTCGCCAGGTGTTCGGCGATGTAGTCACCGAACTCCGCGGCCGCGTCGTTCATCGCGCGGCGCGTCGTCTCGTCCACCGACGGGTCGATGACATGGCCGAGCGCGTCGGTCCACTTGCGGCAGAGATCGCGGTCCTCCACGGGCAGGCCGCCGAGCCCGCAGAAGACGGTCACCGGGACCTGGCAGGCCAGTCGGCCGATGAGGTCGATGTCGTGGCCGCTGCCCATCTCATCCATGATCCGGTGCACGATGCCGGTGACGCGCGGAGCCATCTCCCGAATGGCCTTGGCCGTGAAGACCGGGTTGGCGAGGCCGCGCAGCCGGCGATGTGCCGTGCCGTCCCTCATGAGCATCCAACTGCGCGTGGCCTCGACGATCGGACTGTTCCGGCCGCCCCGCTGCTCGGACCACCTGGGGTCCTTCGGATACTCGCTGCTGAGCCGATTCACGCGGATGACGGAAGAGGCTTCGTCATATCCGGAAATGACCCAATGTCCGTAGGGCGTAAGGTGTATCGGCTCCACTTCGCGCACGCGCTTGTAGAGTGGATAGGGGTCGCTCTGCAGGCGCGGATCCCGTGCATTGAACAGCACGTCGCGCGTTAAGGAATCCATCTCTATCTCCCCCTGATAGCGGCAGTGCAGCGTCGGGGCGTCCGCCGTACCGGCGCCGACCCCGACGATCAGATACTAAGCACACAACAACCTGCGACCACAAGGAGTTTCAGGTTCCGCCGACGCCGCCGACTGCGGCGTTGCGTACGAACTGCCCCGCTGCATCCCGCGCTAGACAGATCCTCAATCGCGTCCTAGGTTCGGCGTGTTCGACGAAAACGCCGTCTTGCACCACAGGGGGACACCACGATGCAGCGAACTGTTTTTGACGAGGACCACGAGGCGTTCCGGTCGGTCCTGCGGGAGTTCATCGCGACGGAAGTCGTACCGGTCTACGGCGAGTGGGAAAGCGCGGGATGCGTGCCCCGTGAATTTTACCGAAAGTTGGGCAAGCTCGGCATCCTGGGTCTCGGTATTCCGGAGGAGTACGGTGGCGCGGGAGAGACGGGCTTCAGGTTCAACGCGGTCATCGCCGAGGAGTGTGCCCGGGCGGGTGTGACCTTCGGTGGCGCCAGTGCCCATCTGGCGCTTCCGGCGACGTTTGTGAAGTACACGACCGAGGAGCAGAAGCGGCGGTGGCTGCCCGGATTCGTCTCGGGCGAGCTGATGACGGCCATCGCGATCACCGAGCCGGGGGCCGGCTCCGACGTCGCCGGCATACAGACGACTGCCGAGCCCTCCGCCGACGGCAAGCACCTTGTGCTCAACGGAGTCAAGGCGTTCGTCTCGGGTGGCGCCCAGGCGGACCTGGTCCTGGTCACCTGCCGCACCCCCGGTTCGGAGCAGGACGACCGACGTGGCGGGCTCTCGCTGATCGCCGTGGACGCTCACGCCCCGGGTGTCACGGTCAGCGCCGAACAGGCCACGATCGGCCTGCGCTCCTCCGACATCGTCGAGATGACCTTCACCGACGTGCGCGTCCCGGTCACCGATGTGGTCGGTGAGCAGGGAAAGGCCTTCGCCTGCTTGGCGGACATCTTCCCTCAGGAGCGGCTGGGGATCGCCGTCGGCTCGTACGCGCACGCCGCCGCGGCGGTGCGGTTCGCCACCGAGTACGTTCAGGAGCGCACCGCGTTCGGCAAGCCGGTGGCGGCCTTCCAGAACACCAAGTTCACCCTCGCCGACTGCAAGGCGCGAGTGGACGCGCTCCAAGCGGTCGTGGACCGGGCGCTTGAGGCCTTCGACGCCGGACAGCTGACCGCGGAAGAGGCCGCGTCCGCCAAGCTGTACTGCGCGCCCGCCGCTGCCCGGATCGTCGATGCCTGCCTTCAACTGCACGGCGGTTACGGGTACACGACGGAGTACCCCATCGCCCGCCTGTACGCCGACATCCGCGCCAGCCAGATCTTCGGCGGCACCAACGAGATCATGCGCACGATCGTCGCCAAATCGATGGGCCTGTGACTCCGTGAGGGGCGGCCGGTCAGGTGCGGGCGCAGTCCGGGCACCGGCCCCGGAAGGTCACCTCGGCCGTGGCGACGCTGAAGCCGTAGCGCTCGCCGGGCGGCAGCTCGGCCAGGAAGTCGCCGACGGGGTGGACGTCGCGGATGGTGCCGCAGCCCGAGCACACCAGGTGCTGGTGGGGGCGGTGGGCGTTCGGGTCGTACCGCTTGGCGCGGCCGTCCGTGGTGACCTCGACCACCTCGCCTAGGGAGACGAGTTCGCCGAGCGTGTTGTAGACCGTGGCGCGGGAGATCTCCGGCAGGCGGGCGGTCGCCCGGGCGAGCACCTCGTCGGCGGTCAGGTGGACGTGTTCGCCGTCGAGCACCTCGGCGACCACGCGGCGCTGGGCGGTCAGCCGCCAGCCGCGTCCGCGAAGCCGTTGGAGCAGGTCACTCATGACCACCAGCCCTCACTGTGCATAGTCGGTGCCTCGTCCGTCCCTTGGCCCGTACCTGGCCCGCGCCCGGTCATGCCTGGCGCGTACGAATGAATCCGCGTGCGCCTGTCTTCCGTATTGACTTGGATTTCGTCCATCGTAGGATCGGATCCGGCTGACAGCCAAGGGACCGGGCAACGGCAGGCAACAACACGGGACTTCACCACATCCGGGGCGCCTTCCGGCCCGTGCGTGCGCCCGCTCCACCACCCTCCGCTCGTGAGCACCGCGATCCGCCCTCTCCGGAAGGATTCCCATGACCGAGAACCACGACGCGATCGTCACCGACCCCAAACCGGAGGAGGCGGGCGGCTGCCCCGTCGCGCACCGCGCGCCGCACCCGACGCAGGGAGGCGGGAACCGGCAGTGGTGGCCGGAGCGCCTCAATCTGAAGATCCTCGCCAAGAACCCCGCCGTGGCCAACCCGCTCGGCGAGGAGTTCGACTACGCCGAGGCGTTCAAGTCCCTCGACCTGCCCGCGGTGAAGCGGGACATCGCCGAGGTGCTGACGACCTCGCAGGACTGGTGGCCCGCCGACTTCGGCAACTACGGCCCGTTCATGATCCGCATGGCGTGGCACAGCGCGGGCACCTACCGGATCAGTGACGGCCGCGGCGGCGCCGGCGCGGGCCAGCAGCGGTTCGCCCCGCTCAACAGCTGGCCGGACAACGCCAGCCTCGACAAGGCCCGCCGGCTGCTGTGGCCGGTCAAGAAGAAGTACGGCCAGTCCCTTTCGTGGGCCGACCTCCTGATCCTCACCGGCAACGTCGCCCTGGAGACGATGGGCTTCGAGACCTTCGGCTTCGGCGGCGGCCGCGCCGACGTGTGGGAGCCCGACGAGGACGTCTACTGGGGCCCCGAGACCACCTGGCTCGGCGACGAGCGCTACACCGGCGACCGCGAGCTGGAGAACCCGCTCGGCGCGGTCCAGATGGGCCTCATCTACGTCAACCCCGAAGGTCCCAACGGCAATCCGGACCCGATCGCGGCGGCCCGCGACATCCGGGAGACGTTCCGCCGCATGGCGATGAACGACGAGGAGACGGTCGCCCTGATCGCGGGCGGGCACACCTTCGGCAAGACCCACGGCGCAGGACCGGCCGACGCGGTCGGCGACGACCCCGAGGCCGCCCCGATGGAGCAGATGGGCCTCGGCTGGAAGAGCACGCACGGCACCGGCGTGGGCGCCGACGCCATCACCAGCGGTCTGGAGGGCATCTGGACCGACACCCCCACGACGTGGGACAACAGCTTCTTCGAGATCCTCTTCGGGTACGAGTGGGAGCTCTTCAAGAGCCCCGCGGGCGCCCACCAGTGGCGGCCGAAGGGCGGCGCGGGCGCGGGCACCGTCCCCGACCCCTTCGACGCGTCGAAGACGCACGCCCCGACGATGCTGACGACCGACCTGTCCCTCCGCTTCGACCCGGTCTACGAGCCGATCTCGCGCCGCTTCAAGGACGATCCCGCCGCGTTCGCGGACGCCTTCGCGCGGGCCTGGTACAAGCTGACCCACCGCGACATGGGCCCCATCGTCCGCTACCTCGGCCCCGAGGTCCCGAGCGAGACACTGCTGTGGCAGGACCCGCTGCCCGAGGCGACGTACGAGACCGTCGACGCGCAGGACGTCGCCGCGCTGAAGGCGCAGATTTTGGCCTCGGACCTGTCGGTCTCCCAGCTCGTGTCGACCGCATGGGCGGCGGCCTCCTCGTTCCGGGGCAGCGACAAGCGCGGCGGCGCCAACGGCGCGCGCATCCGCCTGGAGCCGCAGCGCGACTGGGAGGTCAACGACCCGGACGAGCTCGCGTCGGTCCTCCGCACCCTGGAGGGCATCCAGGAGTCCTTCAACGCGGACCGCACCGACGGCAAGCAGGTCTCGCTCGCCGACCTGATCGTGCTGGCCGGCAGCGCGGCCGTCGAGCAGGCCGCCAAGGACGCCGGCTGCGACGTCGAGGTGCCCTTCACACCGGGCCGCGTCGACGCGACGCAGGAGCAGACCGACGTGGAGTCGTTCGCCGCGATCGAGCCGCCCGCCGACGGATTCCGCAACTACGTCGGCAAGGGCAACCGCCTGCCGGCCGAGTTCCTGCTCGTCGACAAGGCCAACCTGCTCACGCTGAGCGCCCCGGAGATGACGGTCCTCGTCGGCGGCCTGCGCGTGCTGGGCGCGAACCACCAGGGGTCCGGCCACGGCGTCCTCACCACGCGGCCCGGGACCCTGACCAACGACTTCTTCGTCAACCTGCTCGACCTGGGTACGCAGTGGAAGTCGACGTCGGAGGCCCAGGACACGTTCGAGGGGCGCGACGCCTCGGGCGCGGTCAAGTGGACCGGCACCCGTGCCGACCTGGTCTTCGGGTCCAACTCCGAACTGCGCGCGCTCGCCGAGGTGTACGCGAGCGACGACGCGAAGGAGAAGTTCGTGCACGACTTCGTCGCTGCGTGGGTGAAGGTCATGAACCTCGACCGGTTCGACCTCGTCTGATCCGGACCCGGCGTCCGGGCCGACCCGCACGGGCCGGCCCGGGCCCGGGGGCCCTCACGTGCTCCGCTGCCCACCGCGCGGAGATCAGGGAGGGCCATGGGCGTGGTCACGGACACAAAATGCAGTGCCGTGACCGGGGGCGGGAGTGCAGACTCGTCGCATGGCGGACATGTGGGCCTTCCGGGACGCGGTGAGTCGGTGGGCGGCCGGTGGGCCCGTGGGGGAGCCGGCCGGGCAAGCGAGGTCGCTGGCCGGGCAGCTCGGGCTGACGACAGCCGTCCTGCTGGAGGGGCCGAGCGACCTCGCCGCCGTCGAGGCGCTGGCCGCGCGGCGCGGCAGGGACCTGGCCGCCGAGGGTGTGTGCGTCGTCCCGATGGGCGGGGCGATGAGCGTCGGACGCTACGCCGGTCTGCTCGGCCCGCCCGGCCTCGGCCTGCGCCTGACCGGGCTGTGCGACGAGCGCGAGCAGGGCTTCTACGACCGGGGCCTGGAGCGGGCGGGCGCGTCGCGCCGGGGCGTCTTCGTGTGCGCGGCCGACCTGGAGGACGAGCTCATCCGCGCGCTGGGCACGGCGGGGGTCGAGGAGATCGTCCGGGCGGAGGGCGACCTGCGCGCCTGGCAGACCCTCCAGCGCCAGCCCGCCCATCAGGGAAGGCCCCGGCACCAGCAGCTGCGGCGCTTCCTCGGCACGAAGAAGGGGCGCAAGATCCGTTACGGTCACCTCCTGGTGGCGGCCCTGCCCTCCGACCGGACCCCGGCCCCGCTCGACGACCTCCTCGCGAGCCTGTGACCGCATCACCGGCATGACCGGCATGAGCGTCGGCGATGGGGTCCGGTGAGGCCGATGTGGCTCATAAGGCAGCCTTATGGGGTCATAAAGCAGACCCGCCTACTTACTTAGGCTTGCCTTAGCTTAGGCTTTCCCTTGAGTCACTCCATCACCGCTCGAAGGGAACCTCAACATGCCTCGCCCTCTGCGGGTAGCCATTGTCGGAGCCGGCCCCGCCGGAATCTACGCCGCCGACGCGCTGCTCAAGTCCGCAGTGGCGGTCGAGCCGGGTGTGTCGATCGACCTCTTCGAGCGGATGCCGGCCCCCTTCGGCCTGATCCGCTACGGCGTCGCCCCCGACCACCCGCGCATCAAGGGCATCATCACGGCCCTGCACCAGGTGCTCGACAAGCCCCAGATCCGCCTCTTCGGCAACGTCGACTACCCGCGCGACATCAGCCTGGACGACCTGCGCACGTTCTACGACGCGGTGATCTTCTCCACGGGTGCGACGGCCGACCGCGCGCTCGGCATACCCGGCATCGACCTCGAAGGGTCGCACGGCGCCGCCGACTTCGTCTCCTGGTACGACGGACACCCCGACGTGCCGCGGACGTGGCCGCTGGACGCCGAGAAGGTCGCCGTCCTGGGCGTCGGCAACGTCGCGCTCGACGTGGCCCGCATCCTCGCCAAGACCGCCGACGAACTGCTGCCCACCGAGATCCCGGCGAACGTGTACGACGGCCTCAAGGCCAACAAGGCGCTGGAGGTCCACGTCTTCGGCCGCCGCGGCCCCGCCCAGGCGAAGTTCAGCCCCATGGAGCTGCGGGAGCTCGACCACTCCCCGAACATCGAGGTCATCGTCGACCCCGAGGACATCGACTACGACGACGGGTCGATCGCGACCCGGCGCGGCAACAAGCAGGCCGACATGGTCGCCAAGACCCTGGAGAACTGGGCCATCCGCGACGTCGGCGACCGCCCGCACAAATTGTTCCTGCACTTCTTCGAGTCGCCGGTCGAGATCCTCGGCGAGGACGGCAAGGTCGTCGGCCTGCGCACCGAGCGCACCGCCCTCGACGGCACCGGCAACGTCAAGGGCACCGGCGAGTTCAAGGACTGGGACCTCGGCGCGGTCTACCGCGCCGTCGGCTACCTCTCCGACGAACTGCCCAAGCTGCCCTGGGACGTCGCGACGGGCACCGTCCCGGACGTGGCGGGCCGCGTGATCGAGGAGTCGGGCGAGCACCTTCAGTCGACGTACGTCACCGGGTGGATCCGGCGCGGCCCCGTCGGCCTCATCGGCCACACCAAGGGCGACGCCAACGAAACGGTCGCCAGCCTCCTCGACGACCGCGAGAACGGCCGGCTGCACACCCCGGCCTCGCCCGACCCCGAGGCCGTCGACGCCTTCCTCGGCGAGCGGAACGTCCGCTTCACGACGTGGGACGGCTGGTACCGCCTCGACGCCGCCGAGAAGGCGCTGGGCGAGCCGCACGGCCGCGACCGCGTGAAGATCGTCGAGCGTGAGGACATGCTCAAGGCGAGCGGCGCGTAAGGCCCGTTGGACCACCGACGCAGGTCGTCAGCCGAGGTGCCCCGTGGCGCCGAGCCTGACGACCTGCCGGTTGTGGAAGAAGTCGTCCTCACGCAGCTCGGTGATGCTGCCCGAAGGCGCCCGGAAACTGACCGAGCCCAGTGACTCGTACGGCATTTTGATCCAGGCCGTCACGACGAACGTCAGGGCGAAACCGTGCGTCACGACGATCTGGTGGGTGCGGGGGCGCGCCACAAGGTCGTCCATGGCGGCGTGGACGCGCCGCGCGCACTCCCCTCTGGTCTCGGCGCCCCGCACGCCCTCGTGGTGGCCCATCCGGTCGCCGTCGGCCGGCGGCGGGACGAAGCGCCGGTCCAGCCACTCCTGCGGGCGGCCCTCCGCCTCTCCGTAGGACTTCTCCCGCAGTCTGCGGTCGAGGACCGGCGTCACGCCGAACACTCCGGCGATCTCGTCCGCCGTCTCCCGGGCCCGCCACAGGTCGGACGAGACCACCTCGACCTCCGTGCCGTCCGGGATCTCCGCCCGCAGCGCCCGCGCGATGGCTGCCGCCGCGCGCCGGCCCGCCGCCGTGAGGTGCGAGTCGTGCCACCCGCCGACCACCTTCTCGACATGGTGGGTCGCCTCCGGGTGGGCGACGACGTACATGCTCCGCATCAGTTCCAGCCTTTCCGTCGAGTGGCACCGCGGCAACCGAGTGGCTCCGCGGAAGATGATGCCGTGTCGCGGAGCTGGCCTGATCCGCCGCGTGCGCAGGCGAGTTGACGGCGTGCCGTCGTAACATGACCTGTCGATCGGTGAGCCGGTTTCGGGGCGGGGGCGGGGCGGGCCGGACCAAGGGTGGAGATCGTGGAGCGGGGGCGGTGCGGGGCAAGGACCCATGGAGCTGGGCGTGAACAGGGACATGCACTACCGCTTGCTGGGGCCGGTCGAAGCGTGGCGCGCGGGCCGTCGCCTCGCCCTCGGCGGCCCCAAGCCCCGCGCACTGCTCGCGGCACTGCTCCTGGAGCCCGGACGCGTGGTCTCCGCCGAGGCGCTGATCGACGTGATCTGGGGTGACCGGCCGCCGGACACCGCGCGGTCGCTGATCCAGTCGTACGTCTCCGCGCTGCGCCGCGCGCTGTCCGCCGACGTCATCGAGACACAGCCGCCGGGCTATCTGATCCACGCGGACGCCGACGTCGTCGACCGCGTCGCGTTCGAACAGCTCGCGGCGCGCGGCCGGCAGGCGGCGGCCGCCGGCGACCACGCCCGGGCGGCGCGGCTGCTCAGCGACGCCCTCGCGCTGTGGCGCGGCCCCGCACTCGGCGGGATCGGCGAGACGCTGCGCGCCATGGCCGACCACCTGGAGGAGGCAAGGCAGGCCGCCCTGGAGGAGCGGATCGCCGCCAACCTCGCGCAGGCGGGCCGCGAGACGGAGCTGGTCGGCGAACTCACCGCCCTCGTCGCCACCCACCCCACCCGCGAACGCCTGCGCGCCCAACTCATGCTCGCCCTCTACCGGTTGGGCCGACAGGCCGACGCGCTCGCGGTGTACGCCGACGGGCGCGACGTACTCGCCGAGGAGCTGGGACTCGACCCCGGGCCCGGACTCCGCTCGATGCACGAGGCGATCCTGCGGGCGGACGCGTCCCTGCTGCCCGCCCCGACGCGGACGACAGCGGCCACCCGCGCCGCCGAGCCCGCGGCGCAGGGCGCCCGTGCCTCCGAAGGCGCCGCCCCCGACGACGCCCCCGACTCCGGCCCCACGGCGACCCGCCCGCCCCCCGCCCTCCTGCCGCCCGCCATCGGCGACTTCACCGGACGCGAGACACAGCTCAGCGAGGTGCGGGCCGCCCTGACGGCCCCCGGCCCCCGGCAGGCCGTGCCCGTCGTCGTCATCTCCGGGCCCGGCGGCATCGGCAAGTCCGTCCTCGGCGTCACGGCCGCACACCGCGCCGCCGACGCCTACCCCGACGGACAGCTCTACGCCGAACTGCGGGGCGCCACCGACCCCGTGGCCCCCGGCGAAGTCCTCGGCCGCCTGCTGCGCGCCCTCGGCGCCACCCCTCCGGAGGGCGACGCCGAACGCAGGGACCTCTTCCGGAGCCTCGTCGCGGGCCGCCGCGTCCTGCTCGTCCTCGACGACGCGGGCAGCGAGTCCCAGGTGCGCCCGCTGCTCCCGGGCAGCGCCACCTGCGGCGTACTGATCACCGCGCGCGCCCGCCTCGGCGCGCTGCCCTGCACCCACCGCACCGACCTCGACGTGCTCGACACGGCACCCGGAACCGACCTGCTGGCCAAGGTCGCGGGCGAACGCCGGGTGCGCGAGGACCCCGCGGCCGCCCGCCGCATCGTGGAGCTGTGCGGCGGACTCCCGCTGGCCCTGCGCATCGCCGGAGCCCGCCTCGCGACCCGCAGCCACTGGTCGGCGCGCGCGCTCGCCGACCGGCTCGCCGACGAGCACCACCGCCTCGACGAGCTCGCCGTCGGCGACCTGGAGGTCCGTGCGGGCCTCGGCCTGAGCTACCGCGCCCTGGACGTCCCGGCCAGGACCGCCCTGCGCCGCCTCGGCCTGCTCGCCGCCCCCGACGTCGCGTCCTGGGTGGTCGCTGCGCTGCTCGACGTGCCGGAGGCCGACGCGGAACGCGTCGTGGAGCAGCTCATCGACGCCCAGCTGCTGCACTGCACCCTCGTGGACCGCGCGGGCCAGCCCCGCTACCGGCCGCACGACCTCGTGCGCGTGTACGCGGCCGAACGCGCCGAGGCAGAGGACACCCCCGCCGAACGCTCCGCCGCCGTCGGCCGGGCCCTCGGCGCCGGGCTCTGGCTGACCGGCCGCGTCGCGTCCGCCACCCCCTCCGGAGCGGTCGAACTGCACCGCGGCTTCCTGGACTCCAGCGGGCCCGCGGGCTCGGCGTCCGGCGCCCTGCGGGACCTCGTGCGGCCCGTCGGCCCTGCGGCCACCCGGCGGGCCCTCGCCGACCCGGCGGCCTGGTTCGAGGCCGAGGCCGACGCGTTCGCCGCCGCCGTGGAACGCGCCGCCGCCCTCGACCTGCACACCCTGGCCTGCGAGGCCGCGGCCGCCCTGTGCTCGTCCGCGTACGCCGTCGGCAACCGCTTCGAGGCCTGGTGGCGCAGCCACGACGCCGCCCTGGCCGCCGCCCGGCGCGCGGAGGACCGCTCGGGCGAGGCACTGCTGCTGATCGGTCTCGGCCAACTCCGCTATGAACAGGACAGATTCACCGAGTCGCAGGACTACTTCCGGCAGGCGGCCGGGCTCTGCGCCGACCTCGGGGACGTCCGCGGCCGGGCCGCCGCCCTCGCCGGGCTCGGCAGCGCCCTGCGGGAGGCGGGACGGCTGCGCGCCGCGCTGGACGTCCTCGGCCGGGCCGTCGACGGCTTCCGCGAACTCCGCGACGACCCCGGCCTCGGCCTCTCCTGCCGCTTCGCGGGCACCGTGCACCTCGAACTGGGCGAGCACGAGGAGGCGTTCGCGCTCCTCGAAGACTCCCTGCGGGCCTACCGGAGGCTCGGCAGCCGCCGCGGCGAGGCGCTCACCCTGCGGTCGCTGAGCCTCGTGCACCGCGCACTCGGCGCGTACGCGGAGGCCGAGCGGCTCGCCGACCGGGCGGTGACGCTCCTGTCCTCCATCGGGGACTCGCTGATGTCGGCGTACGCCGTGCAGGCCAGGGCCAAGTGCCGGATGCGGCTCGGCCGTCCGGACGAGGCGGCCGCCGAGCTGCGCGGCGTCCTGGACACCTGCCGGGCACACCACGACCGCTTCGGCGAGGCGCTCGCCCTGCGCACCATCGGCGAGTGCGAACTCGCCGCAGGGCGCGTCGCCGCCGCCGAACAGTTCCTCACCGAGGCGGCCGGCCTGTGGGAGGCCCTCGGTCTCCCGCTGGCCCGCGCCCGCACGCTGCGCGGTCTCGCTGCGGCGCGGGAGGCCGCGGGCGCGCGGGAGGAGGGGCTCGCGCTGCGCGCGGAGGCACGGGAGGTCTTCACGGCGTACGAGGCGCGCGAGCGCAACGAGAACTGACCGGACACCCGCACCACCCGCACCACAAGCCGACTTGGCGCGGAATTGCAGAGAACTTGCAGCGGTGTGCGTCAGGCTCTACGTGTCGGCGGCGCAGTGAGGCCGACAGCAACGGGGGAAACAACGGGGGACTATCGGGGGAAAGGCCACTGTTGCGCTCACGGCCCATACGACCGAGGCAGTCGGCCGTATGGGCCCGCGGCGCGTGGAGCCACGGCAAGGGCGCGGTGGAGCCACAGGACCGGGGGACTCCGGGGGCGGGCAGCAGCCCGTCCCCGGAGCTGTGCCCGCCGCGAAGACTTCCGTGACAGAGGGAGCCGAGCATGCCGCCGATCATCCTCATGAGTGATCCCCGTGTCGTCGACATCCCCGTCCACGACTGCGGCGAAGCCCTCGTCGACCTGCGCCATCTGCCCTTCGTGGTCGTCGACGACCGCCTCGCCGACTCGGCCGGCGCCTACGCCCAGCTGCGCGAGGGCGTCACGTGGCGGCTCGCCCGCGCCGCCCGGCTGCTGCCCGAAGGCCTCCGCCTGCTGATCACCGAGGGCTACCGGCCGATCGACCTGCAGGTCAAGTACTTCGAGGAGTACGCCGCCGAGCTCCGGCGGGCGCACCCCGACTGGTCGGACGACCACCTCCACCACCAGGCGAGCCGGTCCCTGTCACCGCCCGAGGTGGCCCCGCACGTCGCGGGCGCCGCCGTCGACATCACCCTGTGCACCGCGCGGGGCACCGAACTCGACCTGGGCACACCGGTGAACGCGAGCCCCGAGGAGAGCGGCGGCGCCTGCTACACGGACACCGACCGCATCTCCGCCGCGGCCCGCCGCAACCGCCGCATTCTTGTCGCGGCCCTGGCCACGGCGGGCCTGGTGAACTACCCCACCGAGTGGTGGCACTGGTCCTACGGCGACCGCTACTGGGCCCTCGCCACCAGCGCCCCCAAGGCCCACTACGGAGCGGTCGCCTTCCGGAGCGGTTAACCCAGCGGCACGTCGAGGCGGGCGCGGCGGTGGCTGAACGTGGCGAGGGAGTGCGGGCCGTGGTAGCTGCCCATGCCGCTCTCGCCGACACCGCCGAACGGCAGCTCGGACACGCGCAGATGGGCCATCGGCAGTCCGAAGCCGAGCCCGCCGGACGAGGTCTCCGCGGCGAGGCGGCGCCGGGTCGTCTCGTTCTCCGTGAAGCCGTACAGGGCGAGCGGCTTGTCGCGGTCGTTGATGAAGGCGATGGCCTCGTCCAGGCCCTCGACCTCCACGATGGGCAGCACCGGGCCGAAGATCTCCTCCCGCATGACGGGGTCGTCCGCCGTCACCCCGGTCAGGACGGTCGGCGCGATGTACACGTCGTCCCGGTCGGTGCGGCCGCCGAACGCCGTCGTACCGGAACCGAGCAGTGCGGACACGCGGTCGAAGTGCCGCTCGTTCACCATCCGCCCGTACGCGGGGGAGGACTGCGGGTCGGCACCGAAGAGGCGCTCCACGGCCTCGGCGAGCGCGACTTCCAGGGCGCGGGCGGTGGCCGGGTCGGTCAGGACGTAGTCCGGGGCCACGCAGGTCTGTCCGGCGTTGCGGAACTTGGCGTCGGCGAGGCGCGCGGCCACCACGGTGACGTCCGCGTCGCGGTCGACGAACACCGGGGACTTGCCGCCCAGTTCGAGGGTGACCGGGGTGAGGTGCTCGGCGGCGGCGCGCATCACGATGCGGCCGACCGTGCCGTTGCCGGTGTAGAAGATGTGGTCGAAGCGCTGGGCGAGCAGCGCCGTGGTCTCCGGCACGCCGCCCTCGACGACGGCGACCGCCTCCGGGTCCAGGTAGCGGGGTACGAGGTCGGCCATCAGCGCCGAGGTGGCCGGGGCGAGTTCGCTCGGCTTGAGGAGCACGGTGTTGCCCGCGGCGAGGGCGCCCGCGACCGGCACGAGGGACAGCTGCACCGGGTAGTTCCAGGGCGCGATGACCAGCACGGTGCCCAGCGGCTCGTACTGCGTGCCCGCCGTGGAGCCTGCCGGCAGTCCGGCGAGGGACGCCTGGTCGAGCGGCTGCGGAGCGAGCCACTCGGCGAGGTGCGCCAGCGTGTGGTCGATCTCGTGGACGGGCAGGTCGACCTCGGCGCCGTACGCCTCGGGGCGGGGCTTGCGCAGATCGCTGTGCAGCGCGTCGGCGATGGCCTCGCGGTTCTCGGTGAACAGCGCGCGCAGCCGGGTCAGCTGCTCCTGACGCCAGGCGAGGGGCCGGGTGCGGCCGGTGGCGAAGGTGGCGCGCAGACGGGCGACGAGGGCCGCGGTCTGCTCGTTGAGGGTGACATCAGTGGCTTCGGTGGTCATGGGGGGGGAGTCCTCAGGGGGTGCGGTACAGATGGTGCGGTTGGTGCGAGGGGTGAGGGGTGGGGTGCAGGAGGTTGTCACTCCGGGGCGGCGTCCGGGCCGAGCAGGCCGGCCGCGAGGGCGTCCGTGGCCGGGGGCAGCAGGCTCCGCGGGTCGGGCGCCGACTCCAGGCCGACGACCAGGGCGATGCAGATGTCGGCGGCCTGCTCGGGACCTACCCCCGCGACCGTGCCCGCCTCGGTGAAGAGGCCGGTCAGCAGGGAGCGCAGGTCACCGGTGAACGACGTGCAGATGTCGCCGAAGAGGCGGGTCTTCTCGTCGATCAGCTCGGCGGTGTGCGGGGAGTCCCCGGCGAGCTGGAGCACCAGGTCGAGCTTGGCGGCCAGGACGCCGTGCAGCCGGTCCGCGTACGGCGCGTCGGCGGCGGCGGCCTCCCCGGCCCGCCGGAGCGCCTGCTCGTGGAGGCGTCCGGCGAGCCTGCGGAAGGCGTCGTCCTTGCCGCGGACGTACTGGTAGACAGCGGACCGGGACACGCCCATGGCGGTGGCGATGTCGTCCATCGTGGTGCGTCGCACGCCGTACCGCGTGAGGCAGTCGTAGGCGGCGTCGAGGACCTCGTCGAGCCGGTCGGTGCCCATGGGTTCAGGCCAGCTTCTTGAGCAGCTCGTCGGCGAGCGGGGCGGAGGACGCCGGGTTCTGGCCGGTGACGAGGTTGCGGTCGACGACGACGTGCGGGGCCCAGGGCTCGCTCTCCCGGAAGTCCGCGCCGCCCTGGACCAGACGGTCCTGGAGCAGCCACACGGCCCGGTCGGCGAGTCCGGCCTGGGTCTCCTCGGCGTTGGTGAAGCCGGTGAGGCGGCGGCCCGCGAAGGCGGGGGTGCCGTCGGCGGAGACGGCCGCCAGGAGCGCGGCCGGGGCGTGGCAGACGATGCCGAGCGGCTTGTCGCTCTCCAGGGCGCGGGTGAGCAGCCGGCCGGAGTCGGCGTCGACGGCGAGGTCCTCCATGGGGCCGTGACCGCCCGGGTAGAAGACGGCGGCGTAGTCGTCGAGGTCCACCTCCGCCAGCGTGACCGGGTGCAGGAGCTCGGTGAACGCGGCGAGGGAGGCGGCGACCCGGTCGGCACCTTCCTGGCCGCCGTTGGCCTCCGGGGCGAGGGAGCCCCGGTCGACGGTGGGCACGACGCCGCCGGGGGTGGCGACGACGACCTCGTGTCCCGCGGCCTTGAACGCCTCGTACGGGGCGACGGCCTCCTCGGCCCAGAAGCCGGTCGGATGCCGGGTGCCGTCGGCCAGCGTCCAGTGATCGACGCCGGTGACTACGAACAGGATCTTCGACATGGGGCTCTCCGAGGTAAGTGCTTACGTCCGGACAGGCTGACGTTCTGGATGCAGACCGTCAGCGCGGTGATGTTCCCGACGGTAAATCGTTCCGACATAGGTTTCCAATGAGGAAACCGATGGCAGGTATCGGAAAACCGATGCCGGGCGGCGAGAGGCGGCGTGGGGCGGCGCTCAGCGGCCGGGTGCGCCCGCCCGCAGTCCGTCCATGACGAGATCCATGAGGCGGCCGGCCCGCGCCTCCCAGTCGCTGTGCGGGTCGATGTGCCAGAGGCCGGCGATGGCGAGCAGGAAGTCGTCGGGGGTGACGCCCGGCCGGATGGTGCCCGCTTCCTCGTTCGCCCGCAGGAGGTGCGCGACGGCCTCGGTCAGCGGGCCGGGGCCCACCCCGGCCAGGCTGCCGAGCGTGCTCGTGGCCTTGCGGATCGCGTCGGCGAGGCCCGCCTTCGCCATCGCGTACCGGACGAGGCGGTCCATCCACTCCCGCAGGGCCCGGTCCGGGGCGCGGGTCGCCAGCAGCTGGCAGGCGGCGTCCGAGACCTGCTGGACCTCGTAGCGGTACACCTCAAGGACGAGCGACTCCCGGTTGGGGAAGTTGCGGTAGAACGTGCCCTGTCCGACGCCGGCCTTCTTCGCGATCGCACTGAGCGGCGCGTCGCTCGCCCGCGTCAGCTCCGCGAGGGCCACTTCGAGGATGCGCTCGCGGTTGCGCTGCGCGTCCGAGCGCAAGGGCGCGTCCTTGTGCCGGCCCATTTCGCTCTCCTTCGACCTTCACGCGGCGCATCGCGGCCTGGTTGTGCCTTGCTGAGCGGACAACTGTCCGCTAAGTTCGACGGTTAACGGACGGCTGTCCGCTTAGGGTCACCATAGCGGCAGTCACGGCCACTGGGGACCCCCGCTGTCGGAGCGGCCGGGTCTCCCTCCCTGTACAGCGCCATTTCCTCCCGCACCTCCCGCCGGGACCGCCTCGTTCGACGCGATTCGCGAAAGAAGGCTGCTCATGGCTCCATCGACGTCCAGTGCCCTCACCTTGAACATCAACGGTGAGAAGCACACACTGACCGTCGACCACCGCACCACCCTGCTCGACGCGCTGCGCGAGCGACTCGATCTGACCGGCACCAAGAAGGGCTGCGACCAAGGCCAGTGCGGGGCCTGCACAGTGCTGATCGACGGCCGCCGGGCCGTCTCCTGTCTGCAGCTCGCGGTCGCCGCCGGGGGTCGCGAGATCACCACCATCGAGGGCGTCGCGGACGGCGACCGGCTGCACCCCGTCCAGCAGGCCTTCCTCGACCTCGACGGCTACCAGTGCGGCTACTGCACGCCGGGGCAGATATGTTCCGCGCTCGGTGTGCTTGAGGAGCACGCGGCGGGCTGGCCGAGCGCCGCCACCACCGACGTGCGGCCCGAGGCGGGCGTGCCCGAGCTCACCGCCGAGGAGATCCGCGAGCGGATGAGCGGCAACCTCTGTCGCTGCGGCGCGTACGTATCGATCGTGCAGGCCGTCGCGAAGGCCGCGAGCGCCGAGGAAGGTGCCACCGCATGAGGGACTTCGGTTACCAGCGCGCTCATGACGTGTCCGGCGCGGTCGCCGTGCTCGGCGCCGACCCCGACGCCCGCTACCTCGGCGGCGGCACCAACCTCGTCGACCTGATGAAGACCGGCGTGGAGCGGCCCGCGCTCCTCGTCGACATACGCGAACTGCCCCTGGACCGGATCGAGACCACCGAGGACGGCGGGCTGCGCATCGGCGCGACCGTCACCAACAGCGATCTCGCCGCCCACCCCGACGTGCGCCGCCGCTACCCGGCGCTGGCGCAGGCCGTCCTCGCGGGCGCCTCCGGCCAGCTGCGCAACATGGCGACGGTCGGCGGGAACCTCCTGCAGCGCACCCGCTGCGGCTACTTCACCGACCTGACCAAGCCCTGCAACAAGCGCGAGCCCGGCACGGGCTGCTCCGCCATCGAGGGCGTGCACCACAACCACGCGATCCTCGGCGCCACAGAGCACTGCGTGGCCGTCCACCCCTCCGACATGGGCGTGGCCCTCACCGCCTTCGACGCCGTCGTCCACTACGAATCGGCGGACGGGCCCGGCGAGTTGCCGATCGCCGACTTCTACCTGCCCGTGGGCGACACCCCGCACCTGGAGACCGCGCTGCCGTCCGGCGCGCTCATCACGGCCGTCACCCTGCCGCCCGCCCCGGTCGCGACCGTCTCCCGCTACCGCAAGGTGCGCGAGCGCGCCTCGTACGCCTTCGCCATCGGCTCGATCGCCGCCGCCCTCGACGTACGGGACGGTGTCGTACGGGACGTGCGCATAGGCATCGGCGCGGTCGCGTCCCGGCCGTGGCGGGCCCGGGAGGCCGAGCGGGTGCTGACCGGCGGCCCGGCGAGCGCCGAGGCCTTCGCCGCCGCGGCCGACGCCGAACTGGCCGCCGCCCGCGCGCTGCCCGACAACGGCTACAAGGTGACGCTCACGCGCAACCTCGTCGTGGCCCTGCTGACCGAACTCACCGAGGAGGCAACCGGATGACCGCGACGACCACGACGACCACCGCGGCGACCGGCGCCGTCGGCACCGCGCACACCCGCATCGAGGGCCGCGACAAGGTCACCGGCGCGGCCCGCTACGCCGGGGAGATCCCCTTCACCGACCTCGCCCACGGCTGGCTCGCACTCTCCACGATCGCCCGCGGCCGCATCCGTTCGATCGACTCCGCGGCCGTCCTCGCGATGCCCGGCGTCCTCGCCGTGCTGCACCACGGGAACGCGCCGCGCGTCGACGCGGACTACGTGGGCATGCTCGGACGGCCCGACCCGATCGTCGAGGCCTTCCAGCACGACCGGGTGCCCTTCGTGGGCTGGCCGGTGGCGCTGGTCGTCGCCGAGACGCCCGAACAGGCGAGGGAGGCCGCCGAGGCGCTGGTGGTCCACTACGACCAGGAGCCGCACGACGTCGAGTTCTCCGCGGGGCGCCCCGGCACGTACACGCCGGACGGCGACGGCATGCGCACGGAGAAGGGCGACCTGGAGTCACGGCTCGCCGCCTCCACCCATGTCGTGGACGCCGAGTACAGCACGCCCGAAGAGCACCACAGCTCGATGGAGCCGCACGCCGCGACCGCCCGCTGGGACAACGGCCGCCTCGACATCGTCGACTCCAACCAGGGCAGCACCTGGGTCGCGGACGAACTGGCGAAGCTGTTCTCCCTCGACCCGGCCTCGGTGCGGGTGCGGTCCGAGCACGTCGGCGGCGCCTTCGGGTCCAAAGGGCTGCGGATCCACCAGGTCTTCGCCGTGATGGCGGCGACCGCCCTGGACCGGCCCGTCCGCGTCGTCATGACGCGCCGCCAGATGTTCTCCCTCGTCGGCTACCGCAGCCCCACCACGCAGCGCGTCCGGCTCGGCGCCGAGCCCGACGGGCGGCTGCTCGCCTTCGACCACCAGGCGCAGAGCCTGTCGTCGACCGTTCACGAATTCGTCGAGGAGAGCGCCGGGTTCGGCCGCTCGATGTACGCCGCCGACGCGCACCACACCGTCAACCGTGTCGTACGCCTCGACGTGCCCACACCGACCTGGGTGCGCGCACCCGGCGAGGCGCCCGGCTCCTTCGCGGTGGAGTCGGCCCTCGACGAACTGGCCGAGAAGTGCGGCCTGGACCCCATCGCGCTCCGGACCCGCAACGAACCGGACGTCGGCCCCGTCTCCGGTCTGCCGTTCAGCAGCCGCAATCTGCTGGCCTGCTTCGACGAGGGCGCCCGCAGGTTCGGCTGGGCGGACCGCGATCCGCGTCCGGGGCTGCGCCGCGAGGGACGCTGGCTGCTCGGCACCGGCACGGCCGCGGCCACCTTCCCGGTGCTCGTCGCCCCGAGCACCGCGAGTGTGACGGCGGAGGCCGACGGCACCTACACCGTGCGCATCACCGCGGCGGACATCGGCACCGGAGCGCGGACGGCGCTCACCCTGATCGCCGCGGACGCCCTGGAAGTCACCACGGACCGCGTCCGTGTCCACATCGGCGACAGCGACTTCGGGCCCGCGATGATCGCGGGCGGCTCCATGGGCACCCGCTCCTGGGGCTGGGCGATCACGCTCGCGGCGCGTGAACTGCGCGAGAAGCTGGTCCCCGGCGGGGACATCCCACCGGAGGGGATCACCGCACGGTCGGACACCAGCGAGGCCATCGGCGCGCTCAGCCAGAAGGAACGGCACGCGTTCGGCGCCCAGTTCGCCGAGGTCGCCGTGGACGTCACCACCGGCGAGGTGCGGGTGCGGCGCATGCTCGGGATCTTCGCCGCGGGACGGATCGTCAACCCGCTGACCGCGCGCAGCCAGTTGATCGGCGGCATGACCTGGGGCCTGTCCATGGCACTGCACGAGGAGGCGGTCCGGGACGCGGCGTCGGGCGGTCTCGTGGGCCCCGACCTCGCGGGCTACCACATCGCCACGCACGCCGACGTGCCGCACGTCGAGGCGGACTGGGTGGCCGACCCGGACGCGGACGACCCGGTGGGCATCAAGGGCGTCGGGGAGATCGGGATCGTCGGCGCCGCGGCGGCGGTCGCCAACGCGGTCTGGCACGCGACGGGCGTCCGCCACCGGTCCCTCCCGATCCGCCCCGACCGCGTCCTGCTGGCGGGAACCGCGGCCCGTGCTTGACATCGCCGACGACCTGAACCGCTGGGTCGAGGAGGGCCGGGACTTCGCCGTCGCCACCGTCGTGAGCGTCGGCGGCAGCGCACCGCGGGGTCCCGGCGCCGCGCTGGCCGTCGACGCCGGGGGCACCGTCATCGGCTCGGTCTCCGGCGGCTGCGTCGAGGCGGCGGTCTACGACCTGTGCGTCCAGGCCCTCCAGGACGGCGAAGCCGCCGTCGAGCGGTTCGGCTACAGCGACGAGGACGCCTTCGCCGTCGGGCTGACCTGCGGCGGGGTCATCGAGGTCCTGGTCACCCCGGTGGCCGCGGACGCGCCGGACAGGGCGGTGTTCGCCGCAGCCCTGTCCGCCGCCGTCCGCGGCGAAGCCGTGGCCCTGGCCCGCGTGCACAAGGGCCCCGCCGAACTCCTCGGCAGGCCCCTCCTGGTGGCCCCGGAGGGGGAGGAGGGGAGAGAAGGGGCGTACGAAGGGACACTCGGCGGGCATCCGGAGCTGGACCGTACGGCGGCGGGGGAGAGCCGTGCCCTGCTGGCGGCCGGCCGCACCGGTGAGTTCGTCGTCTCCGAGAGCGGTACGCGCTGCGGGAGCGCCGTGACGGTCCTCGTCGAGTCGAGCGTGCCACCGCCCCGGATGATCGTCTTCGGTGCCGTCGACTTCGCGGCGGCCCTGGTCCGCGCGGGCAAGTTCCTCGGCTACCACGTGACAGTCTGCGACGCCCGCCCCGTCTTCGCCACCCCGGCCCGCTTCCCCGAGGCCGACGACGTCGTGGTCGAGTGGCCGCACCGCTACCTCCGGAGCACCGCCACGGACAGCCGCACCGTCCTGTGCGTGCTCACCCACGACGCCAAGTTCGACGTGCCGCTCCTCGCGGCGGCGCTGCGGCTGCCCGTCGCGTTCGTCGGCGCGATGGGCTCACGCCGCACCCACGAGGACCGCAACCGCCGACTGCGCGAGGAGGGCGTCACCGAGGACGAACTGGCCGCGCTCCACTCGCCGATCGGCCTCGACCTCGGGGCCCGCACCCCGGAGGAGACCGCCCTGTCCATCGCGGCGGAGATCGTCGCGGCCCGGCAGGGCGGCACCGGCCTGCCGCTGACCGGCTCCCGGACACCGATCCACCACGATGTGCCGGGTGACGCCCCGGCAGGGTGGGGAACACCGAGGCGCGTCACGGAGGGCGCCGCATATGCGTAACGTGTAGTCGTCCAGCCACATCGGGTAGCGGTGCGGCGGGCGCTGTGCGGAGGGGGTGCGTGCGATGGACACCACGCCGGCCCTGCGAGCCGTCGGGCAGATGCGGCCGGGAGATCATCTCCTCCTCGGCCACCGGACGGACGAGGAGCGCGAGGCGGTGCTCGCCGCGTACCTCCTCGACGCCCTGGCCTGCGGCCAGCGCGGACTGCTGCTGACCTCGGCCGAGGAGCCGCCCGCCGACCTGCTCGGCTTTCTGCGCAGCCACGGGTGCGACGTGCCGGGCGCGCTCGCCGAGGGCCGGCTGCGGACGAGCTCCCGGCTGAGCGAGCCCGGCGGGCTGCGGGACCTCGCGGAACTGGTGCGCCGCGAGGCCGCGGCCGCCGAGGCCGACGGCTTCCTCGGGCTGCGGATCGCCTTCGAGGTGGCGCCGCGCACGGACACCGGGGTGCCCGAGGGGCTCTGCGACGCCGAGCGGCGCCTTGGTCCCCTCTTCGCGACGCTGCCCGTGCTCGGCCTGTGCCAGTACGACCGCCGCCTCTTCGGCCCGGACGATCTGGCCGCCCTCGACGCCCTGCACCAGGGCAGGGTGGTCGCCGACGACGTGTGGCAGGACGAACTGCTGCGCATCACCCGGACGTTCACGCCGCCCGGTCTCGCCCTGTGCGGCGAGGTCGACGACAGCAACTTCACCGCGGTGGCCCGCGCGCTGCGCGCCGAGACCGAGCGGGCCGCGGGGCGGACGGACGACCAGTACCGCGCCCGCCTCGACCTGCGCGACCTCACCTTCATCGACGTGTGCGCGCTGCGCCTGTTCGTCTTCACGGGCCTCGGCCTGTACGCGCTGGGCGGCGGCCTGGTCCTCGACGGCGTCGCCCCGCACGTGCGCCGGGTCATGCACGCCACCGGCTGGGACCGCATTCCCGGCCTGGACCTGGGAAGGGGGCACCAGGAGCGATGACGCGGACCGGCTTCGTCCACCAGGCACTCCGCTACTCCTCGGACGAGGAGTTCCTGTCCGGCACGGTCGGATTCGTCCGGGACGGTCTCACCGCCGGCGACGCGGTGCTCGCCGTAGTCCGCGGCGACAACGTCGCCCTGCTGCGGGACGCGCTCGACGGCGCCGCGCGGGAGGTCGACTTCGTCGACGCCCTGGACTGGTACCACTACCCGTCCCGCACGCTCGGCCGGTACAGCGCCTACTGCACGGAGCGCGAGGAGGGCGGCGACCGGCGCGTCCGCGTCATCGGTGAGCCGGTGTGGACGGGGCGGACCGCCTTCGAGACCCGCGAATGGACGCGCTACGAATCCCTGATCAACGTGGCGTTCGCCGACACGGGCCACTGGGTCCTATGCCCCTACGACACCCGCGTGCTGCCCGCAGGAGTCCTCGCCGACGCCCGGCGCACCCACCCCGAGGTCGTCCCGGGCGACGGGTCGGCCGACACCGGCCGGTACGCGGACCCGGGCGCCTTCTACGCCGAGTGCGACGCACTCGCGCGCACCTCACCCGAGGTGCTCGCACCGCCGCACGCACCCCGGAGGGTCTCCTTCACCCGTGGTGAGTCGGTGGCCGCCCGGATCGCCGTCGCCGAGTACGCCCGACGCTGCGGGCTCACCGACGACCGGGCCCGCGACATGGCGGCGGCCGTGCACGAAGCCGTGGCCAACGCCGTGCGGTTCGGTGGCGGCCGGGGCGTGCTGCGGCTGTGGAGTGACCCCGACTGGGTGGTCTGCGAGATCGCCGACGCCGGTGGCGGGCGCCCCACCGCCGAGGCCCGGGACACGGGCTATCTGGGGCACGTACCGCCCGACCCGCGGGCCGCGAAGGGCCACGGCCTGTGGACCGTACGGCAGTTGAGCGACCTGGTCACCGCACGCCTCGCCGCCGAAGGATCGACCGTACGCGTCCACTTCCGCCGCTGACCGCACGCCCGGGTGGAACTGGTGGCGCGTTTCCCTCCGGTGACGGAGACTTCGCCGTGATGAGTGTAGTCACCACGGAAGGGGCGGAAGCATGAGCGCCAGCACGCCGTCCGGTACGGAAGTGATCCGTACGGGACCGATCCGCTACGCCACCGCCGAACGCTTCGCCCGGCCCCGGCCGGTACCTGACGGGGACCCGCGCCCCGCCGTCGGCGAGATCTGTCCGCAACCCTCCTCCAGGCTCGACTTCGTGATGGGCCCGCCCGCCGACACCCACCCGCAGGGCGAGGACTGCCTCAACCTGTCGATCGCCACACCGGCCCGGGACGCGGGCGCCAGGCCGGTGCTCGTGTGGCTGCACGGCGGCGGGTTCGTCACCGGCGCGGGCCTCATGGACTGGTACGACGGGAGAGTCCTCGCGGCCGAGGGCGACGTGGTCGTCGTCGGCGTCAACTACCGTCTGGGAGCCTTCGGTTACCTCTGCCTCGACGGGGTGAGCGAGGGCAACCTCGGTCTGTACGACCAGGTGGAGGCGTTGCGCTGGGTGCGCGCGCACATCGCCGACTACGGCGGCGATCGCGCGAACGTCACCGTGATCGGCCAGTCCGCCGGTGGCATCTCCGTCCGCCTTCTGATGGAACTCCCCGAGGCGCGTGGCCTGTTCCGCCGGGCTGTTTTGCAGAGCGCCCCGCTGGAGATCACCGCCCGCCCCCACCAGGAGTCCCTCGCGCTCGGGCAGGTCTTCGCCGACGCTCTCGGCACGGATCCGCGCACGGCCGACGTGCCCGCGGTCCTGGCGGCACAGAGCGAGACGGCGGCCGTTCACCTGCGCACGGCGGGCCGGCGGATGGAGCCCGCCTTCATCCCCGTGGAAGGAGTCGCCCCCCTCCCGCCCCCGGGCACCCCGTCGGACGACAACGTCCGCGGCCTCGACGTCCTGTACGGCTGGAACGCCGACGACATGACCGCGTTCCTCGGCGAGGGCGAGGACCCGGCGGTGCGCACCCGCGAGGTGTACGAGGAGCCGCTGTCCCGCTACGGGGAACGCCTGGCACGGGCCGGGTCCCGGGTGCACTCGTACCGCATCGACTGGCGCCCCGCCGGATCCCCGCTCGGCGCCACCCACTGCCTCGAACTGCCCCTGCTCTTCGGCACGCGCGACGCGTGGCGGTCGGCACCCATGCTGGGCGGGACGCCGTGGGAGGAGACCGACCGGCTCGGCAGCGCGCTGCGCTCCGCGTGGCTCACCTTCGCCCGCACGGGCACGCCCGGCGACCTGCCCGCGCCCCTGACCGGGGGCACACCGTCCAGGACCTCATGAACCGGGCAGTTGCCGCGGCTCCAGCGGGCGGGTCGCGGGACCCTGGAGGACCGACCCGTCGGTGGCGAACCGGGAGCCGTGGCAGGGGCACTCCCACGTCGCCTCGGCGTCGTTGAAGGAGACCAGGCAGCCGAGGTGGGTGCAGCGGGCGGAGACCGCGTGCAGCGCGCCCGACTCGTCCCGGTGCACCGCGCAGCGCCGCCCCTCGACCCGCACCACCGCACCGGACCCCGCGGGGATCTCGTCCACGGAGTCGACGTGGGTCGGCCGGAGCCGGTCCCCGATGAAGTGCCGTGCGACCTCCGCCTGCGTGCTCAGCAGGGACGGCATCTCCCGCACGGCGCTCCACAGCCGGCGCGGATCGTACAGCTCGGCCCACGGCGACTTCTCGCCGCGGATCAGCCGGGTGAGCAGCTGCCCCGCCATGACGCCGCCGCTCATGCCCCAGCCGCCGAACCCGGTCGCCACATAGGTGTGCCGGGCGCCGGGGTGGAAGGGGCCGACCATCGGCACGGTGTCGGTGACGTCGTTGTCCTGGGCCGCCCACCGGTAGGCCGTCTCCCCGACGTCGAAGCGTTCCCGCATCCACGTGTCCAGGGTGCGGAATCCCGCGGCGGGGTCGCCGGTGCCCGGCGTGAAGCTGTCACCCGTGACGATGAGCAGCCGCCCGCCGTCACCGCCGTACGGCGCGGTGCGCACCGACCGCTTGCCCTCGTCCTGGGTGATGTACGTGCCGCCCGGGTCCTGGCCGGCCGCCAGGGGAGCGGCGACGACGAGCTCGCGGCGGGGGGAGAGACGGGCGAAGAGCAGGGCGCGGTCGAAGACCGGGTAGTGCGTGGCGATGACGACGTCCCGAGCGGTGACCGTGTGCCCGGACTCGGCGGTCACCGTGCACGGCGAACCCTCGCGCAGACCGGTGATCCGGGTCCGCTCGTGGATGACACCGCCCCGCGCCAGCAGGTCGTCGGCGAGCGCGAGCAGGTAGGAGCGGGGGTGGAACTGCGCCTGGTCCTCGACGCGCACCGCGCCCGCCACGGGGAAGGGCAGGCCGGTCTCCTCCGTGTAGGTGGCGGCGAGGCCGGCCTCCCGGGCCGCGGCGGCCTCGGCCCGCAGCTCGTCGGTGCGCTCGGCGCGGGTCGTGTAGGTGAAGGCCGGTGTGCGCTCCAGGTCGCAGTCGATGCCGAGCTCGGCGGAGACCGCCGCCACGTGCTCCACCGCCCGCTGCTGCGACTCGGCGTACAGGCGGGCGCCCTCGGGGCCGCGCGTGCGGCGCAGCCGTTCGTAGACGAGGGAGTGCAGCGCGGTGAGTTTGGCGGTGGTGTAGCCGGTGACGCCGGCGGCGATCCGGTCGGCCTCCAGGACGGCGACCGACCGCCCGGCGCGGGCCAGTTCCCACGCCGTGCTCAGCCCCGCGACGCCGCCGCCGACGACGGCGACGTCCACCTCGATGTCCTCGGCCAGGGGCGGGTGGGACGTCGACGCGCTGGTCTCCATCCAGTACGACTCGGGGCGGCCCGGCAGCGCACCGGGTGTCTTCATGTCGTTCATGCGGCATCCGTGAAGGTGTACATGGCGGCCTCCAAGGTCTCGGCGTGCGTGAGTGCGAGTCTCCCCCGGCCCGTGCGCCAAACCCGGCCGCCGCGCCGCCGGTCACGGCCAGGCGGAGGACGGGCCGGCGGCTTTTTCGCAGGTGCGGCCGGGTCGGGCGGTCAAGGTCAGAGCGAGTCGCGCGGCAGGGTTTCGTTCCACGTGCGGGAGAAGACGCGCCGCTCGCCCTCGTAGCCGTCCAGGGTCGCGTCGACGAAGAAGTTGTCCTCGTCGCACCTCAGCACCGTGCGGGTCCGCACGCTGACGTCCCAGTCGTCCCGCCGGAACCGCATCGTCCAGTCGGACTCGCCGCCCACCGAGGTGAAGTCGTCCCCGGTCGCGGTGTACCGCTCGTACGCCCGGCAGCCGACGTCGAGGCCGATCTCGTCGTAGCGCACGGTGCCGCGGTCCTTGACGATCTCCAGCGAGGAGTCGTATCCGACCAGGTCGCGCTTGACCTCCCAGCGCTGTTCCGGCGGAGAGAGCTGGGTGGTGGCGAGCGGCGGGGTGCCCTCGGGTTCGCCGAAGGGCCGCTGGGGCGCGTTGTCCGGTTCCGCCGTCGGGCGCACCGGAAGCCGCAGCGCGCTGGACCCCTCGTACACGCTGAGCACCACAGGGCGCGGCGGCGGCCAGGCCAGCGGCCAGTAGGACGTCGACAGGGAGAGCCGGATGCGGTGGCCGGGCGGGAAGGACTGCGCGACGCCGTTGAGCTGGAGGGTCGCGCGGTAGCGGCGGCCCGGTTCGAGCGGTTCGGGCTCGCCGGTGCCGTCCCTGTGGGTCAGGTTGAGCACGCCGTAGGTGACCCGCGTGGCGCGCCCGTCGGGGGCGACGTCGGAGATGCGGGCGGCGACGGTGGCCACCGGTTCGCTGACCGACAGATCGAGTTCGACGGAGGGCGAGCCGAGGATCTCCACGGTCTCGGTGAGCTCCGGCGAGTCGAAGACGAGCGAGCCGCCGTCCTCCTCGCGCTGGTCGTAGGGCAGGTCCGGCGGCGCGTTGTAGGACGCCCACTTCCCGGCGAACTGGCCCACGGAGAGCGGGGACTGCACGGTCATCGCCTCGCCAGGTTCCGCCTCGCCCGCTGGCAGGATGCGGTGCCGCGCCAGCGGGTGGCTGACCTGTTCGATGTGCGGCGAGGGCCAGTCCGGCTCGCCGACCCAGCGCCCTGGGCGCTCCTCGTACGAGGTGGAGGGCGGCACGCTCTCCTGCATCCAGGCCCGCAGCATCGGGCCCTCCATCACGCCGTTGTCCTCGCCCTTGAGCCAGTGGTCCCACCAGCGCACCACCTCCTGGAGGTAGCCGATGGCGGGGCCGGGCTCACCCAGGTGCGGATACTTGTGCGACCAGGGGCCGACGAGGCCCTTGCGCGGCACGTCGAGGTGGCCGAGCAGCCGGGTCACGGCGTTGGAGTAGCCGTCCGCCCAGCCGCTGGAGGCGAGGACGGGACAGCGCACGTCCTGGTAGTTCTCGCAGACCGAGGCGTGCTTCCAGTACGCGTCGCGGCGCTGGTGGCGCAGCCACTCCAGGACCCAGGGCCGGGCGTGGTCGAGCCGCTCCCGCCACATCTCGCGCCAGCGGTCGCCGACCACCGCGGGGTCCGGGGGACAGGTGGCGTAGGCGAACATGGTGCCCGCCTCGGCGAGGTTGTCCGACAGCATCGCACCGCCCATGTAGTGCATGTCGTCGGCGTACCTGTCGTCCGTGAACGACGAGATGACGATCGCCTTGAGGCTCTCGGGCTGCCGGGCGGCGACCTGGAGGGCGGCGAACGCGCCCCAGGAGATGCCCATCATGCCGGTGGTCCCGTCGCACCAGCGCTGCGCCGCCAGCCAGGCGAGGACTTCCTCGGCGTCGGTCTGCTCCTGCTCCAGGTACTCGTCCGTGAGCACGCCCTCGGACTCGCCGGTGCCGCGCAGGTCGACCCGCACGCACGCGTAGCCGTGCCCCGCGATGTAGGGGTGGTGGATCGAGTCGCGCTGCGAGCTCAGATCGCGCTTGCGGTACGGGATGTACTCCAGGATGGCGGGCACCGGGTCGTCGTCCGATGCCGTGGGCCGCCAGACGCGGGCCGACAGCCGGACGCCGTCGGACATCGGGATGACGACGTGCTCTTCCTCTTTCGTCGCGTACGGGAGATTGCCCACGTAACGCATGGTGCGGGGCCGTCCTCTCAGTTGCTTTCCCGCCGGGGCCGACGGGTGGTGCGGGGTGGTTCGGGATGCGGGCTAGTCGTTGGTGAGGTCGCGGCCGCCGGGCTCGGTGTCGTCGAAGGCGAGACCCAGCGCGGCCACGCACCGGTCGTACTTGCGCCGCAGGTCCTCCTCGCTGTCGCCGCCGGTGCTGATGTGGGCCAGCTCGTAGCTGTAGCTGTCCTGATCGGTGACCTCGGACAGCTTCCTGCCCTCCTCGGCGAGGACATCGATGTGAACGCCCGGGTTCTCGCGCTCGATCCGCTCGACCTCCTCGGGGGTCGGCACCTGGTGCGACACGCCGTCGGCGAACCACCGGTAGTACCACTTGGCCGCCGTCGCGTACGGGCCCTCGCGATACGGGAGCGCCGGGTCCTCGTCGAAGGCGAGGCTGACCATGCAGTGGTGGTTGGGGACGCCGTCGACGTACGCGAAGAGCTCCGCGTGCGACTGGGAGTGCCGGGGGTTGATCTCCAGCAGGTTGATGGCGTCCGTGCCCGGGTCGTAGAAGTACTCGATGCTGAACGTCGCCGAGTCCATGCCGACCTGCCGGATCACCCGCTTCGACACGTCGTGCAGCCGCCGCACCACGGGCTCCGGCAGGCCGGACGGGTACTGGTGGCGCAGGAAGCAGGAGGAGTCGGGATAGTTGATGGAGTCGAGGACGCCGTAGACGGTCACCTCGCCCCGGTGCACATACCCCTCCACGGCGACCTGGACGCCCGATATCGCCTCCTCGGCGAGGCAGACCTGGGCGCCGACCCCGTCCATCTCGGGCGGCAGGTCGAGCTGCTGGAGTATGTACTCGAAGGGGCGCCCGACCCGGCTGATGCCCTCCTTGATCCGGGCACAGGCCTCCCGGAACTCGTCCTGGTCCTTGACGCTGTAGGCCAGCTCGGAGGAGTACGAGAGCGCGGGCTTGAGCCACATCGGGAACCGCACGCCCTCGGGCGGCCGCGGATCGTCGGCGTCGAGGTCGACCCGGCCGAAGCGCGGGTGCTCGTCGATGACCTTCTGCTGCTCCAGCCTGCTCCAGTACTTGTGCTCGCACTTGACGACCGATTCCAGGCTGGTGCTGCGGGTGCCGTAGCGGTCGCCGAGCATCGCGACGAGCGTGCTGACGGGGAAGTCCCAGTAGCCCACGATCGCGTCGATGCTGCCGTCGAACGAGTCGAGGATGCCCTGGGCCTTGTCGAGCAGCTCCGGCACGGAGACCTCGCCGCCCTGCAGTTCCTCGACGGTGAGCAGCGGGTGGAAGCGGTAGTTCGCCGCGCCGGGAATGCTGTTCAAGGTGGGCACATTGGCGTCGTCCAGACCGAGCACAAAGACGTTCTTGCGGGGTGCAGCCACGGATTCTCCTCCAGTCGTCGTCGGAGCGGCCGGGTACCCGTGGCTCGAAAAGGCACACGTCAGGTGGGGCGCGGGAAGATCCCGATCGGCCCCGCCCGGCCAGCGGACCCGGGCCAGGGCGCCGATCCTGGGGCCATGACACCCAGCCCGCCGATGACGCGCCAGGCCCGGTTCACCGCCTGGTGGACGGGGCTGCCGCCCGCAGCGGGGTCCGCGGTGATGGCCACCGGCATCATCTCCGTGGGCCTGCACCTCCTCGGCCACGAGACCCTCTCCCGCGTGGCACTGGTGCTGGCCGCGGCCGCCTGGATCGCGCTCGCCGCGGACTTCGCGTTCCGCCTGACGCGCCGGCGCTCGCGCTGGGAGGCGGAGGCGGACACGCCGCCCGCGCTCACCGCCGTCGCCGCCACCTGCGTACTGGGCACCCGCCTGTCGCTCCTCGGCCGGCAGCCGCTCGCCGTGACCCTGCTGGTGATCGCCGCCGTCCTCTGGCCGGTCCTGCTGCCCGCTGTGGTGCGCCACTGGGGGCACCGCATGCCGGGCGCGGTCTTCCTCGTCTGCGTCGCCACCCAGGGGATCGCGGTGCTGTGCGGCGCCCTGGCCATCGCCCTGCCCGCGCGCCCGCTCTCCGGTGTCGCGCTCGTCTTCTTCTGCCTCGGCCTGGTGCTGTACGCGGCGGCCTTCGCCCGGTTCGACCTCGCCGGCCTGCGTACGGGTGCGGGAGACCAGTGGGTGGCGGGCGGCGCCCTCGCGATCTCCGCGCTCGCAGGGACGAAGCTCGTGGCGGCGCCCCTGTTCACGGGGGCCTGGCACGACGTCCTGCGCACGGTGACGCTGATCGTCCTCGCGCTGGACCTCGCCTGGTACCTCGTCCTGCTGGCCGCCGAGGTGCGCTGGCCGAGGCCGCACTACGACGTGCGGCGCTGGGCCACGGTCTTCCCGATGGGGATGACGGCCGTCGCCACGCTCTCGGTGAGCGCGACGGCGGACATCTCCTGGCTCCGGGAGCCGGGCAGGGTGCTGCTGTGGGTCGCGGTGGCTGCCTGGCTGTGCGCGTTCGCGGGGATGCTCAGACGGGCAGCAGGCGTGCGATCAGTCCGCTGAGCTGCCGCGCGTTGCGGCACTCGTACATCTCGACCAGCTCGGCGTACGCGTACGCCGCCGAGTCCCCGGTCGACCACTGCGAGCGCCCCTCCGGGTTGAGCCAGTACACCCGGCGGGCCCGCTCGGCGATGTGCCGCAGCGCGGGCAGGTTCGGATCGCTCATGTTGGTCCGGGCGTCGCCGAGGACGAAGACCGTCGAGCGCGGGCCGACCGCGTCGAGGTACCGCTCGGCGAACTCGCCCAGGGAGGTGCCGTAGTCGCTGCTCCCGTGCCGGCCCGTCACGGTGGCCTTCCCGAGGATCCGGGCGCTGAGGCCCCCCGGGTCGGCGGCGCCGCGCGCGACCAGCCCCGTCACCTCGTCCACGCGGTTGACGAAGGCGAACACGCGTACCTTGCTGAACTGGTCGTGCAACGCCTGGACCAGCAGCATCGTGAAGTTCGCGAAGCCCGCCACCGAACCGGACACATCGCACAGCAGGACCAGCTCGGGGCGCGCGGGACGGCGACGGCGCAGCACCGGGCGCATCGGCACCCCGCCCGTCGACAGCGATCCGCGCAGCGTGCGGCGCAGGTCGATGCTGCCGTGCGCGGCCCGCCTGCGACGAGCGGCAAGCCGGGTCGCGAGCCTGCGCGCCAGCGGATGCACCGCCCGGCGGAGTTCGTCCAGGTGCGCGCGGCCCGCCAGCAGGAAATCGACGCGGTCGGCGGTGGTCGCCACGGCACGGCGGGCGATCTCCTCCGTGCCGCGCCGCTCGGCGACCCGGCGGCGCGCCTCGGTGCGGACCCGCTCACGGAACCCCTCGATGCGGCGCCGCACCTCGTCGGCCTCAAGGCGGTCCGTGAACGCCGCCTCGCCGGTGCCCTGCCCGTCCTGCCCGGCGGAGCCCGCGCGGAGGGCGGCGAGGACACGGGTGAGCAGCGTCTCCGGACGCAGCCGGCTCAGCGTCTGGTACGACGACCAGCCGTCCGCGCCCGACGAGGAGGAGCCGTCCGCGCCCGAAGACGAGGAGCCGTAGCCACCGAAGCCGTCCACCGCCTCAGCCGCCAACCGGCCGAGGAGCGCCTGGTCGTTCGCGGCGAGCGCGGCGACCAGCCGTTCCCGCAGCGCGTCCCGGTCGGCGTCACCGCCGCCCTCGTGCACGCGGTCGCTCCCGTCGTCCGGCGCACCGACGCCCAGCGGGAAATACAGGTCGAAGACCGGGTCGAAGACCGCGCGCTGATCCTCCCGGTGGAGCAGCGCGGCGGCGAGCCCTTCCCTGACCCGCTCCCGGTCGGTGAGCCCGAGCACCTCAAGGGCGGCCGCGGCGTCGACGGTCTCACCCGGGCCGATGCGCAGCCCGTGCGAGCGGAGAGTGCCGACAAGGCCGGTGAGGCGGCCGGTGATGCCGGGGGCGGGGGAGCCGGGCACGGGGGCGTCGGGTCCGGCCTCGGTCTGCGGGGGTGTCACACGGCGTCCAGGTCCAGCTTGGCGACGGCCTTCAGCACGTCGTCCTGGTGCTTGAGGACCACGCCGAGGCTGTCGCGCACGACGGTCTCGTCCAGCGTGTCGGCGCCGAGCGCGAGCAGCGTACGCGCCCAGTCGATGGTCTCCGCGACCGACGGCACCTTCCGCAGGTCCATCGCGCGCAGGGCGCCGACCACCCGCACCACCGACGCGGCGAGCGCCTCGTCGAGTCCGGGCACCTTCATGCGGACGATGCGCCGCTCCAGTTCCTCTTCGGGGAAGCCGATGTGGAGGAACAGGCAGCGGCGGCGCAGCGCCTCGGACAGCTCGCGGCTCGCGTTGGAGGTGAGGACGACGAACGGGCGGCGCCCGGCGCTGATCGTGCCCAGCTCCGGCACCGTGACCTGGAAGTCGCTGAGGACCTCCAGGAGCAGGCCCTCGACCTCGACGTCGGCCTTGTCCGTCTCGTCGATCAGCAGGACCTTCGGCTCGTCGCCGCGGATCGCGGTGAGCAGCGGGCGCGAGAGCAGGAACTCCTCGCTGAAGATGTCGGTGCGCGTCTCGTCCCACGACTCGTCGCGGCCCGCGGTGATGCGCAGCAGCTGCTTGGCGTGGTTCCACTCGTACAGCGCGCGGGACTCGTCGACACCCTCGTAGCACTGCAGCCGGACGAGCCGGGCGCCCGCGACCTCGGCGACGGCCTTCGCCAGCTCCGTCTTGCCCACTCCGGCCGGGCCCTCCACGAGCAGCGGCTTGCCGAGCCGGTCCGCCAGGAAGACGGTCGTGGCGACGGCGGGGGAGGCCAGATAGCCGGTCGTGGCCAGGCGTGCCGAGACGTCGTCGACGGATGTGAAGTACCCGGTCGTCATGGGGAGTTCTCCTGACTGCTCGGCTCGGCCGGTCCACGCGGGGGCCCGGTCCTCGTACCTGATCAGCTCCAAGCGCCCGCTCACAACAGGCGGGCGCCGTTTGCGTCGAACGTCACGTCCCCGGGCACGGTTCCTCCCTGCTGGGTCTCATGCTGAGACCGACCTTCGTATGCTGGCGTCATGAGGCGGACTTCCTTTGCGAACTGGCCGTGCTCCATCGCCCGCACGATGGACCTGCTCGGCGACTGGTGGACACCGCTCGTCCTGCGCGAGGCGTTCTACGGCATCAAGCGCTTCGACGCCTTCCAGCGGGAGCTGGGCATCGCCCGCAACACCCTCACCGACCGGCTGCGCCGCCTCGTGGACGAGGGCCTTCTGGAGAAGCGGGCCTACCAGCGCGACCCGGTGCGTTACGACTACCTGCTCACCGAGAAGGGCCGCGACTTCTTCGGTGTCCTCGCCGCCATGAACAGCTGGGGCGACCGCTGGCTGAGCGGGGAGGAAGGCGCGCCGATCGTGTTCCACCACGACCGCTGCGGCCATGACAGCCACGCCGAAGTCGTCTGCGCCGACTGCGGGGAACCGATGACGGCCGCGAACACGAGCCCGCGGCTCGGCCCCGGCTACCCGCCCCGCCTCGCCGAACGCCCGGACGTGCAGGCGCGGTTCAACCGCTGAAGGCGCCGCGCAGCCGCGTGCGCACGACGGGGCGCGACCCTTGACGAGTGAGTCTATCTACGCAACTCTCAAGGTCGCAGACTCAAAGGCGCTGCAGTGACTTGGAGGGCGGTCTTCGATGGAGTGGACGGGCGCGCGTTACGTGGACGGGCCGACGGTCGAGGTGAGCGGGCGGATCGCCGCGTCACCGGAACGTGTGTGGGAGCTCGTCTCCGACATCGGCCTGTTGCCCTCGCTGAGCGCGGAGTTGCAGTCGGTCGCATGGCTGGACGGAGCGAGCGGCCCCGCGCTCGGCGCGCGCTTCACCGGGCGCAGCAGGCACGCGTCGCTGGGGGAGTGGGAGACCACGTCGTACGTCGTGGCGTGCGAGGCGCCGCGCGAGTTCGCGTGGGCGGTGAGCGACCCCGAACACCCCAGCGCCCTGTGGAGGTTCGGCCTCGCGGCGCAGGACGACGGGGGCACGCTCCTGACGCAGTGGATGCGGCTTGGGCCCGGCCGCTCGGGACTCAGCCACGCGATTGAGCGGATGCCGGAGAAGGAGCAGAAGATCGTGTTCGTACGGCTGAGGGAGTTCGAGCGGAGCATGACCGCGACGGTCGACGCGATCAAGGCGCTGGCCGAGGGCACGACCGGCACGCCGGCCGCGGAAGGGGCGCGGATCTGATGCGTACGTCAACGACGATCGAGGCGTCCGGGGCGGACTGGCGGGAGACGGTCGACTTCGTCACCGAGGCCGAGAAGCTGGGCATGGACATCTGCTGGGTGGCCGAGGCCTGGGGCTCCGAAGCACCCTCCCCGCTCGGCTACTTGGCGGCCCGCACCGAACGGATGCTGCTCGGCTCGGGAATCATCCAGCTCGGCACCCGCAGCCCCGTCGCCATCGCCCGGGCCGCCCTCACCCTCGCGCACATCTCCGAAGGGCGGTTCCTGCTGGGCCTCGGACCTTCGGGGCCGCAGGTGATCGAAGGGCTGCACGGCGTGCCGTTCGCGCGCCCGCTCTCCCGGATGCGGGAGACCGTGGACATCGTCCGGCGGGCGGCCTCCGGCGAGAAGATCGTGCACGAGGGGCGGGAGTTCACCGTCCCGCTGCCCGGCGGCGAGGCCCGGCCCATGCGCCTGTCGCTGCGCACCGAGCACGACCTGCCGATCTACCTCGCCACCCTCTCCCCGAAGATGCTCCGCCTCACGGGAGAGGTCGCGGACGGCTGGCTCGGCACCAGTTTCGTCCCGGAAGGCGCCAAGGAGGCGTACTTCGACCACCTGGACGCGGGCCTCGCCGCGGCCGGCCGTACCCGCGCAGACCTCGACATCTGCCAGGGTGCCGAAGTGGCGTTCGCGGACGACGAGGACGCCCTGCGCACGATGGTCGCGGGCCGCAAGAAGGAACTCGCGTTCAGCCTTGGCGGGATGGGCTCCGCCACCACCAACTTCTACAACGCCGCCTACAGCAGGCAGGGCTGGACCGAGGTCGCCGCGGCGGTCCGCGAGCGCTGGCAGGCGGGCGACCGGGACGGGGCGGCCGGTCTCGTGAGCGACGAGATGGTCCTCGCGACCACCCTGATCGGCACCGAGGAGATGGTGCGCGAACGGCTGCGGGTCTGGCGCGCCGCGGGCGTCGACACGGTCCGCCTCTATCCGGCGGGCGCGACGCTCGACGCGCGGCTGAGCACGCTGGGCCGGGCGATCGGGCTCGTACGGGAGGTGACGGGAGACGAGGGGAACTGACGAGGGCCTACCGCGCCCGGCGGGAGCGGTAGGCCCTGAACAGACCAGGACTCGTACGGAATCAGGACTCGAACGGGGTCAGGATGAAGAGCGGGATCTCCCGGTCCGTCTTCTTCTGGTACTCGTCGTACGCCGGCCAGACCGCGACCGCCCGCTCCCACCACAGCCGCCGCTCCTCACCGGAGGCGACCCGCGCGCGGTAGTCCTTCTTCACCGGGCCGTCCTGCAGCTCCACGTGCGGGTGCGCGATCAGGTTGTGGTACCAGGACGGGTTCGCCGGGTCGCCGCCCTTCGACGCGACCACCGCGTACTCCCCGTCGTGCTCGACGCGCATCAGGGGGTTCTTGCGGAGCTTCCCGCTCTTGGCGCCGACCGACGTCAGCAGGATGACCGGCTTTCCCTGCATGGTCGTCCCGTCGGTGCCGCCGGAGCTCTCGTACAGCTGGGCCTGCTTGCTCGCCCAGTCCCACGTACCGGGCTCGTATTCACCAGTCAGAGGCATATCGGCTTCAACGGAGAGGGGCCGCCGATTGTTCCGCCCCGACGCCGACCCGGTCGCCGACCACCGACTCCGTATGCGTTAAAAAGGCATCAAATCATTCAGTACGGTGGCAGCGGTCCACCACGGCGTCGGGGGCGGGCATGGTGGACGGAGCAGGTAGGGAGGGGTACGGCGTGCCCGGGGAGTACCTCGACGGCTATGCCCGCATTCTGGCCGCAGCGGCCGCGACCGGGCGCAGGCTGAACCGTGACGAGCTGGACTCGCGGCGGGCGTTGGGGGAGCGGGCGGCCGAGGCGGGGCTCGGGCTGCGGGCTCTGGTGGGCGCGCACCTGGCGGCCGCCCGCGAGCACTGGCCCGCCGCGCGGACGGTCTCCACGGACGGCGCGCTGGCCGCCGTCGAGCAGGCCGTGGACGCGTTCGCCGAGGGGTACGAACGCGCGCAGCGCCTCGCGGTCCGTCAGGAGGAGGCCGCCCGGCGGGAGTTCATCGACGACCTCCTCCACGGACGCAGCGACCTGGGCCTGCTCGCCGAGCGCGCCGAACGCTTCGGGCTGCGCCTCTCCTACGAACACGCGGTCGCCGTCGCCCAGGGGGCGAGCGGATACGAGGAGGGGGACGCGGTGCCCCGCGAGGTCGAGCGCGCCCTCACCGGCCGGTTCGGCGACCGCAGCATCCTGCTCACCACCAAGGACGGCCGGCTGGTGTGCATCGCCCCCGGCGACCAGAGTGAGGTTCTCGCCTTCTTCGCCAAGCACGCCTACGCCGCCGTAGAGGGCGGCCGCGTCGTCATCGGCCGCTCGCAGCCGGGCCCGGGCGGCGTCGTCCAGTCGTACGAGGAAGCGCTCAACGCCCTCGACCTGGCCGAACGCCTGGAACTCGACGAGCCCGTGCTGCGCGCCGCCGATCTGCTCGTCTACCCCGTGCTCACCCGGGACCGGCAGGCCATGGCCGACCTGGTGGTCCATACGCTCGGCCCGCTGCGGCAGGCCCGCGGCGGCGCGCAGCCGCTCATCGACACGCTCGCCGCGTTCTTCGACGCGGGCTGCGTCGCGGCGGAGGCGGCCCGCCGCCTCTCCCTGAGCGTGCGCGCCCTGACGTACCGTCTGGAGCGCATACACAAGCTCACCGGCGCCAACCCGGCCGACCCCGTGCACCGCTACACCCTCCAGACCGCAGTGATCGGCGCCCGCCTACTGGACTGGCCCGACCAGCCGTTCTGAACGGGGACGTCGACCTAGCCCAGCTGTGGGATCTCGATGGCGGGGCAGCGGTTCATGACCATGTCCAGGCCCGCCGCGCGCGTCCTGTCGAACGCCGCCTCGTCGACCACGCCGAGCTGGAACCAGACCGCCTGCGCGCCTGCGGCCACCGCGTCGTCCGCCACCTGGCCCGCCAGCGCGCTGTTGACGAACACGTCCACCACGTCGATCCGGAACGGCACGGCGGACAGGGACGCGTAGCCCTGCTCGCCGTGGACCGTCTCCGCCTTGGGGTGGATCGGCACGACGCGCTTGCCGAAGCGCTGCAGGACGGCCGCGACGCCGTACGCCGCCCGGTCGCGGTTGTTGGACAGGCCCACGACGGCCCAGGTGTCGCCGAGCTCCGTCAGGATCCTGCGCACCGTCTCCTGGTCGCCGTACATGACCTGCCTCCTCGAAAGTCGCGGCCGGATGCCGTAGGAGCCGCGCTCGGTCAGACGTTCACGCCGAAGTCCGTCGCGATGCCGCGCAGCCCACTGGCATAACCCTGGCCGACCGCACGGAATTTCCACTCGGCGCCGTGTCGGTAGAGCTCGCCGAAGACCATGGCGGTCTCCGTGGAGGCGTCCTCCGAGAGGTCGTAGCGCGCGATCTCCACGCCGTCCGCCTGGTTCACCACGCGGATGAACGCGTTGCGGACCTGACCGAAGCTCTGGCCGCGGTTCTCGGCGTCGTGGATCGACACCGGGAAGACGATCTTCGAGATGTCGGCGGGCACCTGCGCGAGGTTCACCTTCACGGCCTCGTCGTCGCCCTCGCCCTCACCGGTGAGGTTGTCGCCGGTGTGCTCGACCGAGCCGTCCGGGCTCGTCAGGTTGTTGTAGAAGACGAAGTGCTGGTCGGAGACGACCTTGCCGGAGTCGTCGCAGAGCAGCGCGCTGGCGTCGAGGTCGTAGTCCGTGCCGGTCGTGGTGCGCACATCCCAACCCAGGCCGACCAGTACGGCGGTGAGGCCCGGCGCCTCCTTGCTGAGCGAGACGTTGCCGCCCTTGGCCAGGGAAACTCCCACGATGTCCTCCTACGGTCCGAGTTCTGCGATCCGGATACTGCTCGATCCGGCTTCTGGCTCCCCGAAATCTACAGGAGTGTAGAAGTGGGTGGTGCGGCGGTGCCCCGTTACGATAAGACGCTCCCCGTCCGCCGTGGAGCACAAAGAGGCTGGAGGGATCGCGGGCATGACGCATGCCGACGAGCACGAGGGGCAGGGCGCGCGGCAGCCGCGACTGCGCCGCCGCGCACAGGGCGAACTGGAGTCGCAGGTCCTCGCCGCGCTGCACGCCGCGCGCGGGCCCGTGAGCGCCGCCTGGGTGCAGGAGCGGATCGGCGGCGACCTCGCGTACACCACCGTCATGACGATCCTGACCCGCCTCCTCGCGAAGGACGTGGTCACCCGCGAGCGCGCTGGCCGGTCGTTCGCATGGCTGCCCGCGTCGGACGAGGCCGGACTCGCCGCCTTCCGCATGCGCAAGGTGCTCGACGGCGAGAGCGACCGCGAGGCCGTGCTCGCCAGCTTCGTCACGACGCTCACGCCCGACGACGAGGAGCTCCTGCGCGGTCTGCTCGGGCAGGCGGGCGCCGAGGCCGACGACTGACGCCCGATGGGGGTTCTCCACTGATGGGCGTCTTCGTCTTCCTGCCCCTCGTGCTGCCGCTGACCGCGTGGCCGATCGCCCGCCTCGCCGAGCAGCACCTCCACCCGCGCACCGCGACCCGGCTGCTCACCGCCGTCGCCGGCGTGATGGCCGTGTGCAGCACGCTCTGCCTGGCGCTCCTGATGGTCGTCGGCACGGCCCAGCTCCCCGGCAACCCGCTGCCGGACGGCTGGTCCGACCCCGAGGTGCGGGCGGCCGTCCCCTATGACGAGGTCGCGGGAAAGGCCGCGATCCCCGCGCTGCTCGCCGTGTGCGCGGCGTGCGCGCGCACACTGCGGCGGCACGCGCGGGTACGACGCCGGGGGCGCCGCGCTCTCGAAGGGGTGCGCGGCGGCTCCGTCGCCGTACTCACCGACGAGGCGTCGTACGCCTACGCCCTGCCGACCCGCGCCGGCGGCCGTGTGGTGGTCACCACGGGCATGCTGGCCCGGCTCGCGTCCGCCGAGCGCCGCGCGCTGTTCGCCCACGAGCGGACCCACCTTTCCGCACGGCACCACCGGCACCTGCTCGTCACGCAGCTGGCGGCGCGCGCGAACCCCTTCCTGCGGCCGCTGCGCACCTCCGTGGCCTACGCCGCCGAGCGGTGGGCCGACGAGGCGGCGGCCGGCGCGGTGCGCGACCGGCGGACCGTCGCCCGCGCGATCGGCAAGGCGGCCATGGTCTCCCGGGGCGTGCCCGCGCCGACCCTCGCGGGCCTCGCGGCGCCGGGACCGGTGCCGCGCCGCGTCGCCGCGCTCCTCGCCCCGGCGCCGGCCGCCCGCACCCGGCCTTCCGTGTTCACGGCGGTGGGGCTCGCACTGTGGTCCGCCGCGGTCGGCACCGCCGTGTCCGCGATGTCCTCGGCGAACTCCGCCGTGACGATGGTCCTCATCCTGCGGGCGGCCACGCCGCTCTGAGCCCTGCCATTTGAGCCCTGCCAGGGGCCCGCGACGCCGTGGGCGGGCCGGCCGCGGGGGCCGGCCCGGCAGGCGTGACCGGAGCTAGAGGTCGAACTCGTGCGGCGGCAGGTCGAGCGCGAAGCACGCCTCGCGCACCACGCCCTGCTCGTCCTTGTCGAAGTCGCCGTCGGCCCCGCCGATCACGATGCCTATCTGGATCACCGCGCGGGCCTCCGCGGGCTTCTTCTTCGCCTTGGCGACCTCCTGGAGCACGCTCACCTTGCCGAACGCGAAGTCCGCGGTCAGCTTGTCCACGTATGCGTCGAAGCGGCGGCGCAGGTCGTCCGCGGGGAAGTTCTGCAACACCTCGTTCGTGCCGATGAGCTGGGCGACGCGCTGGCGCTCGGACGGGTCCACGGTGCCGTCGGCGGCCGCCACCAGGGCGCACATCGCCATGCTGGCGTCGCGAAAGGCGCCGCTCTTGAGGTCGTTCTTCTTCGCCATCAGCTGGGTCTGCATCGTCGATGCGGATTCCTTGACGCGGTCCCACAGAGCCATGGGGAACTCCATAAACGTATCGATGAATCAGGGGTGTCCGACGCGGTCCCGGTACGCTGCGCGCAAGTCCGGGCCCCCGCCAATTTCTACAACAGAGTAGAAACTAGCAGCCGGGCCGAGAAGTTCCCGCCCAGCGGAAGGTGCGCGTGATGACTCCGACGGCACATGAGCTCCTGCGGACCACGGCCGCCCGCCTCGCCCCCGACCCGACCGCCCACCCCCTCGTGCCGCGCATCGCCGACGGCCGGGCGCGGGCGCGGACGATCGCCGTCCTCGCGCTGGAGCAGCGGCACGTCATCCCCGCCGACCGGCGCTCCTTCCAGCACCTGACCAGGCGGGCCGCCGAGGCCAAGGACCTCGAATCCGCCGCGTTCTTCGACACCCTCGCCGACGGCGAGAGCCTCGCCAGGGAACGCCTCACCCCGCTGCTCGACGCCTGCGGGGTGAGCAGGAACGAGGCGGCGACGTACGAACCACAGGCAGGCTGCCAGACCTACCCGGCGTACGTGGCATGGCTCGCCCTGAACGGCGAACCGGCCGACGTCGTCCTCGCGCTCACCGCCAACTTCGCGGTCTGGGGCGCCAGTTGCGCCACCGTCGCCCGCGCGCTGCGCGACCACTACGGCTTCGACGACGAGGCCTGCGGGTTCTTCGACTTCTTCGCGGAGCCCGCGCCGGACCTCGACCGGCAGGCACTCGCCGCGGTGCAGGCCGGCCTCGACCGGGGCCGGATCACGACGGCACACCTGCGCTACGGCCGCCTGCTGGGGCAGTACGAGGAGATGTTCTGGAAGACGCTCGCCGATGGGGACGGGGCGGCCGCTGGCTGCGGCAAGGCGTAGCCGCAGAGCCGCCGCGCCGCGCGCGGGCGACCTGGTGGGCATGCGCCACGCGCGCGTGCCGGACACCTGGCCCGCTCAGTACGGGCCGGGGAGAGCGAGCGCCCGGGCGTCAGCGCAGCACGATGGCCGTGGCGGCGATCCCGTCCCGCACCACCCACTGACCTGCGAACACCTTCAGCTCGACGCCCGCCACCACGGGCCCCTCGACCAGCAGCCGCGCGGTGAACGTGCCGTCCGGCTCCAGCTGCACCCGGGCCTCCTCGAAGCCGAGCCACCGCCCGGTCAGCGGGAACCACGTCTTGTAGACGGACTCCTTCGCGCTGAAGAGCAGCCGGTCCCAGGGCGTGGCCGGGTGACGGGAGCCGAGCGCGGCCAGCGCGGCACGCTCCGTCTCGTCGGCCACCAGGTTCAGGACGTCCGGATCGCGCAGCGGCTCGCCGGGCTCCGCGTCGATGCCGAGCGAGGTCACCTCGCCCGCGCGGGCCACGACCGCCGCGCGGTACCCGGCGCAGTGCGTCATGCTGCCGACGACGCCGGCCGGCCAGCCGGGCGCGCCCCGGTGCCCCGGCAGGATCGGCGCGGGCGGCACACCGATCCGGGCCAGCGCGGTGCGGGCGCAGTGCCGCACGGTGGTGAACTCGTTGCGGCGCTTGGCCACCGCGTTCGCGACCACCGCCTCCTCCTCGGGGAAGAGGACGGCGTCCGCCGGGTCGTCGTGGGTCTCGACGACGGTGACGGGCACGCCGGTGAGCAGGGATGCCAAGGGGCCCGTCGGGTCCGGGACTTGGGGCACGGTTGTCGAAGGTGACGTCACGAGGGATCACGGTACCGGCGCGGCCCGCGCCGGAACGCGTGCTGTGGCCTACGCCACCCGGCACCCCTCCCGGCGCGGTCGGCCCCCGAGGAGCGCCTACGCTGGCGTGATGCAGGACGAATACCGCACAGTGGCCCGCGAGGGCGTGCACGAGACCGAGATCAACCGCTCGCGCTTCCTGTGCGCCCTGGCACCCGCGGCCACCGAGCGGGAGGCCCAGGACTTCGTCGCGCGCGTCCGCAAGGAACACCCGACCGCCAGCCACAACTGTTTCGCGTACGTCATCGGGGCCGACGCCGCCGTGCAGAAGGCGAGCGACGACGGCGAGCCCGGCGGCACCGCGGGCGTCCCGATGCTGCAGATGCTGATGCGCCGCGACATGCGGTACGTCGCCGCGGTCGTGACCCGCTACTACGGAGGGGTCAAGCTCGGCGCGGGCGGACTCATCCGCGCCTACGGAGGAGCCGTCGGCGAGGCACTGGACACCCTCGGCACCGTCACCCGCCGCCGCTTCCGCCTCGCCACCGTCACCGTCGACCACCAGCGCGCGGGCAAGGTCCAGAACGATCTGCGGGCGGCGGGCCGCGAGGTGCGCGACGTCCGCTACGGCGACGCCGTGACGATCGAGATCGGCCTGCCCGACGCCGACGTGGACGCCTTCCGCGGCTGGCTGGCCGACGCCACCGCGGGCAGCGCCGTTCTGGAGCTCGGGGGAGAGGCGTACGGAGACGCCTGACGGGCCCGGCCAGGAGGAGTTACGGGAGTGGCCACCCGTGATGTCCGACCCGCCCGATAGTCTCGGGAATCATGAGGCTTCTGCACACGTCCGACTGGCATCTGGGGCGATCGTTCCACCGCGTGAACATGCTCGATGCCCAGGCCGCGTTCATCGGTCACCTGCTGGCGACCGTCCGCGAGCGTGACGTGGACGCCGTCGTGGTGGCCGGGGACGTGTACGACAGGGCGGTGCCGCCGCTCGCCGCCGTCGAGCTCTTCGACGACGCCCTGCACCGGCTCGCGGACCTCGGCGTGCCGACGGTCATGATCTCCGGAAACCACGACTCGGCGCGCCGCCTCGGCGTCGGCGCGGGCCTCATCGACCGCGCCGGCATCCACCTGCGCACCGACCCGGCCGCCTGCGCGGAGCCCGTGATCCTCACCGACCGCCACGGAGACGTGGCGTTCTACGGCCTGCCCTATCTCGAACCCGCACTCGTCAAGGACACCTTCGCAGTGGCCAGGGCAGGGCACGAGGCGGTCCTCGGTGCCGCCATGGACCGGGTGCGCGCCGACCTCGCCGCCCGCCCGCCGGGCACCCGCTCCGTCGTCCTCGCCCACGCCTTCGTCAGCGGCGGCCAGGTCAGCGAAAGCGAGCGGGACATCACGGTCGGCGGGGTCGCCGCCGTGCCCGCCGGAGTCTTCGAAGGCGTGGACTACGCAGCCCTCGGCCACCTGCACGGCAGCCAGACCCTCTCCACGCGCGTGCGCTACTCGGGCTCCCCCCTGCCGTACTCCTTCTCCGAGGCCGACCACCACAAGAGTATGTGGCTCGTCGACCTCGGCCCCGAAGGGGAGATCGACGCCGAGCGCGTGGACTGCCCCGTGCCGCGCCCGCTCGCCCGCATCAGGGGCACCCTCGACGACCTGCTCGGCGACCCCGCTCTCGCCCGCCACGAAGAGGCGTGGGTCGAGGCCACCCTCACCGACGCGGTCCGCCCCGACGACCCGATGGCCCGCCTCTGCGAGCGGTTCCCGCACACCCTCAGCCTCGTCTTCGCCCCGGACCGGGCCCCTGACGACCCGGACGTCTCGTACGCCCAGCGCCTCCAGGGCCGCAGCGACCAGCAGGTCGCCGAGGACTTCGTGACCCATGTGCGCGGCGCGGGGCCCGACGAGGAGGAACAGGAAGTGCTGCGTTCGGCGTTCGACGCCGTCCGCACCGACGCCACGCTGCACGAGGTCGCCCGATGAGGCTCCACCGGCTCCGCATCACCGCCTTCGGGCCCTTCGGCACCACCCAGGACATCGACTTCGACGACCTCAGCGCCGCCGGACTCTTCCTGCTGCACGGCCCGACCGGCGCCGGCAAGACCTCCGTCCTGGACGCCGTGTGCTATGCCCTCTACGGCTCGGTACCGGGCGCCCGGCAGGGCAGCGGGCAGGGCATGACGCTGCGCAGCGACCACGCGCAGCAGGGCACGCGCACGGAAGTGTGCCTCGAACTCACCGTGGCCGGGCGCCGCTTGGAGATCACCCGCCAGCCCCCGTGGGCGCGCCCCAAGAAGCGCGGCACGGGCACCACCACGGAGAAGGCACAGAGCTGGCTGCGCGAGTACGACGCCGCGGCGACCCCCGGCGCCTGGAAGGACCTCAGCCGGTCCCACCAGGAGATCGGCGAGGAGATCACGCAGCTCCTCGGCATGAGCAAGGAGCAGTTCTGCCAGGTCGTGCTCCTGCCCCAGGGCGACTTCGCCCGGTTCCTGCGCGCGGACGCCGAGGCGCGGGGCAAGCTGCTCGGACGGCTCTTCGACACGCGCAGGTTCGCCGCCGTGGAACAGCGGCTCGCCGAGCAGCGGCGCACCACCGAAGCCGAGGTCAAGGACGGGGACGCGGCGCTCCTCGCCGACGCGCACCGCATGCAGCAGGCCGCGGACGACGACGGCCACGACGCCGAACTGCCCCTGCCCGACCTCGCGCCCGGCGACCCCGGCCTCGCGGACGCCGTCCTCACCTGGGCGGCCGTCGCCCGCACGAGCGCGCGGGAGCGCCTCACCGTCGCGGACCGCGCGCTCACGGCCGCCGAATCCGCCCAGGCAGCCGCGGAGCGCCGGCTCGGCGACGTACGCGAACTGCACCGGCTGCAGAGCCGCTTCGCCGAAGCGCAGTCACGCGCCGCGCAGCTCCACGCGCGCGTGGACGAACAGCGCGACCTCGAAGAGCGTCTGCAACGGGCCCGCAAGGCCGAGACGGTCGCGCCCGCGCTCGGCCTGCGCGACACCGTCGACGCCGAACACCGGCGCGCCACGGAGGCGGAGGCACGCGCGCGTGCCCTGCTGCCCGCGACGTTCGCCTCCTCCGGCGCGGCGGGTCTCGCCGCCGCCGCGCGCACAGCGGCCGAGGAGCTGGGCGGCCTCACATCGGCCCGGCGTGCCGAGCGGCGGACCACCGAGATCAGCGCGGAACGCGCGACGCTGGACCGCCAGGAGCGCGCCGACGACGAACTGCTCCAGGACGCGTCCGGCTGGCTCGACGGCTGGGAGACGACCCGGGCCGCGCTCCAGGAGCGCATCGAGTCCGCCCAGGAAGCCGCCACCCGCGCCGAGCGCCTCGCGGGCCGGCTCGAACCGGCCCAGGCCCGCCTCGACGCGGCCCGCCGCCGCGACCGGCTCGCCCAGGACGCGGCGGCGGCACAGGAACGCGCCCTCACCGCCCGCGAGTCCGCCACCGCCGCGCACGAACACTGGCTCGCCCTCAAGGAGCAACGCCTCACCGGTATCGCCGCCGAACTGGCCGCGCACCTGACCGACGGCGAACCCTGCGCGGTGTGCGGCGCCACGGAGCACCCCGCTCCTGCCCGGAAGATCGCCGGGCACGTGGACCGCCACACCGAGGAGGCCGCCCTCGCCGAGCACCGCCGCGCGGACGAGGCCCGCGCCGCCGCCGAGCGCGCTCTCGGAGACGTACGCGAATCCCTGGCCGCGGCGACGGCCGCCGCCAGAGGCGGCCCGGTGACGGAACCGGACGAGGCGACCGCCGCCGGAAGGACCGACTCCAGGCAGCCGGCCCCCGACGCCCACTCCACGGTCGACGAACTCGCCGCGGCCGTCGAAGAGTTGCGGCAGGCATACGCAGAGGCCCGAGACCGTGCGTCCGGTCTGCACGCCGCCCGGGAGGCGCTGGCGCAGGCGGAGCGCGAGTACGACCGCAGGCTCACCGAGCAGCAGGAGGCCGCCCGGCGCGCCGCGTCCCGCACGACGCTGCGGGACGCGCTGGAACGCGAACAGCAGGCGCTCGAAGCGGAGTTGACCCGCGCGCGGGGCACCGCGGACAGCGTCGCCGCACGCGCCGCCCAGCTGGAGCGGCAGGCCGCGCTGCTCACCGAGGCCGCCGACGCCGTCCGCACCGCCGACGACACCGCCGAGCGCCTGAAGGATGCCGACGCGCGACTCGCCGACGCGGCCTTCCGCGCCGGGTTCGACACGCCGACGGCAGCGGCGGCCGCCCTGCTCGACGATGCCCGGTACCGCGAGCTCCAGCACCGCATCGACGCCTGGCGGAACGAAGAAGCGGCGGTGCGCTCCGTCCTCGCCGAGCCGGACACGGCCGCCGCCGCGCAGCAGTCACCAGCCGACCTCGCGACCGCGCAGGCCGCGGCCGAGGTGGCGGGCCGGCGCCTGCGGGACGCCGCCTCCGCGCGGGACGCCGCCGCACGGCGCTGCGCCGAACTGGACCGGCTCTCCGCCCGCTCGCTCGCCACGATGCGCAAGCTGGCCCCCCTGCGGGCCGCGTACGACCGGGTGGCCCGGCTCGCGGGACTCACCGCGGGCACCTCGGCGGACAACGAACGCCGCATGCGCCTGGAGTCGTACGTGCTCGCCGCCCGCCTGGAACAGGTGGCCGCGGCCGCGACCGTACGACTGCGACGCATGTCGTCCGGGCGCTACACCCTCGTGCACTCCGACGACCGCACGGGCCGCGGCCGTTCGGGCCTCGGCCTGCACGTCGTCGACGCCTGGACGGGCCGCGAACGCGACACGGCGACCCTGTCGGGCGGGGAGACGTTCTTCGCCTCGCTCGCCCTCGCACTGGGCCTCGCCGACGTGGTCACGGACGAGGCGGGCGGTGTCCGACTCGACACCCTCTTCATCGACGAGGGCTTCGGCAGCCTCGACGACCAGACCCTCGACGAGGTCCTCGACGTCCTGGACTCGCTGCGCGAGCGGGACCGCAGCGTGGGCATCGTCAGCCACGTCGCTGACCTGCGACGCCGCGTGCACGCGCAGTTGGAGGTGGTGAAGGGGCGGGCTGGGTCGACCGTGCGGCAGCGAGGTGCGATCTGAGGGCTCAGGCCTTCGTGGGGAACCGCTGGACCTGGCCGCCTGCGGAAGAGATCCTCTGGCATGGAGTTCCTCTGCTATCACCGCGACCGGCCCGGCTCCCTACCGCTGCGCGACGAGCTGCTTGAAGAGCACTGGTCCTATATGGACCGGTACGCGAAGGAGATGATCGCCCGGGGCCCGACCTTCTCCGACGACGGTGACACACCCACCGGAAGCCTGCACATCGTCGACCTGCCCGATCCCGCCGCTGCCCGCGCGTTCGCCTTCGACGAGCCGAACTACCAGGCCGGTGTCTACCGGGATGTGCTGCTGCGGCGGTGGCGCAACGTGCTGGGGCGCACCATGTGGGACTTTCCCGGCGGCCGGACCGGCGGCAACCGGTACCTGGTGCTCGGCCTCGGCACGGGCCACGCCGCCGATGTCGCGGTGCCGCCCGGCCGGGACGAGCTGATCGCCTACGGACCGCTGCTGTCCGACAGCGGAGCCGTCTGGCTGGGGACGGCGGCGTTGGTCAGGGCGCCGGACCCGGACACGGCACGGACCGTCCTGACCCCGGACCGGTACGCCGACATCGAGGTCCACAACTGGCAGTTCGGAGGGCGGTCGTGATGAACCGGAGGAGGCGTTCGGGTCGGCCGCACCGCCGGTGCGCCGGCGAACAGAGCCCGAGGGGAGGCGTTCTTTCAGCCGCACACGATGCGCTCGATCTCCCTGAGCTGGGCGGCGTTGATGCGGCCCCGCTCCAGGGAGCAGAGCCAGCGCAGCAGTTCGGGTGCGGCGTACACCTCGTCGTAGAAGCCGAGTTGCAGGTCGGCGATGTCGTCCTCGATGAGCCAGGTGTCGAGGGCGTCCGCGAGGTGTCGGTCGGACGTCTCGGTGCGGGTCGCCCCCCACTCGGTCAGCCAGGGGGTCAGGGTGCCCGTGGTGACCGAGAGCGTTTCCAGTACGTCACGGATGTTCGTGGTGTCGGGGTGCGTGTGCAGGGCCGAGCGCCACCAGGCGTGCCAGACCTCCTCCAGGGCCGCTCGCTCGGGCGCGGGCCAGTCCCGCCAGCCCGCGGCGAGGAAGCGGGAGGCGACCATGTCGTGGAGGAGTTGGCCCTCGGTCAGCGCCCGCACGATACGGGGCGTCAGTCTTCGGTACAGGCCGGGGAAGTCGTCCCAGTGGTTCGTGGCTTCGTGGGCGACGTACGGGATCAGGTCTTCCGGCACCAGGTGCACGGGCCCGGCAACGGCTTCGAGATCGGACTCGGCGTAGCAGTAGGTGCAGCCGCTCACCGGGAACGGCAGGTCGGAGAGCGGGGCGAAGGCGACGTCCAGGGCGTCGAGGGCGTTCTGGAGGCGCTGGTGCGGGTCGGTCATGGGATGCCTGACTGGACTCCGTCCGGCCGGGGACCGGAGAAGAGAGCGACGTTACCACGCTCTCCTCTCGGCGCCCATGAGGCATGTCATCGGCCGGTCGGCCGGTCGTCCGCGCCCGGTTCGCGTCGCGGTCAGCGTCCCAGTGGTCTGCGGGGCAGCGGGGAGGAGTAGACGACGCTGGTCGTCACCGAGCCGAGTGAGCCGATCCTGCCCGACACCTCTTCCAGGTGCTGCATCGAGCGGGCGGCGACCTTGATGACGAAGCAGTCGTCGCCCGTGACGTGATGGGCCTCCAGGATCTCCGGGGTCGCCTCGACCAGGTCGTGGAAAGGCTTGTAGTTGCCGTTCGGGTAGCGGAGCCGGACGAACGCGAGGATCGGCAGGCCGAGCCGGTCCGGGTCCACCACCGCCGCGTACCCCTGTATCACACCCGCCTCCTCCAGGCGCCGTACGCGTTCGGTCACGGCGCTCGCGGACATCGAGACGGCGCGCGCCAACTCGGCGTAGCTGGCGCGGCCCTCCCGCTGGAGGACGTCGAGTATGCGCCAGTCGGTGGCGTCCGTGGAATATCCGGTCATCCCCGAGAGGTAACAGGGAAATCCCCGGCCGTTCAAGAGGCGGCCGGGGATTGTTTGCACCCGAGTGCAGATGTCAGTGCAGATGGCAGTGCAGGTCTCGGCGCAGGTGTCGGCGCGGGTGTCAGACGCCCGCGATGCTCTGGATCCAGGAGCGGTACGCCGTCACGTTCGTGTACGCGGTCGTGGTCTGGCGGTCACTGGTGGAGGCGACGCCGACCTGCACACCGTTGGCCATCATCGGGCCGCCCGAGTCGCCGCCCGCGGTGATGCCGTCGCCGCGCCGGGCGCAGATGGCCTGGCCCTGGTAGGCGTCACGGCAGCCGCCGGTCACCACGACGTTGGCGACCTTCAGGAGCCGGGACTGGCAGTTGATCTCGGAGCCGCACTGGGAGGTCGCTCCCCAGCCGTACACCTGCACGGTCTGGCCCACCGACACGGAGCCCGGGCTGCCGAGGCGCGCGTAGGTGCCCGCCACGGAGCGGTCCAGCTGGACCAGGGACAGGTCCGAGGACGGGTGGTTCCTGATGCTGATGCCGTTGGCCGTGGTGCCGCCGGACGTCTGGTCGAGGCTGCCGATGCGGAAGGAGAGGCCGCCGCCGCTGACGCAGTGCTTCGCGGTGAGGATCCAGGTCGGGGCGATGATCGTGGCGCTACAGGTCTGCCGGCCGTTGGAGAAGAGCCTGGCGGCCCAGGGCGCGTTGCTGGCGTAACCGCCGCCGATGATCGGCTGGGGTCCGTTGCTGGATGCCACGGCGGGGGCGTCCGCGCGGGCCGCGGTCTGGGCCACTGCCGTGGGGGCGAGCCCCAGAACGGCGAGGGCGGTGGCCGCGAGCGCGGGGACGAGTCTGGATATACGCATGTTCGTCTCCATTGTGTGGGGGTGCAGCGTCCTGGATGAGGACAGGACCGCATAGGTATGCAGCCCGAGGGCACGCTCGGAAGGCGGGTTCTTCTGTCGCGTGCATGCCATGTGTGGCAGAGGTGAATCTGGCAGAGGAGTTGTGTGCGGCGCAAGAGGCTGGCGGGGCTTCCTGTGCGACGGCGCCCTTCGGGTCGCTCGGCGTCGCCGCGGTGTCATGGGTGGGCTTGCGGCCCACCGCATGATCAAACCGGTTTCTGGTCCGGACCGACTTCTGGTCCGGACCTTTCTCGGCATTCTCGGCGGAGAGGGCTCGGCCCTGGCAACGCCCTTTCACGACAACCCTGTTGAACTCGCCCGAGCAGCCACCCCGCGTAACCCGCGCGATACTCGCGATCTGCCGGGGATTCAACGGCGTCACCGGCGGAACGCCGGGCTTCGGCGCTTCAGACTTCCCGCCGCCGCCCGTAGATTTTTCGCCATGAACAACACGAACACGCAGCTCAGCGCCCCTTCGCCCGCTCCGGCTGCCATGGCTGGGGCCTTCGCCGCTGCAGGGGGTAATCCGGGCGGAAACCAGGGTGGCGGAAACCCGGTCCTGCGCGTGCCTCCCGCCTCACCGGCGGCAGCCGCCGCGTACTTCGGCGCCAGTCTGGCCTTCCACGCCGACGTCTCCGACGTGGCCTCCGCACTCGCCGCCGGGGGCGACCCGGGCTTCTTGGTGGTCGACACCCGCTCCACCGCCTCCTGGGACCAGGGACACATCCCCGGCGCCGTCCACCTGCCGACCGCCCTCATCCCCGAGCAGGCGCAGGCGCTCCTCGACACGTCGGTGCCGGTCGTCACCTACTGCTGGGGACCCGGCTGCAACGGCGCCACCCGCGCGGCCCTCGCCCTCGCCCAACTCGGCTTCCAGGTAAAGGAGATGCTGGGCGGCTTCGAGTACTGGGTGCGCGAGGGATTCGCGTACGAGACGTGGGAGGGCCGCGAGCGGCAGGCTCCTGACGCGCTCACCGCGCCGGTCGACGCCGGAGCCGTCGACTGCGGCTGCTGACCGGCCGCACCCGTCCACCCCGTTCGCGCGCCCGGGGGCCGAAAAGGCCGCGAAAAATCCGCGTGCGCGTCGGCGCCCGCGAGTCCACCATGGTCTGTCATGCCTCACCTGCCGCAGCCCTCACCCGCACAACTCCGCCGCGACCCACTGCCGTTGCGCGGACGCACCGCGCTTGTCACCGGGGCCAGCCGACGCGGCGGCATCGGATACGCCGTCGCCCGGCGGCTCGCCGCGTACGGCGCCGGGGTCTATCTGCACCACCACGTCCCGCACGACGCGGCGATGCCCTGGGGCGCCGACTCCCCGGAGGCCGTCGTCGCCGGGGTGCGCGAAGCGCTCGGCGACCCGGACGCGCCCGTCCACGCGGGGCCTGGTGACCTGACGGAGACCGACGCCCCGGCCCGCCTGATCGACACGGCCGCCGACGCGCTCGGCGGCCGGATCGACATCCTCGTCGCCAACCACGCGCTGAGCGGCAGCGACGGACCACTCGACGCGATCGACGCGGCGATGCTCGACGCGCACTGGGCGGTCGACACCCGCTCCGTGATCCTCCTCGTCCAGGCGTACGCCCGGCTGCGTGCGCGGTTGCCGGACCGTACCCCCGGCGGCCGTGTCGTGATGATGACGTCGGGGCAGGACATCGCGGGCGGCATGCCGGACGAGATCGCGTACAGCCTGCAGAAAGGCGCGCTGGCGTCGGCGACCCGCACGCTCGCCACCGCGCTCGCCGACCTCGCCACCACCGTGAACTGCGTCAACCCGGGCCCCGTGGACACGGGTTACCTCACCGGCGACGCGTACGACGCGATCGCCGCACGGTTCCCCGCCGGCCGGTGGGGCATGCCGGACGACCCGGCCCGGCTCATCGCGTGGCTCGCCACGGACGAGGCCGAGTGGATCACCGGGCAGGTCATCGACTCGGAGGGCGGCTGTCGCCGCTGACATCCCGCGTCGCGACGACGACCAACACCCGGAATCCGTCCTGAGCAGTGGAGTTTGGCCTCACCCGAGCCGGGCGGCATGCTGATCCCACAGGCTGGGCCCCGCAGCGGAGGGCACCTCCCTGGCCAGTGCAGACCGAAGACCGAAGACCGAAGACTGAAGATCGAAGACCGAAGTCATGGATGTCCGGCAGTTGGAGTACTTCCTGGCCGTCGTCGACCGCGGGGGTTTCAACCGGGCCGCTTCGGCGCTGTATGTGTCGCAGCCGTCGTTGTCGCAGGCTGTTCGTGCGCTGGAGCGTGACCTGGGTACGGAGCTGTTCCATCGGATCGGGCGCCGCGCGGTGCTGACGGACGCAGGCCGGGCGTTGATCGAACCGGCCCGTGCGGCGGTGCGGAGCCTGGAGGTTGCCAGGGCGAGCGTGGCGTCCGTGCACGAACTGCGGGAGGGCCGCCTCGATGTGGCGTCGATGCCGTCCCAGGCCGTCGAGCCTCTGACGTCGTTGATCCGTTCCTTCGCCCGGCGTCATCCGGGCGTGACCGTGGCGGTCCGGGCCGTCTTCACGGCTCGGGACGTCGTCGGCGCGGTGCGGACAGGGGCCGCGGAGCTCGGCCTGCTGGCGACGGCCGGGAGGGTGCCGGACACGGAGGTCCGCGCGCACGTGCTGGGGGAGCAGCGGTTCGTGCTGGTCGTACCGCTGGGCGGGCCCTTCGCCGGCCGGGAAGCGGTGGCGTGCGAGGAACTGGCCGGTCAGCGGTTGATCGTGGGACAGCCCGGGACGGGGATGCGGGCGTACGTCGACTCCCTGCGTGACCAGGGCATCGACTTCAGTGTGGCGGCGGAGACGGAGCACCGGGTCGCGTTGCTGCCTCTGGTGCTGGCCGGGGTCGGGCTCGCGGTCGTGACGGATTCCTGGCGGGAGATCGCCCGGCGGACGGGGGCCGAGGTGCTGGACATCGAACCCGCGACCGCGCTGAAGATTGCACTGATCGGCCGCCGGGGTGTCCTGTCCCCGGCGGCCGCCGCCTTCTGGGGGATGGCCGTCCCCACCGGCACTGACTCGCAGGCGGCTGCTGACTGACAGGCGGTCGCTGACTGATAGGCGGTCGCTATAAGGGAGATCCGGTTTCGGTCTTGGACGTCTGCCCGGGCACGTTGCTGGAATCGAAGGCATGACGAACCACCGCATCGCCCTCATCCCCGGTGACGGCATCGGCACCGAAGTACTGCCCCCCGCTCAGCAGGTACTCGACATCCTCGGCCGCCGGCACGGCTTCACCCTTTCCTATACGTCCTACGACGACTGGTCGTGCGAGCGGTATCTGCGCGAGGGCGCCATGATGCCCGCCGACGGCCTCGCCCAACTGCGCGACAAGGACGCCATCCTGCTGGGCGCGGTGGGCCATCCCGGGGTGCCCGACCACGTCTCGCTGTGGGGGCTGCTGATCCCGATCCGCCGGGGCTTCCGCCAGTACGTCAACCTGCGGCCCATCCGAGTCTTCGAGGGCATCGACAGCCCGGTGCGGGGGGCGCGGGCCGGCGAGGTCGACTTCGTCGTCGTCCGGGAGAACGTGGAAGGTGAGTACAGCGAGGTCGGCGGGCGGCTCAACCGGGGATTCCCGGACGAGATGGCCGTACAGGAGGCCGTGTTCACCCGGACCGGCGTCACGCGGCTGCTGGACTACGCGTTCACGCTCGCCGGGCAGCGCAAGGGCCGGCTGACCTCGGCCACCAAGTCGAACGGCATCGTGCACACCATGCCGTTCTGGGACGAACTCGTCGCCGCGCGGGCCGCCTCGTTCCCGCGGGTCAGCTGGGACCAGGAGCACATCGACGCGCTCGCGGCCAAGTTCGTCCTCGAACCGGCCCGCTTCGACGTCGTCGTCGGCTCCAACCTCTTCGGAGACATCCTCAGTGACCTCGCCGCCGCGGTGGCCGGGTCCATCGGTGTCGCCCCCGCGGCCAACCTCAACCCCGAGCGGGAGTTCCCCTCGATGTTCGAGCCGGTTCACGGCTCCGCCCCCGACATCGCGGGCCGGGGCATCGCCAACCCGCTGGGCGCGATCTGGTCGGCCGCCATGATGCTCGACCACCTCGGCCACCCGGAAGCGGCCAGGGACATCACCGATGCGATCGCCGCGGTCCTGGCCAAGACCGACGTACGCACCCAAGACCTGGGCGGCACCGCCTCCACGGCCGAGTTCACCGACAAGCTCCTCGAACTCCTCTGAGCCCGCGCCCCTTTCGCTCCTGAGCCGCGCTCGCCCACCGGCCCTCCCGTTCCCCCCCGAGGACCGCCCCCCGGAGGGTGCTTCCGCGTCCCGGTTGCGCCCCCGTTCCGCGACGAGGAGAAACGCCATGGCAGCATCCGCCCCGCCGCCCGCAGTCCCCGCACCGTCCCCGGCCGAAGCGGCCAGGAAGCCGTGGTACCGGCAGCTGTACTTCTGGGTCCTGACCGCCATCGTCACCGGTGTCCTCACCGGCTGGCTGTGGCCCTCGGCCGGCACCGCGATGGAACCCGTGGGCACCACCTTCGTCGCCGCGATCAAGATGCTGATCACGCCGATCGTGTTCGTGACCATCGTGGCCGGCATCGGTGGCGTCGACAGCCTCGGCCGGGTGGGCCGGGTCGGTCTGAAGTCCCTGCTGTACTTCCAGGCGGGCACCCTCGCCGCCCTGCTCATCGGCCTCGTCGCGGTCAACGTCTTCCAGCCCGGAGCCGGCGTCCACGCCCACCCCGGCGACCTCCAGCCGACGGGAGAGGCCGGTCAGTACGTCAAGGACGCCGAAGGCCGGTCCTGGTGGCACTTCCTGACCGACCTGGTGCCCTCCAGCGCCGTCGGCGCCTTCGCCGAGGGCAACATCCTTCAGGTCATCTTCTTCTCGGTCCTCTTCGGCATCGCCCTCAAGGCCGTCGGGCCCGTCGGCGAGCCTCTCGTCGACGGCGTCCAGCGCCTGAGCGCCGTCGTCTTCAAGATCCTGCACTACGTCATGCTGGCCGCGCCCGTGGGCGCCTTCGGCGCGATGGCCTTCACCATCGGCACGTACGGCTTCTCCACCCTGACCAGCCTCGGCCGGCTCATCGGGCTGTTCTACGGCACCTCGGCGTTCTTCGTGATCGTCGTCCTCGGTGCGGTGACCGCCGCACTCAGGATCAACATCTTCCGGCTGCTGCGCCACCTGCGCGAGGAGTTCGTCCTGGTCCTCGGCACCTCGTCCTCCGAGAGTGCCCTGCCCCGGCTGATGCAGAAACTCGAAGGGCTCGGTATCCGTCGCGACATCGTCGGCCTGACCGTTCCCACCGGCTACTCCTTCAACCTCGACGGCAGTTCCATCTACCTCTCCCTGGCCGCCATCTACATCGCCCAGGCCACCGACACCCCCCTGAGCATCGGCCAGCAGCTCGGCCTGCTGGCCGTCATGATCCTCACCTCCAAGGGATCCGGTGGCATCACCGGCGCCGGGTTCATCGCTCTCGCCGCCACGCTCACCACCGTCGGCACCGTTCCCGCCGCCGGCATCATGCTCGTCTTCGGCATCGACAAGTTCATGTCCGAATGCCGCGCCCTGACCAACCTCGCCGGCAACGCGGTCGCCACCCTCGTCGTCGCCCGCTGGGAAAACGCCCTCGACACCGCCCACGTCAACAGAGTTCTGCACACCGGGAACCCGACCCCCCAGCCCCTGCCCACGCAGGAACAACCCCCGCCCGCGCAGGAACAGACAGCAGCCGACCCGCCGGCGCAACTGCCGACGAAAGCCTGGCCACCAACCCCGACACCCGGGCCCTCCCGCAGTAGCCACGGCTGAGTACGGGCCACGAGCAGATGAGTATCCGTGCCCATGCCGCGGCGGGGCGGACGGGGCGAGGATCGTGCACACCGATCACGGAAGGACTCGACGATGAACCCCGGCACCTACGCGCGCTTGTACGGCCCCGCTCAGCTCGCACCGCGCTCCGGGCACAGGGGTCTCCTCGTGGTGGCAGGCGTGCTGTGGGCGCTCACTCTGGCATCGCTGGCCTGGATCACGTTGCTCGTGGGTCTGGTCGCACTCTGGGGTGCGGCGGAGGGTGTTGACGTCGGCGCCTTCGTCCTGCAGTACGTGGTGATCGTCGCCGGTGCTGCCGCAGCCCTGACCGCCCTGGTGTTCGCTCCCGGCATCCGCCGTCTGCCGTGGGCAAGCCGCCTATTCCTGGCGGGAGTTGTGGCTTGCCCGGTTGTCACCGGCCTTGCCTTCTGGTCCTGGTCCTACACCGGCTGACCGAGCGGCCTGCTCGGGTGAGCGGGGGAGCGGGGTACCGGCCGGCGACCAGGTCTGCCAGAACGTGGCGGCCGGCGCTTCGTGGGCCCCGGCCGCCAGTTACGGCGGTGTGCGATCCGCACGATGCTCGCGCGACCCGCACGGTGTTGTGTCGTGTCAGGCCTGCGCGCCCTCGGCCAGGGCGGACACCTCGGCCCAGTCGTTCCAGGTCTTGAGCCGCTCGGCGTAGACCTGGCTGACGACCGGGAGGGAAGCGCTGCCGAAGAAGACCCGCAGCGGCGGGTTCTCGGCGTCGACGATCTTCAGCAGTGCCGGGCCGGCCGCGGCGGGGTCACCGGCCGGGGCGCCGCTGAACGCGGCGACCGTCGCGGCGCGTACGTCGTCGTAGGCGGGCAGGGGCTGGGCGTGAGCGCCGGAGGTTCCCGCCGCGTCGGTGGCGAAGTTGTTGGGCTCGACGAGAGTGACCTTGATGCCGGACCCGGCGACTTCCTGGGCCAGGGTGTCGGTGAGGCCTTCCAGGGCCCACTTCGAGGCGTGGTAGCCGCCCATGTTGGGCCAGGGTGCGACGCCGCCGAAGGAGGAGATCTGGACGATGTGGCCGCTGCCCTGGGCGCGCAGGAACGGCAGGGCGGCCTGCGTCACCCACAGGGTGCCGAAGAAGTTGGTCTCGAACTGGTCGCGGATCTGCTCCTCGCTCACCTCCTCGACCATGCCGAACAGGGCGTATCCGGCGTTGTTCACGACGACGTCGAGGCGGCCGAAGTGCGCGTGGGCGCGTTCGACAGCGGCGAAGACCTCGCTCCGGTCCGTCACGTCGAGCGCCATCGGCAGGATGGCGTCTTCGTAGGCGGTGACGAGGTCCGCGAGTGCGGCGGTGTCGCGGGCGGTGGCCGCGACCTTGTCCCCACGGGAGAGGGCCGCTTCGACGAACTGGCGGCCGAAGCCGCGGGACGAGCCGGTGATGAACCAGATCTTGCTCATGGAGGTGCTCCCAGAAAGTGAATCGATCCCTGCCTGCGCGGTGACCGCCGACCGCCCGGCGCGACAGGAACGCGCAGGAACACACAGGAAAGCGACGGCACGCGACAGGGATAGGTAGCCGACCAAGTAAATAGTTAGTCGGCTAACTAGTTCGGCGGGATTCACCGTACATCAATCCTTAGCCGACCAAGTAAAGTGGGTGGCCGGGACACCCTCCGGTGCCCCAAGGGCGGACGGTCGGAGAGGCGCGGAAGCAGTGATGAAGCCCACCAAGGAGCCGGCGACCACGGAGGCTGCCGGGCTCGCCGCGCGGCCCGCTGCCACCGGTGGCGGGCCGGTCAGCCTTGCGCTGTGCCGGGTGGCCCGGCTGCACCGCACGGTGGCCGCGGCCCTGCTGCGCGATCTCGGGCTGTACCCGGGGCAGGAGCTGGTGATGATGCACCTGTGGGAGAGCGGGCCGGTCCTCCGCCAGTCGGACCTGGTCCGGCTGCTCGGCGTCGAGCCCTCCACCCTCACCAAGACGCTCCAGCGGATGGAACAGGCCGGACACGTACGACGCCTGCCGGACCCGTCGGACGGGCGGGCCGTGCTGGTGGAGCCCTCGGACTCCGGCGCCTGCATGCTGGCCGAGGTGGACCGGGCCTGGAGCACCCTGGAACAGGAAAGCCTCGCCGGCCTTGACGAGGCCCAGCGGCAGCAGCTGCTGGCCCTGCTGGGCCAGGTCGAAACCAACCTCAGCGCCTACAGCTCACAAGGGCCCTGAGCCGGCGAAGCTCGTAGAACTCCTTGCGGTCTGATGAGATGGCCGAATGAGCAGATCGGCTTCTCTCCGCCCGCCCCTCACCGCGGCTGCGGCCTTACCCGTGTCCTTCGCCGCGATGGCTCTGTTGCTTACTGCGTGCGGGACGGAGCGCGCGGACGCAGGGCACTCCGACACGAGTACGGCCGTTCCGTCGTCTTCCGCGCAGGTCGACGACCCGGGCAAGGACGGCGTACGCGTCACCTCGTTGACTTTCGCGTCAACTTCCCCCGCGCCCACCGGTAGTTCCCCTGTCTCCGCCGACGGCCTTGGCTCGGACTCGGGCGTCTCTGCCGCCTACGAGGTCACCAATGAGGGTGCCGAGACCCTGACGTACTCGATCATCTTCACCTTCATGGACCGTGACGGCGGGGCCATGGCCAACCAAACCGCGACCGTGCGCGACGTCGGCCCCGGTAAGACCGTGAGGGGCACGGTCCGGGCCGGAGTGCTCCCACCCACCACGCCGCGGGTGACCCGGGCCAAGGTGCTCGAAGTCACCAAAGTCCCCGCTGGTGAGGCGCCGGCCGAGGCGGGCACATGCCCGGCCTCCGGGATCCGTGTCAGCGCCGATCGGGGCGACGCGGCGATGGGGCTGCGCGTCGTCGGCCTGCACCTCGAAAACTGTGGCAAGCGGCCCTACACCGTCGAGGGCTACCCGCTGCTGGAGCTCCTGGACGTGGACCGCAAGCCGGTCCACGGCGTCAGGATCCTCGACGGCAGTGGCGAGATCACTACCGCTGCCGGGCCCGACGAGCAACCCCGGCCTGTCACGCTCGGCCCCGGCGAATCGGCAACCGCCGGCTTGGTGTGGCGCAACACCACCCAGTCCGGTACGCCGGTGAACGTCCCGTACGTGCGGGTCCGGGCGCAGGCCGGCGCTGCTCCCGTGACAGTGACTCCGAACCTGGACCTCGGAACCACCGGAAAGCTCGGGGTCAAACCGTGGCAGAAGGCGGAGCCCTAGGGGCTGTCCGATGGTCCGCGCGACAGCGTTCTTGACCGCGGAGTCGTCCCCGGCAGCCTCACAGCTGCTGGGCGTCAGTCCGGCAGCCAGTGCAGCTCGTGCGCCAGGGTTTTGGCGACGGCACGGATGCGGCGGTGCAGCGGCGACTGCTCGCGTGGGAGGACCAGGTGGATCGTCAGGCTGGGCGCGCCCCGCAGCGGTCGCCAGGTGAGGCCGGCCGGTTGTGCCGTGGTCGCGGCTTCTCCGGCCGGGGCGAGGGTGACGCCGTCGCGCAGGTCGCGCTGGGACATGTCGAAAGAGACGGCGGGCGTGTGGAACCGGGGGTGCGGTCGGGTGTCTCGGAACAGTGCGGACAGCTGATCGTGGATCACGGGGTTGGCCGCACGGTCCGGGAGGCGCAGCGGATACGCGGCCGCGTCGGCGATCTCGATCTCCGGGTGTCCGGCCAGCGGGTGGTGCTGCGCCAGCTGGACCCCGATGCGCGCTCGTCGCAGCAGGTACCGGCGTACACCCTGGCCCGGCTGTTCACCGCGGGTGATCCCGGCATCGATGCGGCCGTCGGCGACCGCGGGGGAGATCTCCGGTGTCGCCATCGGGACCGCGCCGACCTCAAGTCCGCTGTTGCCGCGAATCAGCCTGTCCACCAGGGCCGGTGCCGTCTCGGCGCCGGCGCTGAGGCTGTATCCGATGCGCAGCGTGCCCAGTTCACCGGCCGCCGCGCTCCGGGCGGTGTCCCATGCCCGGTCCAGCGCCGCGAGCGCGGACGGCGCGGACTCCGCCAACGCGGCACCGGCCGTGGTCAATGCGACGCTACGGGTGCTGCGGACCAGCAGGGCCGTACCGAGTTCGGCCTCCAATCGCCGCATTCGGGCGCTGAGTGCGGGCTGAGCGATACCGATTCGTGCGGCAGCGCGGGTGAAGTTCAACTCCTGCGCCAGCACCAGGAAATACCGCAGGCTCACCGTGTCCGGCGCCACGTGCCCTCCCCGCCGATTGATAACGATCCGTTCTGAGCCTATCCCGTACCGGTCTTTCCCTCGACCGCATATCAAGCCCTAGCCTGCGCATATGACGATTCAGCCGGCCGAAGCGCCGGTCTCCGGGATCGATCGATTTGAGTGCCAATTCGAAGTCGGACGTGTCCGGCCGAATAGAGGAGGTTTCCGTGGCCAAGGGCTACTGGGTCAGTGTCTACCCCGCCATTTCCGACCCCGAGGGGCTGACTGCCTACGACAAGCTGGCCGGTCCGGCTGTCCAGGCTGGGGGCGGGCGCACCCTGTCCCGGATCCCGTCCCGTGGCGGTCGAGTCGTCGCCCACAAGGCCGGCATTACGCAACGCGTCGTTCTGATCGAGTTCGACAGCTTTGAACAGGCCGTCGCGGCCTACGAGAGCGAGGCATACCAGAAGGCGCTGGCGGCCCTTCCTGATGGCGTCGTGCGCGACTTCCGCATCATCGACGGCATCGACTGACCGGCGGGCCCAGCCATCGCTGTAGGCGAGTTCGCCGTTGCTGCGGTTACGGCGGATCCGCAGCCGACGACTCCCGGGTCAGGGTGGGGGTCTACGGTGTGACCTGCGGCCACCGCGTGATCACAGCGCGGCGGGGTGGCGCGGCGTCCGCCCGCCGTTCCTGTGTCAGGAGGACATGTGCGACGTGGCGAAGTCTGGTGGGTTGAGTTCGACGAGCGGCGGCCGGTCGTGCTGCTGTCAGGAGATGACGCGTCCGGGATACGGGTGATGCAGGTCGTCGCTCGGGCGGGTGTCGACATCACCGGTCTGGGCGTCGAAGTGGCAATAGGCGCCGTGGAAGGACTGCCCTTTGAAGGCGTGCTGCGGTTCGCGTTGCCGCGTCCGGGCTTTACCCCGTGCACGTGGCTGACCACCGTGTCCCGGGACGACCTGATCGAGCGAGCGGGCGTTCTGTCCTCCGCGAAACTCAGCGAGATCGAGAACGCCCTCCGTCTCGGTGGACTCGGGTAGGCGGAGAAGGAAGCAGATCAGCCCATCTTGCGTCGGCTCGCAGTGGTTCGGTCCTGATGTGTCGCTGATTCCTCGGCCGACGACAACTCCCGGCGCCGGAAGGAGCCTGCGGCCAGGGTCAGCGGGCCGATCAGCAGCACGAGCACCGCGACAGCGCCAAGTGCGAGCGGAAGGCTGGTCAGTTCGGCGATCCCGCCCACCATCGGGGGGCCGAGCAAGAATCCGCTGTAGGCGATGGTCGTCGCGAACGCGACCTCGCGCTCACCGCCGCCCCCGTCGGCCCGTCGCCCGGCCGAACCGCTCAACTCCATGACGACGGGGGAGGCGTACGCGAGACCGACACCAGCGACGGCGAAGCCGGCGAAGGTGAGCGCCGGCGACGGTGCGACCACTGCGGTGGCCAGCCCGAGCCCGCCGATCGCCGCACCCCCGATGAGCATGCGCGGTGCGCCCCAGCGACGCTGGATCGCCTCACCGCACAGGCGGGTGGCCGCCATGGTGATCGAGAAGCACGAGTAGATCAGGGCGCCGGTGGCCTCGCTGAGACCACGCTCCTGCACACCGAACAGTGCCGACCAGTCCGCGGTCGCTCCTTCGGCTATCGAGGCGCACAGTGCCACGCCGCCGAGCAGCCACAGCGCCGGCCGCCTGAACGGCGCCCGTCCGGTGTGCCCGCCCTCCGCGGGTACCCTCAGCCGTTCCTCGACGGGGATCCAGCGGGCAATGGCGATGGTGACGCCGCCGCAGATCACCGCGACGATGGTGAAGTGGCGGCTGGGGGCCAGCCCTTGTCCGGCCGCGACCGCTGCGCTGACCGAACCGGCCAGCGTGCCGACGCTGAAGGCCGCGTGGAACAGCGGCATGATCGCCCGTCCGGTCCGCCGGGTCGCGGTCACGCCGGACACGTTCATCGCCACGTCCATCCCGCCGACCATGGCGCCGAGTGCGATCAGCAGCAGGCCGAGCGTCGCGGGCGACCTCGCCAGCCCCAGCGCCGGAAGCAGCGCGGAGCCGGCGACGCCGGACACCGTCATCACGACGCGAGCCCCGAAGGCGGCGCACAGCCGGCCGGCGAGAAGCGAAGCGGCGATCATGCCCACGCTGGCACCGAGCAGGGACAGCCCCAGCGCCCCTTCCTTGGCACCGATCTGTGCGGCCAGCGCCGGTACCCGAGGGGCCCATGAGCCGAGCAGTGCGCCGTTGAGCACGAACGCGCCGAGTATCGCGATGATTTCCGGGTTCCTGCCGCCGGCTCGGCCCGGAGGGGTGGGTGTCATTGTCAGCTCCGTCCGGGCCCGGTCTGGGCGAGTCGCGATCGTCCTGGCGCGCCGTGGCACGCTTGTGGAGACCTGTGTGGGTCACACAACTGGAGCCGAGCGTAGGTTCGCCGGAACTCCTGGCGGCTGCGGTGGCGGGTTCACGCCAAGGGGTGGCAGGTTGACGCCCCGCAGGTGCGCGGCCGACCGATACCCCGTCAGGCTCCTTACAGCTACGAGCAGATGTCACCCCTCCCCCCACCGAGGAGACGCAATGGTCAAGCGAAACCCGCCCCTGAACTTGAGCGAATCCCGACAGTTGCTGGAAAGGGCGGCGCGTGTCGATGCCACCCAGGCCTACTCGGGCCATGTACTGGCCCGCGACCGCCTGGTGGACGGCGAATACCCGCTGTACGGAGAGCGGGCATCCGGCGCTCATGTGTGGGATGTGGACGGGAACCGCTATGTGGATTTCATTCTGGCTTACGGCACCATCATCCTCGGCCACGCCGATCCGGTGGTGTCCGAGGCGGTCATCCGCGAGATACGCGACGGATTCGCCATAACCCTCCGCAAGAAAGTCCAAGTCGAACTCGCCGAGTTGCTCATCTCGGTGGTGCCGCACGCCGATCGGGTGTTCCTGCTCAAGAGCGGTTCGGACGCCACGAGCGCGGCGGTGCGGTTGAGCCGGGCGCACACCGGGCGCGAGCGGGTGATTCGCTGGGGGTACAACGGCTGGCACGACTGGTGTGCCAACCGGCCCGCGGGTGTGCCCCCGACCGCTCAGCAGACGGTCAGCACGTTCACGTACAACGACCTGAGCAGTCTGGAGCAGGAGTTCCGCCGCCATCCCGGCGAGGTGGCCTGCCTGCTGATGATGCCGTTCGAGGAGGAGCCCCCGGCTGACGGCTTCCTGGCCGCCGCCGCCGAGTTGGCCCGGCGCCACGGAGCCCTGTTCGTGCTCGACGAGATGCGGTCCGGTTTCCGGGTCGCGCTGGGCGGTGCGCAGGAGCGGTACGAGGTGCAGGCGGACATCGTGACCTTCAGCAAGGCGATGGCCAATGGCTACCCCATCTCGGCGGTGGTGGGGCGCGAGGAGGTCATGCGAGCCGTCGGCGAAGTGCACATCGGGTCGACCTTCCACGTGAACGGTGCGGAAATGGCCGGGGCCGTCGCGACCATCACCCGGCTTCGTGATTCCGACGCGCTGAAACATATCGAGGAACTCGGCGCGGCCCTGCAGCGCGGCCTGGCCGACCAGATAGGCGGGTCCGGGCTCGACGCCCACGTGCTGGGTGTGCCGCAAATGCCCTTCATGCGTTTTCGGCACGCCGATGAGGAGACGCAGCACCGGATTCAGGACGCCTTTTACACGGAGACCACGCGTCGTGGGATTTTGTTCCACCCCAACCACCACTGGTACATCAGTGCCGCGATGACCCACGACGACATCGAGACCGCTCTCGACGCCACCGCGGCCGGATTCCGGGCGGCGGAGATCGCCGCGGCCCGCGGCTGAGAAAGCGGCGAAGGCTTGCGCCGACCACGGTCACCGGTACCGGTCGGTGCCCTTTGCCCTGTTCGTCCTCTCGGCCTCTCGGTCTTGCCTGATCCCTGACCGGATCAGGTGGGAGGCTGCAGCGGGCGCGTATGGCCGCCTGACTGAGGACAACGCGCTTGTGCCCGCCGGGGCCCGGATCGCCGCGTCGTACCTCGCCGTTGCCCAGGGGCGGCGTCCGTCGCCGATCCCTTCGTACAAGACGAGAAAGCCACCTCCGCGTGCCGCAGCCTTCACCGGAGTGGCTCATCTGCAACACCTTATTCCGGACGACCTTGCGGCGGTGGCAGGCGGCACGGGCGCCGGGGCGCCCTGCCCGAGCTGGCCCTACGGCCCGGCGACAACCCTGCGGACATCTGTGGTTTCGGCTTGAACTAAGCCGTTAGGGACACAAGTTGCGGGAGAGACGGGCTATTCAGCCTTGGGGGAGTTCTGCCAAGGTCTCCTCCCATCGATATCAGGCGCCGGAACTTTCGGCGCCTGTCCCAACCGATGCCGTGCAGGCGACACACCCCTGCCCGAACGTCACAGAAACCACCGACGGCATGGCGCGCAGTACTCAATAGGGCCTCAGTCGGCCCAGGCGCGGCGCTCCCGCAGCAAGCAGGCGCCCACCGGCCGTCGACGGTCAACAACCCACTTATGGCACGGAGGAGTTCATGGCGCATTCTCCCGTCAGCATCCTGTCGCAGCTCGACTTCAACGGTCAGCCGCTGCAGGAGGACCTGCTTCAGCGCACGTTCCAGCAACTCATGGACGAGCACGGGTACGTGCTCCTGTGCAACGTGACCGAGGAATTCGAGCCCGTGCGCTTCTGCCGGGGCCTCGGCGAGTTCGTCCCCAACTACACGGGCGCCGTGGTGGGGGACGTACGGCCAGAACCGGGCATGGACGATGTCTACCACGCCGGTAACACGCGCCCGCTCACCCCGCACTCCGAGGGCTACGACTTCGCGATCACCCCGCCCCGGTACATCGCCCTGTGGTGCATCACGCCTGCCAACGGCCCGGGCGGCGAGACGACGCTCATGGACACCCGCCCGCTGGTGGAGGGGCTGTCCGACCAGGAAAGGCAGCACTTCCTGACCACGGAGTACCAGTGGAAGACCACCGAGGGTGTGCAGCGGCTCGGACTCGACCTGCACACGCAGCACCCGATCCTGGAGGAACACCCCAAGGGCACCATCGTCAGGTTCAGTTGCAACAACCTCATACGTGACGACGAGGATCTGGCCGCGGAGCTGCAAGTCCGCTGGCACAAGACCTTCGAGCGCGACCATGTCGCCGTGGAGTACCGGGAGCGGGACATGCTCGTGTGGGACAACTGGCGCCTGCTGCACGCGCGCAACGCCTTCAGCGACCGCAGCCGACACCTGCGCCGCATCCAGATCGCCGACTGACGACTCCTGCAGAGGCCACCATGTTCCGGACCATGTTCCACAGCAAGATCCACCGTGCCACCGTCACCCAGGCCGACCTGCACTACGTCGGGTCGGTGACCATCGACAGGACGCTGATGGAAGCTGCCGACCTGCTTCCCGGCCAGCAGGTCGACATCGTCGACATCAACAACGGCAACCGGCTGACCACGTACGTCATCGAGGGCGAGCGCGACAGCGGAGTCATCGGCATCAACGGCGCGGCAGCCCGGCTGATCGCTCCTGGCGATCTCGTCATCATCATCGGCTACCAGATGGTGAGCGAGGCCGAGGCACGGTCCCTCCACCCGCACATCGTCTTCGTCGACCAGCGCAACCGGCCGGTGACCGTCGGGGAGGATCCGGCCGAGGCCCCGAGCGCGGAACTGACCCGCGGGGACGTGCTGCAAGGAGTCGCCCGATGACCACCACGACGCGTCCCGCCGAGGCCCCGGCCCCCACACTCGCGCACGAGACCGTCTGCCCGGCCGTGCTCACCCGCTACGACGCGGAGCTGCGGCAGATCCTCGCGGCGGCCGCCGCCGGCTCGACCGCCCCGGGGTTCGCGCCCCGCTGGGAACTGCCCGAGCCCGGCCCCGCGCTCGTGGACTTCTTCGCCCCCTCCACCATGAGCGCCCATCGGCTCGGACAGCGGGCGGGCACCGACATCAGCCTGTTGAACCTGATGCACAACCCGCGCACCCGCACGACCAAGACGTTCGCGTCCCTGGTCATCGTCGCCCGTGCCGTCGCCCACATCAGGCGCACCGGCGAACCGATCATGATCATCACGCCGTCCAGCGCCAACAAGGCCACCGCGTTGCGCGACGCCGTGCTGCGGGCACACGAGACGGGCCTGGCCTCCCCGGAGGAGCTGCGCATCGTCGCCGTGGTGCCCGCCGCCTCCGTCGCCAAGGTCTGGGACTCACCCCTGGCCCACGAGGAGGACCTGCGCCGCGCGAACCCGGTGGCCGTGCTGCGCGCCACGGCCCCCGGCCAGGTCAAACAACTCGCACGGGCAGTCGTCGACGAGGAGGCCGACACCCTGCTCGCCGCCCACGGGGTGCGGCTGTGGCACACCCTCGACCTGGGCAACTACATGGTCGCCGATGCCGTGCGGGCCCTGTTCGAGCGAGACGCCCTGCCGACCCGGCCGCGCGTTCACGCCCACTCGGTCTCCAGCGCCTACGGGCTGCTCGGCCACTTCCACGGGCAGCAGTGGCACACCGGGCAGGAGTGGCCCGCCGAGGGCGCCGGCTACTTCCTCGTCCAGCATCTGGGCACCCCGGACATGGTCGCCAGCCTCTACCACGACCGGTTCGACTACCGGCCCCGCTGGACCGCCCGGGACGGGCTCGTGGTCCAGGACGAGGACCCGCACTTCCCGTCCACCGCCTACGCCCCCGACGAACAGCTGGACCCGACGTTCTACACCCGGACCCCGGTCACCTCGCCCCGGATGAACGAGATCATCCGCCGGCAGGGCGGCGGTGGCATCGTCGTGTCGCTCGCGGAGTGCCTGCAGCGCTACGCGGCAATCCGCGAGATGCTCGCGCCGCACGGCGTGCACCTCCCCGTCGACCTCCGCGACCTGCGGGAATGGTCCCTCGTCATGGCGCTCACCGGCGTACTCAACGCCATCGACCGGGGACTGCTCACCGCCCCCGACGTCCTGGTGCACGCCTCCGGTTCGTACAGCGCCGCGGACTTCCTGCCCGCCCGGCCCCACGGCCTCCAGCCGATCGACTCGTTCGACGACCTGCGCGCCCTGGTACGGACGGCCGCCGCCGCCTGATCCTCGCCCGCTCCTGCCCCCAGGGGGACACCCGTGACCGCCCTCCCCTCGGCACGGCACGCCACCGTGCCCGCCCCGACGCCACCCGACGGCCGGGCCCGCCATCTCGCGGTGCTCCGCTCGCGGCTGGCCTACACCTGGAACAACAGTCCGCACACCGGGTGGCGCACCGCGCGCCGACTGGCCGACGCCACCGGCCGGTCGGTCACGGCAACCATCTCCCACGGCCCGCCCGGGGAACCCGTCATCGCCTACCTCGGCCTCCCCCAGGGGCAGGCCAACATCCTGCAACTCCTGGAACACCAACGGGCCCGGCTCGGCGCACCTGCCGCGAAACCGCAGCGCAGGCGAGAGCGCGTCAGCTGGCAGCGGCTGACCACCGGCAGCTGGCCGCAGGCCGACCTCATGGTGGTCGGCGCCGACAGCAACCGCATCGGCCGGCTGCCGGGCACCGCGGCCGTCACCGCTCCCTTCCGCGTCCACCTGGTCGTCGACGTACCTGCCGACGACCAGGAGTTGCAACGGAAGATCTCCAAGCGCGAACGCTGGGAGTTCAACCGCAACCAGCGTGCGCACCGCTGGCGCCTGGAGGAGGACCCGTCACCGGAAGCCCTCGCCTTCTTCTACTGGCGCATGCACCGGCCGACCATGCAGCGGCGGCACGGCGACCGCAGCCGCAGCGAGAGCGCCGAGGCGGCACAGCACGCCATCCTCCCGCACGGCACCCTGCTGTTCGTCACCACCGCCGACGGGCAGCGGGTGGCCGGCGTGCTGTGCCACTGGTCCGCGGACCGCCGCACATTGACCACCCGGCTGCTCGGTGTCCTGGGCGGCGACGAACGGCACTACGCGGACGGGGCGTTCAAGGCCGTCTACCACCTGCTGCTGCGGTGGGCCCGTGAACGCGGCGTCCCCCAGGTGGACTTCTTCGGTACGGAGGCGTTCATCAGCAAGGGCATCTTCCAGTGGAAGCGCAAGTTCTCCCCCCGCGTGGTGCTGCCCCCCAACCACTTCGCGGACAAGCAGATCCGCCTGTACATCCGTCGTGACACCCCGCAGGTCCGGGACCTGCTGGTGGCCAATCCGCTGCTGTGCTGGGAGAACGGCCCCGGCGGCCGGCAGCTGGTACCCACCTACTTCACAGACGCCCAGCGGCCGCCGCGCCTGGACCTCAGCGCGCGCTGCCCCGGACTGCCCGAACCGCGCCTCCTCGACCTCGACGTCCTGAGCCGGGGGTGCGCATGACCCGGCCCAGCATCGCCGTCGCGGGCACCGGGGCATTCGCCGGAGCACTGGTCCGGGCGCTGGCGCGGCACCCTCAACCACTGTCCCTGCACATCCTCAGCTCCGCCGCGCGACGCGCCGCGGACCTCGCCGAACTGGGCCGCGACCACGCGGCACTGGCCGGCGCACCCGTCACCTGCACGCCCCACGAGGTGCACATCCACCACCCCGACGAGCTGGAACGGCTCTTGGCCACGGTGCGAGCCGACGCCCTGGTCGTCTCCACCTCCGAACACAGCCCGGCGGAGCGAACGACTGCGCCGTCCGCCTGGACCGCCCTGCTGGCGGAGACCGGATTCGGTCTGACACTGCCGCTGCAAGCCACCCACGTGCTGCGCTACGGCCAGGCCTGCCGACGGGCCACGCCCGACACCCTGCTGGTCAACGCCTGCTTCCCGGACGCCGTCAATCCCGTGCTCACCGCCCTCGGCACCCCGGTGACCTGCGGACTGGGTAACGTGGCGACCCTCGCCGCGGTGCTCGCGGCCCAACTGGACCTCGTTGACCAGAGCCCCCTCCACCTGCTGGCCCACCACGCCCACCTGCACCCACCGGCGTCCCCCGCCGATGAAGCACGGGCCTGGCTGGACGGCGGGAGCACCGACCTCACCCGCCGGCTCACATCGCTCCGCCGCCGCGACCGCGCCCACCTCAACGAGGTCGGCGCCGCGGCGGCCGCCGCACCGCTGGCCGCCCTGGTGGGCGCCGGCCCCACCCACCACGGCCATCTCCCGGGACCCGCAGGCCTCCCCGGTGGCTACCCGGTCACGGTGCGACACCGGCGCGTCGACCTGCGGCTGCCGCCCGGCCTGACACGCGACGAGGCGATCGCCTGGAACACCGAACGCGGCCGGCTCGACGGAACCGCCGTCGGCTCCGACGGCACCGTCCGGCTGGAGGAACCCGCACTGGCCGCGCTGCGCCGCCACTGGCCGAGCGCGCCCGGTCAGTGGTCCCCGACCGACCTGACCCGGCTGCGCGCCGACTTGCTGCGGCTGAGGGACCGAATGCGTTCACTGCCCGTCCCCGCGCCGGCCGGGCCGCCCCCCACACCCTCACTCCAAGGAGCCACCCCGTGACCGTGGCAGACAGGTACCTCATGGGTGCCGGCACCAGCGAACTGGACCGCATGCTGTTCCAGGGCGAGCTGTTCCGCCCGGAGGCCGAGCGACTGCTGGAGCGGTGCGGCCCCGGCCCCGGCGCCCGAGCCCTCGACGTCGGCTGCGGTCCGCTGGGCATCGTCGACCTGCTCGCCGAGCGCGTCGGAGCGGACGGCGACGTCGTCGGACTCGACGTGCAGGCGGAGATGGTGGAACGCGCCCGCCTTGAGACCGCCGACCGCGGCCTGGACAACGTCCGGCTCGTGCACGGCGACGCCGCGAAGAGCGGGGAGCCGCCGGCCACCTTCGACTTCGTGCACACCCGGCTGGTGCTGATGAACGTCCCCCACTCCGACGCCGTCCTGCAAGAGATGATCGCGCTGACACGGCCCGGCGGGATCGTCGCCGTACAGGACGTCGACTGGGTCACCCGGCTGTGCGACCCGCCGCATCCGGCATGGGAACGGCTGGTCGAGGTCGTCTCCGAACTGTGGCGGCTCAACGGCATGGACGTACACCTGGGCCGCCGACTGCCGCGGCTGCTGCGCGGCGCCGGACTCGTGGACGTGCGGGTGGACGCCTCCGCCCGGGTCTTCCAGCCGGACCACCCCTACCAGACGCTGCTGGTGGAGCGGGCCGAGCTGTGCCGGAACTCCCTCGTGGACCGTGGACTGATCACCTCCGACGAGCTCGACCGCCGCATCGCCGAGCTGCGCCGCCACCTGGCGGAACCCGGCACCGTGGTCGTCCATCCGCTGCTCTTCCAGGCCTGGGGCCGGCGCCCGCAGAACCCCGCCGTCTGACCACTCGTGTCCAGGAGAGGGAAAACCCGTATGCCCCGAACACCGTTGCGGCCGGCCGGAACCCACCTCGTGGCCTCCTCCGCGCAGGGGGTCCGTGAACAGTTGTTCCACGGGATGCGCGACGTGCCCTTCCCGCCCAGGGCCGCCCCCCTGCAACCCGTACTGCTGCCCCGTCCGGTCTACGAGGAACTGCATACGGCGGCCGCCCAGGTGCTGCGCGTACTGACGAAAGTGGCGTACCACCTCGGCGGCGACCGTGCCGAGCGGCTCGCGGCACTCGGCGTGGACCCCGCCGAGTGCCCCCTGTTCACCTCCGACGAGGCGTGGGAGTGGCGCTACGCCGCGTGCATCGCCCGGCCGGATGCCTTCGTCACAGCCGACGGCGTGAAGTTCATCGAGTACAACGCCGGGGGCGGGGTGGGCGCCGCGGTGCAGACTCAACTGCTGGCCGACACCTGGGTGGACGCGATCTACCGCGACCAGCACCTGTTCGCCTACCGCCCCTTCACGGCGCGCGCCGACATGTTCGACAACATGTGCCGGGCCGAAGGGGTGCCGCGCGCGGTCGTCCTGCAGGGCAGCGTGGCCGACCTGGTCCGCGGGGTCAGCAGCACCCGATATTTCGACGTCGAGGTGGACTACCTGCGCAAGCGGGGCTTCGAGGCGGACTTCCTCGAACCCGAGGACCTGGTGGAGGGCGTGATCGGACCTGGCGGCCGACTGCGCTACCCCGTCGGGCTGCGCCACTTCACCGTTCAGGAGTGGACCGAACTGGGCGTGGACTTCTCGCCGGTGGGCGAGGTCATCAAAGCCGGATGCCAGCTGGTCGCCTCCGAGACGTCGTCCCTGCTGTTCAACAAGAAGCTCCTGGGAGTCGCCTCCGAAGGCCACCGCGCCATGACGGAGGAGGAACGCCGGCTCGTGGACCACTACGTTCCCTGGACCCGCGTCACCGGCGACCGCGAGGTGGTCTACCGGGGCAGGACCTGGCCGCTGGCGGACCTGCTGCTCGCCCGGCCCGAGGAGTTCCTACTCAAGGGCGCCACCGGCATGAAGGGGGAGCAGGTGATCATGGGCCGTGACAGCGACGCCGCCTCCTGGGCGCAGGCCGTGCGCGAGGCCGTCGTCCGCCAGGACAGCATCGCGCAGCAGCGGGTCGAGTCGCTGCGGTACCCGGTGTCCACCCTGGCCCCCGACGGCGAGGTGTACACGTCCCGCGTGGCGCCCGTGCTGGGGCCGTTCGTCATCGGTGACGCGCCGGCCGGCTGCCTGGCGCGGTACTTCGACGACGGCCAGGACGGGGTGATCAGTGTGGAACGGCACGGAGCCGCGCAGAACGTCGCCGTGGCGGCGTGAGGACCGGGACGAAGGACATGGAGCACCGATGAAAAAGCGCGGCATCGTCCTGCGGCTACTGGCCGGACAGGGCGTCAACGGCTTCGGCGACGGCCTGTGGTTCAGCATCTGGGCGATCTTCTTCACCCGGGTGCAGGACATCCCCGCCGAGAGTATGGGCCTGGCCATCGGCATCGGCGGTGTGGCGGGCTTCCTCGCCGCCGTGCCCGTCGGCACCGCAGCTGACCGGCACGGCCCGCGGGAGGTCCTCGTCGTCGTCATCGTGCTGCGCGGACTGGCCTCGGTCGCCTACATCTTCGCGGGCGACTTCTGGTCCCTCCTCATCGTCTCGTGCTGCTACTCCGCGGTGCAGAGCTCCGGCGTGGGCGTGCGGGTCAGCCTGGTCTACCAACTGCTCGACAAGGACGACAGGCTGCGGGTCCTGGCACAGGGACGCGTCGTACAGCACATCGCCTACGCCGCAGGCGCCGGTGTCGCCATGCTGGTACTCGCGGACGGCCGGCGCTGGGTGTTCATCGCGTCGATCCTGGTCAACGCGGCCACGTTCCTCATCACCGCCGCACTGACACTGACGCTCCCCTCGGTGGCACCGACCCCCGCCGAACGCCAGCACTCGGGCACCGCGGTACTGCGCGACCTGCCCTACCTCGCGCTGATGAGCACCACATCGCTGCTGGCACTGTGCTGGGCACTGCTGTCCAGCGGACTGCCACTGTGGATCATGGAAGGGACCAGCGCCCCACTGTGGACCGCCGGCCTGGCCGTCGCGGTGAGCTCTCTCGCGATCGCCCTGTTCCAGGTGCGCGTCACCCGGCAGGCGGTGAACATCCCGCGCTCCGTACGCGCCAGCCGCATCTCCGCCCTGGCCCTCGCCGCCTGCTGCGTGATCTTTGCCGCGGCGGCCTGGACCGAGCACCCGCTGCTCGCCACTCTGATCGTCCTGGCGGGAATGGGAGCCCACATCGTCGGCGAGCTGTACTACGTCTCCTCCCGGTGGGGGCTGTCCCTCGGCTTCATGGTCAAGGAAGCCGAGGGGCAGTACCAGGGGCTGACGGCGGCCACCGAGTCCGGCGCCACCGCACTGGGGCCTGCCCTGGTCACCGCCCTGGTCAGTGGGTTGCGGGAGACCGGGTGGGTGTTGCTCGGGGTGCTGTTCCTGCTCAGCGCGGCACCGGTCGGCCCCCTGGCCCGGTGGGCCCGGCGCGATCCCCGACGCGTCGCGCTGTCGGAACAGGCGGACAAGCACGAATCAGTGTCCTGACACCGGTGGCGCACCCACCCGCAGCATCCGAGGAGCTTCATGACTGCCGGCCTTCCCGACACCGCCGCGCGACCCACGACCGGACATTCCGCCCTGGCCTGGCAACCGGCGTCCGTAGCCGTCCTGCGGATGGCGGGTTACCCCTTCTCCTGGCTGCACGCGCTGGACGGCTCCGGCTGCGCCGACCGCGCACGCCACCTCCTGGCCGCCCGGGGCGAGGTCGACGCCTTCGCCCGAGAGGCGGAAGAACTGCACCGGCAGGCGGCCGGCGCCGCGGACCGCTCTCTGCTGCGCGCACTGCGCCGCGGCCGCCCCTATCCACCGCGAGAGGAGCCCCTGTCCCCGCCCTTCGCCCAGACGCATGACCGGTACGCCCAGGCATTGCGCCGTCGTGACGACGCCGAACGCGCCTACCGGGCGGCCCACCACCACGCGACCGTGAACGGCGCCAACCGGGTCCTGGACCTCTTCCGCGACACCCCTTCCCTGCGGGACATGCTGCTGGTCTCCAACGAATCGGCCCACTCCCGTCTGGTGCGCTGGCTGTGGCGGGCCGACCCGGGCTCCGCGTCCTGGCGCAAACATGACCGCAACAACCTGATGACCCTGGTGCGCTACCTGCAGCGCGTATGCGCCAAGAACGACACCACCAGCCACTTCGGGCCCCTCGCCCCGGCCCGCCTGGACGCCACCCGCGACGGGGTGCAGTGGAAACCGGTCCCGCTGCACCGCCACACAGAACTGTCCCGCTGGGCAGTGGAGGCCGTCGCCGCCGCCCTCAGCCGTGAGTACGAGGACGTGCGGCTGCTCGTACGTCCCCGCCGGGCCCCCGGAGCCCAGCTGAAGGGGGACACCGTGCACCTGGTCCGCCTCGACCAGCGGCGCATGAGCACCGAAGTGCGCGGGGCGGTCCGCCCAGTACCGCCCACAGTCCTCCGCCCCGAGCCGGCCCGGCTGTTCGCCCTGTGCGACGGGGACCGCAACATCGGGCAACTCGCCGCCCTGACCGGCCGGCCGGGCCACGAGGTCGAACGGCACATCACCGCCTTGCAGAAGGCGGGCGCCCTGGTCGAGGGCCCGGACCTGCCCTACGGAGAGGAGGACGCCCTGGGGGTGCTGCGCGCACACCTGGCGCCCCTGGGCGGTGACCACCCCGCCCTGCGGCAGTGCGCCCTCCTCGCCCAGGCAGTCACCGACCTTCAGGCGGCCGGCCCCGACGCACGGCCGCAGGCACTGGACACCCTCAAGGAGCTGTTCACCGAGATCACCGGTGAGCGGTCGCACCGGCCCCGGCACGGCTTCTACAGCGACAACAGCGTGTTCCACGAGCACTGCGTGGGTGTCGCGGGCGATCTGGTGCTGGGGCAGCCGCTGGTCAGCCGCATGAGCGGCGACCTTGGCCTGCTCTACGACCTGTTCCTGCTGCGGCCGCGCCGACGCCTGAGCCTGGAACGCGAGTTGCTGACCCGGTGGTTCGAACGGCGCTTCGGCCCGGGAGCCCGAGTGGCGGCCGGCGACTACCTCACCGCCTTCGTCGCCGACCTCGACGCGTTGGAAGGTGACTACCGCGCCAGTGAGGCACATGTGCGCGCCGTCGCCGACGAACTGGAGGAGGCCCTGCTGCCCCCTGCCGGCTCCACGGCCCAGGAACACCGCGTGGACCGGTCCCGTGTCACAGCCCTGCTCGACCGCTATGGACTCGACGAGCCGGCCGTGTGCAACCCCGACCTGATGGTCGCCGCGGCGAGCCCGGAACACCTGGCCCGCGGTGAGGCGATGCTCGTCATCGGGGACCTGCACGCGATGGACGACCACCTGAGCCACGGCTCCATCGCCCCCTTCGTGGACGAGGCCTTCCCCGGCTACCGCCAAGAGATGGCGGAGCGGTACGCAGCCCTGGCGGAGCCGGACGAGGTGATCGCCGACGTGACGCAGTGCCACCTGAACAAGACGTTCCCCCGCATCACCCCGCTCGGCCCGGACATCGAGGCACACGACCGGTCCGGCGCGGCACAGCACAAGCGGCTGCGGCTGGCGGAGCTGTCGGTGGAGCTGACGGACGGCCGGCTACGGCTGACCGCTCCGGACGGCACCCGGCTGCGGCTCGTCCTCCCGCCGCTGGCCTGGCCGATGCTGCGGCACAACCCCTTCGCACCGTTCGGTTTTCCCACGACCACCGACGCCAGCGCCGTCCACGGCGCCGGCCGTGCCCATGTGCCGCGGGTCCGGGTCGGCGATGTCGTGCTCCAGCGCGAACTGTGGCGGCTGGACCCGGCCGCCGTCGCCGCGGCCACCGCCGCCGAGGAGCCGGACGCCTTCGTCCGCCTGCAGGCGCTGCGGGAGCGGCTCGGCCTGCCACGCCACATCTACGTCCGCTGCCCCGGCGAACCCAAGCCCGTCTACTGCGACATGGACAGCCCGCTGCTCGCGGGGCAACTCGCCCGGATGGCGGCGGGCGTGCCCGCGGGCGAACCGCTGGAGATCAGCGAGATGCTCCCGGCCCCGGACCACCTGTGGTTCGGCGACGAGTCGGGCAGCCGCACCTGCGAGGTGCGCTACGCCGTCTTCACCAGCACCGCGACCCCCACCCGGCACACCCGGCGCCCACTCTCCGGCAACCCCCCTGACTCCGACCCCGATGAGGCCTCATGTCCCTGCACGACACCCTGACCACTCACACTCCCACTTCCGCTCCCGCTCCTCCGACGGCCGGCCGCTCCGCTGTCCTCGCCCGTCTCCTCGACCACCTGTCCGACCAGGACCGCGCCGCGACGAAGACCACCGCGGACCGCCTCCGCGGAGCGCTGGAACAGCACGACTCGGCGGCGGGCGGGACCGTCCTGGTGGGCTACGGCGGCGGCAAGGACAGCAGTTACACGCTCGCCTTCATCCGCGCGGTCCAACTGGTCCTGGCCGAACGGGACGGAATCCTCTTCACCCTGCGCAGTGCGACCAACCGGCACCCGGGCATGCCACGTGCCGTGATGGACAACATCGACCGGGTCTACCGCGCGCTGGGCATGTACGACGACCCCTCGTGCGAACTGCTCCTGCTCGACGGCGACCTGATCCATCCGTTCCGCCCCGACCGGCCGCCGGAGCCGGCGGTGACGGCCCGCAGCCGCGCCGACATCCTGATGACGGGTCACCGCACCGCCGCGCAAGCCCGTCCCACCTTCTGCAACGCATGCAACCTGTCCATGGTGAACTCCTTCGGCCTGGCCGCCGCGCACGGCCGCGGAGCCGACCTGATCGTCACCGGTGACTCACGCGAGGAACAACGCGACTACGCGGTGTGGATCAACCGCCTGGCCCGTCAGGTCGGCCACGACCCGCGCACCCAGCGGCGGTCGGGCTTTCCCCGGGTCCTGGGCGCTCTGGACGCCGTCGGCCGCACCTACGCCCGGACCGTCCACGGCAAGGACACACCCACCGACGACCGCGGCGTCCACGCCGACGTACCCGCAGGCCTGTCCTTCTTCTCCATCTTCGACGACACCAGTTACGACTCCGGCAGCCACTGGACCCTGCTCACGGACTTCCTCGGGTTCCGTTTCGACGACCTCGCCTTCAGCTTCACCGAGTCCGACTGCGCCAACCCCGCTCTCATGGCCCATCTGCGAGGCCTGACCTGTGAGCACGTCTACGGCCGTACCTATGACGACGGCATGGACGAATACGTGGCCTTCGCGTTGCGGCTGATGCGGCAGAAGGACTTCCCGCAGCGGCTCATCGACCACATGGCCGACCGTTACGCGAGCACAGCGGGACGAACAGCCGTACGGCAGGCGGTGGAACGTTTCGCCCAGGAGGCGTACGGGCTCACCGGCACACATCTGGTCTGCCTCGTCCACGCCCCCTTCACGGCCCGCGGCCAGACCCTGACCAGCTTCCTGCGGCGCGAACACCCGGCACTGGCCGGCCGGGAGCCGGAGATCCGCGCCCTGCTGTCCGCCCCCACGAGCCGGCCGGACGCCGCCGTGGACGAACTGGCCCTGATCCTGGAGGACATCAGCGGCCTGTCGGTCCCCCAGCTGCGGCAGCTGTACGCCAGCGACCAGCCGCAAGCCGGTGAACTGCTGGACCTCGTCCTGCAGGACGATCCGCACAAGGAGCGGATACGCACGCGGCACAGCGCGGACGGACCGGTCGTGTACGAACTCCTGTCGGGACGCTGAGACATGGCCGCCCCCGCTCCGGCCTTCGTGCAGGTGGGCGCAACCCGGGACGGCCTGGACCCCTACCGGGTCGGCGCCGCCACTCGCGGCCTGACCACCGTACTCGTCGAGACCCCCGGCTACCTCGCATGGCGCAGACAACTGGGACGCGCCCCCTTCGACAAGGAAATCCCCGTCGAACACCCGCACGACCCCCGTCGTCTCCTGGCCGCGCTGCACACCGCAGGCGTACGCCCCGCGGTGCTGCTCGCGGGCTTCGAACGCTACGCGGCCGCCGCCTTCGACGCCGCCGCGACCCTGGCCGTGCCCCCCGCCTCCGGAAACCAGCCGCCCTTCCACGCGCCGGACAAGGCCGGCCAACGCACGGCACTGGCCCGATCGGCACCGCAGGTCCGCCAGCCGCGCCACGCACTCACCCGACAGGACCACTCGCAGGTCGCCATCCCCTACCCGCGCGTGGTGAAACCCGTGGACGGCGGAGGCGGACTCGGCGTCTACCTCGTCCGGAACGCCGAGGACGAGCGCCGCGCCCGGCGCGTCCTGGCACGGACGGAAAACTACGGCGGCGGCGCCTTCACCGGCACGCTGACCGAGGAGTACGTGGCCGGCACGGAGTTCTCCGTGCAGGGCGTCGCCCGGCACGGCCGCGCCCACGTACTCAGTGTCTGCGAGAAGCTGGTGCTGCTCGAACCGGCCCCGGAGGACGGGCTGTGCGGCTTCCGCGAAGCGGGCCACCTGGTGCTGCCGCCGGCCACGGCCGACCCGCGCCTGGCAGCCCTCGCGCAGACCTGCCTGACAACCTTCGGCTACCACGACGGGCCCTTCCACCTCGACGCGATCGCCGCCCGTGACGGCGGCCTGCACTTCGTCGAGATGGGCTTCCGGCTGTCGGGCGGAGGGCTGGTGGCCCTCACCGAACGCGCCCTCGGCGTCCGCTGGGCAGACCTCGCGCTCGACGTCCACCTCGGCGCGGTATCCATCCCCGACCTGCAGGCGCCCCCGGACAACCAGGGGCCCTTCCTCGGCCAACTCGCCTGCACCCGACCGGCGCAACTCGACCACGCCGCCCGACTCGCCCGCACCGGCGCCTCGGTGGACATACTGCCGGCCGCCCCGGTGCCCGACGAGGCCTCCCTCGACCCCGCGCACGCCGCCGTCCTCGCCTCCGACCGGCAACGTCACGCGGTCGTCCTGGGCCGCGTCATCGTCCAGGCACGGACGCGTGAGGACGCCCGGCGACTGCTCACCGACTGTGCCACCGCTCAAGGAGAGGACCCATGTGCCGCTTCATCATCGCGCAAGGCCACTTCGACCCAACCGCCGTCCTGGACGCCGCGCTCGGCATGAGCACCGGCGTCACCGCCCTGGACGACGTCCCCACACGCGTCCACCCCAACGGCTGGGGTGCGGTCTGGCGCACCGCCGCAGGCACCCTGGCCACGCACCGGGACCACCGCTCCCTAGCCGAGAGCCGCGAGGACGCCGGGATGGACGCCCTGCACACCGACATGCTCGCCGTCCACGTCCGGCACGCCACCCTGCCGGACCGGATCGGCCCGCGCTTCACCCACCCCCTGGAACGCCTGGACGACTCCGGCCCCTGGTACTTCATGCACAACGGCTTCCTGCCCACCGTGTACCAGAGCCTCGGACTCAACATGTCGGCCTTCGACTCGGCCGAGTACTTCGACTACCTGCTGCCCCGGGGAGAAGAGGAACTCGACATCGACCGGACCCTGGCACGGTTACGAGCCATCCCACCCGGCGGCACCAGTGGCAACGCCCTTCTGCTCAACCCCCGACGGGCCTACGTCGTGCACTGGACCGCGCCGCAAGCCCCCTACCAGCAGTACTTCACACTCCGCCGACTCCGCCTGCCGGAGGCCGAGATCATCGCCTCCGAACCCGTCCCCGCGCTCGCCGACGTAGACCGCTGGGAAACGCTCGCACCGGCCACCGTCATCGAACTGCCCTTCACCCCGTACGAGAGGAGCTCCCGCCGTGCAGCTTGACACCACCTGGGACCGCGCCACTTACGACATATCGGACGGCACCGTCCTCGGGCTCGAACCCCTTCGCTGGCTGATCGCCGGCAAGACCCCGGTCATCCGCCTACGCGGCCTGGTGGGGGAGAAGGAGCTGAACGCAGCCCGCCGACAGGCCCTCGATCTGCTGGGCCTCGCCTCGACCGTGAACTACACCAATGGTTCCCTGACCACCGTCGGCCCTTACCTGGCCGCCCACCTCCAGGACCCGCAGGGCTACTTCGACATCGCCACCCGCGCCAACGAGCACATGGCCCGCGCCGGCTTCGACCTGCCCACCCGCGTCCGTGCCGCGCTGCGCCGGACCTTCGAACTCGCCGCCCTCGAACCAGCGAGCGGACCCGACGGCCGCCCGTACGGCGAGGCCGTCATCCGCCTGCACGCCGATGGCGTGCGCAACCCCCTGCACAACGACCACATCGCCCGCGACGCGACCGGCACGGCCTGGACCGTGGCCGACGTGGTGGGCCAACTCAGCTGCATCGTCTGCCTCCAGGAGTGCGACTGGGGCGGCGAGCTGGTCACGTACAGAAAACCATGGGAACCGCGCGACGAGCGGTGGAAGGTCCCGGGCGAACTGGGCTACCGGAGCGAGGTCGTCGCGACCGCGCCACGGCACATCTTCCGGCCGCAGACGCAGGACATCTACCTCATCAACCCGACCTACTACCACGAGATCGAAGAGGTCCACGGAGCCACCCGCATGACGCTGGGCTTCTTCATCGGCTTCACGGACGACACCCTGAGCCACGCCGTGGCGTGGGGATGACGGGGACACACGCCCGCCGTGACCCACGGCGGGGACCAGAGACAGCGGCCGCCGGGAACGCCACCTACCAGCGCATCATCGATTTGCTGGACGCCGCCGGCGCCCGCTACAGCGTCATCGAGCACCCTGCGCAAGGACACACCGAGGCGGTCAGCGCACTGCGGGGCAACCGCCTGGACCAAGCGGCCAAGTGCGTCGTCGTGCGTGTCGGAGTCACCAAGAAGAAGGGCCGCTACGTGCTGGCCGTCGTGCCGGGGAACAGCCGCGTGGACATCGAGGCGATTCGGAACCACTACCAAGGAGTGAAGGCCATGTTCGCCGCCCGGGAGGTGGCCGAGGAGCTGACCGGGGCGGTCAGCGGCGCGATCCCGCCGTTCTCCTTCGAGCCTTCCCTCGCGCTGCTCGTCGACCCCGAACTGCTGAAGCAGCGGGAGATGTTCTTCAACGCCGCCCGGCTCGACCGGTCCCTGCGGCTGGCCACCGCCGACTACGTGGCGGCGGCACGGCCGGAGGTGGTGCCCATCACCGAGCCCGCACCCCTCCCGCTGTCCTGAGCAGCGGCAGAGGTCAGGAGCGCAGCCGGTGAGCGAGAGCTATGACGGTCGTCAACTGCGCCAGTCCGGAAGCGCCGGCAGGGGCCCTCGCGGTTCGACGCTCAAGGCATGCCCGTCGCTTCGTCCGGTGAGCCAGCCCAACAGCTCAGCCGCCGGACCCGTCACCCGCGGCCCCGCCCCGTCGCCGATCACCCGCGGGACCTGGTCCTCGTCGGCGCACAGCGTCAAGGGCGGAGCGGCGGGATCGTTACGCAGTTTCGCGGTGGTCGCCTCCAGTTCACGGGCGACGAAGGAGGGGGGCCAGTGGACCGGACGGTGTCCGGTGTCCAGGTCGCTGTGGTGCACCTCGACCTCGCGCAGCATGCTGGCGACGGCCCCGCGCACCGGCCGGAGACCGCCCCCCAGCCAGCGCACCGGCACGTCCCAGGCGTTCGGCGGGTGAGCGTCGGCCGCGGAGAGAAAACGGCGCAGCGCGGTGTCCATGTCGTCGAGGAGCGCACGGGCAGACCGTCCGGCACCCTCCTCGATCTCCCGCTCCCGCTCCTTCTCGTCGGCGTATTGCGGCAGGTCGACTCCCGTACGGGCGGCGGTGAGCAACCGGGTACGCGAGTCGGCGCTGCGGGCAAGGTGGGTCAGGACATGCCCCCGGCTCCAACCGGGCAGCAGGGAGGGCCCCCGTACGTCCTGATCCGACAGCGCGCCCGCCGTCGCGAGCAACCGGTCGACGCAAGTGCGCAGCAGGGGCAGCAGAGCGGCGGGACTGTCCTTCTCATCGTGCGACATGGTCCTCCGATCGGTGACGACACATCGCTGTATCCGTGCCCGGTTTACGACGCCGTGCACTGCGTCAATGCGGTGCCTTACCGCGGCAACGGGGTGGGGCGGCCGGCAGCGCGTGCGACCCGAAGTGAAACTGACCGTGTTCACCGTTCTGGCAACACTCTGGTGAGCCAGTTGTCAATCAGCGCGGGGCACGGTCCAGGTTGAGGATGTCACCGGTGGGCGGCCCGGCCTTCACGGGCTTGTCGAAGTCGCTGAGGGTGAGTGCTTCTGGCTTCCCCCCGCCGGACTTCTGCACCACCTTCAAAAGGTAGGGCTTGCCTTCCGTGGCGACGTACAGGGTGTACTCGTCTTTGCCGTCGACGCCGGACAGCTTGAGCGCGGGAGTGCCGTCAACCATGGCTTGGCATCCCTGTGCGCCGTGGAGGTGTCGGCGTCCTCGTATGCGGCCATCTGAAGGTCGAGGTCGCAGAACTCGGTACCCACGGCGCGCAGGATCGCTTCGTCGTACTTCCTGTAGACCGTGTCGTCAGTGATGACCAGCTGCATCGAACCCGCCTGGGACCTGCCCATCGTGCCCGCGCACGTACCTGCGGTGGTGAACACCATGTCGAGCGTGTTGAGCCCGCTGAGCGTGTCCGGCGTCGTCCCCTTCATCCGCAGTGAATAGGCGCCCGCGGTCGTCGAAATGGCTTTGGCGGCGGCTCCCTCCGCGCGACGGATGAGCATATCGGCACCACCTGGTGCCCGTGGTCTGGACGTCGACTGGCCGGCCTCAGCTCACCAGGGTGTGTCCAGGCAGGCCCGCCGTATCCGCGTCACTAACCCCCCTGTGCGGCGGGCCTCTTGGGCCACACTGTCCCGTCTTCCTCTCGCAGCCGCGTACCCGGCCGGTGTCCGGCAAACATTCCGGCAACCGGGGACCGCCCAGCGGGGCGGTCCCGTCATCGCCGGGAACGGCCAAGCCGCCCCGGCCACCGCAAAGAGGACAGTCATGTACTACAACCCCATCAACAGCATCGTCCGCTCGGCCTGTGCGGGCAACCCGATGCTGATCGTGCACAAGCACAGCGGCAGCCACTTCAAGCAGGGCGGCGATCTCCAGCTGGTCGGTGACGCCTTTGACCCGGCCAAGCCGGACAAGGCGGCTCTGTGGGTCTTCCAGGTCATCCAGGTCGACAAGGCCGGCAACGCCCTCTACCAGATCAAGAACTACAGCTCCGGACTGGCCATGGGCATCAACAAGGACAACCCGCGAGACGGCATCCAGTTCGCCAAGCCGCAGGCCGCGGACGCGACGACCAAGGAGGCTCGTGCCCAGATGTGGACGGTCGAGGTGTTCGACCAGTGGAGCCAGCTGCTGGTTCCCGCCCTGCATCCGGACCTCTACCTCGCTCCCATGGGTAAGAACCCGGGCGCCAACGGCGGTTGCTTCCGTCCCAGCGAGAACCCCGGCGACCAGCCCTGTGACCTCAACCCCGTCCAGGTCGTTCCCCCGAAGCCGCCGAAGGACCCGGCCTGCAACGCGGACTGCACCACCTGCTGAACCCCGCTCCCACGAACCGCCGACGGACGGGCAGTATGAGCTTCTGCCCGCCCTGGAGCGGCCCCCCTTGAAAGCCGGCCGGGGCAATTGAGTTCCCGGCCGGCCGACGGGCGGGCGCCGTGGTCAAGTGAGCGAAAGTTGGAGAGTCATCACGCACAGCAGCGGCCGGTACGAAATTCGCGGCACCGCCTACAGCACCACGACCTGATCGCGTTCCTCGCGGCACCGGCGTCGCCGAACTCAAGGCCATCCTGGAGGGCCTCACCCCTGCCGCCTGGTCCCCCAGAGCGACATTGCCGTCGTCCGCGCCTTCCGCGCCTTCCGCGCCTTCCGCGCCTTCCGCGGCATCCGCGGCAGCGGCGTCGAGGCTGCCACCACCCGCCCCCCGACGGCATCCACTTGGCCCGTGCGTGGGCTTCCTGGAGTCGCACCCCACAGAAAGGAGGTCCAGCCTGGAAACCGTGTGAGACCCAGGCCGAAGGAGAACCAGACCATGCCCCTCAAGAACAGCGTCAACGACGCGCTCACTGCTGCCTCGAACGCCCGAAAGGCGGCCGACGCGGCCGACAGAGGCGACCGGGACGCGGCTGACGAGGTAGTCATGACGGCGCTGCCCCGAATCCCCCAAATCGACTGGTCGACCGCTGGCCTGCAAAAAGGCATGTCTCGGGGGACGGTCCTCGGGTCGTTGAACGACATGGCGGAGCCCTTCGAGGACAAGGAAACAGTCCGACGGGAGGAAGACGCCCTTTCCGCTGCCATCAATGCGGTACAGAAGGCTGTGCAGGAAGTGGCCGACGCACTGGAATCGGGCGACGCCGACCGAATCAAGGCCGCCAGCGCGAAGGCCCGGGAGGCGGGAGCCGCAGCGGAGAAGGAAGCCCTGCGCGTAGACGGCCTGCTCAAGGACAAGAAATCGGGCCTGGCGGACGCCGACCAGAATGTCAGCGAATGGTGGAACCGCAAACAGGCCGATGCGAAAGAAGCCTACGACAGCGAAGGCCAACCGGAAAAAGAAATCCACGCCAACATGACAAACAATGCCGCGGAACGGGAAAAGGGCGGCGGAGGCAGCTTGGGCGAGGCGGTGTCAGGGGTCCTCGGTGCCGGTGGAAAAATGGGAAGGAAGGGCTGACCCTCCACCCGTTCACGGTGAGCCGTCGTCATCGGCAGAGTCCGTGTGCTCCACCATTCCCTCCTCCGCTGCCCAATACGAGGATGCCCTAGAGTCGCCGCATGCGACGAAGAACGGGGCTGGCGATGGCCGGGGCCGCGGCCCTGGCCTGGGGCGAGTGGTTGAACTGGCGCTGGTCCCGAGCCCTTGTGGGGAGCAGCGGGGGCGCATCAGAAGCCGTGGTCGTATTGGGCTACAGGAACCCACAATCGACGGCGAACTTCATCAACCGCTGGCGCGTTCGTGCTGGAATCCGTTCCGTTGCCGCTGACGGCGTGCGAGGCACTATCGTGATCTTCAGCGGTGGTGCGACCGGCAGCTCCGCTGCGGAAGCCCAGCTGATGGCTGACTACGCGAAGTCGGCGCTCGGGTTCGATGGCGCAGTGCGTCTCGAAGACCGGAGCGCGACGACATGGGAGAACATCTCGAACGTGATCCCGTTGCTTGAGGATGTCGACCGCATCAAGATCGCCTCGCAACCAGCTCACGCGCTCAAAGCCCGTGCGTATTTGCGGCGGCAGCGCCCTGATCTCGCTGAGAGGCTCGTGCGAGCGGATGACTACCGTCCTGGTGAGTGGCTGATGGGCAAGCCGCTGCTGGCTCTGTATGGGCTTTGGACCCTCCGTGGCCTCAAGCCCGAAGAGCGGAAGGCCTCGCTGTAGACAGGCGCTGTCGCGTCGGCTTCACATGGGCGATCCTTGAGCCGCCCCCAGCAGACGACCGTGCGCCCTAGCCCGGACCCGGTGAGACGTCCTCGACCGGACCCGCCGGGACCCCCGCCAGGCCGGCGTACAGCGCGGCGGTGGGCATGGCGGCCCCGGCCCCAGCCCTCCGCGGCAACCCGCTGACCTGCCCGTCGCCCACCTCCACGACCCGCCACCGGCCGTCCGTGTGCAGCGCGAGGTCCGTCGTCACGAAGCGGCAGGCGAGCGCCGCCACCGCCTCGCGCACGGCGTCGAGTTCGGGCGCGGGGGTCCGGTCCGGGGTGTCCGGGTGGGCGGTCACGAGGAGCGCTTCTCCGTCCAGCCACCACACGCGAGCCTCGCCTCCCGCGACGAACGGCTCATAGGCGCGTACCACCAACCCGCCCGCGAGGGTCTCCTCCTGCAGTGCGAAGAAGCGGTCGACCACCGCGGACAGCCGTGTGCTGTCGGCCAGTTCGGGTACGAAGCACGCCTCGTCCCACTCGTGCTTGCGGGACTTGACGTAGTCCTTGACGATGCCCGGGCCGGGGCCGAGCGGCGCCACGAGTTCCGTGAGCCGCTCGGCCGAAGGCGGCTCGCCCGGAGTCGCCGCGCACCAGACGCTGCGGGGCGTGAGTGAAGCCCGCTCCAATGTGGCGTACCAGCCAGGTAGTTCGTGGGCTCGACCGTATGCGCCGGATCCCGTGAGCAGGGCGCAGCCGCGCGCCGCGAGAGCCTGCTCCAGCTCTTCGTAGCGCGCGACCGGCACCATCCACCCCCGGTACCAGTAGGGGCCCGACCCGCGCAGAACCCGTCCGACGGCGCGAGCCATGTCGCCGGACATGAGCGCGTCATGGTCGACGAGGGCGACCTCGGCGCCGGTCGCGCGCGCGGCCGTGACCTCCGGTGCGAACTCGGGGTCGGGCCGCGCGGCGCGCAGGGGGTCGGTCGGGAAGAGGAACGCGGTGCTCACAGCTCGGACAATTCGGCGACCAGATCGTCGAGGCCCAGGGAGCCCTGCGACAGCGCGCCCATGTGCCATGCCTTGGCGTCGAACGCGTCGCCGTGCCGACGCCGCGCGTTCTCCCGGCCGAGCAGCCAGGCGCGCTCGCCCAGCTTGTAGCCGATGGCCTGGCCCGGAATGGTGAGGTAGCGGGTCATCTCGCTCGCCACATAGTCCGTGGGGCGGCCGCAGTGGGCGTCGTAGAACTCCTGGGCGAGGTCGGGCGTCCAGCGCTCGCCGGGACGGAAGGGGGAGTCCCCGGGGATCTCCAGTTCCAGGTGCATGCCGATGTCGACGATGACCCGCAGCGCGCGCATCATCTGCGCGTCCAGATAGCCGAGCCTGCGCTCGGGGTCGGTCAGGAAGCCGAGCTCGTCCATGAGGCGCTCCGCGTACAGCGCCCAGCCCTCGGCGTTGGCGCTGACGATGCCGACGGTCGCCTGGTAGCGGGAGAGGTTCTCCGCGACGTGCGCCCACTGGGCGAGCTGGAGGTGGTGGCCCGGCACGCCCTCGTGGTACCAGGTGGAGACGAGGTCGTAGACCGGGAAGCGGGTCTCGCCCATCGTCGGCAGCCAGGTGCGGCCGGGGCGCGAGAAGTCCTCGGACGGGCCCGTGTAGTACGGGGCGGCGGCCCCGCCGGGCGGCGCGATGTGGGACTCCACCTTCCGTACCCGCTCGGCCAGTTCGAAGTGAGTGCCGTCCAACGCGTCGATGGCCTCGTCCATCAGTTCCTGCAGCCAGACCCGGACCTCGTCGACGCCCTCGATGTGCGCCCCGTGCTCGTCCAGGTGGGCGAGCGCCACCCATGGAGTGGCCGCGCCGGGCAGGATCTTCTCGGCCTCGGTCCGCATCTCGGCGAGCAGTCGGTGGTACTCCGACCAGCCGTACGCGTACGCCTCGTCGAGGTCCAGATCGGTGCCGTTGAAATCACGGGAGAGGCGGGCGTAGCGCTCGCGGCCCACGGTGTCGGGGGAGCCCTGGATCGCGGGCGCGTAGACGTCGCGCATCCAGTCGCGCAGCGCCACGACGGACTCGGTGGCGCCCAGCGCCGCGGCGTCCAGGTCGGCGCGCAGCGCGTCGGGGCCCGCGGCCGCGAAGTCCTCGAACCAGCCGCGCCCGCTCGCGGCGCCGCCGGCTTCCCCCGCCCATTCGGTGAGCTGCCCGATGAAGGTTTCGGTGGGGCGCGGCGCCCCGAACAGCTTCTGGTCGAGGCCGAGTTCGAGCGATGCGCGGTAGCCCTCCAGGGCGGCGGGTACGGCACGCAGGCGCTCGGCGATCGCCACCCAGTCCTCCTCCGTGTCCGTGGGGGACACGGTGAAGATCTCCCGCACCTGGTGCGGCATCGTGTGCAGGTTGCCGACGGCGCGCAGCCCTTCCCCGGCCTCGTGCACGGCCAGCTGGGCGGTGAGCCGCTCCCGCAGCAGGCGGCCGCAGCGGCGCTCGACGTCGCTGTCCGCGCCAGGCCGCGCCTCGGCCTCGTCCAGCCGTGCCAGGGTCGTGCGCGCCAGCCGCGCCAGCGCCTCCTGGCCCTCGGGGGAGGTGTCGGGGAGCTTGCTGTTGCTCTCCTTCACTCCGAGATAGGTGCCCGTGATGGGGTCGAGGGCGATGAGCTCGTCGACGTACGCGTCGGCGACGGCGCGGGGCAGGGGGCCGGTGTTCGGATGCGGGTTCTTCGTGGCTGACATGCGGACATCCTCGTACGAGGAACGGGTGCGCGTCACCATGATTCCTCCGGCGGATCCTGGGGGGCGTCGGGCGGCAGGAGCGGACCGCACGACCACTGCTGAAAGATCAACCGGGTCTCCACGCGCGCCACTTCGCGCCGCGCGGTGAACTCGTCGAGGACGAGCCGCTGCAGATCCGCAGGACCGGCCACCGCCACGTGCACCAGAAAGTCCTCGGGCCCCGTGAGGTGGAACAGGGACAGGGACTCGGGCAGCGCCCGCACACGCTCCACGAAAGGGCCCACGAGATCCCGGCGGTGCGGCCGCACCTGCACGGAGAGGAGCGCCTCGACCCCGCGCCCGAGCTTCGCCGGGTCGAGCCGCAACAGATGTCCGAGAATCACCCCCGACCGCCGCAGCCGCGTCACGCGGTCGAGGCAGGTGGACGGCGCGACACCGACCTGCGCGGCGAGCTCGCGGTAGGTGGTCCGGGCGTCGTTCTGCAGCAGACGCAGGATGTGGAGGTCCACCGGGTCCAGTGCGACGGAATCGGCCATCGGCCGAACGTAGCACGGGACCTGGGCCACCACACCCGGTCGTTGTTCAGCCTGTGCCGCATGGAAGCGAACACCGGGAAAGCACCGCACAAGCCCTCGGTCGACAGGACGGCACCACCGCGTGCTCTGGCCACCGAAGCCGTGCACGCGGGACGGGACGACCTGGCCGAAATGGGTCTGCATGCCCCGCCCATCGACCTCTCCACGACCTATCCCTCCCGTGACAGCCGGGCGGAGGCCGCCCGCATCGACGCCTTCGCCGCCGAAGGCGTCGTCGACGACGGGCCGCCGGTCTACGCCCGGCTCGGCAACCCGACCGTCGCCCGCTTCGAGACCGCCCTCGCCCGGCTCGAAGGCACCGAGAGCGCGGTCGCGTTCGCGAGCGGCATGGCGGCCCTGACCGCGGTGCTTCTCGTACGAGGATCGGCGCGACTGCGCCACGTCGTGGCCGTCCGGCCCCTGTACGGGTGCAGCGACCACCTGCTCACCGCCGGCCTCGTCGGCACGGAGGTGACCTGGGTGGACCCGGAGGGCATCGCCGACGCCATCCGCCCCGACACCGGCCTGGTCATGGTCGAGTCGCCCGCCAACCCCACCCTCGCCGAACTCGACCTGGCCGAGGTCGTCCGCGCGTGCGGCACGGTGCCGCTGCTCGCCGACAACACCTTCGCGACGCCGGTACTGCAGCGTCCCGCGGAGAGCGGCGCCCGGCTCGTGCTGCACAGCGCCACGAAGTACCTGGGCGGGCACGGCGACGTCCTCGGGGGAGTGGTCGCGTGCGACGAGGAGCTCGCGCGCGGGCTGCGCCAGGTGCGGTTCGCCACGGGCGGGGTGCTGCACCCCCTCGCCGGTTACCTGTTGTTGCGCGGCCTGGCCACGCTGCCGGTCCGGGTGCGGGCCGCTTCGGCGACCGCGGCGGAACTGGCGCGCCGCCTCGCCGCCGACCCGCGCGTGGACCGCGTCCACTACCCGCGCCTCGGCGGCGCCATGGTCGCCTTCGAAGTGCGCGGCGACCCGCACGCGGTGATCGCCGGCGTACGGCTGATCACCCCGGCGGTCAGCCTCGGCAGCGTCGACTCCCTCATCCAGCACCCCGCGTCCATCAGCCACCGCGTGGTGGACGCCGCGGACCGGCGCTCGGCCGGCGTGAGCGACCGGCTGCTGCGGATGTCGTGCGGCCTGGAGGACGTCGAGGACCTGTGGCGCGACCTGGACCGGGCGCTCGGCCCCGCCCAGGTCACCATCCCCGCGCCGGTGGCCACCGGGACCGCGAGCGCCACGGCCGCCGAGGGCCTCAGGGGCGCTGCGCGTGGTCGTACGGCGGCCGCGAGCTGACCGGCGTGGGGTCGAGACGGGCCGTGATCACCAGCGTGCCCTCCTCGATCTGGTAGTCGAGCGGCAGGCCGAGCCCGCGCATCGCGGCCACCATGCCGGTGTTGGACGCCCGCGTCACCGCGTACACGCTCTCGCAGCCCGCCTCGACCGCCATCGTCACCAGGCGGCCGAGCAGCTGGGTGCCGATGCCGCGGCGCTGCCAGTCGTCCTCGACGAGCAGCGCCACCTCGGTCTCGTCGCCGTCCCAGAGGAGGTGGCCGATGCCGACGATCCGCCCGGACGCGGTCCGCACCGCGAGCGTGCGGCCGAACCGGGGGCTGAGGAGGTGGTTGAGATAGCGGTCGGCGTCGTGCACGGGACCGTGGTAGCGCATGTCCAGCGTGCGCCGCGAGCAGCGCTCGTGCATGGCCTTGGCGGCCTCGATGTCCGACGTGTCGGCCCGCTGCACGGTGATGGAGTTGCCCTCCGGCAGGGTCAGGACGTCCTGGCTCCGGGGGATGCGCGGGCCGAGCCGGGTGTCGAGCTCCACGAGGGCCCGGGCGCGGGCGAACTCCGTGGGCGTGAACGGCAGGTAGGGCCGCTCGACGGTGATGACCTCGCCGTCGGGGCCGTTCAGACGCAGTACGGTCCCGTCGAGTACGCCGTCGACCGGGGTCCCGTCCGGCGGCGTGATCTCGTCCTGCCGGGGCTTCGGCCGCGACGTCGCGGGCAGCGAGCGGATGGTGCAGCGACCCAGGAGGTGGCGCAGCGCCAGGGGGAGTTCGGCCGCGTCGAGCGCGGTGCGGGTGGCGAGGCCGAGGATGCGGGTGGGCGCGTCCACCAGGTCGTGGGTGTCGGCGCGCTCGATCCAGGTGCCCGTGCCGCCCGCCCCGGCGATCGACCGCGTGATCTCGGCGGCGGCCAGCTCGGCGGGCGCACGCAGCAGGAACTCGTCGACGGTGCCCTCGGCCAGCGGGTGGGCCTGCAGGCTGAGGATGTCGATGCGGCGGTCGGCGAGGGTCACGCACAGCGAGGCCAGCGAGCCCGGCTCGTCCCGCACGGTCGTACGCATGCGCCACAGGATGGTCTCGCCCGGCTGCACCGGTTCCGCGGATGGTGCGATGGCAGGCGCCGGGGTGGTCGTCGTGCGCCCGGCCTGCTCCGCGTCCGCGGGCGGCCGGGCGACGGTATCGTGCGCCGGCGGCGGCGCGTGGTTGTGGCGTCGCGCCCACCAGATGTGGAAGCCGGCCGTGGCGAGCAGCACCACGGCCGACACGAGCAGCAGGGCGGGGCCGTCGGGCCCGTGCCCCACCATGTTCGCCACGGCGTCGGCGACCGCGACGGCGGTGAACAGGGCCGCCAGCTCGACCACGTCGCGCCGCCAGTGATGGACGGGGCGGCCGTGCTTGGTCCGTGTCACGTCAGGCATGTCAGCTCTCATATGTTCACTGTGCTGGACCGGTGTTTCGTGATCACGAACGCTCTGTGACTGATGGGTAAAGAGGTCATCTGCCCCTTTGGCGGCAATTGGGCCAGCGCTACTGCCCCACCCGACCCGGCTGCAGCACCTTGCTGAACAGCACGCCGCCGCCCTCCTGCCGCAGCCGCACCGTCAACTCGCCGCTGCCGCCGTCGATGTCGACCTCGCCGAAGTACTGCGGGGTCTCGGCCGGCGAGGTGTTCGCCCGGCTCGGAGCCTTGCGGAACTTCTGCTCGGGGCCGAACGTCGCGTCGAGTTTCGTGGCGGGGAAACCGCCCGCGGCGAGCGGCCCGGACACGAACTCCCAGAACGGCGCGAAGTCCTTGAACGCCGCACGCGACGGGTCGTAGTGCTGCGCGGAGGTGTAGTGCACGTCGGCCGTCAGCCACAGCGTGCCCGTGATCTTACGGTGCTTGATGTGCCGCAGCAGGTCGGCGATCTGCAGCTCGCGGCCCAGCGGCGCGCCGGGATCGCCCTGCGCCACGGCCTCGAAGTTCGTCCTGCCGTCGGGCACGACGATGCCCAGCGGCATGTCGGAGGCGATGACCTTCCACACCGCCCGGGAGCGGGACAGCTCGCGCTTGAGCCAGGCCAGCTGGCGGGCGCCGAGGATGCCGGTGGCGTCGTCGGGCTGCCGGTTGGGCGAGTTGGCGTTGCGGTAGGTGCGCATGTCGAGCACGAACACGTCCAGGAGCGGGCCGTGCCGCCGCACCCGGTACACCCGGCCGTCCTCGTCGCCCGGCGGCAGGGTCGAGATCGGGAAGTACTCGCTGAAGGCCCGCAAGGAGCGGCCCGCGAGGACGTCCACGTTCTTCTCCGTGTACCGGGGGTCGTCCAGGATCTGCCCCGGGTACCAGTTGTTGCGCACCTCGTGGTCGTCCCACTGGATGATGGACGGTACCTGGGCGTTGAACCGTCTGACGTTCTCGTCGAGCAGGTTGTAGCGGAACGCGCCGCGGAACTCCGCCAGGGACTCGGCGACCTTGGACTTCTCCTCCGTCGTGACGTTCCGCCACACGGTGCCGTCGGGCAGCGTGACGCTCGGCAGGATGGGGCCGTCGGCGTAGATGTTGTCGCCGCTGCACAGGAAGAAGTCCGGGTGCCGCCCGCGCATCTCCTCGAAGACGCGGAAGCCGCCCCGGTCGGGGTTGATGCCCCAGCCCTGGCCCGCGATGTCGCCCGACCACAGGAAGCGCACGTCCTCCTTGCGGCTCCTGGGCGCCGTGCGGAACGTGCCCTCGACGGGCTTGCCCGCACGACGCGGGTCGTCGGGGTCGGTGAGCAGCACCCGGTAGTGGATCTGCTCGCCCGCGGGCAGGCCGCGCAGCGGTGTCGTCCCCGTGAAGTCCGTGTCCGGGCCGAGCAGCGGGCCGTGCCATCGGCGGGGGTTGCGGAACGACTCGGTGGCCGACGTCTCCACGATCATCCGCGCCGGACGGTCGGAGCGGACCCACACGAGTCCCGAGTGAGCGCTCACGTCGCCTGCCTGCACACCCCACGCGGCCTTCGGGCGTCCCGAGAGCGCGAGCGAGGGAGCCGCCCCGGCCAGTGCGGGCACGGCGAGCGCCGCCGGTACGGCGAGCGAACCGCGCAGCACGCTGCGGCGGCGGGGGGACGGGCTCGGCTGACGTTGCGACATGAATGCGCCTCCAGTTGACGGGTGCGACCAGTGTGCGGGAGCCCGGCCGGTACCGCGCCACAGCGTCCACGCGAACCACAAGTGAACAACTCCCCACGGGCGGAGGGGAACCGCCGCGCGGAGACGGTACGAACCGAGGCGGGGGGTGTCTCGGCCTAGGGCCGCGGTCGTACGTCGCGGGGACGGAGGGCCGGGACGTACGACCGATGGCCGCAAGATCCACGACTGCCTACGCTCGGCACCTGAGCACGTCACCGGGCGTGCCGTAGCGAAGGGGGAGTGCCGTGCCGGTCAACGGTCAGAGCCACATCCGTATCGCCCGTCCGTCCCGTGACCTGGCGGCCGCCGAGCGGTTCTGGGTCGACGGGCTGGGGCTGAGCGTGGTGTACCGGGCGGAGGGCGGCGGCGCTCCTGGCGAGCACGACCTGCTCATGGTGGGGTGGCCCGACGCGTCCTGGCACCTCGAACTCGTCCACGAGGCGGCAGCTCCCGTGCAGCCGAGCCCCACCGAGGAGGACCTGCTCGTCGTGTACGTCGACGGGGAGGTTCCCGACGAGCTGGTGGCGAGCCTTGAGGAGCAGGGCGGAAAGCGGGTCCTGTCGCCCAACCCCTACTGGAACGAGTGGGGCGTCACCGTCGAGGACCCGGACGGCTACCGCCTGGTGCTCTGCACGCGCGCGTGGTCCAACTCCTGAGCTCCCTGAGCCTTCCCGACCGCCTCCGCCAGCAGGCGCACCCCGTCGGCGATCCGGGCCGGTGAGAGGTGCGCGTAACCGAGGACCAGGTGGATCCCGTCGACAGGGGCGCCTTCGGGGACTCCGCCTCCGTCGAGGGAGGGGGTCGGCATGCCGTAGTCGCTCAGGGGCCGGACCGCGACGCCGGCCGCCGCCGCCCGCGCCAGGAAGGCGTCCTGCGGCCCCCAGCGGCCCGGCAGCCGGGCGATGACATGCAGGCCGGCGGCGATGCCGGTGACCCGCACACCGGGGAAGTGCTCGTGCAGGGCGGCCACCAGGGTGTCCCGGCGCTCCCGGTAGGCGCGCTGGCAGCGGCGCAACTGCCGGTCGTAGTCGCCCCGTTCCACGAACCGGGCAAGGAGCTCCTGGTCGAGGGCCGGATTGCCCAGGTCCATCACCCGCTTGCGCTCGACGACCTCGGCGGCGAGACCGTCCGGCACCAGCAGCCAGCCGAGCCGCAGCCCCGGAGCGAGCGATTTGCTGACCGACCCGGTGTAGGCGACACGTACGGGGTCGAGTCCCTGCAGGGCACCCACCGGGGCGCGGTCGTAACGGAAGTCCCCGTCGTAGTCGTCCTCGATGATCAGCCCGTCGACGGACCGTGCCCACTCCAGGAGATCGGTACGGCGCCCGGCCGAGTAGCCGATGCCCGAGGGGAACTGGTGGGCGGGGGTGGTGACGACCGCGCGTACGCCCCGCTCCCGCAGTGCCACGGGATCCGCGCCCTCGTCGTCCACCGGTATGCCCACCGGTGTGATGCCCGCCGCGGCGAGCAGCGTGGCGTGCTCGGGGCTGCCGGGGTCCTCGACACCGATCGCCGTGTGCCCACGCGCGCGGAGCGCCAGCGCCAGCAGCGTCATGGCCTGAGCCACTCCGGAGCAGACGATGACGCGCTCCGGATCGGCGACCACACCGCGGCGCCGCGCCAGGAGGTCCGCGAGGACCGTACGCAGCCTCGGCAGGCCGCGCGGGTCCGGGTAGCCCAGCGCGTGGTGCGGCAGTTCGGCGAGCACCTGGCGGTGGGCGGCGGACCACGCGGAGCGGGGGAAGAGGGACAGGTCCGGGACGCCGGGCAGGAAGTCCACGCGCGCGTGGCCGTCCCGGGGCGCGAGGTCGCGGACCGTGGGCACGGCGGCCCGCGCCGCGTCGCCCACCCACGTCCCCGCCCCGCGCCCGCTGCGCAGATAGCCCTCCGCCGTCAACTGCTCGTACGCCTCCGTGATCAGGCCACGGGAGACACCCAGGTCGGCGGCGAGCTCGCGGCTGGAGGGCAGCCGGGTCCCCGCCGTGAGCCGGCCCGACCTGACGGCCTCGCGCAGGGCCGACGCCAGGCTGCGGCCACGGCTGCGCGCGGGGGCGGACGCGGCGGGCAGCAGCAGCTCCCAGGCAGCGCTCCACGGCGCGCGGTCGTCGTCGGTGCCTTGTGCTGTCCGTGGGGTCTTTGGTGTCAGTGCGATGCACCTCTCCGGAAGCGCTGTCTATGAAGGTGGTCCACGGGGGTGGTCGCGGAAGTGGTCCCCTAACCAGCCGCAGAAGTGGACCTTAAAGGGGACCGCCCCCGCTTCCTAGCGTCGGGGGATGAACGCGAACTCCTCACGCGGGGCGCTCCTCGCGGCCCTCGCCTGTCTTCTCGTCGGCGGCTCCTTCACCGCCAACAGCCTGCTGGGCGACTACCCGTACGCGGGCGGCCAGTTCCTGCGCTACGGACTGGCCTGCCTGCTCCTGCTGCCCTGGCTCGGCAAGCGCGGCACCGCCGCGCTGCGCCGACTGTCGCGTCCCCAGTGGGGGCGCCTCGCACTGCTCGCGGCCGTGGGGATGGTCGGCTTCAACCTGGCGATCCTCGCCGCGGAACGGTCGGCGGAACCTGCCGTACCGGGTGTCTTCGTAGGATGCGCCCCAGTCGTCGTCGCCCTCCTGATGCCGCTCCTGGAAGGGCGCACGCCCCAGCGGGTGGTCCTGCACGGCGCGCTGCTCGTGGCCGCAGGGGCGTTCACCGTGCAGGGCTGGGGCCGCACGGACGCGGTGGGGCTCCTGTTCTCGGTGGGCGCGCTCCTCGGAGAGGTCGGTTTCGCGGTGCTCGCCGTCCCCGTGCTGCGGCCCCTCGGGCCCAGGCTGCTCGCGACCACGGTGTGTGCCGTCGCCGCCGTCGAATCGGCTGTGCTGGGGCTCGCCGTCGACGGCGGCGGCTTCGTGCGGTGGCCGGACCGCACCGAGGGCGCGGCCCTGTTGTGGCAGGCGGTCATCGTGACCGTCGTCGGATTCGTGCTCTGGTACTCGGGAGTCCAGCGCATCGGTGCCGAGCGGGCCACGCTCTTCTCCGGCCTCATTCCCGTCGCGGCGGCCTGCACTGCCCCGCTGGTCGGCACCGGCACGTACGGGATGCCCCAGGCAGCCGGGAGTGTGCTGGTCGGTGCCGGGGTGGCCCTGGGCTCCGGAGTGGTCGGCGGGCGCCGGTCAGCGGCGGCAGGTGTCGAGGATGACGCGGGCGACGAGGGCCGGGTCGTCGTGCATCGGGACATGTCCGCAGCCGGGGAGCCGGACCAGCCGCGCGGCGGGGATGGCGTGCTTGGCACGGATTCCCTGCCGGCGCAGGAGCAGCCGGTCCCGTGTGCCCCAGGCGATGGTGATCGGCAGGCCCGTCACATCGTTCTGGAGGAGGACGTCCCGCCCGGCCGTCAGTGTCGCCGCGAACCCCGCGGCCTCGCGCAGTGCGAGCGTCTCGGCGACGACGGCCTCCGGTGAACGGCGCCAAGGGCGGGCGTAGATGGTGCTCGTGAGCGCGGTGCGCCCGGCCGCGCTGCGCGACAGCCGCTCTATCGCGGGAACCGGCAGCATGCGCGCGCCCCGCCGCATGGCGAGGAGCGTGGCGAACGCGTACCGGCGCTCGGCGGGTGACCAGAAGCCGCCGGGGGAGAGGGCGGTGACGGAGCGGACCAGCTTCTCGCGGGCCATTTCGAGGGCGAGCAGCCCGCCCAGGGAGTTGCCCGCCACGTGCGGACGCTCCACCCCCAGCGCTTCGCACATCGCACCGAGCGCGGGGACCATCGTGGCGAGCCCGTACGCCAGCCCGTCCGGCAGAACGGGCGAGCGGCCGAACCCCGGCAGATCCACCGCGATCACGTCGTACTCGGCGGCCAGGATCTCGAACACCGGGTCCCAGGCCTGCCGGTGGTGGCCGATGCCGTGGAGCAGCAGCAACGGCTCGCCCGCGCCCGCGCGTTCGTAGGAGATGGTCGCGGTGTGCGGGCCGTCGGGCGACGCGACGCCGAAGGAGACCTCTGTGGCCATGATTGCTCCTGTTCCCGCCGCCGGGCGACGGCCCCTGAATGCGTTAGACACGTTGTCAGCAACAATTACCGTTCGGTAGCCCCGGGTTCAAGAGGCAGGAGGCTCCGGTTCGAGAAGGCGGTGCCTGGACAGGCGCGCTCCCGTGAGCTGGGATGGGAGGGTGGCTACCGACAGCATGACCGACGTCTTTGAAGAGCACCGACCAGTCCTGATGGGCGTCGCCTACCGCATGCTCGGCCGGGTGGTCGACGCGGAGGACGTCGTCCAGGAGGCGTGGCTGCGCTGGTCGGCGTCCGACCACGACCAAGTGCGCGAACCCCGCGCCTTCTTGGTGCGCGTCACCACCCGGCTCGCCATCGACCGGCTGCGCCACCTGCAGTCCCGGCGCGAGGCGTACGTGGGGCCGTGGCTGCCCGAGCCCTGCGTCACCGAGTTCGGGCCGACGGTCCCCGACACCGCGGAGCGGGCCGTGCTCGCCGAGTCCGTCTCGCTTGCCGTCCTCGTGGTCCTGGAGTCCCTGTCGCCGCTGGAGCGTGCGGTGTTCGTGCTCCGCGAGGCCTTCGGATTCCCGTACGCCGAGATCGCGGCCACGCTCGACCGCGGCGAGGCCTCCGTGCGCCAGCTCGCCGGGCGGGCCCGCAAGCACGTCGACGCGGGCCGGCCCCGCTACAAGGTGGACCCCGCCGAGCGCCGCGACCTGACGGAACGGTTCCTCGCCGCGGCGACCGAGGGAGACCTGGACGGGCTGCTGTCCCTCCTCGCGCCGGACGTCCGGCTGGTCGGCGACAGCGGCGGCAAGACGAAGGCTCCGCTGCGCGTCCTGGAGACCGCCGACAAGGTGGGCAGGTTCCTGCACCACACCGCGGCCCGGGTGCTCAGGGACGCGGCCGAGCTGGAATTCCGCTTCATCGAGGTCAATGGCGCCGAGTCCCTGTTCGTCCTCATCGACGGCAAGCCCGACAGCGTCTTCCAGTTCGCTGTCGCCGACGGTCGCATCCAGGACGTCTACATCGTCCGTAATCCGGACAAGCTCACGGCGCTCGCTCCGTAGAACCCGGGTTCCGGAGCGCCCTCAGAAGCGTATTCGCGCAGTACAGAGCCCCCGCCCGGCAAGGGCGGGGGCTCTGTCGCGCGCTCTTCGCCGGCCGTTCACGCGCGCGTGGCCGATTACGCCTGCTTGGCCCCGTGCGAACTCCGCATGAATGCTCTGTGGCATCACCCCTGTGCAGGCTGTAACGGATCGAGGATTGGTCTTGACCAAGGATGGGTGCAGGCCTATGGTCGCAGGGATAGTGCAGGAACCTTTAATAAACAAGGGCGCTAAAACGCCGCCGGTCGACGGCGATTGCGGAGGACAGGGTGGGGACCACGCAGCTCGAAACGGCGCCGGAGCCGAAGTACTGGCACCTGAAGACGGTGCTCAGTGAGGCGCTCGACTCCGAATTCGCCGTGGGGGAGATCCTGCCGAACGAGCGCGATCTCGCGGCCCGGTTCGGTGTCGCCCGCGCCACGCTCCGGCAGGCACTGGAACAGCTGGAACTCGAAGGCAGGCTGCAGCGCCGCCGTGGAGTGGGCACAACCGTCGCTCCGCCGCGGATGGGTGTGGCCGTCGGATCCGCGCAGGGCACCTGGCCGGGCGCGGTCGGCGACGCCTGGCAGCCCGCCGACTGCGCCCCGGCGGCCCCGCCCGCGGAGGTGGCCCGCATGCTGGGGCTCCCCGCGGACGAGCAGGTGCACGTGGTGCGCCGCACCCGCGTCTCGAACGGTCAGCCGGTAGCCGCCGAGCTGCTGTACGTGCCCATGTCATCGGTCGCCGAACTGACCGGCATGGACGCCCCGTCCGGCGCGGCACGCGCGCGTGTGGTCCTGCGCGAGCTGGCCAGGCACGGCCTCGAAGGTCAGGACCGGGCCGTGGAACTCGGCTCCGCCCGCGCCGACGACGCCAAGGCGCTCGACCGCCTGCCCGGAGCGCCGGTGCTCGTCGTGACGACCCGCTTCTTCGCCGAAGGGCGCACGGCAGCGGTGTCCGTCGCCACGTACCGCGCCGACACCTGCAGGCTCACCTTCGGAGACACCGGCGGCGTGGAGATACACCACGAGTCGGAGCACGACGCCTCCTGACGTCCGGCCGCCGGCCGCCGCCTTCGAGGGGATCCTCACCGCCGCGCGGTGACGGTCCCCTCGACGGCGAAAAGCTGCTCCTCGACGTGGTCGAGCGCCAGCCTCAGCGCGCCGGTCGACACCGCAGCCTCGCCGAGCAGGGACAGGGCGACCCGCGGAGGCCGCAGACAGTAGCGCGCCAGCTCCCGGTGCAGGGGTTCCAGGACGCCGTCCAGGCCCGCCGCCCAGCCGCCCACCACGACCAGCTCGGGATCGAGCGCGAGCACCAGCGCCGCCACGTCGTGCACGAGCCGCTGGATGAAGCGCTCGACGGCCGCCTGCGCGCGCTCGTCGCCCTCACGCGCGTGGGCGAAGACCTCGGCGACGGCCGGCTCGTCCAGGGGGTGCAGTGGCTCGCCCGTGGTGGAGAGCAACGTCTCCGGAGTGACCTCCCGCCCCAGCAGGTGCAGCGCGCCGATCTCACCCGCGGCACCGCCGAAGCCCCGGTGGAGCCGACCGCCGATCAACGACCCCGCACCCGGGCTCAGCCCCGCCAGGACGAACACCACGTCGTCCGTGTCGGTCGCCGCACCCTTCCAGTGCTCGGCCACAGCGGCGGCGTTGGCGTCGTTCTCCACCAGGACAGGGCATTTGAACGACCGGCGCAGCCGCTCGCCCAGCTGGAGCCCCGTCCACTCCGGCAGCGCCGTGCTCAGCCGCACCGTGCCGTCCGCGTCCAGGATGCCGGGGCTGCCCACCCCGACGGCGCGCAGCGAACTGCGGGCGATCCCCGCCCGGCGCAGCAGATCGGCGACCGCGGTCCGCAGCCGTTCCAGCCGGTCGTCCGCGGAGGCCTCTTCGGAGACGCCCTTCGACGCCGTGCCGAGAACCTTGCCGTCCAGATCGGAGAGGACGGCGGCCACCCGGTGCGGACCGATCTCCAGACCGAGCAGATGACCCGCCTCCGCACGGAACCGGAACTTCCGCGCGGGCCGTCCCTGGCGCCGGGCACCGACCTCCTCGGCCGCGGACTCCACCACGAGCCCGGCCTCGATGAGCCCCTCGACGACCCCCTCGACGGTGGGCCGGGAGAGCCCGGTCACGCGGGTGATCTCCGTGAGCGTCGCCAAGTCCGCGGCGCGCAGCGCGTGCAGCACCACCGCGGAGTTGATCCGCCGCAACAGAGAGGGGTCCCCGCCGGTCAGCCGCCCCAACGTCCGTCCTCCCAGCTCGTGCGCATGATGGCCGGATCGTACTCGCACGACGGTTCGACGGCGAGTGCCGGGCCCGCCCGCGGACCGCGTGACTCCCTCATCCCGTGACCGATCCCGTCTCCCATCCCGTCACCCCGGAGAGACGAAACCGGATTCGTACGCGGTGATGACCGCCTGCGTCCGGTCCCGCGCGCCCAGCTTCGCGAGCACGGCACTGACGTGCGACTTGACCGTCTCCGTGCCGACGACCAGACGGGCCGCTATCTCTGCGTTCGACAGCCCGCGCGCCATCAGGCGCAGCACGTCCGCCTCGCGCTCGGTCAGCGCCGCCTTCTCCAGGGCGGCCCGCGCCTGCGGATTGCCGCGCTCCCCGCCGTACTCGCCGGCCAGCTGCCGCACGGCCTGCGGGAAGAGCAGCGACTCGCCCTCCGCGACCAGCCGCACCGCGTGCACGATCTCCGCGGGTCTGGCCCGCTTCAGCAGGAACCCGTCGGCGCCCGCGCGCAGCGCCTCGTACACGTACTCGTCGTTCTCGAACGTCGTCACCACCAGGATCTTCGGCGGATCCTGCACCGTGCGCAGCACCGCGCGCGTGGCCTCGATGCCGTCGAGCAGCGGCATGCGGACGTCCATGGCGACCACGTCGGGGCGCAGTTCGCGGACGAGGGGGATGACCGCCGCGCCGTCCGCCGCCTCGCCGACCACCCGGATGTCGGGCTGCGCCTCCAGGACGGCGCGCAGGCCCGCGCGCACGAGGGGTTCGTCGTCGACGAGGAGCACTGTGACCGGCATCCGGTCAGCGTAGATCATTTCAGGGGCAGTTCGACGTGCACCTGCCATTCATCGTCGTGCGGTCCCGTCGTGGCCCGCCCGCCGAGCAGGGTGGCCCGCTCCCTGATACCGCGCAGCCCGCTGCCGCCGCGTCCGGTGACACCCGCCGACTTCGGAGGGAGCGCATTGCGTACGTTCATGACCAGACGGACGTCGTCGACGGCTATCCGCAGGCGCACCGGCACCGGACCCGAGTGACGCAGGACGTTCGTCAACGCCTCCTGGAGCATGCGGTAACCCTCGCGGGACACCGGCCCCGGCACCCGCTCCACCGGGCCCGTCACCTCGACGTCGACCTTCGCCCCCGAGGCGCGGGCGGAGTCCAGCAGGCGCTCGGCGTCGGCGAGGGTGGGCCGGGCGCTCGCGGGCCGCCCGTCCTCCCGCAGCACGCGCAGCACCCGCTCCAGGTCCTCCAGCGCGGCCCGGCCCGTCTCCTCCACGGCCTCCAGGGCGCGGTCGGTGAACTCCGGGTCGGCGGCCGCCCTGGCGGCGCCCGCCTGGACGACGGCGACGGTCAGCGCGTGACCGATGGAGTCGTGCAGTTCCCGCGCGATGCGGTTGCGTTCGAGGAGCTGCTCGGTGCGCTCCTCCAGCGCGGCGAGGCGCTCGGCGGGGGAGGGGCCGAGGAGGCGGCGCGCGGCCCGGGCCAGCAGGCGGCCCATCGCGACGATCATCGCGAACTCGGCCAGGACCAGGAGCACGCCCAGCGGCAGCGCCGCCCAGCCGCTCACGACCGGCAGGAGGAGGCCGTCGGTGTCCGCCGGCTCGTCGCTCGCGCCGAGAGACGCGAAGACCATCCCGATGAGCTGCCCCGTCATCAGGACCATGGCGCAGCCGGCCTCCAGCCGGAACACGAGCCAGACCGCGGTCCTGACCCGGTCGCGCCACGAGGCCGACGGAGCCACCGAGATACCCGGATCCTCCCCGTCGCCCTCCGTCGCGTGCGGGCCGGGAAACAGCATCATCCGGGCCTGCAGGCCTTCTGCCCGGCGCACGGCGGGCACCATGGCCGCGAGCACCATCAGCGGGACGGGATCGAGCAGCACGAACAGCCAGTCGGTACGTGAAGGACTGGAGAGCCCCGGGTAGATCGCGCCGCAGACCCAGGCGACCCCCGAACCGATGAGGAGGTGCAGCCACCGCGTATAGGTGACCGCACGCGTCAGAGGTCTCAGCAAGCCGGGCATTGCGCCATCGTGCCAGGTGACACGGGCCGCGCGGCTCCCCCGTGCGGGGGAGACGGCATCCCCGCGCGGGGGAAGACCGCGGGCAGCGGCGACGGCCAGGCTGACTCCCATGACCAGCATCGACGTCCAAGACCTCACCAAGGAGTACGGCACGACCCGCGCCGTGGACGCCCTCACGTTCAGCGTCCGCCCGGGCCGTGTCACCGGATTCCTCGGCCCCAACGGCGCGGGCAAGTCCACCACCATGCGCCTCGTCCTCGGCCTCGACCGCCCCACCTCGGGCACGGCCACGGTGGGCGGCCGCCACTACACCGAGCTCACCGACCCGCTGCGCCACGTCGGGGCGCTCCTCGACGCCCAGGCGCCCCACGGGTCGCGCACCGCCCGCAACCACCTCCTCGCCCTCGCGGTGAGCAACCGCCTCCCGGCGCACCGCGTCGGCGAGGTCCTCGACGAGGCGGGGCTCGGGTCCGTCGCGGACAAGAGGATCAAGACGTTCTCGCTGGGGATGCGGCAGCGGCTCGGCATCGCGGCAGCCCTCCTGGGCGACCCCGAGGTCGTGCTGCTGGACGAGCCCTCCAACGGGCTCGACCCCGAAGGCATCATCTGGATCCGCGAGTTGCTGCGGCGCCTGGCGCGGGAGGGCCGTACCGTCCTCGTCTCCAGCCACCTCATGAACGAGACCGCGACCTTCGCCGACCACCTCGTGGTCCTCGGCCGCGGCAGGCTCCTCGCGGACAACCCCATGCCCGAGTTCATCGAGGCACACGGCCACGCGCGGGTCCGCGTGCGCACGACGGACCCGGACCGGCTCCGCGGCATCCTGTCGGCGAAGGGATACACCCTCGGGGAGGCCGTGGACGGCCGGTGGACCGTCGACGGGGCCAGGGCCGAGGAGATCGGCGCCATCGCCGCGGGCGCCGGCATCCCGGTCCTCGAACTCGCCGACGAACAGGCCTCCTTGGAGCAGGCGTACCTCGCTCTGACAGCCGATGAGACCCAGTTCAGGGCGACCACCGCTGCCACGTCCCGCCAGGAGGCCTGAGCATGTCCAACACCACCGTGCTGCCCGTGGCCCACGCCGAGTGGATCAAGATCAGGACCCTGCGGTCCAACTGGGGTTCACTGATCGCCGTGTTCGCGGTCACCGTCGCCGTCACCGCGCTGGCCTTCGCGTCGGTCGGCCAGGCAGAGGCGGGCGACGCGGACGCCGAGCCGCTGTTCGACGCGTTCTACGCCCTCAACTTCGGTCAGATCGCGGCCATCAGTTTCGGCGCCACCGCCGTCTCCGCCGAGTACACGAGCGGCGCCCTGCGGATCTCGCTCGCCGCCGTGCCGCGCCGCGGGCTCTTCTACGGCGCCAAGATGGCGGTCGTCGGCGGCCTCGCCCTGCTCGCCGGACTCGCCACCGCCTTCGCCGCCTTCCTGACCGGCCAGGCCTTCATGGGGGACCACGCGATCGGGCTCGGCCACCCGGGAGCCGTGCGGGCCTGCGTCGGCGGCGGTGTCTACCTGGCGCTGATGGCACTCCTCGCGGCCGGCCTGACGGCCGTGCTGCGCAGCGGAGTCGCCGTCCTGAGCATCCTCATCCCCTTCACCCTGATCGTCTCCTTCGTGGTCGGCGACGTGGCGAGCGGCGCCGCGGGTTACCTGCCCGACAAGGCGGGCCAGCAGGTGCTGCACGAGAACCCGGCCGGGAGCCTCGGCCCGTGGGCCGGGCTCGCGGTGTGCGCGGCCTGGGCGGCCGCCGCGCTCCTCGCCGGCTGGTGGGCGGTGCGGCGCCGCGACGCGTGACTGATTGTCAGTGGCGGCCGCTTTACTGGATGTCATGAGTCTGGACGCCATGAGTACCGCACAGCATCTCGCCACGCTCGACCTGCTGCGCTCCCGGGACTTCCCCGCCGAGCCCGGCAGGTCGCCGAGCGGTTCCGGGGGACCCGGTTTCCACATCGCGGAGTTACTGACGAGCGACACCTTCTGGGACGACGACGGCACCCGCCGCGAGGCCACCGAGGAGCAGTACGAGGCCGAGCGCGACGCGCTGACCGTGCTCCTCGCCGACCGCTGGGGGCCGCCGCAGAAGTTCAGCCTGGCGAGCGTCTTCGAGCGCACCGTGGCGGTGGACTTCGGCGACACGGACGAGGAGATACCGGAGCCGTGGGCGCACTTGAGCTCCTGCGTGCCGGATCTGCACCTGTGGCAGGTGGACGGCCGCTGGATCGCCCTCGGCGTCGCCCAGTGGGACAGGGAGCTGCCCTTCCAGCTCCTCGCCGTGGTCACGGAGACGGACCCGCCGTGAGAGCGGGCCCACGGGGAGAGCGAACCGGCCGCGAGGGCGCCGAGCACTCGTCAGAGCAGGCCCAGCGAGTCCCCGTCCATCGGCTCGAAGAAGCGGGCGACGTCCGCCTCCGTCACCTGCCCAAGCTCCGCGGGCGACCAGCGCGGCCTGCGGTCCTTGTCGACGACCTGGGCCCGGATGCCCTCGGGCAGGTCGGGCGAGCCCAGCGCGGCACAGGAGACGCGGTACTCCTGGTCGAGGACGGCCTCCAGGGACGGCAGTTCACGAGCCCGGCGCAGCGCGGCCAGCGTGACCTTCAAGGAGGTCGGCGACTTGGCGAGGATCGTCTCGGCCGCCTCCTTCGCGTGCCGGTCGCCGCAGGCGTGCAGCCGGTCGACGATCTCCTCGACGGAGTCCGCCGCGTAGCAGTGGTCGATCCACTCGCGGTGCCCGGCCAGCTCACCGGCGGGGGCCTCGGCCGCGTACTGCCGTACGACATCGGCCGCCTCCGCCCCGGCGAGCGCTGCGGTGAACTCCCGCAGCCGCTCCGACGGTACGAAGTGGTCGGCGAGCCCGCACAGCAGCGCGTCGCCCGCCCCCACCGCCGTGCCGGTGAGCGCGAGATGGGTGCCGAGCTCACCGGGCGTGCGCGTCAACAGATACGTGCCACCCACGTCGGGCACGAAGCCGATGCCGGTCTCCGGCATCGCGACCCGCGACCGCTCGGTGACCACCCGCACACTGCCGTGCGCCGAGACACCCACGCCGCCACCCATCACGATGCCGTCCATGACGGCCACATACGGCTTCGGGAAGCGGGCGATCCGGGCATTGAGCTGGTACTCATCGTGCCAGAACGCGGCCGACGCGGTCGCACGGCCCGCGCGGACGTCGTCGTGGATGGAGCGGATGTCGCCGCCCGCGCACAGCCCGCGCTCCCCGGCACCGGTGAGGACCACCGTCGCCACCGCCCCGTCCCGCTCCCAGGCGTCGAGGGCGTCCGCCATGATCCGCACCATGGCGTGGTTCAGGGCGTTGATGGCCCGGGGCCGGTTCGGGACGAGGTGTCCGGCGCGTCCCTCGCGGCGGACCAGCACAGGGGAGTCGTCGGGCGTGGCGTGCATGCTGCGGGTGGCTCCGTTCGGGGGCGGGGGAGGGCTGGGTCAGGGGCGGTCGGTCCGGAACGCGTCGAGGATCCGCTCGGCGGCCGACGTGGCCGTCAACGTACCTTCGCGGACACGCTGTTCCAGGTCCGGGGCCACCCGCTGCACCTCCGCGTCGCCGCGCAGCCTGCCGAGCAGCTCGTCCCGCACCATCGACCACGTCCAGTCGACCTGCTGGTCGCGGCGCTTGGCGGCGAGGCGGCCGGTCGAGTCGAGAAGGGCGCGGTGCTGCTCGATGCGCTCCCAGAGCGTGTCCAGACCGCTCGACTCACGGGCACTGCACGTCAGGACGGGCGGGGTCCATGCCGCGTCGGCGGGGTGCATGAGGCGGAGGGCGCCCGCGAGTTCACGCGCGGCCGAGCGCGCGTCGCGCTCGTGCGGCCCGTCCGCCTTGTTCACGGCGATGACGTCCGCGAGCTCCAGCACACCCTTCTTGATGCCCTGCAGCTGGTCACCCGTGCGGGCGAGGGTCAGCAGCAGGAACGTGTCGACCATGTTCGCGACCGCCGTCTCCGACTGGCCGACGCCCACGGTCTCCACGAGCACCACGTCGTACCCCGCCGCCTCCATCACCACGATCGACTCCCGCGTCGCCTTGGCGACCCCGCCGAGCGTCCCGGCGGAAGGAGAGGGACGTACGAAGGCGGCGGGATCCAGCGAGAGCCGCTCCATCCTGGTCTTGTCGCCCAGGATGGAGCCGCCCGTGCGGGTGGACGACGGGTCGACGGCGAGCACCGCGACCCGGTGCCCGAGCGAGGTCAGCATCACCCCGAGCGCGTCGATGAACGTGGACTTGCCCACGCCCGGCACCCCGCTGATGCCGACCCGCCGGGCCCGCCCGCTGTGCGGAAGCAGCTCCGTCAGCAACTCCTGCGCCAACGCCCGGTGCTGGGGCCGGGTCGACTCGACGAGGGTGATGGCGCGCGCCACGTACGCACGCTTCCCGTCGAGGACGCCCTTCACATACGCGTCGATGTCGATCGTCACAGGCATGGGGCGGCTCTCACCGGCTCACAGTTCGTGGCCGAGATCGGCCGCCAGTCGCTTCACCAGGTCGTGCGCCGCGTCCGGGATCACCGTGCCGGGCGGGAACACCGCCGTGGCGCCCGCCTCGTGCAGCGCCTCGACGTCCTGCGGCGGGATGACACCGCCCACGACGATCATGATGTCGTCGCGGCCCTCGGCGGCCAGCTCCTCGCGCAGCGCCGGCACGAGGGTGAGGTGCCCCGCGGCCAGCGAGGAGACGCCGACGATGTGCACGTCCGCCTCGACGGCCTGGCGCGCGACCTCCGCAGGCGTCTGGAACAGCGGGCCGACGTCGACGTCGAAGCCCAGGTCGGCGAAGGCCGAGGCGATCACCTTCTGCCCGCGGTCGTGGCCGTCCTGACCCATCTTCGCGACAAGGATGCGCGGCCTGCGCCCCTCGCACTCGTCGAACGCGTCCACCAGGGCACGCGTCCGCTCGACGGACGGGGACTGGCCTGCTTCGGTGCGGTACACACCGGAGATCGTACGGATCTGGCCCGCGTGCCGCCCGTACACGCTCTCCAATGCGTCGGAGATCTCACCGACCGTGGCCTTCGCGCGGGCCGCGTCGACCGCGAGCGCCAGCAGGTTGCCCTCAAGACCCTGGCCGGGACCGCGCTCGGCCGCCGCGGTGAGCGTGCGCAGCGCGTCCTGGCAGGCCGCCTCGTCGCGCTCCTCGCGCAGCCGCTTCAGCTTGGCGATCTGCTGGCTGCGCACCGAGGAGTTGTCGACCTTCAGGACGTCGATCTGCTCGTCGGTCTCCACCCGGTACTTGTTGACGCCGATGACCGGCTGGCGCCCTGAGTCGATGCGGGCCTGGGTGCGCGCCGCGGCCTCCTCGACGCGCAGCTTCGGGATGCCCGCGTCGATGGCCTGCGCCATGCCGCCCGCCGCCTCGACCTCCTCGATGTGCTGCCAGGCACGGCGTGCCAGGTCGTACGTCAGCTTCTCCACGTACGCGCTGCCGCCCCACGGGTCGATCGTCCGCGTCGTCCCCGACTCCTGCTGGATCAGGAGCTGGGTGTTGCGGGCGATGCGCGCGGAGAAGTCGGTCGGCAGGGCGAGCGCCTCGTCCAGGGCGTTCGTGTGCAGGGACTGCGTGTGGCCCTGCGTCGCCGCCATCGCCTCGACACACGTACGCGTGACGTTGTTGAACACGTCCTGCGCGGTCAGCGACCAGCCCGACGTCTGCGAATGGGTGCGCAGCGAAAGGGACTTGGCGTTCTTCGGGTCGAACTGCTTCACGAGCTTCGCCCACAGCAGGCGCGCCGCGCGCAGCTTGGCGACCTCCATGAAGAAGTTCATGCCGATCGCCCAGAAGAAGGAGAGCCGCGGCGCGAACGCGTCCACGTCCAGGCCCGCTTCCTGACCGGCCCGCAGGTACTCCACACCGTCGGCGAGCGTGTACGCCAGCTCCAGGTCGGCCGTCGCACCCGCCTCCTGGATGTGATAGCCGGAGATCGAGATGGAGTTGTAGCGCGGCATCTTCTGCGACGTGTACGCGAAGATGTCGGAGATGATCCGCATCGAGGGCTTCGGCGGATAGATGTAGGTGTTGCGGACCATGAACTCCTTGAGGATGTCGTTCTGAATGGTCCCGGCCAGCTTCTCCGGCGGTACGCCCTGCTCCTCGGCCGCCACGATGTACAGCGCGAGGACGGGCAGCACCGCGCCGTTCATCGTCATCGACACCGTCATCTTGTCCAGCGGGATGCCGTCGAAGAGCTGACGCATGTCGTAGATGGAGTCGATGGCCACACCCGCCATGCCGACGTCACCGGTGACGCGCGGATGGTCGCTGTCGTACCCGCGGTGCGTGGGCAGGTCGAAGGCGACCGAGAGCCCCTTCTGTCCTGCCGCGAGATTGCGGCGGTAGAAGGCGTTGGACTCCTCGGCGGTGGAGAACCCCGCGTACTGCCGGATCGTCCACGGCTGGTTCACGTACATCGTCGGATAGGGGCCGCGCAGATACGGCGCCACGCCCGGGTACGTCGCCAGGAAGTCGAGGCCCTCGACGTCGGCGCCCGTGTACAGAGGCTTGACCGCGATGCCCTCGGGCGTCTCCCACAGGAGGTCGGACTCGGACTTGCCGACGGACTCCTTCACGGCGGCGCGCCACTGCTCCGCCGAGCCGGACGGCCCGCCGCCCGCGCCCAGTTCGATGTCGTCGAATTCGGGGATCCGCATTACGCCACTCCCATGCGGTCGAGGGTGGAGGTGAGCACCGCGACCGCGTCGCAGCCCGCGAAGACGTACTCGTCGATGCCGGCGAACTCCCCGCGCCCCGCGAGGAACACCCGCAGCGCGCCCGCAGACTTCAGGGCCCGCGCGACCGCGTCCGCCTGCTCGGTGTAGAGCGCGTCACTGGAGCAGAGGCACGCGACCGTGGCGCCGCTCGCCGCGAACGCCTCGGCGGCCGTCTCCGCGTCCACCGACACCGGGTCGTGGACCGGCTCGACGCCGCCCGCCATGAACAGGTTGGCGGCGAACGTCGCGCGTGCCGTGTGCGCGGCGGCGGGTCCCAGCGCGGCGATGAACACCTTGGGCCGGGCACCGGTCGCTTCGAGGTGCGCGTCCGAGCGGCCGCGCAGCTCCTCGTACGCCTCGTCGCGGCGCACCCGGGGCAGACCGCCGGACGGGGCGGCGGGAGCGGGCTCGCGCTCGACCGGGCGCTCCGTGAGCAGCGGGAACTCGCTGACGCCCGTGATCGGTTCGCGGCGCCGGGCCAGCTTCTTCTTGCGCTCGGCCCAGGTCGCGGCGATCCGGTCGCCGACCAGGCCGGAGCGGAGCGCCCCGGCCTGACCGTCCGCGCGCTCGATCTCCTTGAAGAAGTCCCAGGCGACGTGGGCGAGTTCGTCGGTGAGCCGCTCCACGTACCAGGAGCCGCCCGCCGGGTCGATGACACGCGCCAGGTGCGACTCCTCAAGGAGGATCGTCGACGTGTTGCGGGCGATGCGGCGGGCGAACGCGTCCGGCAGGCCGAGCTCGTGGTCGAACGGCAGGACCGTGACGGCGTCCGCGCCGCCCACGCCCGCGCCGAGGCAGGCCACGGTGGTCCGCAGCATGTTCACCCACGGGTCGCGGCGGGTCATCATCACCGGCGACGTCACCGCGTGCTGCCGCTGCGCCCCGGCACCCGGCACCCCGGACACCTCGGCGACGCGCGCCCAGAGGCGGCGCGCGGCGCGCAGCTTGGCGATGGTGAGGAACTGGTCGGCGGTGGCCGCGAACCTGAACTCCAGCTGCGCGAAGGCCTTTTCGACGTCGAGGCCCTTCTCGTACAGGGCGCGCAGGTACGCGACACCGGTGGCGAGCGAGGCGCCGAGCTCCTGCGCGGCGGAGGCGCCCGCCTCGTGGTACGGCAGCGCGTCCACGGTCAGCGCGCGCAGGCCGGGGTAGCGCTCCCCGCACAGCCGGGCCAGTTCGGCGACCGCATCGAAGGAGGCGCTCTTCTCCCCGGTGCGGGCCTCGTGCCCGAGCGGGTCGACGCCGAGCGTGCCGCGCACCGCGTCGTCCGCGACGCCCGCGGCCTCGTACAGGCGCAGCAACTCCCGTGCGGCAGGCACGGACTCGCTGCCCGCGTCGAGCGCGACGGGCACCAGGTCGAGGTAGACGCCGTCGAGCGCCCGCTCCAGGCCGGTGACCGGGAGGCCGGCGGAGCCCAGCGTCAGCCAGAGCGAGGTGACGCCGTTCTCCAGGTCGGTGAGGACCGCTTCATTGGTGCGCGCGGGGTCCGCGCTCGCATACCGCTGCCGGACGTCCCAGCCGCCCGGGGCGGTGCCCTCGGGAACCGAACCCCTGATAAAAGGGGCGAAACCGGGGAAACCGGCATCGGGCGCGGCGTCGCGCGCGGTGTACAGGGGGCGGGTGGTGAGCCCGTCCTCAAGGGTGGTGGACAGCGCTTCCTCTGCGGCCGTGCCCGATACGTCCTTACCCGACTTGCGCAGCACGCCTTCCACAAGGCGGTGCCACTGCTCATGGGTCGCATCAGGGAACTCGGCGGCCAGGGAAAGCCCGTCGTCAGGCAGGACCGTCATGCCCCGATGCTAGGGCGCAACCCATGGCACGCGGTGCCGCCAAAGGCTGTGACCTTGCCCTCTTCCGATCGCTCTTGATCTCGAACGAGCGGACGGCTATTACTCGCCACGTCAGGCGGGCACCTCCGTGGCGTGCCGGGGCCGGGCCGCGGGCTTTCCGGTGACGTACTGCACGTACTCGCGCTGCAGCCGGAAGCCCGCCGTCCAGGCCAGCAGGCGGCTGGGGCGGTTCTCGCGCCCGCAGGACCAGCTCGCGGTCCGGCCGCGCGCGGTGATGTCCGCGCACAGGGCGGTGACACAGGCCAGGGCGAGGCGCTCACGGCGGCGCTCGGGAGTGGTGAGCACGGCCACGTCCTCGTACGCCTGTCCGGTGAAGTAGCCGCAGGCCACGGCTGCGACCCGGCCGTCGCGGTCGACCGCGGCCCAGCCGTGCCCGGAGGCGGCGAGGCCCTCGGGCCCGCCCCAACTGTCATGTATCCAGGACGAGTCGGCCGGGAGGGCGGCGAGCGCGTCCGCGTCCGCGGGCGTCAGGCGGCGGACGGTCACGCCCCGCGGCGGACGGGGCGGCTCCACCGGCTCGCGGTGGATGTACACCATGCGCTCGTCCGGTACGACGCGGTCGAAGGCGCTGCCCAGGACCGGCAGGAAACGGACCGGGGCCTCGACATGGCTGTGCGCGAAGGGAGCCAGCAGGCCCGGCGCGACACTGCCGGGGTCACCGCTCAGCAGCACGTGGCCCGCGCACGACACCGCCACGGCCCGCGGGTCCAGGGCGCGGTCGGCCCACCAGCTGCCGACACCGGTGGCCGTGACGTGCTCGGCCAGGGCGGCGGGCCCGGGGGCCCCGGGAGCGAACCAGCGGGGCACGGCGGGCAGGTGGTGCGGGGGAAGCTGGATCATCGGGGCACCTCCGGAGTGAAACCTTCGAGTGAAACGGTGCGCCGGGCGACGGCCGGGCCACGACCGGGGGCGGCTGTCCCGGCGCCGGGCTCCCGCTCCGTGGGTCATCCAACTGGTCCGCACGCACGGACCGCAAGAGCGTTCCGTCGCTTTGATGTCGCCCTGATGAGCGGGACGGGCCGGGCGCCAGCATCGCGTCAGGGGTGGACACACATACGTCAACGTCGCGTCATGAGCGGTCGGTTGGCACCCCGTGCCGGGCATAACGTCGTCGTGTGCCGCGGCGCTCCGAACGGACCTGCGGCGCTTCCTCAGCTTCCCTGCTGTCTCCACTGGAGGTACCCATGGCCGAGCTCCCGTGCGGCGAGGACCCCGAGCCCTGTGAACCGGGCCCGGCCGGACCGCTCTTCGTCCCCGTCCGGCCGGGACCCGCGGGCTGCGTGGCCCGCCTGTTCCGCACACCCGTCGGCGGGCGCACCGCCGTCGCCTTCACGTCTCCGCACCGCCTGAGCGCCGCACTCGGACACCGGCAGGCCTGGATCAGGCTCTCCGAACCGGCGCTGCGGTCCCTCGCCGAGCCGCTCGGCGTCAGCGAAGTCACCGTCGATCCGCGCCTCGCCGCGCACCCCGTCGGCCCGCCGCAGCCGATCGCCGTCCGCCGTGGCCCCGCCCCGCGGAAAAGCCTCGTGGGCGCGCTGACAGCACGTAACGACTGAAAACGACGAAGCGACGAGACGACGAAGCGACGAGACGACGAAAGAAGCTGTCATGACCACACTCCGCGAATCCCCGCTCCCGGCACCGGCACCGGCATCAGCGCCTGTACCGACCCCGGCACCGGTTGCAGAAGAACTGTCCGTCTGGCCCACCTCCACCACACGCCTCGCCCACGGCGACCTCGCCGTCGGCGGCGTGCCGCTCACCGACGTCGCCGAGCGCTACGGCACCCCCACGTATCTCATCGACGAGGACGACGTACGCACCCGCTGCCGCACGTACCGGCAGGCCTTCCCCGACGCCGAAGTCCTCTACGCCGCGAAGGCCTTCCTGTGCCGCGCCATGGCGCACTGGATGGACGAGGAGGGCCTGGGCCTCGACGTCTGCTCGGCCGGTGAGCTGGAGCTCGCCGTCACCACGGGCTTCCCCGCGGACCGCATCGTCCTGCACGGCAACGCGAAGAGCCCGCACGACCTGCGGGCCGCCCTCCGGCTCGGCGTGGGCAGGATCGTCATCGACAGCGCGTCGGAGATCGCGCGCCTGGCCGCGGCCGTCCCGCCCGGCAGCCGGCAGAAGGTGATGGTCCGGGTGGTGCCGGGCATCGCGGCCGGCGGCCACGCCAAGATCCGTACGGGCACCGACGACCAGAAGTTCGGCCTGTCCCTCACGGACGGCTCCGCCCAGCACGCGGTGGCCCGCATCCTCGGCCAGCCGACGCTGGAGCTGGTGGGCCTGCACTGCCACCTGGGCTCGCAGATCACCACGGAGAAGCCCTTCCTCGCCGCGGTGCGCCGCATGGTCGGGCTGCTCGCCCGGATCGAGGACCAGCACGGTGTCACCCTGCCCGAGCTGGACCTCGGGGGCGGGCACGGCATCGCGTACCGCCCCGGCGAGGAGGCGCTCGACATCACCGCGCTCGCCCGCAAGGTGCGGGCCGAGCTGACCGCGAGCTGCGCGGCGGCGGGCCTGCCCGTGCCGCGCCTGATCGTGGAACCGGGGCGCGCCATCGCGGGCCCCGCCGGCGTCGCGCTCTACCGGGTCCTCGCCGTGAAGCGCACCGGGGACAAGACCTTCGTCGCCGTGGACGGCGGGATGAGCGACAACCCGCGGCCCGCCCTCTACGGCGTGCGCTATGTGCCCCGTCTGGTCGGGCGGCGCTCCGTGGCGGAGTCCGCCCCGGCGACGGTCGTCGGGCGGCACTGCGAGGCGGGTGACGTCCTCGCCTCGGATGTTCCGCTGCCCGGCGACGTGCGCCCGGGCGACCTGCTCGCCGTGCCCGTCGCCGGTGCGTACCACCTGTCGATGGCCTCCGGCTACAACATGGTGGGCCGCCCGCCCGTGGTCGCGGTGGCCGACGGCCGCGCGAGGCTGCTGGTCCGCCGCGAGTCCCTGGAGGACTTCCGCAGCCGCGACGTGGGCCTGTAGCCCCTGGTCACCGCCCCTGCCCTCGGTGGTCGACGCGGCACCCGCCCCCGTACGGGCGCCGCACACCCCACTTTTTCCGGCCGAGTGTGGCCAATCCTTGGACAGACCTTGAACCACCCGGTCAGGCTGGGCCGCGAAGCGGCCGAAAACGAGCCGTGGCAGAGCGCGGGCGGTGGGGACGGGAGGTCCGGGCAGTGGCGGCGCGGTTCACGGTGCTCGGTGATGTCGAGGTCCAGGTGGACGGTCGGCAGATCGACGTCGGTCACCTGCGGCAGCGCTCTGTGCTCGCGGTGCTGCTGGTCGAGGCCAACCGCACCGTCTCGGTGGACCAACTGGCCGACCGTGTCTGGGCGGACCGGCTTCCGCGGCGGTTCCGCACCACCCTCTACAGCTACCTGTCCCGCCTGCGGCAGGCCCTGCTCGGGGCCGTGGACGCCGAGGACGACGACGCCGGCGCGCGGATCGTGAAGGAGCCCGGTGGCTACCGCCTCACCGTCGACGCATCAGCGGTGGACATGCACCGCTTCCGGAGCCTGGTGGCGCGGGCCAGGGCGGCCGAGGACGGCGAGCACGCCCTGGCCCTCTACGAGGAAGCCCTCGGTCTGTGGCGGGGCGAGCCGTTCGCCACCCTGGACACGCCCTGGTTCGGCGCGCTGCGCGAGAATCTCGTACGCGAACTGTTCGCCGCCGAGCTGGACCGCAACGACGTCGCGCTGAGCCGGGGCCGTCACGGGGAGCTGCTGGCCGAGCTGACCGCGACGGCGCAGGCGCACCCGCTGGACGAACGGCTGGCCGGTCAGCTGATGCTCGCTCTGTACGGATCCGGGCGGGCGGCCGACGCCCTCGGCCACTACCGGCGCACCCGGGAGCGGCTGGCGGAGGAGCTCGGCGTGGACCCCGGTGCGGCCCTGCGGGACCTGCACCAGCGGATCCTCACGGCCGACGCCTCGCTGGACCCGGACTCGCCGCCCGCCGCTGCCACCCCGCTGCCCGTGCCCCGCCAACTGCCCGCGCCGCCCGGGGTGTTCACCGGCCGCGGCAAGGAACTCGACCAGCTCACGCAGGCCCTGGACGCCTCGGAGGACGGGGGGCCGGGCAGGACCGTGGTGATCTCGGCGATCGGTGGCATCGGCGGCCTGGGCAAGACCTGGCTGGCCCTGCGCTGGGCGCACGAGAACGCGCACCGGTTCCCGGACGGCCAGCTGTATGTGAACCTGCGCGGGTTCGACCCGGCCGAACAGCCGATGCCGACCGCCCTCGCGATACGCGCGTGGCTCGACGCGCTGCACGCCGACCCGGACAGCATTCCGGCAGACCCGGAGGCGCAGGCCGCCCAGTACCGGAGCCTCGTGGCCGGGCGGCGCATGCTGATCCTCATGGACGACGCCCGCGACGCCGACCAGGTCCGCCCGCTGCTGCCCGGCAGCCCGTCGTGCACCGTCCTGATCACCAGCCGCAACCGGCTGACCGCACTGGCGGCGACGCACGGCGCCCGGTTGCTGCCGCTCGACATCCTCGGCCGGGACGAGGCGCGCCATCTGCTGGCCAGCCACCTCGGCGCGTCCCGGGTCGCGGCCGAACCGGATTCCGTGGCCGCGCTGATCGACCACTGTGCGGGACTGCCGCTGGCCCTCGGGGTCGTGGCCGCCCGCGCCGCCACCCACCCGGACTTCCCGCTGACCGTCCTCGCCGCGGAGCTGAGCCGGTCCGCCGACCGTCTCGACGCGCTGGACATCGGCGACCTCACGGCCAGCCTCCGCGCGGCCTTCGCCGCGTCCCACCGCGCCCTCTCCCCGGCGGCCGGCGACCTGTTCGTCCTGCTCGGCCTGGCTCCCGGCCCCGACATCGGCCTGGCCGCCGCGGCGAGCCTCGCCGCGCTTCCCCGGAGCAGGGCGCGGACCCTGCTGATGGAGCTCGACTCCGCCCACCTGGTGCGACAGGAGCGCCCGGGCCGCTACCGGATGCACGACCTGGTGCGCCTGTACGCCGCCGAACTCGCCCAACGGCAACCCGCCCAGGACCGGGAAGCCGCCCTGACCAGGCTCGTCGACTTCTACGTCCACTCCGCCTACGCGACCAACCGGCTCCTGGACGGCCCGCACACCCCGTTCGACTTCCGCCTTGAGCCCCCGGCGCCCGGGTGCGATCCGATGAACCCGGCGGACACCACGGCCGCGCTCCGGTGGTTCAACGAGGAACACGCGTGTCTCCTCGCCGTCCAGGCCCTCGCCCTGGCCACCGGCCGCGATCCCCAGGTGTGGCGTCTGGCCTGGTGCCTGATCACGTACCACATGGCCGGATACCACCTCACGGAGTACCTCACCTTCTGGCGGGCCGCCCTGACCGCGGCCGAACACCACGGCGAAAGCCCCGCCGCCAGAGCCCTGGCACATTGGCGCTACGGCCACGCCCGCTCCCTGACCGGCGACTACGCCGAGGCCCTGGAGCACCTGGGCCTGGCCCTCACCTTGGCCGAACACGCCGACGACGTCGCGGGCCAGGCACACATCTGCCGCACCCTCGGGCGGGTCTGGGAGCAGCACGGCGACGACGCCCGCGCGCTGGACCACGCGCGGCGCGCCCTCGCCCTCTACCAGCGCCTCGACAACCCCGTCTGGCAGGCCAACCAGCTCAACGCCGTCGGCTGGATGTACGCGCAGCTGGGCCGCTATCCGCAGGCGCGCACCCACTGCGAGCAGGCGCTGCGGCTCTACGAGGAGCACGCGCGCCCCATCGACGCCTCCTCCACGCTCGACAGCCTCGGCTACATCGCCCACCACACCGGTCGGCACGAGCAGGCCCTCGCGTACTACCGGCGCGCCCTGGCCCTGTTCCGCGGGTACGAGGACTCCTCGAACGAGGCGGACACCCTCGCCAACCTCGCCGAGACCCACCACGCCATGGGCAGCCCCGACCTCGCCCGGGAGGCCTGGCAGCAGGCGCTGGCGCTGTACCGGGCCCAGAACCGCACGGGACCGGCCGAAGAGGTAGCGGCCCGCCTGCGCGCCTGAGCGTCGGGGAAGGGGGCGTCAGCGGGTGTCGGTCTCCCCGCCGGTGACGGCGAGCACCTCGCCCACGGTGAAGCTGGAGTCGGCCTCGGACGCGAAGTACACGTAGGCGGGCGCGAGCTCCTCCGGCTGGGCGGGGCGGCCCAGCGGGGTCTCGTCGCCCAGGTGGACGAGCCCCTCCTTGGGCATGTGCGGGTCGGAGTTGTTGAGGACGGTCCAGGTGGGGCCGGGCGCGACGACGTTGGCGCGGACGCCCCGGCGGGCCAGGTGCGAGGCGATCGACTTGATGAAGGTGATCAGCGCGGCCTTCGAAGCCGCGTAGTCGATCATGGTGTTGCTGCCCTTGAGTGCCTCCTCGGTCGCCGTCGCGATGATGGCGTCACCCTGGCCGAGGTGCGGGAGGGCGGCCATGACCAGGTGGAAGCACGCGTAGACGTTCGTCTTGAACGTCCGGTCCCAGTCGTCGGCGGTCAGCTGCTCCAGCTCCAGCTTGCTGTTCAGGTACGCCGCGTTGTTCACGAGGATGTTGAGCCCGCCGAACTCGGCCACGGTACGGGCGACCACGTCGCGGCAGAACTCCGCCTCGCGCAGGTCTCCCGGCAGGAGCAGACAGGCGCGCCCCTCGGCCTCCACGGCCCGCCGGGTCTCCTCCGCGTCGCGGTGCTCCTCGGGCAGATACACGATGGCGACGTCGGCGCCCTCGCGGGCGTACAGGACGGCGACGGCCCGGCCGATGCCGGAGTCGCCGCCGGTGATGAGCGCGGCCTTCCCGGCCAGCTTTCCCGCCGCCTTGTACTGCGGGGCCCGATAGCGGGGCGTCGGTGTCATCTCGGCTTCCAGGCCCGGCGGGTCCTGCTTGTGCGCGGGGAACTCGGGGGTCGGCTCGGTCGCTCCCTGCGATTCCCCGGGAGTGCCGGTGCCCGGAGTGGTCTGCTGATCCCGCATGGGGGAGGCCTCCTTTCACGATCTTGGCCGTACGCCGGGTGCCCCTCCGCATCATGGCCGAAACGGGGTGAAGTGCCCGCTTCACCGGACCCGTCCATGTCGTCTTCGCGAATCTGGCCCCCTTTCGCCCTGATTCGCGAAGGCGACACCGGGGAACCCGTGAGCAGTGATCGACAGGTTCCATCCAGGAGGCTCCATGCTGGACAACACGCTGCCGCTGCTCAGTCAGGGCTACGCGTGGCTCCCCGACCTGACCCGCCGCCGGGGCCCGGGCGCAGTCCGTACCCGCTTGCTGGGCAAGCCGGCCATCGCGCTGCGCGGCCCCGCGGCCGTCGGGTTCTTCTACGACGAGGACCACGTACGCCGTCGGACAGCCCTGCCCGAACCCATCCTGGCCACACTCTTCGGCAAGGGCGCGGTGCACACCCTCGACGGGGCGGAGCACCGGCGGCGCAAGGATCTCTTCGTGACGGTCCTCAAGGACACCGCGGGTGTCACCGGACTGGCGCGGCACGTCGCCGACGAGTGGGAGAGGTCCTGCAAGGAGTGGGCCGACCGCCCCCAGGTGACGCTGTTCGACGAAGTGAGCGTCCTGATCACGCGTGCCGTGTGCGCATGGGCGGGCGTCCCCCTTCCGGAGCATCCCGACGACGAGTCGCGGCGGACCGCCCGGGACCTGGTGGCGATGGTCGACGGCTTCGCCACGGCGGGGCCGAGGCACTGGAAGGCCCGCGCCGCCCGACGGCGTCAGGAGGCGCGCCTCGCCCGGCTGATCGAGGACGTCCGGTCGGCGGGCGGAGAGTCGTCAATGTCGAAGCCGAAGCCGAAGCCGAAGTCGAAGGGGGCCGGGGAGCCGCACTCCGTGGTGGCGGCCGTGGCGTTCCACCGTGACGCCGACGGCGAGCTGCTCGCACCGCGCACGGCCGCCGTCGAGCTCCTCAACATCCTCCGGCCGACCGTCGCCGTCACCTGGTTCACGGTGTTCGGGGCGCACGCCCTGCACCGGCACCCGGCGCTCCGGAAGCGACTGGCCGCGGGGGACGAGGGCTACGCGCGGGCGTTCGCCCACGAGGTGCGGCGCTTCTACCCGTTCGCGCCGTTCGTCGCCGGCCTCGCCCCCGACGACATCGAATGGCACGGCGAGCCCATCGCCGAGGGCACCATGGTCCTCCTCGACCTCTACGGGCAGAACCACGACCCCGAACTGTGGGACGCGCCGTACACGTTCGACCCCGAGCGGTTCACCGGCCGCGAACCCGGACGCGACGAACTGGTCCCGCAGGGCGGCGGTGAGGTCTCCCAGGGCCACCGCTGCCCCGGCGAGGACGTCACCCTCGCGGTCCTCAGCACCCTGCTCCCGCGCCTCGCGCGGCTCGACCACGACGTCCCCGAGCAGGACCTGCGCATCCCCCTGAACCGGGTGCCGACCAAGCCCCGCAGCGGCTTCGTCATCAGCGGAGTGACCAAGCGAGAGAAAGGAACGCAGTGATGAGACGTGCGGCGCTGTTCGATGTCGACGGAACGCTGACCGACACCAACCACCTGCACGTGACGACCTGGTGGGAGGCGTTCCGCCAAGCGGGACACCAGGTCGCGATGCACGACATCCACCGGGCCGTCGGCCTCGGCTCGACCGACCTCATCGCCCATCTGCTCGGTGAGGACCGCGACACGGGCCAGGACGAGGAGATCAGTTCCGCGCACAGCACCCTGTACGGCACGTACTTCAACCGGCTGCCCGCGCTGGAAGGGGCGAGCGATCTGCTGCACGCGCTGCACGACCGCGGCCGGCGCGTCGTCCTCGCGACCTCGGCGGGCGGCTCGGAGCTCGAAGCGCTCCGCCGGGCCATCGACGCCGACGACGTCATCGTCGGCATCGCGAGCGCGGACGACGTGTCCTCGGGCAAACCGGCTCCCGACCCCGTCCACCACGCCCTGGAGATCGCCGAATGCGCCCCGGAAAACGCGCTGTTCGTGGGCGACACGGTGTGGGACATGCGGGCGGCGTCCCGGGCGGGGGTACGCAGCGTCGCGCTGCTCTCGGGAGGCATTCCCCGGAGCGACCTGGAGGAGGCCGGCGCCTCGGCCGTGTACGCGGATCCCGCCGACATGCTGAGCCGCCTCGACAGCGAGGTCCTCGCCGGCACCTAGCCGGAGACCGACCGGCCGCACCCCAATGCGGCCGGTCGGCGTCGCGGGCGCCCGACGGCCGTTCCGGCGCTGCGCACCCCGCGTCCCGTATGCCCCACCCATTCGAAGGTATTCACCCCCGAATTCCTTGCTCACACGGCTGTTTGACCCCCCATGCGCAGGGCAGGCGAACGTCGTGCTTCGGACCGGAGGCGCGTTCGCGGGAGCGGTGTGTTCACTCCCGGTGGATGCCTGTCACTGGGGCGCCCCGTTTCTCGCGGTCATTTATTGGCGGCACCGTTGAGGAGCGATTCTGATGCCTACGGACCTCACTGCATACTCCGCCCGTCGCCGTACGACGGGCCGGCACCCCCACAACGACGCACCGGACACCACCGCGGATTTCACCCGGCTCGCGACGCTCGACGACGGGCCCGAGCGGGAGGCCCTGTGCGAGCGGATCGTCGAGGCCTGGCTGCCCATGGCACACCGGCTGGCCGCCCGCTACCGCAACAAGGGCGAGAGCCTCGAAGACCTGCGGCAGGTCGCCGCGATGGGCCTGGTCAAGGCCGTCAACCGGTACGAGCCCGGCCGCGGGGCCTTCGAGAGCTATGCCGTACCCACCATCACGGGCGAACTGCGCAGGCACTTCCGTGACCGCATGTGGGACGTGCGGGTGCCGCGCCGCGTCCAGGATCTGCGCAACAAGGTCCGCACCGCCCGCCGCGAGCTCATCGACCAGCCGGGCAGCGGCCCCGAGCCGAGCATCGCGGACATCGCCGCGCACGCGGGGCTGACGGAGGACGAGGTGCGGGACGGCATGCAGGCGATGGAGGGATACAGCGCCCTGTCGCTCGACGCCGAGATCTCCTCCGCCGACCCGGACGGCTTCAGCCTCGTCGACACGCTCGGGGCGCCCGACACCGCGTACGACATCATCACCGACCGGGAGGCGGCCAAGCAGGGGCTGCGGAAGCTTCCGGAGCGCGAGCGGACCATCCTGTACCTGCGCTTCTTCGAGGACATGACGCAGAGCCGGATAGCGGAGAAGCTCGGCATCTCCCAGATGCACGTCTCGCGTCTGATCAGCCGCAGCTGCGACCGTGTGCGCGCCGAGGCCGGCTACGCGGACGCGGGAACCGCCGCCCGCGCCGCCTGACCCCGGTCCGCGCCGTGACACGGCTCGGCCCGTCCACCGAACCGCGTGGACGGGCCGCTGTGCCGGGTCGGAGCTACAGGATGGCGCCCGGCGTGTACGCCGCGGCCTCGGGGTGCTTCTTGAGCAGCTCCTCGATCCGCGCGACGACCGTGGCGACCTGGTCGCTCGCGGCGCCGGTGAAGGACAGCTTGTCGGCCATCAGCTCGTCCAACTGCCCGCGGTCCAGCGGGATCCGGGTGTCCGCGGCGAGCTTGTCGAGCAGTTCGTTGCGCTCGGCGCCCTGCTCGCGCATGGCGAGCGCGGAGGCGACGGCGTTCTCCTTGATGGCCTCGTGGGCCTCCTCGCGGCCGACGCCCGCGCGCACCGAGGCCATCAGGACCTTGGTGGTGGCGAGGAAGGGGAGGTAGCGGTCCAGCTCGCGCGCCACGACCGCCGGGAAGGCGCCGAACTCGTCGAGCACGGTGAGGAAGGTCTCCAGGAGACCGTCGAGCGCGAAGAACGCGTCGGGCAGGGCGACCCGTCGTACGACGGAGCAGGAGACGTCGCCCTCGTTCCACTGGTCGCCCGCCAGCTCGCCGGTCATCGAGGCGTAGCCGCGCAGGATGACGGTGAGGCCGTTGACGCGCTCGCAGGAGCGGGTGTTCATCTTGTGCGGCATCGCGGACGAGCCGACCTGGCCCGGCTTGAAGCCCTCGGTCACCAGCTCGTGGCCCGCCATCAGGCGGATCGTCTTGGCGATGGAGGAGGGCGCGGCGGCGACCTGCACGAGCGCGGTCACGACGTCGTAGTCGAGGGAGCGCGGGTAGACCTGGCCGACGGAGGTGAAGGCCGACTCGAAGCCCAGGTGCGTGGCGATGCGCCGCTCCAGGTCGGCGAGCTTCCCGGCGTCGCCGCCGAGCAGGTCGAGCATGTCCTGGGCGGTGCCGACCGGGCCCTTGATGCCGCGCAGCGGATAGCGGTCGACCAGCTCGTCCAGGCGGCGGTACGCCACGAGGAGCTCGTCGGCGCCGGTCGCGAAGCGCTTGCCCAGCGTCGTCGCCTGCGCGGCGACGTTGTGGGAACGGCCGGCCATGACCAGCTCCGCGTACTCACCCGCGAGCCTGCCGAGCCGGGCGAGGACCGCGACGGTACGGGAGCGGATGAGCTCCAGGGAGAGCCGGATCTGCAGCTGCTCCACGTTCTCGGTGAGGTCGCGCGAGGTCATGCCCTTGTGGACGTGCTCGTGCCCGGCGAGGGCGTTGAACTCCTCGATGCGGGCCTTCACGTCGTGGCGCGTGACCTTCTCGCGCTCGGCGATCGAGGCCAGGTCGACCTGGTCGAGCACGCGCTCGTAGTCGGCGATGGCGGCGTCGGGAACCTCGATCCCGAGGTCCTTCTGCGCGCGCAGCACGGCGAGCCAGAGCTGACGCTCCAGCTTCACCTTCTGCTCGGGCGACCAGAGGGTGGCGAGCTCGGCGGAGGCATAACGTCCGGCGAGGACGTTCGGGATACGGGGCTTTGCAGGCGCAGCAGTCACGTGTACGGATTCTACTGGGCATTCATGCAGGCCAGCGCCACGCCCCCGTTCGTCGGAAGCTACGAGAGCGGGGGTCGGGTGGCCGCTAGGGGAGCGGGCCGTCGTACGGGAGCAGGTCGGGGCGCTTGGGTGCGCGGCCGTCGCCGGAGGAGCGGCCGGTGAGGCGGCGCCCTATCCACGGGCCGAGGTGCTGCCTGGCGAACCGGGCGTCGGCGATGCGGCGCACCGCCCAGCCCGGCGGCACGGCGGCGGGCAGCGGGGTCTGCCAGTCGTCCTCGGGGTCGTAGCCGAGCGCCTGCCACACGGCCTCGGCGACCCTGCGGTGCCCCTCGGCCGTGAGGTGCAGCCGGTCCACGTCCCACATCCGCTGGTCGCCGAGGGCGGCGGCACCGTACAGGTCCACGACCACTGCGCCGTGCCGGCCGGCCAGGTCGTCGACGTGCGCGAAGAGCTCCTCCATGCGCGGGCGGAACCGCTCCATCACCGGGCCGTTGCGGCCCGGGCTGCGCATCAGGACGAGCTGCTTGCAGGCGGGCGCGAGGCGTTCCACGGCCTCTTCGAGCAGATCACGGACGCGGCGCATGTCGCACTTGGGGCGCAGGGTGTCGTTGAGCCCGCCCACCAGGGTGACCACGTCGGCCTGCATCGCGGCCGCGACGTCGACCTGCTCCTCGACGATCTGCCCGATGAGCTTGCCCCGCACCGCGAGGTTCGCGTAGCGGAAGCCGGGACTGCGCGCCGCCATCCGCCCGGCCAGGAGGTCGGCCCACCCGCGGTAGCTCCCGTCGGGCAACAGATCCGACATGCCCTCGGTGAAGGAGTCGCCCACCGCGACGAGACTGGTGTAGTTGACATTCATCTGCATGGCGAAAGCGATGGTATCCCGCCGGGGCGGGCGGTCGCAGGTGTCACCCGGGGCCAGGTCCGGTGAGCCGGGCCACCACCGTTTCTCCGACGTCGGTGAACGCCTCGATCTGTTCGGGAGTCAACAGATCCATGAAGTGCCGGCGCACGGACTCCACATGCAGCGGGGCGGCGGCTTCGATCGTGCGCAGCCCCTCCTCCGTGAGTACGACCACCGCGCCCCGGCCGTCCGTCGCACACTCCTCGCGCACCACGAGGCCGCGCTGTTGCATGCGGGCGAGGTGGTGGGAGAGGCGGCTGCGGGACCAGAGCATGCGGTCCGCGAGTTCGCTGACGCGGCGGCGGTGGTCGGGGCTGGCGCCCAGGTTGGACAGGACGTCGTAGTCGGGTTCGGAGAGTCCGCTCTGCCGGTTGAGGTCGCGGGACAGCTCCGCGTTGAGCAGCAGGAACATGCGGCGGTACGCCTGCCATGCGCGCTGTTCGCGGTCAGTCAGCCAGCGGGGTTCCTGAGTCACGCGACCACCGTATCGGAGAGGTGGTTGACATGTCACTCACCTCGCCCCTGCCGCTATAAGTGACACGTCAACCATTAACGGTGGGGCGGCATGGACACGTCTGGGGGATGCCGGTGGCGGCACGGTTGCTGACGCTGCTGACCGGGCTCGTCCTGTTCGGCGTCAGCATCGCGCTCATGGTCACCGCGGATCTCGGCCTGCCCTCGTGGGACGCCCTGCATCAGGGAGGGGCGCGTACCACGGGGCTCCCCTTCGGCTGGGTGGTGAACATCGTGGGCGCGCTGGTGCTCCTCGCGTGGATCCCGCTGAGGGTCCGCCCCGGCATCGGCACGCTCGGCAACGTACTCGTCGTCGGCCTCGCCACCGAGGCCGCGCTCGCTCTCCTGCCCTCCCCGGAAACTCTCGTCGTACGAATACCGCTGCTGTTCGCGGGCATCGTGCTGAACGCCCTGGCCACCGGCCTCTACATCGGAGCGGGCTTCGGCCCAGGACCTCGCGACGGACTGATGACCGGTCTTGCGCGGCGGGGCATCTCGGTCCGCTCCGCACGCACCGCCACCGAGGTCTGTGTGCTGGCCCTCGGCTGGCTGCTCGGCGGCACGGTCGGGTTCGGCACGCTGCTGTTCGCCGCGACGATCGGCCCCCTGGCCCAGCTCGCCATCCGCCGCTTCTCAGCCCCGGCCGTCACGCCCAAGGGTGACGCCACCACCACGTAAAGGATCGGCACGATGCCTCGTCTGCACGTCGTCTCGGCCAGTACCCGCCCCACCTCCGCGGGCCGCCCGCTGGCCGCCTGGGTCGCGGAACTCGCCGCCGCCCGCGAGGAGTTCGACACCACCTTGATCGACCTCGGCGAGGTCGGCCTGCCGTTCTTCGACGAGCCCGAGCACCCGTCGGAAGGCCGCTACATCCACCGGCACACAAAGGAGTGGAGCGCGACCGTCGCGGCCGCCGACTGCTTCGTCTTCGTCATGCCGATGTACAACGGCGGATTCACCGCGCCCCTGAAGAACGCCGTCGACTACTTGCAGAAGGAGTGGCAGGGCAAGCCGGTGGGCCTGATCAGCTACAGCGCGGGCAGCTCGGGCGGAGCCCCCGCCGTCGAGATGATCCAGCCGGTGCTGCGCCGGGTGGGGCTGCGTCCCGCGCGGCGGAGCCTGTCCATCTCCGGCATCGAGGACCGCTTGGCCGGCCGGTACGGAAGCTTCGTGGCCACGGCGGAGCTGGCCGCGCAGGCAGCCGCCGTGCTCGACGAGGTGGCGCTGCTGGCCGCCGCGGAGCCGACCGCGGTCTGAGGGCCCCACAGGCGCCACAGCCTCCGCTTCCCGGGGCGTCCCGCCCCTGGGCAGTGTGGTGGCACGGCGGTATGCCATAGGCGAGCCGTCGTCACGAGAGAGCGAGCCAGCCATGTGGACCGGAGCCTTCTGGAAGGCCACCGCGGAACGCGCGATCCGCACGTTCGCGCAGGCGCTGGCCGCCGTACTGGTCGCCGGGGCGACCAGCCTGCTGGACGTGGCGTGGGGCGCGGCCTTCGCGACGGCGGGGCTCGCCGCGGTTCTCGCCGTACTCACGGCGCTCGGGGCCGCGGAGGCCGGGGCGGCGGGGCCCGGCATCACCGAGCAGCCGACCGCGTCGGCGGGCGCGGGCGAACCGGTCGGCTGAGCGGCGCGGCGGAGGGCGGACAGGCCCTCCACCGCGCCGCTCAGCACCGCTCAGACGGGCTGGCCGAAGAGCTCCTGCAGCACGTCCTCCATCGTGACCATGCCGGCGAGCCTGCCGTCCGAGCCGAGCACCGCCGCCACGTGCGTGCGGCTGCCGCGCATGGCGGTCAGGACGTCGTCCAGCGGCGTGGTCTCGCGCACCTGGGCGATCTTGCGCATGTCCGGCACCCGGAACGGCAGATCCCGGGGCGCCCGGTCCAGGGCGTCCTTGACGTGCAGGTAGCCGACGATGCGGCGGCCGTCGTCGACCACGGGGAAGCGGGAGAACCCGGACTCGGCCGAGAGCTGCTCCAGCTGTTCCGGAGTGACGCCCACGCGTGCGTAGACCACGTCCTCCAGCGGCAGGACCACGTCCCTGACCGGGCGGCGGCCCAGTTCGAGCGCGTCGTGCAGCCGTTCCTGCGCACGGTTGTCGATCAGACCCGCGTCTCCGGAGTCCTTGACCATGCGGGCGAGGTCGTCGTCGGAGAAGCTCGCCGACACCTCGTCCTTGGCCTCGACGTGGAGCAGCTTCAGCAGACCGTTGGCGAACGCGTTGATCGCGAAGATCACCGGGCGCAGCGCCCGCGCGATCGCCACCAGGGGCGGCCCGAGGAGCAGCGCCGAGCGCACGGGCTCGGCGAGCGCGATGTTCTTCGGGATCATCTCGCCGAGCAGCATGTGCAGGTAGGTCGCGAGGGCCAGCGCGATGACGAACGAGATCGGGTGGACCAGGCCGTGCGGCACGCCCACCGCGTCGAACACCGGCTCAAGCAGATGCGCGATGGCCGGCTCCGCGACGATGCCGAGGACGAGGGTGCACAGCGTGATGCCGAGCTGCGCCGCGGCGAGCAGCGCCGACACGTGCTGCAGACCCCACATGACGCTCTTGGCGCGCTTGTTCCCGTCCTCCGCGTGCGGCTCGATCTGGCTGCGGCGTACGGAGATGAGGGCGAACTCGGCGCCCACGAAGAAGGCGTTGACGACGAGCGTCGCCAGACCGATCAGCAACTGGACGGCGGTCATCGGGCGTCCTCCTCGTGGTCGGCGCGGGCCGTGCGGGCGTCGTGGGCGTCGGGATCGCCGGGCAGCGGCGGCGCGTGCAGCAGCACGCGGGCGGCGCGCCGCCCCGTGGCGTCGACGACGGCCAGCCGCCAGCCGCCCACCTCGACGTCGTCACCGACGGCGGGGATGCGGCCGAGCCGCGTGGCGACGAGGCCGGCGAGCGTCTCGTACGGCCCGTCGGGCACCCGGAGGCCGACCCGCGCGAGCTGGTCGGTGCGGGCGGCGCCGTCGGCGGAGTACAGCGTCCTGCCGTCGTCGTCGGTGCCCTCCAGGGAGATGTCGGACGTCTCGTGCGGGTCGTGCTCGTCCCGCACCTCGCCGACGACCTCCTCGACGATGTCCTCCAGGGTGGCCACCCCCGCGGTCCCGCCGTACTCGTCGATGACCACGGCCATCGTGCGCTTGCCCGAGAGCCGGTCGAGGAGCCGGTCGACGGTCAGCGTCTCCGGGACGAGCAGCGGCTCGCGCAGCAGTTCGGAGACGGGGACGCGCTGCCTGCGCTCGGCCGGTATGGCGAGCACGTCCTTGATGTGGGCGACGCCGACGACCGTGTCGAGGTTCCCGCGGTACACGGGAAAGCGGGAGAGGCCGGTGGCGCGCGTCGCGTTGGCCACGTCCTCGCAGGTGGCGTGCACATCGAGGGCCATGACCTGGACGCGCGGCGTCATCACGTTCTCCGCGGTGAGGTCGGCGAGGTTCAGCGTGCGCACGAACAGCTCGGCGGTGTCCGCCTCCAGGGCGCCCTCCCTGGCGGAGTGGCGGGCCAGGGCCACCAGCTCCTTGGGGCCGCGCGCGGAGGCGAGCTCCTCGGTGGGCTCCATGCCGAAGCGGCGTACGGAACGGTTGGCGGTGTTGTTCAGATGCGCGATGAACGGCCGGAACACGGCGCTGAACAGCCGCTGGGGCGTCGCCACCCGCTTGGCGACCGCGAGCGGCGAGGAGATCGCCCAGTTCTTCGGGACCAGCTCGCCGACGACCATGAGGAAGACCGTCGAGAGGGCCGTTCCGAGGACCAGGGCGATGGAGGAGGCCGCCGATGCGGGGACGCCGAGGTCGCGGAGCGGGCCCGAGATCAGCTTGGCGATGGACGGCTCGGAGAGCATGCCGACCACCAGGTTGGTGACGGTGATGCCGAGCTGGGCGCCCGAGAGCTGGAAGGTGAGGTTCTTGACGGCTTTGAGGGCGCCGGCCGCGCCGCGCTCGCCGCGTTCGACGGCGCGTTCGAGCTCGCTGCGCTCGACCGTCGTGAGGGAGAACTCCGCCGCGACGAAGACGCCGCACGCCAGGCTGAGCAGCACCGCCACGAGGAGCAGGAGCACTTCGGTCATCGGGTCACCTCCGTCCCATGATCGGACAGGAGCGGGAGGAGTGCGCGATGTCGGGTACTAGGAGGCTCGCCCATGGGCGGACGCTCACACCTTTCAGTCGATACGAGTGATACGTACAGGGTAAAGGACCGGCAAAGCCGTTCGGGCCCCGGCCGGGGTCTACTCCTCGTACCCGGCAGGGAGCGGCTTCACCCAGCGGCTCCACTGCGGCTCGGGAGCGTATCCCGCCGCGCGCCAGGTGTGGTGGGCGAGATCGTTGCGGTCCAGGACCATCGCGTCGCCGCGCCGCCCGCCGAGCCGCACGAACCGCTCCTCCGCGGCCGCGAGCAGCGCCGAGCCCACGCCGCGGCGGCGGTGCTCCGGGTGCACGGCGAGGCGGTACAGGTGGCAGCGCCAGCCGTCGAAGCCCGCGATGACCGTGCCCGCGAGCTCGCCGCCACGCTCCGCGAGGATCAGCGCCTCGGGGTCCCGGGCGACGAGCCGCTCCACTCCGGAGCGGTCGTCGCTGATGCTCGTGCCCTCGGCGGCCGTCTTCCAGAAGGCGAGCACCGCGTCGAGGTCCCTGGTCGTCGCGGTCCGTATGCGAAGGTCGTTGTCCCATACATGAAGGTCGCTCATGCCGGCATCTCACCACCGGCCGGTGCCCCGGCGCGCGGATATTTCAGGATGCGGACGCCGAAGGCGCGGAGCCGGACGGAGGAGCCCATCACTCGTGCGCGATGGCCGCCAGCACGTTCATGCGCGATGCCCGCAGCGCGGGCAGGAGCGCCGCCGCGAGCCCGACGACCACTGAGCCGATCACCACCGCCACGATCGTCGTCCAGGGGAACGCCAGCTCCTTCATGCCCTGCAGCGCGAGGACCTGCTGCACGGCGACGCCCCAGACCATGCCCAGGGCGAGGCCGAGCAGCGCCCCGAACACCGCGATCACCACCGACTCCAGGCGGATCATGCGCCGCAGCTGACGCCGCCCGAGACCGATGGCGCGCAGCAGACCGATCTCCCTGGTGCGCTCCACGACCGACAGGGCCAGGGTGTTGACCACGCCGAGGACCGCGATGACGATCGCCAGGCCGAGGAGGGCGTAGACGAGGTAGAGCATCACGGCGATCTGCTGCCGGATCAGCTCCTTGTAGTCCGCCTGGTCGCGCACCTGTACCTGCGGATACGGGTCGAGGGTCTTCTCCAGGCGCTCGCGCAGGGTGTCCGCGTCCGTGCCCGGCGCCGCGTTGACGTACAGCGCGGAGTCCTGGCCGCCCGGCACGTACTTCTCGACCGTGCCGAACCCGAGGAAGAGCCCGCCCTCGATGCCGAAGCCCTCGGCCGAGTCCTGGTCGGTGAGCGCGCCGACCGTCAGCTTCGTCTCGCGCCCGCCGGGGAACGTCGCGGGCAGCGCGTCCCCGAGCCGCACCTCGTGCTTCTCCGCGAAGTCCTTGTCCATGCCGATCCGGCCGGCCGCCAGGGCCTCCCGCGAACTGCCCTGCGCGTACGTGACCTTGGCGACGTCGTCGAGCCGCGGGTCGTAGCCGGCGGCAGTCGACTCGACGCTCCTGCCGTCGGGCAGCGCCAGTTCGATGGGCGCGAAGCGCTGGCGTACGACCAGACCGGCGCCCTCGGTGTCCTTGACCTTCCCGGTGATCTCCGGCGAGAACGGCATGAAGTTGCTGTTCTGCACGACGAAGTCCGCGCCGAGCGTCTTGTCGATCTGCCGGTCGAACGACTTCGTCATCGACGCGCTGGCCACCGAGAGGCCGCCGACCAGCGCGAGCCCCACCATCAGCGCGGCCGCCGTGGCGCCCGTGCGGCGCGGGTTGCGCAGCGCGTTGCGCTGGCTCATCCGGCCGACCGAGCCGAAGACCGCCGGGAACGCGCCGCCGAGGACCCGGATCACCGGGCGTACCAGCAGAGGCCCCGCGACGACCGTGGCGACCAGCGTCAGGACGATGCCGAGCCCCAGCAGCGACGCCGCCGACGAGGTCTTCTCCGCGGTCGCGCAACCGGCCAGCGCGGCGGCACCGGCCGCCCCCACGACGGCACCGACGACGGCCCGCACCTTCAACGGCCGCCCCACACCGGCTATCTCGGCGTCGGCGAGCGCCGCCATCGGCGACACCTGCGCGGCCCGCCGGGCCGGGAGGTACGCCGCGACGAACGTGACGCCGACCCCGACGACGTACGAGACGACGGGCGTCGCCCACCCGAGGACCATCTCCGTGGACTTCAGGTTCATCCCGAACAGGCCCATCAGCTCGATCAGGCCGAGGGCCAGCCCTATGCCCGCGGCGAGCCCCAGCGTCGAGCCGACCAGCCCGAGCAGCAGCGCCTCGAAGAGCACGGAGCGGCGCACCTGCCTGCGGTCGGCGCCGAGGGCGCGCAGCAGGCCCAGTTCGCGGGTGCGCTGCGCGATGAGCATCGAGAAGGTGTTGACGATCAGGAAGATGCCCACGAGCACGGCGACCCCGGCGAAGCCGAGCATCACGTACTTGATGACGTCGAGGAACCCGCCGAGCTCGGACGCCGCCGACTCGGCCTGCTCGTCGGCGGTCTCCAGTTCGTAGCCGGAGCCCAGCTCGGCGGCGATCCGGCGCTTCAGCGTCGGATCGGAGACGCCGTCCGCGGCCGTCACGGCGATGCTCGTCGCCACCTCCTGCGAGCCGAGGAGCTCGCGCTGGGCGGTCGGCGTGTCGAGGAAGACGAGAGCGGCGCCCGGGTTCGTGGTGGTGAACGTGGCGATGCCGACGATCTTCACCTTGAACGAGCCGGGGCGTGCCAGGACGGTGAGGGTGTCCCCGATCTCCACGTCCTTCTTGTCGGCCGTGTCCGCGTCGATCATCGCCTGGCCGTCGCCGCGCGGGGCATGGCCCGAGGTGAGCTCCACGGGGCTGCGGTCGGTGGGGTACCAGTTGGTGGCGATGGTGGGCGCGCCGGTCGTCGAGCCCACGGATTCGTTGTCGCGGTCGACGACCGTGACGTTCTCGACGGACACGTCGACGTGCGTGTCCTTCACCCCTTCGACCCCGGCCACCCGCTCCTTGAGCTTCGCGGGCACCGTCGGCGTCTGCCCGGACGGCACGGCCTCGTCCAGGTCCTCCTTCGGCCCGACCGTCACATCGGCCGAAGTGGAGGCGAAGAGGCGGTCGAAGGTGCGCGTGACCGTGTCCGAGAAGATCAGACTGCCCGCCACGAACGCCACCGAGAGGACGACGGCCAGCGCGGAGAGCGCCAGCCGTCCCTTGTGCGCCAGGAAGCTTCTGAGTGTCGCCTTCAGCACCTCGGCCCCCGGCTCAGCTCTGGTCGGACGGTTTGTCGATGGACACGGAAGCTCCTGGTGCCGCCGTGGGCATGCCCGGTGCCACCGCGTGCAGGGCGTCGAACCGTTTCATGCGTTCGAGCACCGCCTCCGCCGTCGGCCGCTCCATGTCGTCCACGATCCGGCCGTCGCCGAGGAAGAGCACCAGGTCGGAGTGGGCGGCCGCGCCGGGGTCGTGGGTCACCATCACGACGGTCTGGCCGAGCTGGTCCACCGCCTCGCGCAGGAAGCCGAGGACTTCGAGCCCGGCCCGCGAGTCGAGGTTGCCCGTCGGCTCGTCGGCGAAGATCAGCTCGGGTTTGGCGGCCAGCGCCCGCGCGCACGCCACCCGCTGCTGCTGCCCGCCGGACAGCTGCGCGGGGCGGTGCTTGAGCCGGTCCCGCAGCCCCAGCGTGTCGATGACGTGCTCCAGCCAGTCGTGGTCCGGCCGCTGTCCGGCGATGTCCATCGGCAGCGTGATGTTCTCCAGGGCGTTGAGCGTCGGGATGAGGTTGAAGGACTGGAACATGAAGCCGACGCGGTCGCGCCGCAGCCGGGTCAGCTCCCGCTCCTTGAGGCCCGTGATCTCGGTGTCGCCGAGCCACACCTGGCCCGCCGAGACGCTGTCGAGCCCGGCGAGGCAGTGCATCAGAGTGGACTTCCCCGAACCGGAGGGCCCCATGACGGCCGTGAACCGCTCGCGCTTGATGTCCACGTCGACCGAGTCGAGGGCGAGCACGGTCGTCTCACCCGAGCCGTACGCCTTGGTCAGGCCGCGGGCGCGCGCGGCGATACCGGCGGGGCCCGGGCGACCCGCGGACGGTGTCGAAGCAGGTGCGGACAAGGCGGCCTCCTGGGTTGTGGCCGTTCCAACTCCCGTAACCCCGCCGAGAGTAGTGGGGCCGCCCGGGTGTCCGGTATCCCTCCGAGGTCGGGCCCCGAAACGCATGTAGGGGGCAAGTCATGACGGCCTTGTGGTGCTAGCACCCCGGCGCTAGCTTGACGGTATGGCGAAGACACAGCTGAACGTGCGGGTGGACGAGGACACCGCCCGGGCCGCGCGGGAGCGCGCCCTGGCCCGCGGCATGAGCGTCAACCGGTACATCGAAGAGCTCGTCAAACAGGACGCCGGGGAAATCGGACACACCTTCGTCGAGGCCGCCGCCGACTTCATGAAGCAGTACGAATCGGTGTTCGCCGAGGAGTTCGGCGTCGAGCGCGAGGGCAGCCGCCCAGTGCGTGAAGGTCGCTGCTGAGCCGTTGGACCTCAGAATCGACCTCGCCTGGCTCCTGATGGTCGCCGAACACAAGACGCCCGGAGACCCGCAGGTCACCGACTGGGGCGCGCTCGTCGCCGCCGTCAGCAGACACGAGGCGGAGATATTCGGCGTGCCCGTCTACGAAACCCCGCACGACCGCGCGGCGGCGCTCCTCCAGGTCCTGCTCCACATCCCCGCACTCGAACGCTCCAACGCCCTCTTCGCCTCCTCCGTCGCCTACGCCTACCTCGTCTCCAGCGGTCTGAAGGTCGTCACCTCCCCCGAGCAGGTGCGCGAGCTGGCCCGCCTGGTGAAGGAGGGCGGCGCGAGCGTGCACGCCATAGCGGACCAGCTGCGCCAGTGGAGCCTGTAAGCCGGTAAGCCTGTGGATCTTCACGTGGCGTCGGGGCGGACCGCCGTCCCCAGCACGCAGAACGACGTCGGCAGGCGCGGCCCCTTCGCCGGCACCAGGAACCGCCGGTGCGCGCCCAGCTCGAACCCGGCGCCGCGCAAGGCCGCCAGCGGATCCCGCGCGACGTGACACCCGCCGAACAGCGGCGGCCACACCGTCCGGTCCAGGACGCGCTGGGTGACCGACATCAGCGTTCCCGGCGCCCAGCCGTGCTCGAAGAACCGCAGCTCACCGCCGGGCCGCAGCACCCGCCGCAGCTCACCGAGCGCCCGCCGCACGTCCCGCACACTGCACAGCACGAGCGAGACGACCGCCGCGTCGAACGCCTCGCTCTTGACGGGCAGCGCCTCCGCGGCACCGGGCACCACATCCACCGGCACGTCCGCGCGCAGCGCCGCCGACACCGCGAGCCGCCGCAGCAGACGCTCCGGTTCGATCGCCACGACCTCGGAGACCGCACCCGGGTAGTACGCGAAGTTGAGCCCATTGCCCGCGCCGACCTCGATGACCCGCCCGGACAGACCGGCAAGCAGCTCCCGCCGGTGAGCCCCGACGGTGGGCTCGGCCGCCACGCTGCACCGAGCGTAGAAACGGGCGAAAACGGGATGGTGCACGGCTTCCCGGGACACGGACTTGGCGGAGCGCGGCGACATGGGACCTCCTCGGCGAAGCGAGCGGATACCGCCATGGTGCCCCGAGGGCGGGACGGGCGACCCCAAGGGGACGCCGCGCCCCGCCTCGATGTCACCCGGTACCCAGCCCCTCACGCTCCGCGAACACCGCTCCGTCCCACGTGCCGCCCAGCTGCGGGCCCAGCCAACTCCCCGCTTCCGCGCGGAAGGTGGGGGCGTGCAACGAACCGGCGCCCTCCGGGACCGCGCCGAGGAGCGGGGTGCCCGCGTCCTTCGGCAGGTCCGCGAGGTTGCAGCGGGACGCCAGGTCGGGGTCGGCCGGCCAGCTGCCGATCACAGGACCCAGCTGGCGTACACCGCGCGCCCGCAGCGCTTCCGCCGCCAGCGCCGTGGAGTTGAGCGTGCCGAGGCCCGCCGTGACGACCAGCAGGACCGGCGCGTCCAGGAGCCGGGCCGCGTCCGCCAAGGTGCCGCCCTCGTCGTCGAGGCGCACCAGCAGCCCGCCCGCCCCCTCGACGAGGACCAGGTCGTGCTCGGTCGCGAGCTTCGCCGCCGCGTCGGCCACGTCCTGCGGGTGGACCTGCGCGAGACCGGCCCGCCGCGCCGCGACGTCGGGCGCCAACGGCTCGGGGTAGCGGGCGAGTTCGAGCGTGGTGACGCCGTCCCCCGCGAGCCGCGTCACCTCCTGCGCGTCGCCGGGGCCACCGGGCGCCACCCCGGTCTGCGCCGGCTTGAGCACGGCGACGCTGCGCCCGGCCGCCAGGGCCACCGCGGCCACGGCGGCGGTCGTCACCGTCTTCCCGATCTCCGTGCCCGTACCGGACACCACGATCACCGTCACGTCACCCCTCCTTCGCCGCCGCGCACACCGCGCGCGCGATCCGTGCCACGTCGTCGTCGCCCGTGACGAACGGCGGCATCGTGTAGATCAGGTCGCGGAACGGCCGCACCCACACACCCTCGCGCACCGCCGCACGGGTCGCCGCGGCCATGTCCACCGGGTGGTCCAGCTGTACGACACCGATCGCCCCGAGGACACGGACCTCCCGTACCGCGGGGAGAGCGGCGGCCTCGGCCAGGCCGTTCCGCAGGCCCGACTCGATGCGCTTGACCTCGGTCGCCCAGTCCTGCCCGAGCAGCAGGTCGATCGAGGCGCCGGCCACCGCGGCGGCCAGCGGATTGCCCATGAACGTCGGACCGTGCGCCAGGACCGGCACCTCGCCCCGCGAAATGCCGTCGGCGACCCGTGCCGTGCACAGCGTCGCCGCCATCGACAGATAGCCGCCGGTCAGCGCCTTGCCGACGCACATCACATCGGGGGAGACACCCGCGTGGTCGGCCGCGAACAGCGCGCCCGTACGACCGAAGCCCGTCGCGATCTCGTCGAACACCAGGAGCACGTCGTGGGCGTCGCACGCCTCCCGCAGGGCACGCAGGTAGCCGGGGGAGTGGAACCGCATCCCACCGGCCCCCTGCACCACGGGTTCGACGATCACCGCGGCGAGTTCGTGGGCGTGCCGCCCGACGAGCTCATGGAGGTGCTCGGCGTACGACTCCTCGTACGCGTCGAAACCACTCGGTGGCGCGTCCGCGAACACCTGCTGCGGCAGCACCCCCTGCCACAGCTCGTGCATGCCGCCCTTGGGGTCGCACACGGCCATCGGCTGCCAGGTGTCGCCGTGGTAGCCGCCGCGCCACGTCAGCATCCGCCGCTTCTCGGGGCGGCCGAGCGAGCGCCAGTGCTGCAGGCACATCTTCACCGCGACCTCGACCGCGACGGAACCCGAGTCGGAGAGGAAGACGTGCTCAAGACCGTCGGGGGTGATGTCGACGAGGCGCTTGGCGAGCGCGACGGCGGGCTCGTGCGTCAGGCCGCCGAACATGACGTGGCTCATGCGGTCCAGCTGGCCGCGCACCGCGTCGTTGAGCACCGGGTGGTTGTAGCCGTGGATCGCCGACCACCAGGACGACATGCCGTCGATCAGCTCGGTGCCGCCGTCCGCGAGACGCATCCGGACGCCGCTCGCGGACTCGACGACCAGGGGTTCCTGGCGGCCCGGCATCGGCCCGTAGGGGTGCCAGACGTGCTGTCGGTCGAGCGCGAGCAGGTCCGCCGTGGAGAGGTCAGGCATTGGGGGCCAGGTCCGTTCCCGCGCCCCGGCGGCGTACCGCCACCAGGTCCGTCCGCGCCTCACCGGACCCGGCCGCGGGTGCGGCCGACGGTTCCGCCGCGGGCTCGGCGGCCGGCTCGGAGCCCCCGCACGGCCCGCACCCGCCCCCGTCGTGCGAGCCGCAGCCCTCGGCCGCGGCGGCCGCCGCGTCGGCGCGGTGCCGCGGCAGCGTCACCTGGTCCGTGCCCTCGACCTCGAAACCGGCGTCCGCGATCATCTCCAGGTCGGCCTTGCCCGCCTGGCCCTCGCTGGTCAGGTAGTCGCCCAGGAAGATGGAGTTGGCGATGTTCAGGGCGAGCGGCTGCAGCGAGCGCAGATGGACCTCCCGGCCGCCCGCGATGCGCACCTCGATGTCCGGGCAGACGAAGCGGACCATCGCGAGGATGCGCAGACAGCGCTGCGGCGTGAGGTTCCACTCCTTCGCCAGCGGCGTGCCCTCGAAGGGGATCAGGAAGTTCACCGGCACCGAGTCCGGGTCGAGCTCGCGCAGCGAGAAGACGACGTCGACCAGGTCCTCGTCCTGCTCGCCCATGCCCGCGATCAGCCCCGAGCAGGCGGAGAGCCCCGCCGCGTGCGCCTTCTGCACGGTGTCGACGCGGTCCGCGTACGTGTGGGTCTTGGTGATGTCCGCGTACGTCGCCTCGGACGTGTTCAGGTTGTGGTTGTACGCGTCGGCGCCCGCACCCCGCAGCCGCTCCGCCTGGCCGTCCGAGAGCAGGCCGAGGCAGGCACACACCTCGACGCCCTCGTTCTGCTCCTTGACGGCCGCGATGGTCTGCGCGACCCGGTCGACGTCACGGTCCGTCGGGCCGCGGCCGCTGGCGACCAGACAGACCCGCTTGGCGCCGCCCGCGACCCCGGCCGCGGCGGCCTGCGAGGCCTCGTCGGGCTTCAGCCAGGTGTACTTCAGGATCTCGGCCTTGGAACCGAGGCGCTGCGAACAGTACGAGCAGTCCTCGGGGCACAGACCCGACTTGAGGTTGACCAGATAGTTGAGTTTCACCCGTCGCCCGAACCACTGCCGCCGCACCTTTCCGGCGGCGGCCACTACGTCCAGGAGTTCGTCGTCGGAGGTGGCCAGCACGGCCAGCGCCTCTTCACGGGTCGGCAGTTCGCGCCGAAGCCCCTTGTCCACCAGCGTGTTCAGCAGGTCCATGGCGCTGATCCTTACGCACGGCAGCCTGCCGGGCCAAGGAGAGTTCGCACAACAGAAACGGTTTGAGGTGTGGGTATTGCCACACCCTGGCCAGGTGGCACGACCACTAAGGTCTGTGCAATGTCTACAAACAGGCACCCCGTGACGGGCGCGTCCACCGCGCCGGGCAGAGCGTCGGACCACACCCTCGACGACGCCCACGACCGCGCACCGCGCACCGCGTTCGGCTGGCTCGACGAACAGGCGCGGCTGCGCGCGGACGCCGGGCTCGTCCGCACCCTGCGCCCGCGCCCCGCCGAGGCGGACGGCCTCCTCGATCTGGCGGGAAACGACTACCTGGGCCTGACCCGGCACCCCGAGGTCACCGAGGGCGCGGCCGCCGCGGCCCGGCGCTGGGGCGGCGGCGCCACCGGTTCCCGGCTCGTCACGGGGTCCACGGAGCTGCACGCCGAACTGGAGCGTGAGCTCGCCGATTTCTGCGGCGCCGAGGCGGCCCTCGTCTTCTCCTCCGGTTACGCGGCGAACCTCGCCGCCGTCACCGCGCTCGCCCCGCACGGCTCACTGATCGTCTCCGACGCGGGCAACCACGCGTCCCTGATCGACGGGTGCCGGCTCGCGCGCGGGACGACGCAGGTGGTGCCGCACGCCGACCCCGAGGCGGTCCGCAAGACGCTGGACGCGCACGGCGGCCCCGCCGTCCTGGTGTCCGACTCGGTGTTCTCGGTCGACGGCGATATGGCGCCGCTCGCGGAACTGGCCGCGGTCTGCCGGGAATTCGGTGCGGGGCTGATCGTCGACGACGCCCACGGTCTCGGTGTGCTCGGCGACGGCGGCCGGGGCGCCCCGTACGCGGCGGGGCTCGCGGGCGCGGGCGACACCGTGGTCACCCTCACCCTCTCGAAGTCCCTCGGCAGCCAGGGCGGCGCCGTACTCGGCCCCGCCGGGGTCATCGAGCACCTGGTGAACGCCGCCCGCACCTTCATCTTCGACACGGGGCTCGCGCCCGCCGCGGCCGGCGCCGCCCTCGCGGCCCTGCGCCTGCTGCGCCGCGAACCCGGCAGGGCGGCACGGGTCCGCGAGGTCGCGGCCAAGCTGCATCGCCGCCTCACGGCCGACGGTCTGTCGGCGGTGCGCCCCGACGCCGCCGTCGTCTCCGTACGCGCGCCGTCACCGGAGCAGGCCGTCCGGTGGGCCGCCGACTGCCGGGCGGAGGGTCTCGCCGTGGGCTGCTTCCGGCCGCCGTCGGTGCCGGACGGCATCTCACGGCTGCGGCTGACCGCCCGCGCCGATCTCACCGACGCACAGCTCGCCGGTGCGGTACGGGTGATCAGCCGCAACGCACCCCGATGAAGCGTGCCGGGCCCGCGCGGGGCCGGGGCCGCTTACCGGAGGCAGTTGATGAACGACTCCCAGGGGCCGGGGGAGAAGAGCAGGGCTGGCCCTGCGATGTTCTTGGAATCACGCACGGCACGCAGGCCGGTCAGCGGTTCCGAGTCGAGAGTGGCCGTCTCGACACAGTTGTTCATTCCGTTGCTGTAGCTGCTGCGCTGCCACCGCGCACCTTGAATTCTCGTGCTGGAAGGTACGTACCGAGGCATTGCGGTCATTGTGCCTCCTTACGCGCCGTCGCATAGCCCGGCGATGAAATCCGTTGAGTCCTCGGGTGAGAGCGCTTGTACCTGAAGGGAGTTGAAGGCCTCCGTGTACGCCTGGAGGTCTTCTTTCCGTTCGAGGTAGAGGCTACTCGTCAAATGGTCGAGAACAACCACATCCAGATCAGCAATGTCCGGAAATGAAAAAATAACGAAAGGACCGATCAGGCCCACATGCTCACCTGCGGCGAACGGCAACACCTGAAGCCGAACGTGAGGCATGTGAGACGCCTCCCTCAACCGGATCAACTGCCCCGCGAAGACACCCGCCCCGCCCACCGGCCGCCGCAGCACCGCCTCATCCATGACCACGCTCAACCGCAGCGGCGGATCCGAGCGCAGCACGTCCTGCCGGGCGAGGCGGACCTCCACCAACGCCTCGACCTGCTCCTCCGGCAGCTCGCCGAGCGCGGCCCGGGTCACCGCGCGTGCGTACTCGGAGGTCTGCAGCAGACCGGGGACCACGGAGGTCTCCAGCGTGCGCACCCAGCTCGCCTGCGACTCCAGGCTGATGAAATCGCGGTAGGTGGCGGGCAGCAGATCGCGATAGGCCTTCCACCAGTGATGACGTCCCGCGCCCGGGTCGTCGGCGCCGGCGAACGCGATGAGCAGCTCGCTGCGCTGCGGATCCTTGACCTGATATGCCTCCATCAGCAGCCGCACGTCGGCGGCCTTCACGCCACTGCGGCCCGTCTCGATCCGGCTCACCTTGGACTGGTGCCAGCCGACCTTGGCGGCGGCCTCGCTGCTGGTGAGTCCCGCGTGACCGCGCAGGGCACGCAGGGCGGCGCCGAGCTGACGACGGCGCACCGCCGGGCCGTACTGCATGCCCGTCTCCTTTCGGACGGAGCCGTCGGATCTCCCGGCGGCAGGGCAGGGCAGTAGGCGAGATTAGAGGAAGTACCGCTCTCCCGCCCAAATACGGTCTGCCGTAGCAGAGTTCACCGCTTCGAGCGACAGATATATGCACATCTCGGTGGATCGCCACCCGTGACCGGCCAAGGAGTGGCAGGCTGGCGCGAAGCACCAGTCCGGGACTGTCAGCGAGTCATCCGCCGCGAGCCGGAGACCGGTCCCGGTGGGAAAGGGACAACGTCGCCATGGCAGACCACCAGGAAGCCTCCGTCACCCTGCCGAGCGATCCTGTCTCGGTCCCCGCCGCCCGGAAATTCGTATCCCGCGCGCTCGCGGAATGGGGCCTGCCAGGTGACGCGGAGGTGGCCGACACGATCAGGCTGATCGTCTCTGAACTCGCCACCAACGCCGTGCAGCACACGCTCGGCCAGTCGCCCACCTTCACCGTGGACCTCGAACTGGACCGCGACGAACAGTTGCGCATCGGTGTCACCGACAGCCACCCCCGCTACCCCAAGCGGCTCCCCGCGGCCGTCCAGCAGGACAACGGCCGCGGCATGGTCATCATCCGCTGGCTGGCGGCCGAGTGCGGCGGCAGGCTCTCGGTCAGCCCCACCGACGAGGGCGGCAAGACCGTGTGGATCGCGCTGCCCTGGCAGGCACCTGTCCAGCGCGGCTCGCGTGACGACGCCCGCTGACGGGCTCGGCCGCCGTCCACGGACGCCGCGCTGGACGGTGCGGTCAGCGCACCCTGCCGTACCAGACGCTGTTGGACCAGATCTTCTCCAGGCGCACCACGGTCCCCCTCTTGGGGGCGTGCCAGATGCGGTTGTTACCCGCGTAGATCCCGACGTGGTAGACGTTCCGACCGGAGTGGAAGAACACCAGATCACCACGGGTCCGCTGGGACCTGGAGATGTGCTTGGTCTTGTTGTACTGCGCGGCGGCCGTGCGAGGCAGCTTCTTGCCCGTCTTCTTGAACGAGTAGAGCGTCAGCCCCGAGCAGTCGAACCGGTTGGGTCCCGCTGCCCCGTAGCCGTACGGGGAGCCCTTCTTGGACGCCGCGATCTTGAGCGCCTTCGTTCCGTGTGTCGCTGCCTCGGCCTCCGACGTGAGCCCGGGGGCCATGACGGTGCCGCCTACCACGGCGAGCGTGAGGGCCGATGCGGCCCCTGTCCTGCTGAGCAGCGACGGAACATGATTCAGCGCGGTCATGCGCAACCCTTCGTCAGCCGCCTGTGAAGGATGACCTGTCGGGTTCGGGCAGGCGAAGATGCCCGGCCGCGTCGTGCTCTGCGGCTTCACCCCAAGGGCGTCGTCCGGACTTCCCGGACGGGCCCGTCGTACCTGGGTCCTCCACTCCTGCCGTTGCACCGATGTCGACCGGTCATCCGGGTGGCGGCAGGACTCGGCGTCCGCCCGGACCGCCCCGCCGCTGTGGCGGGGGCTTGTCGTCGGAAGGGATCTTGACCCGAAACAGGTCCGAAAACCGAGTCGAAACGGTGTTTTGTGAGGCTCCTCACGACTGACCTGTTCAGGTGGACACTGCCGAATTCGACGTTCCGCCGCACTCTCTGACGACCGCTCGACCAGCAGCGGAATGCCCGATTCCGCCCATGCTGTACTCGCTGGACGCAACTTCGGACCGCGCGGATGACGACGCCCGGGTACGCCGTCCGGGGTAGCCCGACTGGTCCGTTTCGAAGTCGCCCCGGACGGTTCCGATGTCGGGAGCGTGGCGGCCGACGGGGCTTCAGGAGCCTTGCGGAGGCGGCACGGTGAGTCGCCCCGCCCGCCGCTCGCCGTCGAGGACGCGCAGCGCCCGGGCCAGCGTGGGCGCGTGCACCTCAGTCTCGCCCCGCTGGTGCATGAGGGCGAGCGCGTCCCGCAGCGCGGTCGCCCGGCCGACCAGGGCCTGGGCGGCGCGCAGGCCGCCGTAGGTGTGCTCGGCGCGCGCCGGATTGATGCGGCCGAGCAGGTCGACGACTTCGAGATACCGGTCGATCAACTCTGCCTCGGCGTGCGTGAGGGCGGGCAAAGGGGGCAGTTCGGGCGGCAGCACCGGCGGCTCACCTCGGGTCGCGCGCGGCGAGCGAGGCCTTGCGGCTCGGGATGATCCGGTCCACGAGCCCGTACTCCAGGGCCGCCGGGGCGTCGAAGATCTTGTCCCGCTCGATGTCCGCGGTGATCTGCTCCGGGCTCTGCCCGGTGTGCCGTGCGAGCAGCTCTTCCAACTGCCGCCTTGTGCGCAGGAGTTCATCGGCCTGGATCGCCAGGTCCGTGGCCTGGCCCTGGAGGGGTTCGGAGATGGCCGGCTGGTGGATCAGGACGCGTGCGCCGGGCAGCGCGAACCGCTTGCCGGGCGTGCCGGCGGCGAGCAGCACGGCGGCGCCGGACGCGGCCTGGCCCAGGCAGATCGTCTCCACGTCGCAGCTGACGAACCGCATCGTGTCGTAGATCGCGGTCATCGCGGTGAACGAGCCGCCGGGGGAGTTGATGTACAGCGAGATGTCGCGGTCCGGTGCCTGGTACTCCAGGTGCATGAACTGCGCCATCACGTCGTTCGCCGAGGTGGCGTCGACGGGGGTGCCGAGGAAGACGATCCGCTCTTCGAGCAGCTTGGAGTACGGGTCCATGGTCCGCGCCCCCGTACTGGTGCGTTCGGTGAACTCGGGCAGGACGTGGCGGGCAGACGGACGGGCGGACGGCTGATTCATGGCTCGCCTCTCTTCTTCCGGTCGCGGCGTGATGCGATCGGCTCTGTAAAAAATGTACAGGACGTACGTTACGTGAGGGCAGGGAAAGGGCCGGGACGGGGAGAGGGGAGTCGCGGGGCGGCTGGACCTCATGGAGGCCGCTCGTGCCCGCAACCCGTCGAGAGCGGCGTCTAAGCTGGACGCATGGCCTACGAGATTCCGGTGACGCAAGCCCGCGCAGAGCTCGCCGAGCTGATCAACCGCGTCGTCTACGGCGGCGAGCGCGTCGTCGTCACCCGGCACGGCAAGCCGCTCGTGGCGCTGGTCTCCGCCGCCGACCTGGAACGCCTCGAAGGGCTCGCGGAAGCCTCCGAGGAACGGACGGTCAGTACCGTCACCTCGATCGACTCCACGTCGTCCGCTGCGTCGGAGCGGCAGCGGTTCGGCATCGCGGCCGAACACCGGGGGCCGAACGCGACGTAGCGAGCGCGCGTCAGTCCGCCGATGCCGCCGACTGCCTTGAGGGGCCCGGTGCGGTGGCCTGGCGGCGCCGGGCGCGCACCGTCCCGAGCAGGGCCGCCGCGAGGCCGAAGGCGGCCCATGCGATCAGCGTCAGGGCCAGCACCCCCGCTACCGCCCGCCGGTTGCCAGTGAGCACGCCGAGCTGGCCGTGCACGAGCGCGGCCGCGACGGCGCCCGCGAGCGCGGCGGTGACGGGCAGCGCGTCCGCCGCGCAGGCCCAGCAGCGTGACGAGGAAGCCGACCACGACTCCCGCGATGACGAGCGGCAGCGCGCTGCGTCCGACGCTTGTTCTCCCGAGGTCAGGAGCCGTTCGGCTCCTCGCCGCCGCGGCGGCCGGACTGCCGCCCGCCGGGAAGGGCGCGGAGTGCCCAACGTGCTCGGGGAAACCAGGCGGGGCCCCTTCTACCCTGCTGCTAGATTCATTCCGGTGAGCGAGCAACTTCCCAGTGGTGGCATCGAGCTGTCGGCCGCCGAACTCGATGCGCTCGACGCAAGGTGGTCGGCCTGCTGGACCCCGGGTGAGGTTGCACAGCGCCTGGCCGGGGTCTCCGCGCCGTGGTGTGTCGCCGCTGGCTGGGCGCTGGATCTGTTCCGCGGTACGCAGACGCGCGAACACGGGGACATCGAGATCGCGGTCCCTGCCGCAGAGTTCCCCGAGGTGCGCAGCCGTTTTCCCGGATATGTCTTCGACGCGGTCAGCAGCGGCCGGATCTGGGAGAACGCCACACCGGATGTGCTGGCCTCCACACACCAGACCTGGCTGCGCGAGCCGGCCACCGGCGACTACCTGCTCGATGTGTTCCGTGAACCCCACGACGGCAGAATCTGGATCTGCCGACACGATGAGACGATCCGGCTTCCCTACAGCAAGATTGTCCACCGCACCTCGGACGGCATCCCTTACCTGGCGCCTGAACTGGTCCTGCTGTTCAAGGCCAAGCACGCACGGCCCAAGGATCAGGAAGACTTCAACGCGACTCTTCCGCACATGACTTCAGTTCAGCGCACGGCACTGGCCGATTTCCTCACCCGCGTCCACCCAGGACATCGCTGGCTCGGGGATCTGTCCTCCACTTGATGGCTGGTCTGCGATGACGCGTCGTCTCTCGTGCACAGTTTTGGGCCCGAGCAGCACCTCTCGGCATTGGCCGCGGCCTTCGCAGTCGAACAGTGGTCGGGGGGACCTCACGCCGCAGGACGACGACATCGAACAAGCCGCCTTCTATCTGACCGGGGCCGTCGCGCTGGGCAGCAGACAGCGCTCATCGCATGGAGCGATCACCGAGAGACTGCCGACATGACGGACAGGATCGTGGTCAGCGCCTACGAACCCCAATGGTCCGAGCGGTTCGAGGATCGGCGGCAGTGGCTGGCCCCTCACGTCGCGGATCTGGCTGTGTCCATCGAGCACATCGGCAGTACGGCCGTGCCCGGGTGTGCCGCCAAGCCGATCATCGACCTCGATATCGTGGTGCCCGAGGAAGCGGCCATGCTTGTGTTGATCTCTCGGCTCGCGGGGCAGGGCTACCAGCACGAAGGCGACCTGGGGATTCAGGGACGCGAGGCATTCCGGGCTCCACCTGCAGCTTTCGAACACCATCTGTACGGCGTGGTCGCGGGCACAAAGCCCCACCTTGATCACGTGCTACTCGGTCTCGGACACGGCGCCCTCCCCAGGCGGGCCGGAGAGGCCAGTGTTTCACCAGCCGAGGGAGGCCCGGCCCGCACCTACACGCAGAGTGCGTCCGGCAGCGCCTCGACGAGGTCCCCGTCGAGGCGCTGCAGAACGGCCTGCGAGCCCTGATGAGTATGGGGGAGCCCAGCTGACGGTCATGGGCCGGTCAACGACTGGTTAACCTCGTTGAAACTCCTCCCAACTACCCTCCCGTGCCACGCCACCAGCGGATTTTCTAACCGGGGTGCGCAAGATCGCGCGCCTTCGCTGTGTGTTACATCTATATCCGTCGCGGTGGCCGCGGCAGCCGGACCCCGCACGGTTCGGAGCGAGGACTGTGAGGTGGGACGCGTGCAACTGACCCCGCACGAGCAGGAGAGACTGCTCATCCATGTGGCCGCGGATGTGGCCGAGAAGCGAAGGGCGCGGGGACTGCGGCTCAACCACCCCGAGGCGATCGCCCTCATCACGTCCCACATCCTCGAAGGCGCCCGCGACGGCCGCACCGTCGCCGAGCTCATGTCCTCGGGGCGGCGGGTCCTCACCCGGGACGACGTCATGGACGGCATCCCGGAGATGATCCACGACGTCCAGGTCGAGGCCACCTTCCCGGACGGCACGAAGCTCGTCACCGTCCACGAGCCGATCGTCTGACGGGAGTCAGCCCCTCATGCATGCCGCGTCGCACGGCACCGCCCACGGCCCGGTCCCCGGAGAGATCCTCTTCGCCGACGAGCCCGTCCCCTTCAACGAGAACCGCGAGGTCACCCGCCTCACCGTCCTCAACGCCGCCGACCGTCCCGTCCAGGTCGGCTCCCACTACCACTTCGCCGAGGCCAACCCGGGTCTGGACTTCGACCGCGGCGCCGCGCACGGAAAGCGGCTCAACATCGCCGCGGGAACCGCCGTGCGCTTCGAGCCCGGAATCCCCGTCGACGTCGAACTCGTCCCGCTGGCCGGCAAGCGCGTCGTGCCCGGTCTGCGCGGCGAAACCGGAGGTGCCCTCGATGCCTGAGCTGTCCCGTGCCGCGTACGCGGATCTCTTCGGCCCCACGACCGGCGACCGTATCCGGCTCGCCGACACCGACCTTCTCATCGAGATCGAGGAGGACCGCTCGGGCGGGCCCGGGCGCTCCGGCGACGAGTCGGTCTTCGGCGGCGGCAAGGTCATCCGCGAGTCGATGGGCCAGTCCCGCACCACCCGAGCCGAAGGCGCCCCCGACACCGTCATCACCGGCGCGGTGATCATCGACCACTGGGGCATCGTCAAGGCCGACATAGGCATCCGCGACGGCCGCGTCACCGGCATCGGCAAGTCCGGCAACCCGGACACAATGGACGGCGTCCACCCCGACCTCGTCATCGGCCCCGAGACCGAGGTCATCGCGGGCAACGGCAAGATCCTCACCGCGGGCGGCATCGACACCCACATCCACTTCATCTCGCCGACCATCGTCGACGAGGCGCTCGCCTCCGGCGTCACCACGCTCTTCGGCGGCGGCACCGGGCCCGCCGAGGGAAGCAAGGCGACCACCATCACGCCCGGCGCCTGGCACCTGTCCCGGATGTTCGCGGCCCTGGAGTCCAGCCCGGTCAACATCGGCTTCCTCGGCAAGGGCAACACCGTCAACGCCGAGTCCATGCACGCCCAGCTCCGCGCCGGCGCCGTCAGCTTCAAGATCCACGAGGACTGGGGCGCCACGCCCGCCGCCATCGACGCCTGCCTGAACGTCTGCGAGGAGACCGGCGCCCAACTCGCCGTCCACACGGACACGCTGAACGAGGCGGGGTTCATCGACGCCACCTTCGACGCCGTCGCGGGCCGCACCCTGCACGCCTTCCACGTCGAAGGTGCGGGCGGCGGCCACGCCCCCGACATGATCACGGCGGTCTCGCTGCCCAACATGCTGCCGAGCTCCACCAACCCGACCCGGCCGCACACCGTCAACACCGTCGAGGAACACCTCGACATGCTGATGGTCTGCCACCACCTCAACCCGGCCGTCCCCGAGGACCTCGCCTTCGCCGAGTCCCGCATCCGGCCCACCACGATCGGCGCGGAGGACATCCTCCACGACCTCGGCGCCATCTCGATCATGTCCTCCGACTCCCAGGCCATGGGACGCATCGGCGAGGTCATCATGCGCACCTGGCAGACCGCGCACGTCATGAAGCGGCGCCGCGGCTTCCTGCCGGGGGACACCCGCGCCGACAACCACCGCGCACGTCGCTATGTCGCCAAGTACACGATCAACGCGGCCGTCGCCCAGGGCATCGACCACGAACTCGGCTCGGTCGAGCCCGGCAAACTCGCCGACCTGGTGCTGTGGGAACCGGCGTTCTTCGGCGTCAAGCCGCAGCTCGTCCTCAAGGGCGGACAGATCGCGTACGCGCAGATGGGCGACGCCAACGCCTCCATCCCCACCCCGCAGCCGGTCCTGCCGCGCCGCATGTACGGGGCGCACGGCAGGGCCCCGGCACTCAACTCGGTCAACTTCGTGACCCAGTCGGCGCTCCACGACGGCCTTCCGGAGCGCCTCGGCCTGGACAAGCCGTTCGCCGCGATCCGCTCCACCCGCGGCCGCAGCAAGGCCGACATGCGCGAGAACGACGCGCTGCCCCGGGTCGAGGTCGCCGCCGACAGCTTCGCCGTCACCATCGACGGCGAACTCGTCGAACCGTCACCCGCCGCCGAACTCCCGCTCGCACAGCGGTACTTCCTCTTCTGACGGCCCCGACGACACCAGGCGACCCCACCCATGTCCAGAGCAGCACTTCTCGTCCTGGCCGACGGCCGTTTCCCCGCCGGCGGGCACGCCCACTCCGGCGGCGCCGAGGCGGCCGTCAAGGCGGGCCGCATCACGGGCGCGCCGAGCCTGGAGGCCTTCTGCCGGGGTCGGCTGCACACCTCCGGGCTCGTGTCGGCCGCCCTCGCGGCGGCCGCAGCCCTCGGCGTCGACCCCGGCACCCTGGACGCGGCCGCGGACGCCCGCACGCCCTCGCCCGCCCTGCGCACCGCCGCGCGGCGCCTCGGCCGGCAGATGATGCGGGCCGCCCGCGCCACCTGGCCGCACCCCGAACTCGACGCGCTGGCCCGCCAGTTTCCCAAGGGCGCCCACCAGCCGGTCGTCCTCGGACTCACCGCCCGCGCCGCCGGACTCGGGCCCGAAGACGCGGCGTACTGCTCGGCGTACGAAGGGATCAGCGGACCGGCGACCGCCACCGTACGGCTGCTCAGCCTCGACCCCTTCGATGCCACGGCCGTCCTGGCCCGGCTCGCGCCCGACGTCGACCAGGTGGCACTCCAGGCCGCCGAGGCGGCGAGACGCGCCGTCCACGAGGGCGTCGACGCGCTGCCCGCGGCCTCCGCGCCGCTCCTGGAGATCGGCGCGGAGGCGCACGCGGCCTGGCCGGTACGCCTCTTCGCGTCGTAACGCCCCCAACCCATCACCCCTGCCCGCCCCTGGCGGCCCACCCACCGACCCATGGAGCTGTCATGCTGCACCTCGACCACTCCCACGACGGCCCCGCCGCCGTCTCCGCCGACGCCCACCGTCCCGACGGGCGCCGCCGCGCACTGCGCATCGGGCTCGGCGGCCCGGTCGGCTCCGGGAAGACGGCGACCGTCGCCGCGCTCTGCCGCGAACTGCGCGACGAGCTCTCCCTCGCCGTCGTCACCAACGACATCTACACCCGCGAGGACGCCGAGTTCCTGCTCCGCGAGGCCGTCCTGCCGCCCGAGCGCATCACCGCCGTGGAGACCGGCGCCTGCCCGCACACCGCGATCCGCGACGACATCTCCGCCAACCTGGAGGCCGTCGAGGACCTGGAGGACGAGGTCGGTCCGCTCGACCTGATCCTCGTCGAGTCCGGCGGCGACAACCTCACGGCCACCTTCTCCAAGGGCCTCGTCGACGCGCAGATCTTCGTCATCGACGTCGCGGGCGGCGACGACATCCCGCGCAAGGGCGGCCCCGGCGTCTCCACCGCCGACCTGCTCGTCGTCAACAAGACCGACCTGGCCCCGCACGTCGGCTCCGACCTCGCCCGGATGGCCGCCGACGCGAAGGCGCAGCGCGCCGAACTCCCCGTCGCCTTCCAGTCCTTGCGGTCGAGCGAGGGCGTCGGGCCGGTCGCCGCATGGGTGCGCGAGCAGTACGCGACGTGGACCGCGTCGGCGTGACGGTGGAACTGGCCCCACGGGGCGCCACGGCCCCTCGGGACGCCACGGAAGAGAGCCGGCCGCGGCCGGCTGCCACCGGCGTCGAGGGGGGCGGTGCGGGAATCCGCGCCACCGCCCGCGTCGAGGCGCGGGCCGACGGCCGCGGCGGCACGTCGCTCCCCGTCCTCGACGGCGAGGGCCCGCTCGCGCTGCGCCGCACCCGCTCCAGCGGCCCCGCGGCGCGCGTCACGCTCGTCGGCGCGATGAGCGGCCCCCTGGGCGGCGACCACCTCACCGTCGAGGCCACCGCCCAGCAGGGCTCGGCGCTGCACATCGGTTCGGCGGCGGCCACCCTCGCGCTCCCGGGCCAGACCCGGGCGACGGCACGCTACGACGTCCGCCTCGCCGTCGCCGACGGCGCCGAACTGCACTGGCTGCCCGAGCAGTTGATCTCCGTGCGCGACAGTGACCTGCGCGTCACCACGCGGGCCGAGCTGGCCGCCGACGCCCGCCTGGTGCTGCGCGAGGAGCAGGTCCTCGGCCGCACGGGCGAAGCGCCCGGCCGCCTGACGAGCCGCCTCACCGTGCGCCGCGCGGGACAGCTCCTCCTCGACCAGGAGCTGTCCTGCGGCCCCGGCGCGCCCGGCGGCTGGGACGGCCCGGCGGTCCTGGCCGGCCACCGTGCGCTCGGGCAACTCATCGTCGTACGACCGGAGTTCGCGCACCAGAAGCCGTCCGCGGGCCCGCTGGGGGAGTGGGCCGCCATCACGCCGCTCGCGGGCCCCGGGGTCCTGGTCACCGCTGCCGCGCCGGACGCGCTCCTGGTGCGCGGGGTCATGGACGAGGCCGTCCGCCGCCTGGGGTGACCCCGTTCGCCACCCTTTCCCTAGGGGAGGCTGTGCACCTTCGGGCCGACGGCGTTCGACCACGCGTTGCCCGCGGTCGCGTCCCAGTTCGTGGACCACGTCATGGCGCCGCGCAGCGCCGGGTACGTCCTGGACGGCTTGAAGGAGCCGCAGCCGGTGCCGCGGGTCAGGCAGTCCAGGGCGTTGTTCACGACCGACGGGGCCACGTAGCCGCTGCCCGCGCCACGCGTCGAGGCGGGGACGCCGATGCCGACCTGCGACGGGTCGAGGCCGCCCTCCAGCTGGATGCAGGCGAGCGCGGTCAGGAAGTCCACGCTGCCCTGGCTGTAGACCTTGCCGTCACAGCCCAGCATCGAACCGCTGTTGTAGTACTGCATGTTGACGACCGTGAGGATGTCCTTCACGTTCAGTGCCGTCTGGAAGTAGCCGCCGGAGGTGGACTGCATGTCGATGGTCTGCGGCGCCATGGTGAGCACCATCTTCGGGCCCGCCTTCGCCGCGAGCTGGCGCAGTGCCTTCGTCATGTAGGTGGGGTTGAGGCCGTTCTCCAGGTCGATGTCGACGCCGTTGAACCCGTACTCCTGCATCAGCGCGTAGGCACTGTTGGCGAACGCCGTCGCGGAGGCGTCGCTGTTGACGGAGATGGTGCCCTTCTCGCCGCCGACCGAGAGGATGACGGACTTGCCCGCGGCCTTCTTCGCGGCGATGTCCGCCTTGAAGTCGGCGGTGGAGGCATAGCCGACGGCCGGGGCCAGGTTGAAGGTGATCTGGCCGGGGGTCGGAGTGGCGTCGGCGAAGGAGACGGCGATGATGTCGTACTGCGAGGACACGTCCCGCAGCTTCTGCACGGTCGCGCCGTTGTCGAAGTTCTGCCAGTAGCCGGTCAGCGCGTGCCTGGGCACGGTGCTGTCGCCGCCGCCGTCGCCCTTGGCGGTCCGTGCGGACACCGCCGTCGACTTCGCGGACTCACCCGCCGCGTTCGACGCGCTCACCTGGAAGCTGTAGGCGGTGTCCGGGGTGAGGCCGGTGACGGTCGTGGAGGCGCCGCCGGTGGAGGCGACCTTCGTGCCGTCGCGGTAGACGGTGTAGCCGGTGGCCTTGGAGACCGGGGTCCAGGACAGGTCCACCGACGTGGGCGTCGTCGTGCCCGCCGCGAGGCCGCTCGGCACGGCCGGTATCTCGACCGGGTCGGTGCCGCCGCCCCCGTCGGGTCCAAAGACGCTCACGTCGTCCACGTAGTACGCGCTCTGCCCGTACCAGCCGTGCGTGTACACGGTGACCGACGTGGTGTTCGCGCCGGTGGTGAAGCTGGTGGAGAGCTGCTGCCAGGACGAGGTGCCCGGCGTCCAGGTCGACACGTCGGTGGTGCCGGTGCCGCGGGCACCGAGGTAGGCGTAGCTGCCCTGCACCCAACTGGTGAGCTTGTACGTCGAGTTGGGCTTCACCGCGACGATCTGTGAGCACTCGGCGGTGCCCTGGCCCGACGGGGTGGCCTTGAGCGCCTTCGTGCCGCCGTGCACGGGGGAGGTGACGGCGGTGCCGCTGTTGGCGGCGCAGGTCCAGTTGCTCAGGTCCGATTCGAACCCGGCGTTCTTGACGACGTTGACGTCCGCTTTGACGTCCACTGACGGTGCGTTCACCGATGATGCGTCCGACGGCTGTGCGGGAGCCGATTGAGCGGGTGCGGCGAGCCCGGTGACGGCGAGCGCGGCGGCCGCACCGACGGCGATCGCCGCACCGAGTCTCCGTCGAACACCGGCTCTGCCCTGACGTACACGGTCCACGGGGTGCCTCCAGGGAGGGGTGGGGGAGGAAGTGATCGACGGTGGCCACCGCTGCTGTGCGCATCGTTGGTCCAGACCAATCGAGTTGTCAAGACCCCGGGCAGCCGAAACCTGCCGGGCCGGCGGGCGCGGCAGGTTTCGGCTGATCCCCGTTCGATTCCTCCCCCGTTTCCTCCCCGGTGTCAGCGCAGTCCGGCGAAGAGGTCGTTCTCGGGCACGGCCGCGCCGGTGGCGTCCTTGACGCGTACGAAGGTCTCCATGCCCATCAACTCGCCGAACCTCTCCTTGCCCATCCTGAGGAAGAAGATGTTCTCGCCCTGACTGGCGTGCGCGGCCAGCGCGTCGAACTTCTGGCCGCTGAACGCGGTGGTGTCCACCCACGTGGTGATCTCGTCGTCGGGAAGGCCGATCTCGGCCAGCGCGGCGGCCTCGGCGGGATCCGGCTCCGGCATGTCCTCACCGAACTCGCGCATGATCTCGCCGAACCGCTGCATTCCCGAGCGGGGCATCGTCGTCCAGTACACCTTCGGCGTCAGCGGAACCATCTCCAGCGCCGCCATCGTGATGCGGTGGGCCTGGATGTGGTCGGGGTGCCCGTAGAAGCCGTTCTCGTCGTAGGTGACGACCACATCGGGCCGGTAGTGCCGCATGAGTTCCGCGAGGCGGGCGGCGCCTTCCTCCACGGGGGTCTGCCAGAAGGACCCGGGAGCGTCGTTGCTCGGCCAGCCCATCATCCCGGAGTCGGCATAGTCCAGCATCTCCAGATCGCTGATCTTCAGGACATCGCAGCTCGCCTTGAGTTCGTGACGGCGCATCAGGGCGACGGCCGCCGGATCGTGCCCGGGGTCACCCGGCTTCACACCCCCCGGCCCGTCACCGCAACCGCCGTCGGTACACGTCACGAGAACCGTGCGCACACCGTCCGCCGCGTACCGCGCGAGAACCCCTCCGGTTCCGGTGGCCTCGTCGTCGGGGTGGGCGTGTACTGCCATGAGCGTCAAAGGCCGGTCAGCCATGAGTAGGTCCTCCTGCAGAAGTAAGTCTTGATCGAATCGCGTGTCGGGCATGCCGCGAACCCCCGTGCCGTGCGGGCCCCTGACCGGTGCAACAGCGCCGACCGGACAGGCTGTTCCCGGGTACGAGGCCGAAGCGGCGGCACCCCGTTCGGCCTAACGTGGCACGCGGCCGACGAGGAGCGGGCCTAGCGTCGAAAGTCGCCGTCCGCTCCCTCGTCGTCGGCCACGGAACGCTGTCGGCGCACTGGGGCCGGGACCAGGAACAGAGGCTGGAGTACGGATGAACGCCCCTGAATGGATATCGGCGCCCGCGGTGCGCAGGCAGCCCGGTGAGGAACTCACCGTGTGCGTGACCGGGCTCTCCTCCGACGCTCACACCTGGAATCTCGTGTATGTCCAGCTTCTCGTCGAGGACTTGGGGCACCGGGTGCACAACCTGGGCCCCTGCGTCCCCGACAGCGAGATCATCGAGAGGTGCCGCACGACGCGTCCGGACCTGCTGGTGATCAGCACGGTGAACGGGCACGGCTTCCATTCCGCCCCGGCCCTCGTCGCCGCCCTCCGAAGTGACCGGACGCTGCGGGACCTGCCCGTGGTGATCGGCGGCAAGCTGGGCGTCTCCGAGGATGGGGCGGAGGACCGGACCCGGGCGCTCTTGGCCGCCGGTTGCTCGGCTGTATTCGCCGAGGGCGAGGCGGGGCTGGCCTCTTTCGTGTCCTTCCTCGGGAACCTCCCGGCGCGGAGCCGGCGTGCCGCGGCCTGACGCCTCGGCTCGCCCGGCTGCGTTCGGCCGGTACATCGCCGAGGCACAGGCCGACGGCGTCCTTGTCGTACAGCCGCGGATGGGGTTCGCCGACCCGGCGGCGATGCGGGCCGGGTTGCTGGCCGTCAGGGACGTGCCCACCCGATCCGTCGGCACCATCACCGTGGACAGCTACACCCGCGTGGGCGACGAGGCCGCGGTGCTCGGGGCGCTTCGCTCCGGCGTTCCGCTCAATGGATACCCCATCACCTCCTACAGCTCACTGACGACGCAGGAGATGCTGGCCGCCGTACGCGATCCCGGTTTCCCGGTGCAGGTACGTCACGGCTCCGCCCGGCCGCAACGGATCTTCGCGGCACTGGCCCTGGCGGGGATCGACTCCACGGAAGGCGGCCCGGTCTCGTACTGCCTTCCCTACGGACGGACGCCGCTGGCCGACTCCGTCCGAAGCTGGCGGGAGAGCTGTGAGTTCTTCGCCCGCCGGCGCGGGCCTGAGCTGGAGCCCCATCTGGAGACGTTCGGCGGCTGCGTGCTCGGACAGCTGTGCCCGCCGGGGCTGCTCGTGGCGCTGAGTGTCCTGGAGGCCCTGTTCTTCCGGCAGCACGGCATCCGCAGCATCTCCCTCAGCTATGCCCAGCAGACCCATGCCGGGCAGGACGAACAGGCGGTGCGGGCCTTGCGAAAACTGGCCTCCGAGCTGCTGGACGGCTGCGAGTGGCACGTCGTTCTCTACACGTACATGGGGCTCTTCCCACAGACACGGCACGGAGCCACCCGGCTGCTGCGGGGCTCGGCGGAACTGGCGGTCCGCTCCGGCGCCGCGCGACTGGTCGTCAAGACAGAGGCGGAAGCGCATCGCCTTCCGACCGTCGCCGAGAACGTGCGCGCCTTGCTCACCGCGGCTGACGCCGCCCGTACGGCGTGTGCCCCGCGACCCGAGCCGGTCCACGACGACACCGATTCGCCCGTCTACCAAGAGGCGCGGATGCTCGTCACGACGGTGCTCGGCCTGGCCGACGACATCGGAGAGGCGCTCCTGAAAGCCTTCGCCAAGGGGCTGCTGGACTTCCCGTTCTGCCTGCACGCCGACAACGCCGGCCGCTCCAGAAGCTATATCGACCCGCAAGGCCGTCTGATGTGGTCCGAGGTCGGCGCCATGCCCATCGCCCCCGCCCACGCCGGTCCTGCGCCCCGGCTGACCGCGACCGGCCTGTACGACGCGCTGGCCCATGTGCAAAGGCGGTACGACCACGAGCCGTCCGTCCGGACCCCGGCGCCCTCACCCGCTGAGCGGTACCCGAACGACACCCAGGAGAAGAAGATGACCGTCGTGCAACCGGCCCGCCCGGGCCCCCGGCCGGAAGACGCCGACGCGGTACGGCTCGACCGGCACCTCACCTCGCCCGTCACCCAGGCTGTGCTGCGTGTGCAGAACCGGATGCTGTCCGCGGCCCGCGCGTTCCTGTCGCAGCACGGCTTCATCGAGCTGCTGCCGCCGCTCATCGGGCCGGTGACCGACCCCGGCATCCGTGGCTCCAAGCAGGTGGACGTCGACTTCTACGGCCACAAGTACAAGTTGATGACCAGCGCGATCCTGTACAAGCAGGCATCACTGCTCGCGTTCGACAGAGTTTTCTACATCGCTCCGAACGTACGCCTGGAACCCCTGGAGACCACCGTCACCCACAGGCATCTCGCCGAGTTCCATCAGATCGACGTCGAGATCCGCGACGCGGGCCGCGACGACGCGATGCGGGTCGCGCAGCAGCTGGTCGCGTACGTGGTCGGTGAGGTCGTCCGGGACATGCCCGCTGACCTGGCGGCCCTCGGCCGTGATCCGGACCGCTTCCAGAAGGTGATCGAGGGACGCTTCGGCCGCATCACCCATCGCGAGGCCACGGACGAACTCATCGCCCTGGGCCACTCCCAGGACCCCGCAGCCGAAATCGACTGGCGCGGCGAGGAGATCCTTTCGGCCAGGGCCGACAGCGCCTGCTTCATCGTCGACTACCCCAAGGGCTCCCGAGGCTTCTACGACCGGGAGCACCCGGACCGCCCAGGACTTCTGGACAACTTCGACCTGATCGCACCGGAGGGCTTCGGCGAGCTGGCCAGCGGCGGCCGACGTGAGTCCGACTACGCCACACTCATCACCCGGATGCGCGAGACCGGCGAGAACCCCTCCAAGTACGGCTGGTACCTCGACATCGCCCGCGCGGGCCTCCCGCCCAGCGCCGGATTCGGCATAGGGCTGGAACGCTTCACCCGGTACGTGACCGGCGTCGACGCCGTGTGGCAGGCGGCCGCCTACCCCAGGCTGCCCGGCGTGGTCTCGGCATGACCACCACAGCCCGCCCCTCCGCCGCCCCCGGAGTCGTCAGCGCGGACGGATTTCCCGCGGGCCCGGTGCGGGAGCGCGCCAGGCTGGGCGTCGCAGCGGTGTTCCCGGACGCGCGCGAGTACGGGACCTCCCTGTACGGCGCGCCCGGCGCCGAGGCTGGTCCGCACCCGCCCGACCTGCTGGACCGCGCACGGATCGTCCCACCCGTCTTCATGCCCGACCGGCTGGCCGCACTGGTGGAGCTGGGCCGGGAACCTCTCTACGACGACGTCCGCCTCCGCGTCCCCATGGGCGGCTTCACCTCGGCGCTGCCGCTGTACGTATCCGCCTTCGGGTCCACGCGGATAGCCAGCGGGACGCTCGGTGAGGCGGTCGCCAGACAGGCCGGACGCCTCGGCATCCCCCTGGTGGTCGGCGAGAACGTCGCGCCGGTCAACGGCTACCGGAGCACCGCGGGCGACGAGGTTTCCTCTCTGCTGTCCCGCATCCACGCCTACGCCGAGGCGGCCGGCGAAGGTCAGACGGGCGGCGTGGCCGTGCAGCAGAGCACCGAGGACGCCGACGCCGAAGTGTGGAACCAGGTGTACAGCGACCCGGCGTGCGGGGCGCTGTTGGACGGTGGCCGGCTGGCCTTCGAACTGAAGGTGGGGCAGGGGGCGAAGCCCGGGCTCGGCGGCATGACGGTGCTCGGAGAGGAAGCAGCCGACCGGGTCGCGGACCTGTACGCCACGGACGCGGTGCTCTCCCGCGGCAGCGTGCTGCGGAGCAGCGCTCCCGGCACGTTCACCGAGGAGATCCTCAGGCAGCAGATCAGACAGATGCGCAACAACTTTCCCCGGGCCAGGGTGTGGGTCAAGCTGCACCCGGGCCGGGACGTGGACCTCGCGGCCCGTACGGCCTGGGAGGCCGGAGCGGACGCCGTCACCGTGGACGGGGCGGAAGGCGGCACGGGTTGGGCACCCACATGCTTCCTGTCGCAGGTGGGTCTGCCGCTCGGCGAGTGTCTCCACAGGATCGGTCCCACCCCGCACTGCCTGCTCGCTTCGGGCCGCATGTGGGAGGGGACCAGGGTGCTGAAAGCCCTGGCACTCGGTGCTCGCGGGGCGGGCCTCGGGCGCGCCGCCATCATCGCCGCGGCGGAGGACGCGGACACGGGGCTGGTCCGGCTGGTGGAGAGCATCGCCCTGGAGCTGCGGCTGCTGCTCAGTGCCCTCGGCCGGTACGGAGTGGAATCGCTCTGCGGAGAAGACCTGTGGATATCGCCGCAGGCCTAGCGGCAGACGCGAATCGAAAGGAGAAAGCGGTGACGTCCTTCCTTTCTGCTCAGCGCCGGCAAGCGCTGGATTCCCTTCTCTCCTTCCTCGTTCCCGATGACCGGGCTGCCGTCGCCAGATCTGCCGGGCGGTTGCGGAAGGCATTGGCCGAACGGGAGGCGGAAGGCCCCGCGTGCGTCCTGGTCGGGTATGGCGGAGGGAAGGACAGCACCTACACCCTCTCTTTCGTACGGGCGATGCAACTCCTGCTCGCCGACCAGTGCGGACAGGTCTTCACGCTGCGGGCGGTCACCAACCGGCATGCGGGTATGCCGGGCGCGGTGATGGAGAACATCGACCGTGCGTACCGGGCCCTGGGCATGCTCACGGATCCGGACTGCGAACTGCTGCTCGTCGACGGCACCGCGGTGTCGCCCTTCCGGGCCGATGCTCCGCTGCCGCCCGATGTGGCCGCCCGCAACCGCCTCGACATCCTGATGACCGGGCACCGCACCGGCGCCGACGGGCGTCCCACGTTCTGCAACGCCTGCAACCTGAGCGTGGCCAACTCCTTCGGTGTCGCGGCCGCTCATGGGCGGGGAGCCGACGTCATCGTCACCGGTGACTCCGCCCAGGAGCAGCGCGCGTACACGGCATGGATCGTCCAGCTCGCCCGTCAGGTGCCACGCAGGAAACCCGCACCGCGAGGGTCGGGATTCCCCCGGGTGCTGGGTGCGTTGGACGATGTGGCCCATGCCTACTTCAGCGACATCCACGACGCCGACGACGCGGCGCACACGGTCTGTTCGGATGTGCCACCGGCGCTGCGGTTCTTCTCCATCTACGAGGACACCGACTACGAAGCGGGCAGCCACTGGGACCTGCTCACCCGCCATCTCGGATTCGTCTTCGACGAGCTGGCGTTCAACTTCACCGAGTCCGATTGCGCCAATCCCGCCTTGATGGCACACCTGCGGGGGCTGAAATGCCAGTACGTGTACGGGCGAAGCTACCAGGAGGGCCTGGAGGAATACCTCGTATTCGCCCTGGCTCTGATGCGGCGCAAGGAATTCCCGCAGGCCCTGATCGACACGATGATGAAGAGGTATGCGGCCGCGGACGCACACGACACCCTGCGGGCCCGGGTCAACGCCTTCGCCCGCAGCGCCTACGGGCTGGACGAAGAACAGCTGATCTGCATGGTCCACTCTCCCTTCACCGCTCGCGCCCACGACCTGCGCCCGTACCTGGAGCGGCGTGCAGAGGACCTGGTCCCCCACGAGAAGGCCATCCACGAACTGCTGCGCGTGCCGCCGGAGGAGCCGAACAGGAACAGCTCCCTGGCAGCCAGGCTGGAAGAAATCAGCGGCCTGCACCTGCACCAGTTGCGTGCCCTGTACGGCAGTGAGATGCGTCCTCCCCTGGTGCAGAGCATCCTGCGAGGCGACCCGCACAAGGGGTCGATCCAGACGCGGCACGCACCGCAGGGACCGCAGATCACAGAGGTCATCTCGGGACGGTGAGCCGCATGACCGGGATCGGCAACGCGTTCGTCCAGGTCGGCGCGGCCCGTGACGGCCTGGACCCCTACCTCGACTGTGCCCGGCGGCGCGACATGCCGGCCGTCCTGGTGGAGACACCCGCCTACCTCAGCTGGCGTCGCGCGCTGCGCCGCAAGCCCTTCGACGCGGAACTGGCGGTGCGAGCCCCGGAGGACCCGGCGCAAGTGGCGGCCGCGCTGAGCGCCGCCGGGGTGGCTCCCGCACTGGTGCTCGCCGGTTTCGACCGGTACACCGAAAGCGCGCTGCGCCTGGCGGCCACTGCGCACGTGAGGCCATGGCCGCACGTCGGAACCAGCTTCCGGGCACCGGACAAAGCCGGACAGCGCGCGGCGCTGAGCCGGCACGCCCCCACGGTCCGCCAGCCGAAGTACGCACAGGTGACAGCCGACGAAACCTGGTCAGCGCTGCGGGAGTTGTCGTTCCCGCAAGTAGTCAAACCTGTCGACGGGGGCGGCGGCCTCGGTGTGCATCTGGTAGGCGACGAGGCCGAACGGGACCGGGCCCTGCACCGGATCGGTGCCGCGGCCAACTTCGGAGGAGCCGCTTTCGCCGACGTCCTGGTGGAAGAACAAGTGGTGGGCAACGAGTACTCACTGCAGTGCCTCGCCTGGGAAGGCAAGGCACATCTGCTGTCGATGTGCGAGAAGGTCGTCCTGACCGAGGAGGACGGGGAATCGCGAGGATTCAGGGAATGCGGTCACATGGCCACGGCCGGTGACAACGCGCCATTACGCTTCCGGGAGCTGGCGCAATGGTGTGCGGAGGCCACCGGCTATCGCGAGGGCCCCTTCCACATCGACCTGATCGACACCGCCGAGGGACCGTATTTCCTGGAGATGGGGTTCCGGCTCTCCGGCTTCGGCCTGGTCTCCTTCGTCGAGTACGCCACCGGCCTGGACTGGGCGGAACGGGTCTTCACCGCCCACGCGGATCGTCAAGAGCCCGTCGCGCCGGCCTGCGACCCGCCGCACCGCACCGTCGCCCAGCTCGTCGCGACGCGGCCGCAGCAGCTGGCCATCGGCCGAGCATGGGCTGCCTGTGATCCCCGGGTCAGCGTGACGGCCGCGCCCGCCACGCCGGACCTCCGGCTGTTCACCGCATCCGACCTCGCCGCTCTTGCCGCCGACCGCGAACGCCATGCCACGATCCTGGGCACCGTGCGGATGGAGGACGTCCGTACCGACCGCCTGCGCGACCGACTCCGCTACTGCGCCACCGGCGGGCGGCGGTAAGTCCCTTCGGGGCGCTGCTTCCGCCACGCGGGACCGGCTGCCGCCAGGATCTCGTCGGCAGCAGCGATCGCCTCGCTGATGGAGCGGGTCCCGGTCACCGCACACAGCATGTGGGTCACGTCCGCCAGCTCCCGCTGCCACGCGGGGGCGGGCTTCTCCGCGAGCGCGATGCGTGCGTTCGCGTAGCGGGCGAGCAAGGTCCTCACACGGCGCGGTTCCGGCTTCGACACGACCAAGGGCTCCTTCCAGGCACGTTCTTCTTTTAGACGTGCTTCAGCGCCGTACGTGTTCCCCCGAAAAGCCGACGTATGCCGAGCCGATGGTCGGGACGGTCGCCAGTGGCCGGTTCTCCGCGTGGAGCGAATTGCGTGTTTTCGCCCTTGCGTGGGCGGCGCGGCCGGATGAGGATGCACATCTGTGGTCGAGGTGCCGTCCAAAGGGTCAGGTGGGTCACCGGTACCGTTCAGTGGTGTCTCCGCCCGCAAAGCCCGCATGCGGCGCGCGTCCGCGTCCGGTGGTTCAACGACGCCGTCCATTGTTCCGTCGAGAAGGATGGATACAGGGTGGAGCCAGGGCAACAGACACTCGTCGAGCTGTTCGAAGGGATCGTCTCGCGCTTTCCCGCCCGGGTGGCGGTGACGGCCGACGACCGTGAACTCACCTACCGGGAACTCGACCGCAGGGCCACCGCGGTCGCCCAGCGCCTGCGACATTCGGGAGCCGGGACCGGCTCCCTGATCGGCTTGCTGGCACCACGCACCAGCGCACTCGCGGTCGGCATCCTCGGCATCCTCAAGTCCGGTGCCGCCTACGTCCCCTTGGACCCCGGCTATCCGGAGGAGCGGATCGCCTGGACGCTCCAGGACAGCGCCGTCACGCATCTCGTCACCACCACCGAACTCGCCGACCGTTCCCTGGCCCCAGACGTCGACGTGGTCGTGCTCGACGCCTCGGAGACGCAGGCGGAGGCGGAGGCGGAGACCGGAGCGGCCCTGGACGCCGAGCCCGCATCGGCCGGAGCGGGCGCGGACGACCTGGCGTACGTCATCCACACCTCCGGATCGACGGGTCTGCCCAAGGGCGTCCAGGTGGAACACCGCAACGTCGTGCGGCTCTTCGACGTCACGCGTGACTGGTTCGGCTTCGACGAGACCGACGTATGGACCCTGTGCCACTCCGCGGCCTTCGACTTCTCCGTCTGGGAGTTCTGGGGCGCGCTGCTGTTCGGCGGCCGCCTCGTCGTCGTCCCGCAGGTGACCGCCCGCTCGCCGCAGACCCTGCACGCGCTGCTGCGCGAGCAACGGGTGACGGTCCTCAGCCAGACACCTTCCGCGTTCGTCCGCCTGGTCGCGGCCGACGAGCAGGCCGAGCGGCCGCTCACCGACCTGCGGGTGGTGGTGTTCGGCGGCGAGCGGCTCGAACCGGCCCAGCTCCGCGGCTGGTTCGCCCGGCACGGCGACGAGCATCCCCGCCTGGTGAACATGTACGGCATCACCGAGGCGACCGTGCACGCCTCGTACCGACCGGTCACCGTCGCCGACATCGCCCCGGAGACCGACTCCGTCCCGGAGACCGACACCGTCCCCGAGACCGGCACCACCGCACTTGGCGTCAGCCCGATCGGCATACCCCTGCCGGATCTCGACTTCCACGTATGTGACGAGGACGGCGGGCAGGTCGCCGACGGCACCCCCGGAGAGCTGTACCTCTCCGGTGCGGGGCTGGCCCGCGGCTACCTCGGCCGCCCGGAACTGGACAAGGAACGCTTCCTCGAACTGCGTGGCCCCGACGGCACGGTGAAGCGCTGCTACCGCACCGGAGACCGGGTCGTGGCACTCCCGGACGGCGGCTACGGCTACCTCGGCCGCACCGACGACCAGCTGAAGATCCGCGGCTACCGGGTCGAACCCGGCGAGATCGAAGCCGTCCTCCTCGCGGAAGCGGACGTCTCCGCCGCCGTGGCCGTCGCGCACAGCTACGGAGACGGCGACGTCCGCGTCGTGGCGTACCTCGCCTCCGACATCCCGGCGGACGTCCTGGCCCCTCGACTCGGTGAGCGTGCCGCGACGGCCCTGCCCCCGCACATGCGCCCCTCGGCCTACGTCGTCCTGCGCGAGCTGCCACTGACCCCGAACGGCAAGGTCGACAAGAGCAGGCTCCCGGAGCCGACCGCCGAGGCGGCCCTCGCACCGGTCACCGTCGACACAGCCGACATCGCCGGTCCCGGTGAGGCCGCCGGACCCACCGCAACCGAGCGGCGGATCGCACAGATCTGGCGGTCCGTCCTGGACCTGGCCGAGGTCGGCCTGGACACCGACTTCTTCGACCTCGGGGGCACCTCCCTCTCCCTGCTGCGCATGTTCGCCCAGACCAACGAGGAGTTCGGCACGGACCTCGACATCACCGTGCTCATCGACGGTGCCACGGTGTCCGCCCTGGCCCGCCACATCGACTCCGCGCTGTCCGCCGCCCCGCCCACTTCGTGAACGTCTGCACAGGTCCTGCCGCACCACAACCACCCCGGAGGGACGCATGACCGCGCAGTCCGACTTCTCCCTGAGCCCCGAAGACGTCGCCGCCTTCCACCGCGACGGCTACGCGGGCCCCTTCACGCTGTACGCACCGGACAAGGCCAAGAAGGCGTGGGGACGCACCCGCCTCGAACTCCTGGACCGCAGCGCGGCCGTCTACAACGAGGAAGCGGCCGTGTCGGGGGCGACGAACATCTCCAACTACGACCGCCATCTCGACCACCCGATGCTGGCCGACCACATCACCCGTCCCGAGATCGTGCACCGCGTCGCCTCGGTCCTCGGCCCCGACGTGCTGTGCTGGCGCACCGAGTTCTTCCCCAAGTACCCGGGCGACGAGGGCACCGACTGGCACCAGGCGGACACCTTCGCCAACGCCTCGGGCACACCGCAGATCCAGTGGCCCGGCGGCTCCGACTTCGGCGGCACCATCACGGTGTGGTGCGCCTTCACCGAGGCCAGCGCCGACATGGGCTGCCTGCAGTTCATCCCCGGCACGCACCGCACCATGTTCTACGACGAGACCAAACGCATGCACTACGCGCCGGAGCGCAACACCGCCGTCGACAAGGACGGCGTCCGGCGCGGCTTCTTCGGCTACGACTACCGGGAACTGCAGATCGACCCGGACTGGAAGCCCGACGAGTCCCGAGCGGTCTCCATGGAGATGCGGGCGGGCCAGTTCATCATGTTCTGGTCCACCCTCATGCACGCCTCGCACCCGCACCAGGGCCGCACCCGGGACATGCGCATGGGCTTCGCCGCCCGTTACGTGCCCACGTCCGTACAGATCTACCCGGGCTCCTCCTCGATCGAGGAGTACGGCGGCCGGGTGAGCCTCGACCGGTACGGAGCGGTGCTGGTCAGCGGAGAGGACACGTACGGCCACAACCGGCTGGCCGAACGCACCACCCGCGACCACCCCTTCGCCCCCCGCCCGCCGGCCGGAGTGTGATGCGGACGGCAACCACTACGGGGGGCGGGACCTCACCGGCCGCGCTCGCCCGTGCCCTGCTCGACACAGCCTCGATCATCCGTGCCGTACCGGGCCCGATGCGGGTGGCGCCGACAGAACCGGTCGCCACCGGGCACCTGCCTCCCGCACAGGACCTCCTCGACCGGCTGACCACCGCCCTCGGCCTGCCCGGACTCGACCTGGTGGAGGCCCCCGACCGGCTCACCGCCGTGGAACTCGCGGTCAGCCGGCGGCTGGCACTGCGCCCGCCCGGCGCCGTGGCCGAGGACGAGGTGAGGCAGGCGGCACGGGCGGCGCTCGCCGCCTTCCCCGGCCCTGCCGTCGTGGTCCCCGCCCGGGACGGCACACCGCTCCGCTGCTGGGTCGCGGGCCCCCGGGACGCGCCCGCCGTCGCTCTCGTCAGCGCCTGCGGCATGCCCGTCGGTCTCGCAGCGAAGTGGCTGTCCGCCCTGTCCGCGGAGCACCGTGTCGTGACCTGGGAGAGCCGGAACCTGTTCGCGGCGGACGACGGCACGGGGCTCGGTGAGGCGGGCGGGCACACGCTCGACGCGCAGAGCGCGGACGTGCTGGACGTGCTGGACGGTTTCGGCATCGCCCACGCCCACGCGCTGGGGCTGTGCGGGGGAGCGGTGATCGCCCTCGCGGCGGCGGCCCGGTCGGACCGGATCACCTCGCTGAGCCTGTGGCACGGTGACTACGAACTCGGCGGCGACGCACCCAAGACGGCCCACCAGCAGGACATCGAGGCACTGCTGGCCATGGTCTCCCGGGGCCGTACGCAGGCGGCGGCGATGCACCGGATGATGAGCCGGCCCAGCACCCTGGACACCCTGCGCCCCGACATCGCCCACCACCTCATCCATCCGTACGCCACACCGGACCTGCTCCACCGCTACGGCCTCCTGAACGGCGCCCTCATGACCGCCGACTGCCGAGGGCTGCTCGACGCGCCCCAGCCGACCCTCGTCGTCACCAGCCACCGGGACACCACGGCCCACCCCGCGGGCTCGGCGTACGTCGCCCGGCGCCTGCCGCGGGCCGAGCTGCGCACCCTGCCCCACGGAGACCACCTCACCGCCTTCGACGCGGCCGGCGAACTGGTCGCCCTGGCCCGTGACTTCCTGCACACCGTGACCGTCCCCGACCGGAGGGGCACATGAGCGAGACGGCCGATCACACCCGGCACGAGCAGCTGGCCCACGTGCTCAGGGAACACCCCGCGGTCACCGACGCGGTCGTCACCGACGGACCCGACGGCCGGGCGCACGCACACCTCGTGCCCGATCCCGTCGCGGCACCGGTCCTGCACCGGTCCGTCGCCCTCCAGGCCGGCGGCCGGCTCGGCGGCCTCGGCTGGCACGAACCCGACGGCGAGATCCGGGTCGCCGGTATCAACCGCCGCGAGACCGACTTCCTCCACCGCGAGATCGTCACCGACGACTCCTACTTCCGGCACGGCATCACCCTGCCCCCCGGCGCCGTCGTCGTGGACGTCGGAGCGAACATCGGCATGTTCACGCTCCACGCCGCCCGGCGCAGCCCCGGCGCCCGGATCATCGCCGTCGAACCGGTCACGGAACTCGCCGACGCCGTCGCGCTCAACGCCGAGTTGCACGACGTCGACGCCACCGTGCTGCGGACCGCACTGGGCCGCACCGACGGCGAGACCGCGTTCACCTTCTACCCCCACAACACCGTGATGTCGGGGCGGTTCGCGGACGCGTCGGACGATCCCGACGTACTCAGGGACTACCTGCTCACCGGCGAGGAGGCGCACCGGGGCGAGCACCTCGACCGGCTGGTGACCGACCGGATGGCCGCACAGGTCCGCCGGGTCCCCGTGACCACTCTCTCCGCCGTCGTACGCGAGCACGGACTCACCCGCGTCGACCTGCTGAAGATCGACGTGGAGAAGGCCGAGGCCGAGGTCCTCGACGGGATCGACGACACCGTATGGCCGTCTATCGAGCGGATCGTGATGGAGGTCCACGACATCGACGAACGCCTCGCGGCCGTCCTCACCCGACTGCGCGCCCGCGGCTTCCACGTCACCGTCGAACAGGACCCCCGGCTCGCCCGCACCCCCTGCCACAACGTGTACGCCAGACGCCCCGAGGCCGACACCGAGGCCGCGCCCCCCACCACGGCGGCCGGCGTCCCGACCCTGCGCAGGCTGGAGGAGGAACTGCGCGAACTGCTGGCACGGCGCATGCCCTCGGCGACACCGCCCGACCGCTACACCCTCGCCACCGACCCGACAGCCACCGATGCCCGTCGGCCCGCCGCACCACAGCCCGCCTCCGCATCCCCGCGGGTCGCCGTCCTCGCCCGGATCTGGAGCGAACTGTTCGGCCCAAACTCCGTACGGCCGGACGCGGACTTCTTCGACCTCGGCGGCAACTCCCTGACCGCCGTACGCCTGATGGCGGCCGTGGAGGGCGAACTCGGCGAGGACGCCCTCACCCCCGACCTGATCTTCACCGACAGCACCTTCGGCGCGCTGGCCGCCGCCGTCGAGGGGCCCCCGCCCGTCCCGAGCCGCACGGAAACCGGGTAGGAGCGTGGCGGCCGGGACGCGCACCGAAGAGTCCGGACGGTGGTTCCACCGCCCGCGGCCCCGGCCCGAAGCCCGGATCAGGCTGGTCTGCGTGCCCCACGCCGGAGCGGGAGCGGCGGTGTACGGTCCCTGGGCCGACCGGCTCCCCGCCCATACCGAACTGCTGGCCGTACGGCTGCCGGGGCGGGAGAACCGGCTGCGGGAACGGCCCGCGCGGGACTGGCCGTCGCTGGCCCGGGACTTCGCCACCGCGCTGACGGCCCAAGTCCCCTCGCCGTACGTGCTGTTCGGGCACAGCATGGGCGCGATGCTCGTCTACGAGACCGTCGTACGCCCCCTCGCCCGGCCACCCGTCCGGGCCCTGCTCTCCGGATGCCGCGCGCCGCAGGTACCGCGCGCGCTCCCCGCCATCCACGGGCTGCCGCCGGAGCGGTTCCACGCGGAGCTGGGCAGACTCGCGGGCACCTCCGCGGACGTGCTCGCCGACCCCCGTCTGATGGCCCTGCTCGGCCCGACGCTCCGCGCGGACATCCGGCTCGCCGAGACCTGGGCGCATGCGACACCCGATCCGCTGCCCGTGCCCGTCACCGCGTTCTGCGGCACGGACGACGAGGTGGCCCCACCGGATGCGGTGGCCGCCTGGCGCACCCTGGCACCGCACGGCTTCCGCGAACACCGCGTCGGAGGCGGCCACTTCTACCCGCACGAGCGCGCCCACGACCTGCTCGGACCGCTGGCCGACGAGATCTCGCTGTGCCTGGGGGAGCGACGAAGGAGCGACGGACCGTGAAGTCACCGTATTTCGACGAAGGCCACGCCGCTTTCCGCGAGGAGGTCCGCGCCTTCCTGCGCACGGAGGTGCTGCCGTACGCCGCCCGCTGGGAGGAGACGGACACCGTACCCGCCCACGCGTGGAAGCTGTTCGGCGAGCGCGGCTACCTGGGACTCCTGTACCCGCGGGCCGTCGGAGGCGGCGACCGCGACCTGTTCACCTCCGTCGTCTTCCTGGAAGAACTCGGCCGCCTCGGGTACGGCGGGCTGCGCGCCGCCGTCTCCGTACACGCGTACATGGCCACCCACTACCTCTCCCGCACGGGTGGCCACGACCTCGCCCAGGAGTATCTGGCGCCCGCCGTGCGGGGCGAGCGCGTGGCGGCACTGGCGATCACCGAACCGGACGCGGGCGCCGACCTGGCGGGCATCGGCACCACGGCCGTCCGGGACGGCGACCACTTCGTCGTCGACGGCACCAAGGCGATGGTCAGCAACGGAATGACCGCGGACTTCCTCGTCACCGCGGTGCGCACCGCCGCGGCCGGTCCCCGGGGCACGACCGGGCTGTCGCTGCTGGTCGTCGACACCGCGCTGCCCGGCGTCGCCCGTGTCCCGCGGCGCACGCTCGGCTGGCGGTCGGCCGGCACGGCCGCGATCACCTTCGACGCCGTCAGGGTCCCCGCCGACCGGCTCGTCGGCCGTATCGGCAACGGCTTCTACTACCTGCTGCGCGGGCTGCAACTGGAACGCCTGGTCGCCGCCACCCTGGCACTCGGCGGCATGGACCGCGGCCTGGACGAACTGCGCGGCCACCTGCGGTCCAGGAACGTCGCCGGCGAGGCCCTGGCCCGCAAGCAGGCGCTCGTCCACCGCGTCGCCGACCTGGCCACCGAACTCGCGGCGGCCCGGCAACTCGTGCACCACACCGCGTGGCTGTACGAGCAGGGCGAACTGCCCGCCGTGGAGTGCTCCATGGCCAAACTCCACACCACCGAACTGGCCTGCAGGCTGGCCGACACCGCCCTGCAGCTGCAGGGTTCGCACGGCTATGTGGAGGACTCCTTCGCCGCCCGCGCCCAGCGTGACGCCCGCGCCGCGACCATCGCCGCCGGGCCCAGCGAGGTCATGCGCGACCTCATCGGCCAGACCGTCCTCAGCCTCCCGGCCGACTCCACCGCGCCTCGGCCGGGACGTATCGATGGGTGATCAGACCGCCTACTTCTTCCTGGCGCTGGCGCTCGTGCTGGGCATGGCACGGCTGTGCGCGGCGGGCGCCCGCAGACTGGGGCAGCCCGCCGTGGTCGGCGAGATCATCGCCGGAGTCCTGCTCGGCTCGACCCTGCTGTCCCCCGCGCGGAGCTGGCGGGACGCCGTCCCGTACGACGAGATCCAGCCGCTCCTGGGAGCGCTGGCCGACGTCGGGCTCGCCCTGTTCATGTTCGTCATCGGCTACGAGACGGACTCCGCGTACCTGCGCACCAGCGGCCGTACCACCCTGTGCGTCGCGACGGGTTCGGTCCTGCTGCCGCTGGCCGGCGGCTGTCTCGTGGCACTGCCGTACGCGGCGGGCCACGGCCCCTCCGGCGCACCGGGATTCGTGCTGTTCACCGGCGTGGCGCTGTCGGTCACCGCCTTCCCGGTGCTGGCACGGATCCTCGCCGACCAACGGCTCAACCGCACCGCCACCGGACGGACCGCCATGGCCGCCGCGGGGGTGAACGACCTGGCCGCCTGGGCCTGCCTGGCCGTCGTCGTCGCGCTCTTCGGCACCGCCGAGTCCTGGCGCATGGCGTTCGTGCCGGTCTATCTCGGACTGCTCGTTCTGGGGGTCCGGCCGCTCGCCGCACGGTTCCTGAAGGGCGGCGCGGGCGGGGCGCCGGAACCGGTGGGCGCCGTGGTGGTGGTCGCCGCGGGCCTCATGGCCTCCTGCGCGGCCACGGAATGGATGGGCGTCCACTTCGTCTTCGGGGCGTTCGCCTTCGGCGCGGTCATGCCCCGGCAGGGCGACGAGGACCGGATGCGGGTGGCTGTCATGGACGGACTGGAGAAATCGGCCACTCAGATCCTGCTGCCCGTCTACTTCGTGGTCGCCGGAACCCGCGTCGACCTGACCGCGTTCCGGCCGGTGTACGTCGTGGAGCTCGCGGTGATGCTGACGGTCGCCGTCGTGACGAAGATGGCCGGGGCCGGCCTGGGAGCCGTCGTGGCCGGGCTGCCCCGACGCGAAGTGATGACCCTCTCCGTGCTGATGAACACCCGCGGACTCACCGAGGTGGTCATCCTCACCGTCGGGCTCCAACTGCGCTTCATCGACCAGGCGTTCTACTCGATCCTCGTGATGATGGCGATCCTGACCACCGTCATGACAGGACCGCTGCTCCTCGCCTGCCGTGTCACGGAAGGGGACGGCACGCCCGCGGAGAAGGAGGCGGATCGCACTCCCGGGCCGGTGACAGACGGCCGTACGGACCCCCGCCCCGCACCGCCGAAGAAGCGGCCCTGACGCACCCGGTCTCAGGCAGGCCGCACGGTCTCGTCCCGGATGCTGGTGCGCAGCAACCCCGCACGGTGCAGGCGCTGTTCGAGCTCCAGCACATCCTGCGCCGCCTGCCGCGGGCACGGGGCCGCCACCCCGATCAGGCCCCAGCGCCCCGCCACCGACGTGATCGCCCGGGCCCACCCGTCGGGCCCGGGACGGCCGAGACCGTCCTGCAACCGCTTCAGGTCCGTCTCGGCGGTCGGCCGCACCACCTTCGTCGCCGCGTACACCCCTTCCCGCCTGCCGAGCACGTTCCTCGCGTCGGCGAGAAACGCCCGGACGTATTCGGCGCCGTTCGACGACAGATTCAAGTCCTGCATGGCGACCACCGGATCCTGCCCGAAGCGGCCACCCAGGTGGGCGATGGCGAAGTCCACGCCACCCTTGATGAACCCCAGATCGCGCCCCGCACCTCGGAACGCACCGTGCAGCGCCGCCATGCCCTCTCGCACGGCACGGAACTGCTCGGGCGTGATGCCGAACCGGGCACAGGTGTCGCCGTCGATATAGACGCTGCCCTCCCAGACACTGCCCTTGGTGATCTGCATTGTGCCGCCCTCGGCGAGCTGTCCCGCCACCACGTGCGTGGAAGGCGCCAGGATGAACTCGTAACCGGGGACGCGGTGGCGCAGGTAGTGGGTGTGCGCCTCCAGGACGTAGTCCTCGTCGGTCTCCATCGCCTGGCCCGCCAGCGCGTCCAGCGCCGCGTCGTCGTCCAACGGCACCGCGATGCGGATGCGGCTGCCGGTCAGCGCCTCGGCGGGCTTGAAACAGCCCAGCGGCAGCCCGTAGCGCTCGCGCAGCAGTCGGGCGGCCGTGCGCACCCGGTCGCGCAGCAGCGCCTCGTCGGCCCCGGCCCGGGTGATCGAGTAGCCGGGCAGCCGCGGCAGGAGAACGCCGAACTCCCGGTGGAACGCGGTCGCCTCTGCCTCGGTGGCGAGGGTGGCGTACGGGTCGTCATCCGGTCGTGGCGCGGGCACGTCCACCGCGTCCTCGACCGTCGGATACAGCGTCGTCTTGCGGTTCCACCGCTCGGCGATCTCCGGCCCGTTGGCGTCCACGCGCAACCGTTCCAGGCCCGCCGCGCGCTTCAGCCACAGCAGCAGCACCCGCGCCTCGGGGTCGATGGCGAAGAGCCGCACCACCGTCTGCGGCGCCGCGCGCAGCTGTCGGATCAGCTGCTCCAGCGGTGCGGCCGGCCGGTCCGGGGGAGAGGCGACCGCCATCGCGAGCAGTGCGTGGCTCAGGTAGTAATAGCGCATCTCGGGAACCTGTACGGGAACCGCCTCGGACGCCGCCACCGCCTGCTGCCACGGCTCCCCGCGCCCCACGACCAGGTCGCCCGGCGCGGCCAGGTACACCGACCGCGCCTCGTTGTACGCGGCGAAGTCGTCCGGCGAACCGCCCTGCACCAAGTGGGCCACGTCGGCCTCGAAGCAGCCCTTCAGTGTGGACGCGGTACCGAGCACGATGGCCGGCACCTGTCCGCAGGGCGCGCCGAACGGCTGCAGCTCGGCACGGGCCGCCTCCGTGGCGCCGGCCAGATCCAGCCCGATCAGGCGCAGCGAGACCTGCTCCAGTTCCGCACGCGACAGCAGCTCGGGCCCCATGCAGAACCCTTCCCACGCCAGCGCTCTGCCCCGGTGGGCGACGGTCTGCTTCTGGTCCTGTCCCTGCATGCACGGCTCCCGAAGTCAGAGCGGAAAGCGACGGGTTGATCACACTCGGTGTATCACACGCAGGATAACCGGACCGCCCGCCGACCATGCCGCTGCTTACGGGGCCTCGCCGGGCAGGGCCGTTTCGACGCGGAGTGCCTGCAGGGTGTCGAGTTCGCGGTCGATGTCGCGCCGCTTGGCCTCCAGGCGTTCGGCCTGCTCGGCGAAGAGCTGCTCCATGACGCCGTTGCGCTCCTCGGGCGGGGCCTCCATGCAGGGGAGTACTTCGTCGATGGTGGTGCTGCCCAGGCCGGCGGCGAACAGGTGCTGGATCATGACGACCCGCTCCACCATCGAGCTGTCGAAGTCGCGCCACCCGCCGGGGGTGCGCTCGGAGCGTATGAGCCCGTGCGCCTCGTAGTACCGCAGGGAGCGGGTGCTGACGCCGCTGGCGGCCGCCAGCTCACCGATGCGCATGAGACCTCCTGAACTGTTCGCCGACTTCCGTTCCTTGAAGTTGACACCGGCGTGAAGTTACACGATTTGGGTGTCGCACCCACCGGGGTGCCTCGGAGGGCCGGAGGCCACCGTGACTGTTCAGATCCATCTGTGGTCGGACTACGTCTGCCCGTTCTGCCTGCTCGCCGACGAGCTGGTCGAGCGCGCGATCACCGATCGGCCCGACGTCGAAGTCATCCACCACGCCCACGAGTTGCGTACCCGGCCAACACCCACCCTGCGGCCGGAGGACCCGTACCTGCCCGACATCTGGGAGCGTGCCGTCTACCCCATGGCACGCCACCATCAGATACCGCTGCGGTTGCCGACCGTCTCGCCGCAGCCCTACACCGAACTGGCCTTCCGGGGCGCGCAGTACGCCGCGGAGCGGGGGCGGGCCCACGCCTACCACCGTCGCGTGATGACGGCGTTCTTCCGCGAGGACCTCGACATCGGGGACCGCGCGGTCCTGGCCCGCCTGGCCGAGGAGACCGGACTCGACCCGGCCGCCTACACAGCGGCCCTCGACGAGCAGGAGTACGCGGAGCGGCACCGGAGGGCACTGGCCGAGTCGGCGCGGATGAACATCACCGTCGTACCCACGATCGTCATCGGCACCCGCCGCATCGAAGGCGTCGCCACCGAAGGCATGATCCGCCGGACCCTGCGCGAAGCGACCGCCGCATGAGCGCGGACACGACCCGGCTCACGCTTCTCATGGCCGACGCCGTGGAAACCTGCGTCCGCCGGGTCGAGTCCGGCGGGGTGCCCTTCGTCGGACTCCTCGTCACGGACGACGGGTGGGTCTCCGACCCTGGCGTGAACCTCGTCCACGAGACCGGCGACCCCACCGCCCACGCGGAGATCGTCGCGTGGGGCTTCGACTACCGGGGCGGCTACGACGCCGACGGAACCGATGCTCTGCCCCTGGCGGCAGCGTCCCGCCACCTCCCCGTGGAACGGGCCCTGGCCCCCTTCCTCCGCTACACCGCCCTGCACCGCGACGACTTCACCCACCACGCGTAGCCCATCCGAGCAGTCCACCCACCAGCGACGGTCACGAACCGCTCACCGGGTCGTACCAATCCGTTTATCGGATTGGTAATCCGGGGGAGTGGGTGACCTTGGGTCTGTGTGCCGCTGAGGTGGTGCGATGACCCGAGGGTGTGCGTGGTTGTCCGCCACTGTTCGCTGGCGTTGTCACGCAGTTAGACACTCAGCGCTTCGAGGTTCATTCGACAGGGCAGTCCAGCCGAAGCGTGGGCTGCCCCCGGTGTCTCCTCTTGGTCCTCCGTAGCTATGTGGTTCGTTCGGCAGAGGTCGTACAAGCCACATCAAGGCCCTAGAGGGACGATGCGGTTCGTCGGCTCGGTCCGGGCTCCTGCTGGGAAGGGATGCGCGTCTCGCCTCGATTCAAGGTCTCCTGGATGAGGTTCCGGAGTTCGCCAGGCGTGGGCCACGGGGCGCGGCGGTGAATCATCCTGTGGCAGTTGGCGCAGATCAGAGCGAGATCACTGAGCTTGGTCCGCCCCTCGCCGGCCTCGTGCAGAGGCACAACGTGATGGCACTCGATGTACCCGGCGCCCCGCGGGCCGTAGGTCGCCTCGAAATCGAAACCACATGCCTCACAGGCTAGTCGGCGTCCCTGGCGCAAGACGGCATCGATCTTCCTCTTGCGCAAGCCCTTGTCTCGCTCGCGGCTTTTGTGACGGCGGATCAGCAACCTACCCTCAGGTGCGCTGTAGTCGTCTTCCTCCTCGGCTTCTGCGGGCAGATCTTGGAGTTCTCCTGTGGTGAGGCCGCGCCGGATGAGCTGGGCTACCTCAGCCATCTCTGCCGGGCGGGCCAGGAAGTCGTTCATGACTTCGACATCAAGCGCGTTGCCGTTCGTGGGCTTCCCCTGGTAGTCCGGGTGCCGGGAAGTGATGTCTACCGTTTTGCGAGCTACGCCGTTGGGGTTCCGGAACAGCTCGTTACGTAGTTCTTCAGGGTGGATCGGCATGCTTTGGAGCAGTGCGGACAGCTCGATCACGCGTGGGTCGTTGAACTCCAGTCGCTTCCAGCCGTTCGTCATCGCTAGGTCGCAGGCGAGGATGATCTCGTCACGCGTCCAGTCGGGGCTTCGAGACGAACGGATCACGAAGCCGAGTCGGGCGAGCCACCTGGCGGCGTGCGACCGTCCTCCGCTCAACTCGTCCGGCCTCAGCGCTCGGCCCTGATCGAACTTGTGGGCCACGCCAGCGATGGCCTTGGAGTCGTATGTCCGGTCCTCGTGTATGAGCAGGTACCCGGTCGCTGGCTTGTACCCATACGCGGACAGGAACCTGTCCCGCCCCAACTCGTCATACTCCGCTATGGCCTTGAGGACACCATCTTGGCTGATCGCACCTTTGCGCATGGTGAAAGCGTAGAGGGAGGCACTGACAGTCCAGGCGAGTATCTGTCCTCAGACCGCGCACAGTTGATCGCTCGGCATGGGCGAGCGCGGTTCCGCCTGGCACCCGCCTTAGGAGTGAGGTTGGAGGATCACCGAAGTGACTTGGAGATCCCTGCCTTGGGCAACGTGGGGCGGTACGCACTTCGGCGCACCTTGGTTCCCCGAGACTCCGCCTCCGGTCTGGCACGCCAGCGGCACGACCGGCGGCCCCCTCGATGCGAACTACGGGCGGGGAAGTCAGTGGCGTCTACACGGCTGGTCAGTTGTGTGTCGTTGCTGTACATCGGTACTGTGCGGCACGCTTGTCACTCGACCGCTACGACCTCGTTCATGGCCACTTGAGCTGCGGTGAGAAATTCCCCCTGCGCCTCAGATAAGGACTGGATAGCCTCCTTGAGTTCGCGGTTATACCTGGCAGCTTCATCCAACGAATCCAACGCTGCAGCAGCTGAGGCTACGAGCAGTGTCAGCCTTACTTGGATTACTGATGCGCGAATTCCTACCTCGGCAGGCCCTTCTATCTGCACAACCGCCGTGCTGTGAAGCGCGTCAGAGGTTGCCTCATGCGCTTCTTCCAGTAACTGGCGCGTTGATTCCCTACCCCCCTGGCCTCGACCTACTTCCGCGTTGACCTTGCTGAACACGAGCAGGACTTTTTGGGATTTAGCATGGAAATCCACATATGCGCTTTGGCGGCGATCTCTGCGCCACCTGTAATGCTCAATTTGTAAATCACGCAGATGCGTTCGCTCAGCCGCCTGTTCCTGGCGGATTTGCTGTCTTTCGGTGACAGCTTCTCTTCTGCGCTCGATTCTGGCGTTCATGAATCCAGTCAGACCGCCGCCGGCTAGCGCACCGACTATCCCTACTATCGACAGAAGAAGTGGCGAATTGGTCATGCTGGCGATTATGCCGCAGCGTTGTCGATGTCGATGAGGGTTTTGAACAATCAGCGACCGACCTGCTGCCAGCGGAGGTCGGTGGAGCGGCTTTGGGCGGGAGCTGCTTTGGGGCGAGTGATCATGGCCCCTTAAGCTCATCGCGATTCGGGCAGTCAGTGGACC
>NZ_JBFAHP010000004.1:0-272457 GCF_040654255.1 Streptomyces sp. NPDC050732
GCCCTGTCAGGGGCGCGGGGAACTGCGCGCTCAGCCCCCTCCCACCCGCAGCCGGGCCTGCGGAGCCCCGGAACCTCCCCCCCGGGGGCCGGGGCTCATGACGTCCAGGTACCGGCCCCGGCGCACTCATGGGCGAAGTCGGCGAAGTCCCTGGGCTCCCGGCCCAGTACCTCCCGCACCCCCTCCGAGAGCTTCGCGTTGCGGCCGTCGAGGTTCGTCTCGAACAGCTCGACCAGGAATTCCACCTCCCCGGCCGGCACCCCGAACCCGGCGAGAGCGGCCCCGTACTCACGGGCCGACACCGGCACGTACGTGATCTCCCGCCCGGCCGCCGCCGCGACCTCCGCCACCGCCTGCCGGAAGGAGAGGAGCCGCGGCCCGGTCAGGCCGAGGGTCCGGCCCGCGAACCGGTCGCCACCGGTCAGCGCTGCCACCACCACGTCCGCGATGTCCCGCGTGTCGATGAAGGGTTCGAGCACCTCACCGGCCGGGAAGACCAGCTCCCCGCCCCGCATCCCGTCGAGCAGCGGGCCCTCGCTGAGGTTCTGCGCGAACCAACTGGCCCGCACCACCGTCCACTCCGCCCCCGACTCCCGCACGGCCCGCTCCGTCGCGTGCGCCTGCTCCTCGCCCCGCGCCGAGAGCAGCGTGAGCCGCCGTACGCCGAGGGCGACCGCCTGCCGTGCGAACGCGCCGACCGCTTCGGCCGCGCCGGGCGCCCCGACGTCCGGCAGATACGCGAGGTGCGCGGCGTCCGCGCCCCGCAGCGCGTCCGCCCAGGTCGACCGGTCCGCCCAGTCGAACCGCACCGCGCCGGACCGCGAAGCCGCCCGCACCGTGAGGCCCGCGGCCCCGGCCGTCTCCACCACCCGGCGGCCCACCCGCCCGCTCGCCCCCGTCACCAGAACCGTCATGCCCGCCATGTCCGTCGTGTTCCCCGTGTTCGTCATGTACGGCAGTCAACCGGCGGGCGCGTCGAGGGACCATCGGTGAGGAGCTCACCCCCATACGCGTGCGTCTACGCTGCCGTCATGGACGTACTGGCCGGACTGCTGGAAGGACCGCGGGCGCGCGGCGCCTTCATGATCCGCGCGCTCTTCGACCCGCCCTGGTCCGTCCGCATCGCGGACGAGGCGCCCCTCTCCGTCATGGTCATGGTGCGCGGCACCGCCTGGATCGTCCCCGCGGACGGGGCGCCCGCCCAGCGCATCGGCCCCGGCGACCTCGCCATCGCCCGCGGCCCCGGCCACTACACCTGCGCCGGCGAGGTCACCACCGTGCCCTTCGCCGAGATCCGGCCGGGGCAGCAGTGCGTGCCGCTCGACGGCGCCCCCGTCGCGCGCTACCGGGACCTGGGCCCGCGCGCCTGGGGCGAGTCGCACGACGGCTCCGTGGAGATGCTGATCGGCACCTATCAGCTGCGGGGCGAGCTCACCGGACGCCTCCTCGACGCGCTGCCGCCGCTGCTCGTGCTGCCCACCGAGGTGTGGGACTGCCCGCTCACACCGCTGCTCGCCGACGAGATCCGCAAGGACGAACCGGGCCAGGACGTCGTCCTCGACCGGCTCCTCGACCTGCTCCTGATCGCCGCGCTGCGCGCCTGGTTCTCCCGCCCCGAGGCGGCGGCCCCCGCCTGGTACCTGGCGCTGGGCGACCCGGTCGTGGGCCGCGCGCTGCGCCTGCTCCAGGACGACCCGGCGCACCCCTGGACCATCGCGGACCTCGCGGCGAAGGCGGGCGTCTCACGGGCCGCGTTGGCCCGGCGGTTCGCGGAGCTCGTGGGGGAGCCCCCGATGACGTACCTGACGAACTGGCGGCTCGCGCTCGCCGCCGACCTGCTGCGCGACAGCGAGCTGACCATCGGCGCGATAGCCCGCAGAGTCGGCTACGGCAGCGCGTTCGCACTCTCCGGCGCCTTCAAGCGGGTCCACGGCATCAGCCCCCAGGAACACCGCACCCGCGCGGCGTAGCTTTTCGGCGCGTGCGGGGGCGGTCCCGTGGAGGCAGTGGCCGGGCGGCGTAGCCTTTTGTGCGTGAGGGGCGAGGAGGCCGGGGGTGGTGGTGCGGGTGGCTACCGGGAGCGGCCGGCCGCGGTGCGTGGTGCGGTCGTGTGGACCCGGGTCGCCACGGGCGTGCCCGGCGCCACCCGGCCGGTGCTGCCCGACGGGTGCATGGACCTGCTGTGGACCGAGGGCAGGCTGTTCGTCGCGGGTCCCGACACCCGCGCGTACGACCCTGAGGGCGGGCCGGGACGGTATGTCGGCATCCGCTTCCGTCCCGGCACCGCCCCGGCCTTCCTGGGCGTGCCCGCCCACGAACTGCGCGACCGGCGGGTGGAGCTCGCCGACCTGTGGACCGCGGCCGAGGCGCGCCGCCTCACCGAGCGCGTGGACGCCGCGCGCGACCCCGTGGCCGCCCTGGAGGCGGTCGCGAAGGACCGGGCCGCCGCCACCGAGCCCCCGGACCCGCTCATCGCCCACGTCGTCAGGTCGCTGAGCGCGGGCAACTCGGTCGCGCGGACCGCGGCGGACGCGGGCGTCAACGCCCGTCTGCTGCACCGCCGTTCGCTGCCCGCGTTCGGCTACGGCCCCAAGACGCTGGCCCGGGTGCTGCGCCTGCAGCGGGCCCTCGCACTGGCCCGCGCGGGCCTGCCGTACGCGGAGACGGCCGCCGCCGCAGGCTTCGCCGACCAGGCCCATCTCGCTCGTGACGTCAGGGAATTCACGGGGCTGCCGCTGAGTCGCCTACTGGCCCAGAGGCGCGAAGAGGTCGACGCCGTTGCCGTCCGGGTCGAGGACGACGGCGTACCGCTGGCCCCAGGGCGCGTCGAACGGCTTGAGCTCGCTCACGTACCCCGCGCCCGTCATGTCCTCGTGCACGGCGTCGACCCCGGCGGGCGTGCCGCAGTGGAAGGCGAGCCCGATCCGGCCCGCACCCGCGGGCGGCCGCCAGCCCGGGTGGAAGGACCGGATGGTGTCCTCCGTGTCGAGGGCCAGGCGCAGACCGCCGGGGAGCGCCGCCTCGACGTGCGGCGCGCTCTCCGACCCGGCGGGGAACTCCAGGCCGAGCCGGCGGTAGAAGGCGAGCGACACGGCCAGGTCGGAGACGACGAGACCGATCAGGTCGAACCGGGGAGCGGGTGACTTCGGTGTGCTGTTCATGCCCGGCAGCGTAGGCAGCGGTTCCGCGCCAGGTCTTGAAGGAATCGGACAGCCCGACTGTCACGGCCCCCGAATCCCCGCTACGTTGGAAGGCATGGACTATCCCGGTGACAACCGGCTCGCGGCGGCCGTCGTGATGCACCGCCACCGTGTGCTGCTCGTGCGACGCAGCCGGACCGAGCGATTCCTGCCCGGTGTGTGGGGTGTTCCGTGCGGGAAGCTGGAGCCCGAGGAGAGTCCCGGGGACGGCGTCCTGAGAGAGCTCAAGGAAGAGACGGGCCTGCTCGGCCAGGTCCTCCGCAAGGTCGGCGAGTCCTCCTTCGTCAGCACCTACCGCGGGCACGAGGTGAAGAACTGGCAGGACAACTTCCTGGTCCGCCCCCTCACCTTCGACGTGACCCTGCCCCTGCCCGACCAGGACCACCGCTGGCTCGCCCCCGCCGACCTCGGCACGGTCCGGATCGACGACTACAACCGCGAGATCGTCCGCCAGGCCCTCGCCTGAGCGACGCGTCAGCCGAGCAGCTCGGCCAGCGTCGACAGCTCCGCCAGATAGTCGTTCACCTCCAAAGGCTTCTTCGCCACCGCCCGGCCCCCCACGTCCGGCCCCGCGAACACGTCCGTGTACCGCCGCCGCCCCGCCCCCGTCTCCAGGAACAGCGAGACCGCGGGCCCCGGCGAGGCGCACCACGCCCGGTGCAGCACGTGCGGCGGCAGCGCGTAGCCGCTCCCGGCCGCGTACAGCGCGGTCTGCGTGAGGCGCAGCCGCGCCCCGCCCGCAGGTTCCAGGAGCCAGTCGCCGTCCTCGCCCGCGAGGGACTCCCGGTACCAGGACGTCGCGACCCCCTCGCCGGCGGCGGGACCCGCGCGCTCGTACAGGTCCACGCCGAGGGCGCCCCGCACCACGTAGGAGGCCAGCGGGGAGCGGTGGTTGTGGATGTCCTCGCGCGTGTCCCGGCCCGGATGCCACACGTGCGCGCGCAGCATGTGGCGCGGGCCGCCGTCGATCAGGAGCAGCTTGTCGAAGCCGAGGATGTGGCGGTACGAGAGGAGCGCGCGTCCCGAGGGGTCGCCCGTGCCGCCCGCCAGCTCACGGATCAGCGGCACCAGGCGCCCCGGGGCGCCCAGTTCGGCGACGGCCGCGCGGGCCGCCCGCAGCAGCTCGTCCCCCGTCGACCGGTCCAGCGTCTCCGCCAGGAGCCGCTCCGCGTCGTGGACGTGCCGACCGCCCAATGCACTCTCCCCCTCGTCCACGCGCCCGCCGGCGTTCAGCCGCCCGGCTGATACATCCATACGGCATGCGCCCGCAGGGCGGAAAGGCCTTGATAGGTCATCCACAGCGGGTAGGCGAGATCGACCCCGCCCCACGTCCAGATCCCGTTGTCCTGCTGCCGCCACACGGACGCGACCGCACCCGCCAGCATCTCCTGCCGGACCGCTTCCCTCTCCTCGTCGGCGGCGACCGCGGGGACGTCCGGGGTGAGCAGCGCCCGCACCACCCAGGCCGCCGAGAAGTGCCGCACGGAGAGCACCTCGTGGCGCGAGGCGTCGACGGGGTGCGGACGGCGCACCGTCTCGTGACCGCTCTCCAGGTCGTCGCAGCCGTCGTGCGCGGGCCCGGGGCAGGAGAGCAGCCAGCGGATGCCCTCCTCGCGGGTGGCGCGGGCGTTCGCGTCCTCGCCGAGCACCCGCGCCGCCCGGTCGAGGGCGACGACGGCCTGCGCGGTGTGCACGGCCGACGGCGCCACCGCCCTGCCGCGCGGCGGGGTGAGCCGGGAGCCCCAGCAGCGCCGGTGCCCGCGCGCCGGATCGGTGACGGCCCCGTCGACGAGCGCGTCCCGCAGGAGCGGCAGGGCGGGCGAGTCGGGCGCGGCGCGCAGCAGCCCGCGCAGCATCGTGGTCACGACGTGCGTCAACTCCACACCGGCGGGCTCCAGTTCGTGGCTGAACCGCTCGGTGCACCGCTCCGCCTCCGTGGCGAGGAGGTGCGGGTCGGCGCCCGCCCGGGCGAGTGCGCCGAGCACGAGCGCGGTCACCTCGGGGCGCCCCACCGAGCCCTGCGAGCGGGCGGCCCAGCCACCCTCGGGCAGCCGCAGCCGCCACAGCGTCCGCACGAGCTCGGACGCGCGCAACCTCCCGTCCGGCATGCCGAGTTCGAGGGCGATGTGCAGTCCGTACGCGGTGCCGGTCGCAGTCGGCCGCACCGGTCCTGACTGCTCGTCGAGGGCGTGCGGCCAGCCCACGAGGCGGCCGCGCAGCGGGTCGTCGAAGACCGCGAGGCGGTCGGCGAGCGTGGTGTACGTGGCGGCGGAGAGCCCCGGCAGCGGTCCCGGCACCACCGGTTCCGCCGCGCCGGCGGCCACCCCCGCCGCAGGGCGGCGCGGCGAAGGAACCCCGCCCAGGTCACCGCCCGCCCTGTCGTCCGCCCTGTCGGCGGCCGACGCCCGCGCCCGCAGCAGCGCACCGGCCAGCCAGGCGGAGATCCCCGTCCCGAGGCCGCTGACCACGGCCAGCGAATAGCGGGCCGTGTCCCCGAAGAGCCCGTCGGGCAGCAGTCCCACCAGCGCCTGGAAGACGGCGTACCCCACGGCGACGGGACCGAATGTGCCCAGCCACGCCACGAGCCGCCCGGGCCGACCGGTGGGGTCTGTGTTTCCGCGCATGGGTGCTGTAGGCATGAACTCCACTTACCCATCAGGCACTTGTGACGAAAGGGAGTGAGCGCCGTGCCCGGTTCGGAACCGACAGCGGACCTCACAGGATGGCATGTGACCCCGTTCACGGGGGCCGGCCTCACGCATGATGTCTACGAGAAGGGGACAGGCCCCGGCGTCGTCCTGGTTCCCGAGATCCCCGGTGTGCATCCCGGTGTCCTCGGTCTCGGCGAGCACCTGGTGGAACAGGGCTTCACCGTCGCGATCCCGTCCCCCTTCGGCGAACCGGGCCGCCCGCTCTCCACACCGTACGTCCTCGGTGTCTTCGGCCGGGTCTGCGTCGCCGCCGAGTTCCGCGCCTTCGCCACCAACGCCCGGCGCCCCTTCGCGGACCACCTTCGCGCGCTCGCCCGGGATCTGGCGTCCCGCACGCCGGGCCCGGGCGTCGGCGTCATCGGCATGTGCTTCACGGGCGGCTTCGCGCTGGCCGCCGCCACGGAGGAGGCCGTCCTCGCCCCCGTGCTCAGCCAGCCCTCGCTGCCGCTCCCGGTGAGCGCCGCGCGGCGGGTCGACCCGGGCCTGTCCCGCGCCGAGTTCGACACGGTCGTGGCCCGCACCAGGAGCGACGGCCTGTGCGCGCTCGGCCTGCGCTTCAGCGAGGACAAGCTGGTCCCGCGCGACCGCTTCGCCACCCTGCGCCGCCACTTCGGCGACGCGTTCGAGGTCGTCGAACTGGACTCGTCGCCGGGCAACCCGACGGGCTTCGCGAAGTCGGCGCACTCCGTCCTCACGGAGGAGGTCCGCGAGCAGCCCGGCCACCCCGCGTACGCAGCGCGCGAACGGGTCGTCGAGTTCCTGCGGGAACGCCTGACGACCGACGGGTGACCGGACGGCGCCCGGTTCGGTGCTCCCCGGGCTCAGTCGTCGAACAGTGAGAAGACGCAGCTCAGGGAGGACGGCCGGGGTGTCGCGCGGAGTTCGTACTGCGGCAGGACGCCGGGGCCGCACGACTGCGTGCCGATGCCGTGCCGGGCGATGTCGAGGTTGACCCAGACCGTGTCGCCGGGCGAGAGGTCGGTGCGGTGCCGGGCGGCGTCGAGCTGCTCGGTCGTCCAGCGCCGGACGGTGAACGCGGGGGCGCCGTCGCTCTCGACGCGCAGCCCGCCGACCTCCGCCCAGCGGACGGCGGGGCGGGCCCCGTTCTCCTGCGGGCGCACGTACGGCGTCTGCATCGCGTCGACGTCCGACTCCCAGACGCCGATCAGCGAGGCGGCCGCGGTGTCGGGATAGGCCTCGCCGGGCCCGCCGCCGAACCACCGCACCCGCCCGGACGCGCCGGGCAGCCCGAAGCGGATGCCGAGGCGCGGCAGCGGCACGGGCCAGTCGCCCTCCGGCGTCACGGACATCCGCAGCAGCAGCTTGCCGCCGTCCGACGCCCAGTGGTACTCCGTGCGCAGCGCCAGGTCGCTCGCCGCGGGCGCCACCCGGGTCCGTACGGTCAGCCCTTCGCCGGTCGTCTCGACGGAGTCGACGCGGTGCCGCATCCGGTGGAGGCCGTGCCTGCGCCAGAGCGAGGCCACGGACGGCTCGGGCCGCCACGGCATGCCGTTGTCGTTGTCGGTGGGGGCCCGCCACACGTCGAGGCGCAGCTCCCTGACCTCGCGGCCGTGGAAGGTGAGGAGCGAGCCGGTGCGGGCGTCGAAGTCCGCGGCACCGAGCGTGACGCGCCGGCCGCCCGCGTCGCGCACGGGTGCTGCGCCGCCGGGCACGGGCAGCACCATGCCGTACTCGACGGGCAGCTGCGCCCACGCCACCACATGGCCCTTCGGTGCCCACGCGGTGTCCTCGGCGAGCGACGCCCGCACCGTCCACTGCGTCTCGGCGTCCGGGTTCCTGGGCGGCGGGGGCGGCAGTTTCACCTCCGTGCGTTCGCCGGGGCCGACCGGCGGCACCGTGAGGACGCCGTCCGCGACGGTCGTGCCGTCCTTCTCGTACGACCAGGTGAAGGCGAGGTGGGAGAGGCCGGCGAAGTCGTGGAGGTTGGTGATCGCGACCGTACCCGCGCGGCCGTCGCCCTCGATCCGGACCGGCTCGACCACCTTCTTGTACTCGACGAGACCGGGGGACGGCGTCCGGTCGGGGAAGACCAGGCCGTCGCAGACGAAGTTGCCGTCGTGCAGCTCCTCGCCGAAGTCACCGCCGTACGCGTAGTCGTACGCGGGGTGCGCGATGCCGTGGTCGATCCACTCCCAGACGAAGCCGCCCTGGAGCCGGCCGTACGTCTCGAACAGCCGCTGGTACTCGCTGAGTCCGCCGGGTCCGTTGCCCATGGCGTGCGCGTACTCGCAGAGGATGAACGGCAGCCGGCGCCGCTCCTTCGGTCCCTCGTCCTCGCCCCGGCCGATGCGCTCGACCTCGGCGTGGTCGGCGTACATCCGGGAGTACACGTCGGTGTCCTCGCAGGACGCGTCGCCCTCGTAGTGGAGGAGGCGGCTGCCGTCCCGGGCGCGGATCCACTCGGCCATGGCGGTCAGGCCGCGGCCCGTCCCGCACTCGTTGCCGAGCGACCAGAGGATCACCGAGGCGTGGTTCTTGTCGCGCTCGACCATGCGGGCGGCGCGGTCCAGGAGGGCGGGCGTCCAGCGGTCGTCGTCGACCGGGTTGCCGCGCCAGCCCACCGCCTGGAAGCCGTGGGTCTCCAGGTCGCACTCGTCGACGACCCAGAGGCCGAATTCGTCGCAGAGGTCGAGGAAGGCGGGGTGCGGCGGGTAGTGGCTGGTGCGGACGGCGTTGATGTTGTGACGCTTCATCAGCAGCACGTCGGCGCGCATGGTTTCGAGGTCGAGGGCGCGGCCCGTGCGGGGGTGGAACTCGTGGCGGTTCACGCCGCGGAAGAGGACGGGACGGCCGTTGACCTTGATGAGGCCGTCCTCGACGGCGACCGTGCGGAAGCCGATCCGCAGCGGGATCCGCTCGCCGGGTGTGGCGAGCGTCGCGTCGTACAGCCGGGGCGTCTCGGCCGTCCACGGCTCGACGGCGACGGTGACCTGCTCGCCGGTCGGTACATCGATGCCCAACTCGGCGACGGTGACGCGCCCTTGGACCTCCGAGTCGACCTGGAGAGTGCCCGTCCCCGTGCGGTGGTCGTACGCGGCGTGGACGAAGAAGTCGCGGGCGCAGCCCTCGGGCCGGTGCAGCAGCGTCACGTCGCGGAAGATGCCCGGCAGCCACCACTGGTCCTGGTCCTCCAGGTAGGAACCGGCGGACCACTGGTGGACGCGGACCGCGAGGACGTTGCCTTCGGGCCGCAGCAGCTCGCCGACGGCGAACTCGTGGGGGAGCCGTGAACCCTTGAAGTCGCCGAGCTCCGTGCCGTTCAGCCAGACGCGGGCACAGGACTCGACGCCGTCGAAGCGCAGGACGGCGGCGCCGTCCCGCGGCCAGTCGGCGGGCAGGTCGAAGAGGCGCAGATGGTCGCCGGTCGGGTTCTCGGTGGGCACGCGGGGCGGGTCGAGGGGGAACGGGTAGAGCTGGTTGGTGTAGTGGGGCGCGCCGTGGCCCTGCAGCACCCAGTGGCCGGGCACGGCGATCTCGCCCCAGGCGTCCGCGGCGCCGGGGTCGTACCCGTCGGCGGCGAACGCGTCGTCCTCGGCGTCGGCCGTGGGGGAGAGGCGGAAACGCCATGGGCCGTTGAGGGAGAGGCGGGCGGCGTCCGACGTCGCGTACCACGCGCGGGGCGGGAGGGCGCCGGTGCCGGGGGACACGTCCTCGTGGTGGGGAAGCTCCATGGGCTCCATGAGACCGCGCGGGGGCCGGGGGCCGCCATCGTCCCGGGCCGGAAGTCGTTGGATTCTTCGCCCCCGACTTGGACCCGCCACGCCACGGGCCCCTCGGAGCCTGTCTTCAGGAAGGGCCGGTGGCCTCCCAGGCCGCTTCGATCATGCGGAAGATCTCGTCCACCGCGGCCTCGGGGTCGTCCGCCTCGCGGGCCACCGAGAAGGCGTCGATCGCGAACCTCGCGATCGCCCGGCAGGCCGTCGCGGTCCGCGAAAGGCCGGGCTCGGCGGCGATGGCCGTCGCCAGCGACTCCGCGTGGCGCAGCCGCATCGACTCCTCGTACTTCCGCAGGGCGGCCGACTCGTCGATCATGCGCCAGATCGGGGCGGCGCCGTCCGCCGTGCAGTGCCGCACCAGTGCGTGGATCTCGCGGCGCAGCGCGGGGACGAGCGGTTCGTGCGGCGCCCGGTCGGTGACCGCCCGCGCGAGGCGCTGTTCGAAGTCCTCGTCCTGCTCGAACACCAGCGCCTCTTTCGAGGCGAAGTGGGAGAAGACCGTGGTCACGGCCACATCGGCCTCGGCGGCCACGTCCCGGATGCCCACCGCCTCGTATCCGCGTTCGAGGAAGAGCCGCAGGGCGGTGTCGGCGATCTTCTGGCGGGTGGCGGCCTTCTTGCGCTCGCGGCGTCCGGTCGGCACGGGTGCGGTCATGCGCTGACGCTACCAAATGCAAAGGTGTAACCGTTATGGAAAGCTAACCGTTGTGTAGCGCTAACGGTTAGTGCTACGTTCCGCCGCATGAAGAAAGTGAGCTTCGCCGAGTTCGGCGGCCCGGACGTCCTCCACCTCATCGACGCCGAGGAGCCCCACGCGGGCCCCGGCCACATACGCATCGCCGTGCGGGCGGCGGGCGTGAACCCCGTCGACTGGCGGGTCAGGGAGGGCCAGGTCCTGTCGGCCCACCCGACCGAGCTGCCCGCCGGAGTCGGGCTGGACGCCGCCGGGGTGGTGGACGAGGTCGGCGAGGGCGTGGAAGGGGTGCGGGTCGGCGACCACGTGTTCGGCGAAGGGGCGAGCACGTACGCGGAGTTCGCCGTGCTGTCGGCGTGGGCGCCGATGCCGGAGGGGCTGACGTTCGAAGAGGCGGCCGGGTACCCCTCCGTGGTGGAGACCGCGCTGCGCGTCCTCCGCGAGGTCGGCGTGCGGCCCGGGCAGACGCTGCTGGTCAGCGGGGCGTCCGGGGGAGTGGGATCGGCGGTGCTGCAGATCGCCCGCGAGCGCGGCATCACGGTCATCGGCACGGCGGGCGCCGCGAACCAGGACTACCTGCGGGGCCTGGGCGCCCTCGCCACGACGTACGGGGAGGGATGGGTCGAGCGGGTGCGCGGGCTCGGCCGGGTCGACGCGGCCCTCGACCTCGCGGGCTCGGGCGTGCTCCGCGAACTCGTCGAGCTGACCGGGGACCCGCGGAAGGTGATCTCCATCGCCGACCTCACGGCGCCGGAGCACGGCGTCCGGTTCTCCGGCACGGCCGGGAGCGTGCCGGACGCACTCGCCGAGGCCGCCGACCTCATCGCACGGGGAAGGCTCCACATCCCGGTCGACACGTCGTACGCGCTGGCCGATGCCGCGGCGGCACACATCGACAGCCAGGCCGGCCATACGCGCGGGCGCCGGGTACTGGTCGTCTGACAGGGGGCGGCCGCCTCGGCCTCCCCCGCGGGGCGGAGGTAGCCGCGACTTCTGGACGATGCGGGGGTACGGGGCGGAAGGCGACGCTCAAGACGCGTGCAACCGCACGCATCACAGCCGTGCCGTGCGGCGCCACGCATGACATGCCGTGCGGCGCCACCCATGACATGCCGTGCCGTCACACACTGAGATCGGAGCCCGACCGTGCTGAAGTGGACCCTGCGTGCCGTCGCCGCCCTCGTCATCGTCGCCGCGATCGCCACGCCTGTCGCCGTCCCCGCGCCTGACGCACCCTACGCACCCGAGGCGGCGGTCGCCGCACCCGCACCCTCATCCGCACCGGACGCGCCCGCAGCCATCGCCGCCCTGTCCGCGTCGTCCGCCCTCGACGCTCGGTAACTTGTCCCGTCGTGAACGACGACCATGAGCAGCCCCAGCCCCAGCCCCTCCCCGCAGCCCTGCCCGTCACCGACCGCACCCGCCACCGCCGCCTGCGCGAGCACGGGAGTCTGGACCGCGCCGACCTGGAGGCGATCCTCGACGCGGGGTTCGTCTGCCACCTCGGCGTCGTCGTCGACGGCCACCCGATGGTCGTGCCCACCGTGTACGGCCGTGACGACACCCACCTCTTCCTGCACGGGTCCGTCGCCAGCCGCAGTCTGGCGGCGGACCCCGAGGCGCCGGTCTGCGTCACCGTCACGCACATCGACGGGCTGATACTCGCCCGTTCGGTGTTCGAGCACGGCGTCGGCTACCGCAGTGCGATGATCCACGGCGTCCCGCGCCGGGTGACCGACCCCGAGGAGAAGCTGCGCGGCCTGCGTCTCCTCACCGAGCACGCGACGCCCGGCCAGTGGGACTACGCCCGTCGCCCCAGCCGCAAGGAACTCGCCGCGACCACCCTGCTGGCCCTCTCCCTCGCGGAGGCCTCGGTCAAGGTGGCGGCAGGTCCACCGGACGACGGTGACGGCCCGGACGCCGAGCTCGACGTCTGGGCGGGGAACCTGCCGCTGACGGCCACTTGGGGCGAACCGGTGCCGGACCCCCTGCTGCGGGCGGGGATCGCGCCGCCGTCGCACATCGCGGGGCGGGCCGGGACTCGGCAGGGCTGAGGGAGGCCGCCCCCGGGCGGCCGGCGAGCCGCTCGGCCCTCGGTACGTCGTACTCGTCCGTCTCGTACTCGTCCGTCTCGTACCCGTCCGCCTCGGACGGCAGCTCCGCCGACCAGAGCAGGTCCCGCGTCGACCGGCCCCGCCCCTCCAGCCCTTCGGGCAGTCCACGAGCAGGGAGGCCGCCGGCCAGGTGCGCCGCCGCGCCGTGCGCGGCGCGCCTCCCTCGGGCATGGCGCTCCCCTTCCCCCCGTGCACGGCACCATGATCGGGTGGACGCTCTCCACCACCCGCGACACCACCGCGGCCCGGGACCTTGTCCGCGGTGGGGACGTCTGCTTGACTCCGCTCGCCGCACGCCCTCTGGAACGCCACGTACCAAGCCGCCCGGAACGCCACGTATGCCGTACGCCGTATGTCGTCGTTGGAGGCCGCCATGGAGCTCACCCGCAGACGCCTGCTGTCCGCCCTGTCGGCCGCCGGTCTCCTGGCGGTGGTCCCCGTGGGCCGGCCGACCGCCGCCGCGAGCGAGGCGGGCCGCGCCCGGCTCCTCGCCAATACCGTGGCGGTCTTCGCCGGTACCGCCGCGTCCAACGCGCGCCCCGAGACGGCCGCGAAGCTCGCCGCCGTCGAACGGACCGCGCGGGCCAACCTGAAGGCGATGGACGACGCGGGCGCGGGCGAGCTCTTCGCGGGCCTGGTGCTCGGCACCGACGAGGCCAACCTGAACACCGCCTACCGCAGGCTGTACGAGACCGCCCTCGCCACCCGTACGCCCGGCCTCCCCGCCGACCTGTACGGCAGCCGGGCCGTGCGGCGCCGGGTGATCGACGGCCTCGCCTGGCTGCACGAGCGCTACTACGGGGACCAGTCCAAGGGCTACTACGGCAACTGGTTCCACTGGGAGATCGGCATCTCGCAGCACGTCAGCAGGACGCTCGTCCTGCTCGCCGACGACGTGGCCGCACACCGCCCCGACCTGCTGCCCGCCTACGTCGCCTCGATGGACGCCTACCTGCGCAACGGCACCGACGGCGACGTGGACCTCGACTCGCGCTTCCACACGGGGGCCAACCTCGCCGACATCACCACCAACCGGATCCTCCAGGGCGCGCTCCTCGGCGAGCCGGGGGAGGCCCGGATCCGCAAGGCCCTCACCGACCAGCTGACGGTCTTCCTCACCATCGACCCCTACCGGCTGCGGCACGGCGTGACGGACGGCCACTACGCCGACGGCTCCTTCATCCAGCACGCGTCCGTCGCGTACACCGGCTCGTACGGGAAGGGCCTGCTCACCCGCGTCGTGCAGACCCTCAAGATCCTCGAAGGCACCGGGTTCGCGCACGGCGAGGAGCTCGTGCCGACCGTGTACGGCTGGGTACGGAACGGTTTCGCCCCGCTGATCTTCGAGGGCTGGATGATGGAGATCGTCAAGGGCCGGGCGGTGTCGCGCCCCGACTCCGGGTACACCGACGTGGCGGTGGTCGTCGAGGCCGTCGTCGACCTCTCCTCACTCGCGACGGGCGCCGCGGCCACCGCCCTCAAGAGCTACGTGAAGCACGTCAGGGCCACCTCGCGCACCGCCCTCGACCCGGCCCGCTTCGTCTCACCGGTCAGCGTCGTCCGCTACGCCGACATCCTCGGCGACACCACCGTCCCGCCCGCCGACCTCAACCCGGCCGCGCGCAGCGTCGCGTTCAACGCCATGGACAAGACCGTGCACCGCAGACCGGGTTACGCCTTCGCGCTCGCGCGGAGCTCCGGCCGGATCAGCAAGTACGAGTACATGAGCGGTGAGAACCTCATGCCGTGGTTCCAGGGCGACGGCGCGTACTACCTCTACCTCTCCGGGCAGGACCAGACCCGGGCGTACGGCGTCGACCACTACACCACCGTCTCGCCGTACGGCCTCGCGGGCGTCACCGCACCGGTCGAACAGCGGCGTACGGTACCGGAGTTGTACGGCAAGCCGTTCTACGACAACCCCGGCCACCCCCTCCATTTCACCTCGTCCTCCGAGTCGCAGAACAAGTACGTCTACTTCCCGCGCGGCACCGACCGGTACTCGGGCGGCGCCGTCCTCGGGGCGTACGGCGCGGCGGGGATGGTGCAGTCCGACGACGCGGCGTACCGCGACCGGGCGCTGCTGCCCGACGACTTCGTGGTGTACCGGAACGCGACGGCGACGAAGTCGTGGTTCCTGCTCGACGAGGAGATCGTGGTGCTCGCCGCCGACGTCGGCGACCCCGCGGGCAGGGCCGTCACCACGACGATCGACGCCCGCACCGCGGCCGCCGACGACCGGATCACGCTCACCGGCGCGCTCCGCGACGGCCGCCCCTGGACCGGCCCGGGCACCGCCGACCTGCGCTGGCTGCGCTACGCCAATGCCACGGAGGGCACCGCGGTCGGCTATGTCCTCCTCGACACCCCACGGGTGCGGGTCTCCCTGGACCGGGTCACCCGCAGCCGCAGGGTCGTGCGCACCGCCAACCCCGATACGCAGGTGACGCGTTCGGTGTTCGGCGTCACCGTCGACGGGGCGGCGGGCGCCCGGCCCGCGCGCCTGGCCTACGCGTTGGTGCCGAACGCCGACGACGACCGGTTGCGCGCCCACCGCCACGGGCCGATCGAGGTCCTCGCCAACTCCCGTCACCTGCAAGTCGTCTCGCACGCGGGGCTCGGCATCACGGCCGCCAACGCCTTCACCCGGGGATGGCACGAGACAGCGGGCCTGCGCGTGCACGGCCCTGCCTCGGTCATCGTGCGCCGCGAGGCCGCGAAGGGGCGGCGCGGGACGGTCTCCGTCGCGGTGTCCGATCCGACGACGGACCGGAGCACCGTGACGGTCCTGCTCCGCGGCCGCCCCCTGCGCAAGGTGACCGCGGACCCGCAGATCCGGGTGCGCAGGGCTCCCGGCGGCACCCGCATCGAAGTGGACACGCACCATGCGTACGGCAGGAGCTTCACGGCCACGCTCGGCGAGTGAAGTCGCTTGGTGAACCGCCGGGTTGACGGGAGGTCAGCTCGGCTCGACGCTGATGGCCTGCACCGGGCACGCCCGCGCGGCCTCCCGTACCAGCGGGTCCCCGCCGCCGTCCCGGCGGCCGGGCAGCACCTCGCTGAGGCCGTCGTCGTCCTGGGTGAAGACGCTCGGCGCGGTGAGCGCGCACATGCCCGCGCCCACGCACCGGTCCTTGTCGACGTGGATCGTCACGCGCTCCAGCTCCACGGCCGCCCCCTACCAGGTGACGGGGAGTTCGAGCATCCCCTGGATCGTGTCGCCGGGCTTGAAGGGGATGTCCTCCGGAGGCGCCGCGAGGCGCAGCCCCGGCAGGCGCTCGAAGAGGGTCCCGAGCGCGATCTCCATCTCGGCCCGTGCGAGGTTCTGGCCCAGGCACTGGTGGATGCCGAAGCCGAAGGCGAGGTGGTGCCGGTCGGGACGGTGCCAGTCCAGGTCCTCCGGGCCCTTGTACACCGTGCCGTCACGGTTGATGAGGGACGTGGCGAAGATGACGCCGTCGTGCTCGCGGATGGTGCCGGCGGAGGTCTCGATGTCCTCCTTCGCCACCCGCAGCAGCCCGTCCGCGATGGACAGGAAGCGCAGCAGCTCCTCGACCGCGGCCGGCATCAGCGGCGGGTCGGCGCGCAGCCCGGCGCGCAGTTCGGCGAACCGCTCGGGGTGCTGGAGCAGCGTGAACGTGCCGAGGGAGATCATGTTCGCCGTGGTCTCGTGCCCGGCGATCAACAGGATGGTCGCGAGCCTGACCAGCTCCTCCCGGTCCACCGCGCCCGACGCGAGCTGCCGCTGGATGAGCTCGTCGAGCAGCCCGTCGCCCGGCTCTTCGCGCTTGAGGTCGATCAACTCGTAGAAGTACGCGTCCAGTTCCTCCCGCGCCCGCTGGGTGTCGTCGGCGGTGGGGCCGCGCAGCAGCCGCCGCGACTGCTCCTCGAAGAACTCGTGGTCGGCGTAGGGCACCCCCAGCAGGGCGCAGATGACCATCGAGGGGACGGGCAGCGCGAACGCGCTCACCAGCTCGGCGGGCGGCCCCTGTTCGACCATGTCGTCGAGGAGCAGGTCGACCGTCGCCTGGATCTGCGGTCGCAGGGCCGCGATGCGCTTGACGGAGAAGCTGGGGATCAGCATCCGGCGCTGTGTGCTGTGCTCCGGGTCGTCGACGCCGAGCAGGGCGACGCGGCGGTCGCGCTGCCGGGCGAAGCGTTCGGTCGGGATGGGGAAGGCCGCGTTCTCGCGGTCGGCGGAGAGCCGCGGGTCGACGAGCAGTTCACGTGCCGCGGCCCGGCCGGTGACCAGCCAGACGGAGCGGCCGTCGAACAGTCTGACGCGGGAGAACGGCGGGTCCTCGCGCAGCGGTGCGTAGGCGGTGGGCGGGTGGTACGGGCACGTGCGGTCCTGGGGGAAGGCGATGGTTGCGGTCGGCTTCGTTGTCTCCGTCATGGAAGTACCTCGCAAGCGCAGTTCGTCCCTGATCCACCCCCATTGGATGGCTGAGGCAACTAAGTCGTCCACGACAAGACCGGCCAGATCGCCGGAGCGCCACATCTGTCCGGAACAGCCCCCTCCGCTCAACCTGTCTGCGTCTAGGACTCCGGGGCCATTCGGTGGCGGCCCGGCGCGTCCGGGGCGGCGAGCCATGGCCTTTTCCCCTCCCCGAGGCAGCCGTCGGCCGCTGTCGACGAACAAATTCCGGCCGAGTACGCGGACCGTCGTGCGAAGATCCGGAGCGACCGCGCGGCCACTGTGGAGGAAGAGGATGTTCGCGATACCCCTGGGCGATGGAGCCGACGGAGCCGACGGAGCCGAACTGCGGCCGCTGGAGCCCTGGCAGGCCGAGGAGTTCCTCGCGCACATGGACCGTGGCCGCGATTTCATCGGCCGTTACGTCGGACTCCCCGACATCACGGCCGACCTGGACTCCGCGCGCGCCTGGCTCCAGGTGTACGCCGACAAGGCCGCGGCAGACACCGGCCGGCTGTACGGCATCCGGCTCGAAGGGCGGCTCGTCGGCGGTGTCCTCCTCCGGGCCTTCGACGCGGCGGCGGGCACCTGCGAAGTCGGCTGCTGGCTGGAACCGGACGCCGCCGGGCGCGGCCTGGTCACCCGTGCGGTGCGCGCCGTCGTCGACTGGGCGGTCGAGGTGCGCGGCATCCACCGGGTGGAGTGGCTGGTGGCCCCCGAGAACACCCCGAGCGTCAACGTGGCCAAGCGGCTGGGCATGAGCCGCGAGGGGCTTCAGCGCGAGAGCGACCCCTATCGGGGCGTACGGCAGGACACCGAGATCTGGTCGGTACTGGCACCCGAGTGGCGCGCCGCACGCGCCGCTCGCGGTACCTGCTGAGGAGGCACCGCATGGCTCACGGCATCGAGAACATCGATAGCGCCGACGGCCCCGTCGCCGCGGAGTTCGGGAACCCCCGCCTCGCGGCGCTCTACGACGTGCTCGACCCCGACCGCGGCGACCTCGACCCGTATCTCCGCATGGCGGAGGAGTTCGGGACGCGTGAGGTCCTGGACATCGGCTGCGGCACCGGCGTGTTCGCGCTGCTGCTGGCCGCGCGCGGCATCGACGTCGTCGGCGTCGACCCCGCGGCGGCCTCCCTCGACGTGGCCCGCGCCAAGCCGGGCGGCGAACGGGTGCGCTGGCTGCACGGCGACGCGACGGCGCTGCCACCGCTGCGCGTCGATCTCGCGACCATGACCGCGAACGTCGCCCAGCAGATCACCGACCCGGGCGCGTGGCGCGAGACCCTGCGGGGTGCCCGCGAGGCGCTGCGCCCGGGCGGGCACCTGGTCTTCGAGACCCGGGACCCGGCACGGCGTGGCTGGGAGAACTGGAACCGCGAGGCCTCGCACGGCGTCACGGAGGTCCCGGGTGTGGGCGCGGTCGAGAGCTGGGTGGAGGTGACGGAGGTCAACGGGCCGCTGGTGTCGTTCCGTTGGACCTACGTCTTCGCCGCGGACGGCGAGGTGCTGACGTCGGACTCGACGCTGCGCTTCCGCGACCGCGCGCAGGTCGAGGCGGACCTGGCCGCGCAGGGCTACGTACTGGACGCCGTCCGCGACGCACCGGACCGGCCGGGCCGGGAGCTGGTGTTCGTGGCGCACCGGCCGCTCGCGGAGGACCGCGGCTGACGGCGAGGCCGGGCCCCCGGCCTCAACTCCCGCCGCCGGGAGCCGGCTTGTGCACGACGGTGTCGTCGGGGCGCAGCCGCCGCCCGTCGGCGGCCAGCACGTCGAGTGTGCGCAGGGGCTGTCCCTGCCGGCGGTCGACCAGCTCCGAGTGCGGTTCGCCGGGGGCGAAGAAGTTCTCCTCGCCCCACTGCCGCAGGGCCACGATGACGGGGAAGAGGGCCTCGCCCTTCGAGGTCAGTACGTACTCGCGGTAGGCGCTGCCGTCCGAGGCGGGCACGGAGTCGAGGATGCCGCCGGCGACCAGCGTGCGCAGGCGCGCGGTGAGGATGTTCTTCGCCACGCCGAGGCTGCGCTGGAACTCCCCGAAGCGGCGGCTCCCGTCGAAGGCGTCCCGCACGATCAGCAGGGACCACCAGTCGCCGATCGCGTCCACCGACCGGGCGACGGGGCATTCGCTGTCGTCGAAGCGGGTCCTGCTCACCATGGCGTCCCTCACTGTCATGACTCTCAGGCTGGTTGCAACATGCTACCAAAGCGATTACCGTCGGCGCCGTCACCCGCTGGTGGCAAGATGCAACCCGATGTGCGGAGGGGAGCCCCATGTCCGGCAACTGCGCGTCCGTGCCACAACGGACTGAGACCGAGACCGAGAGGGGAGGCGGGGAGGGCTCCGCGTACGTGCTGTCCCGTGGCGTCGTCATCCTGTTCGCCGTCGCCTGCGGCGCCGCCGTGGCCAACGTCTACTTCTCCCAGCCGCTCCTGGTCACCATGGGCCACGATCTCGCCATGAGCCCCGCACTCGTCGGCAGCGTGGTCACCCTCACGCACGTCGGCTACGGCCTCGGACTCTTCTTCCTCGTCCCGCTGGGCGACATGGCCGACCGCAGACGGCTCGTCGTGGCTCAACTCCTTCTCCTCGTGGTGGCGTTGGGAGTGGTGGCCACCGCTCCCACGGCGGCGATGCTGCTCGCGGGAGTGGCCGCGACCGGGCTCCTCGCGGTCGTCACCCAGACACTCGTGGCCTTCGCGGCGTCACTGGCGCCCGCCGCCGGGCGCGGCCGGGTGGTCGGCCTCGTCACCAGCGGCGTCGTCATCGGCATCCTGCTCGCCCGCACGGCGTCCGGCCTCATGGCCGATCTCGCGGGCTGGCGCTCCGTCTACGTCGCCTCGGCATCGCTCACCGCCCTGCTCGCGCTGGTCCTTCACCGAGTACTGCCGCGCCACGGCGCCGCTCCGCCGACGACCCTGCGCTACGGACAACTCCTGCGCTCCACGGTCACCTTGTTCGCGCGGGAACGGCTGCTGCGCCTGCGGGCTCTGTTCGGCCTGCTGGTCTTCGCCGCGTTCAGCACCTTGTGGAGCAGCGTCGCGCTGCCGCTCAGCGAAGCGCCGTACTCCCTCTCCCACAGCGAGATCGGGGCGTTCGGGCTGGTCGGCGTCGTCGGTGCCCTGGCCGCGAGCGTGGCGGGCCGCCTGAACGACCGCGGCCTCTCCCGGCGCACCACCGGCATCGCCCTGGCGCTGCTCACCCTCTCCTGGCTGCCCCTGGCCTTCACCCGCAGTTCGCTCTGGGCCCTGGCCGCCGGGGTGATCCTCCTCGACCTCGCCGTGCAGGCCGTCCACGTCACCAACCAGACCCTGATCTACGCCCTGCACCCGGCGGCGGGAAGCCGCCTGATCGGCGGCTACATGGTCTTCTACTCCGTCGGCAGCGCCACCGGCGCCCTCGCCGCGACCTCCCTCTACGCGGCCGCCGGCTGGCCCGCCGTATGCATCCTGGGCGCCACGTTCAGCGCCCTCGGCCTCGCGCTGTGGGTATCGACCGGGGAGCGGAAAAAACAGTGGTGGTCCGGGCAGGGGTGTGGCTAGGCTCTGCGTGTTGCCAGGTGGCCGGTCGGCCGCCCTGGTCCGTCGAGGTTGTGCAGGAAAGTGGAGGTGTAGACCGATGGCTGTCGTTGCGATGGGCGCTGCCCGCATCCGGAAGTTCATCAAGTCCACCTCCGTGGCCTCCGGCTGACCTGAATCCCTCCGCGCCGACAGTGCGCGTGTGTGCCGGGGCCACCCTGTGAAGGGTCACCCCTTGTTTTCCTCGTTGTTCTCTTCTTCCTCTCTTGAGGGTTCGTCCGTTCCCCACCCCCTCGCCGCCTACGGCTGGGATGCCGACTGGGAAACCGAGTTCGCTCCGTACGCGGCGCGAGGCCTCGTGGCCGGGCGCGTCGTCCGGGTCGACCGCGGACAGTGCGACGTCGTCACCGCCGGCGGACCCGTGCGGGCCGACACCGAGTTCGTCACCCCGCGCGACCCGCTGAAGGTCGTGTGCACCGGCGACTGGGTCGCCGTGGACCCGGACGGCGCCGACCCCCGCTACGTACAGGCGTATCTGCCGCGGCGCACGTCCTTCGTACGGTCCACCTCCTCCAAGCGGTCCGAGGGGCAGGTCCTCGCGGCCAACGTCGACCACTCGATCATCGCGGTGCCGCTCACCGCGGAGCTCGACCTCGCACGGATCGAGCGCTTCCTCGCCCTCGGCTGGGAGTCGGGCGGGCAGCCCGTCGTCGTGCTCACCAAGGCAGACCTCGTGCCGGACGCCGTCACGCTCGGTCATCTCGTCGAGGACGTGGAGACCTCGGCGCCCGGCGTGCAGGTGCTGCCGGTCAGCTCCGCGACCGGAGAGGGCGTCGACGTCCTGTCCGCCGTCGTATCCGGCGGCACGTCGGTGCTGCTCGGCCAGTCCGGCGCCGGCAAGTCGACGCTGGCCAACGCGCTCGCCGGGGCCGACATCATGGAGGTCCAGGCGATCCGTGACGTCGACGGCAAGGGCCGCCACACCACGACGACCCGCAACCTCATCCCGCTGCCCGGCGGCGGCGTCCTCATCGACACGCCGGGACTGCGCGGGGTGGGCCTGTGGGACGCCGAGAGCGGCGTCGGACTGGTCTTCTCCGAGATCGAGGAACTGGCGGCCGACTGCCGGTTCCACGACTGCGCCCACGCCGCGGAGCCCGGCTGCGCGGTGCTCGCCGCCGTCGAGGACGGCACCCTGCCCGAACGCCGCCTCGACAGCTACCGCAAGCTGATCCGCGAGAACCAGCGCATCGTCGCCAAGACCGACGCGCGGGCACGCGCGGAGATGCGGCGCCAGTGGCGGCTGCGGGGCGCGGAGGGGCGTGCGGCGCTGGAGATCAAGCGGGGGCGCTCGCGCTGAGCTTGAGCGGTGGGGGCGGCGGGGCTGTGCGGTCGGCGGGCAGCTGCGGGTTCGTCGTGGCTGGGCGCGCAGTTCCCCGCGCCCCTGGGGCTGCGCCCCGGGGCGGGCGGGGGATGCGCCCCTGCCCGTCACCCTCGTGTCCGAAATCCGCCAGACCTCGCCTCCCCGCCGCTCCACAATGGACCTGTGATCGATGAAGAGACCAGGTACGAGGCCGTGCGCAGCCGGGACGCCCGGTTCGACGGGGAGTTCTTCTTCGCCGTCGCGACGACCGGCATCTACTGCCGGCCGAGCTGCCCCGCCGTCACCCCCAAGCGGCAGAACGTCCGCTACTACACCACCGCTGCCGCCGCCCAGACCTCCGGCTTCCGTGCCTGCCGCCGCTGCAGGCCGGACGCCGTGCCCGGCTCCGCCGACTGGAACGTACGCGCCGACGTGGTGGGCCGCGCCATGCGCATGATCGGCGACGGCGTCGTCGACCGCGAGGGCGTCCCCGGGCTCGCGGTGCGCCTCGGCTACAGCGCCCGGCAGGTGCAGCGCCAGCTCACCGCCGAGCTGGGCGCGGGACCCGTCGCCCTGGCGCGGGCGCAGCGCGCGCACACCGCCCGCGTACTGCTGCAGACCACCGGCCTGCCGGTCACGGAGATCGCGTTCGCCGCCGGGTTCGCCAGCGTCCGGCAGTTCAACGACACCATCAAGGCGGTGTACGCGCTGACACCGACCGCCCTGCGCGCCGCCGCCCCCCGCCGCGGCGCCGCCCGGGCCACCCCCGCCGCCGGCATCCCGCTGCGCCTCGCCCACCGGGGCCCCTACCGCGCCGACGCCGTCTTCGACCTGCTCGCCGGCGAGGCGGTCACCGGGATCGAGGAGGTCACCGGCGAGCGCGGCACCCGCACCTACCGGCGTACGCTCCGGCTGCCGTACGGCACGGGCATCGTGGCCGTCGAGGAGGCGCACGCCGACGGGGCAGGCAGTGGCGGGGCCCTGCACCGCGGCGGCTGGCTCGACGCCCGGCTGCACCTGACCGACCTGCGCGACCTCACCACCGCCGTCCAGCGCCTGCGCCGCCTCTTCGACCTGGACGCCGACCCGTACGCCGTGGACGACCGGCTCGGCGCCGACCCGCGGCTCGCCCCGCTCGTCGCCGCCCGGCCCGGCCTGCGGTCGCCGGGCGCCGCCGACCCCGACGAGTTCGCGGTGCGTGCGCTGGTGGGGCGGGAGGGCGCCGAGCGCCTCGTGGCCCGGCACGGCAAGGTCCTGGACGCGGCGTGCGGGCGGCTCACCCACGTCTTCCCGGCCCCGGCCGAGCTGGCCGCCGAGCCCGGCCCGCTGGGCGCACTGGCCACGGCGCTCGCCGACGGCTCCCTGCGCCTGGACGCGGGCGCCGACCGCGACGACGCCGAGGCGGCGCTGCGCGCCCTGCCCGGCCTGGACGCGAGGACGGCCGCGGTCATCCGGATGCGGGCGCTCGGCGACCCCGACGTGGCCCTGCCCGGCGCCCCGGAACCGCCCCGCGACTCGTGGCGCCCCTGGCGCTCGTACGCTCTGCGCCACCTGTCCCTGGCGTCCTCCACCTCTTCTTAAGAGGCCCTCTCATCCCGGAGAGGGAGACTGCGGCATCACCCGATTGGTGGAGGTGCCCATGGCGTACAGACGTATCCGCCGAGCCGTGATCGCCGCGGCCGCCGCGGCCGTGCTGGCCGGCACGACCGGAGCGGCCTTTCCCACGGATCACCGGAAGCCGCCCGCCGCCGTGCGGGAGGCGCCCGCACCGCACGACCCCGAGGGCGGCACCCATAAGCTCATCAGGGACCAGATCGACATCGACCTGGCAGGAGGAGCGGCACCGGCCGGGATGAGGGGCCTGGGTCACCGCCCCGGCCGACTCAGCCCCAGATCAGCGCCCCCAGCCACGCCCCCAGGATCAGCAGGCACGCGAACAGTTCGGTCAGCACGCTGCCGCCGCCGCCCCGCATGGCCGCCCGCGTCGCCGTCACCGCCTCGCCGTGGCCGCCGAGTCGCAGCCGCTCCCCGGTGTAGATCCCGCCGACGAAGCCGGGGATCGCCCCGATCACCGGGAGCACACAGAACCCGATGAGCGCGCCGACCCCGGCGAAGACGCCCATCCGGCGCGTGGCGCCGCTCTCGCGCAGCCGCCGGGGCGGCAGCTGCCAGCGCACGGCCTGCGACGCGAGCAGCACGGCCGTCGCGCCGACGAGGATGCCCCAGGCGAGGGCGTCCGGGTCCTGCAGCGTCCACCAGAGGACCGCGGCCCACACCAGCCACGACCCCGGTACGCCGGGCACCAGCACTCCGCACAGGCCGAGCAGCATCACCACACCGACCAGCAGGAGTTCCCACGCTCCCATCTGCCCAGAGTGCCCGAGATCCGGCGAAACCGCAGGTCAGGTTTGTCCCGGGGCCCCCGGGGCCCGGTTCTGGGGCGGCCGCGGGCGCCGTGCCACCCACTCGCGCTCGTACGCGTGCCAGCCCAGCTGCAGCCGCGTCGTCACGCCCGTCAGCTCCATCAGGCGCTTCACCCGGCGCTGTACCGTGCGCAGCCCCAGATCGAGCTGTTTGGCGACGCTCGCGTCGGTCAGGCCGGCGAGGAGCAGCGAAAGGATCTCCAGGTCGGTGCCGTCCGGGCCGTCGGGGGCGTCCTCGGTGAGCGTGGTGCCGTCCTCGCCGAGGCGCAGCGGCAGCGCCTCCCGCCACACCGCCTCGAAGAGGCCCGTCAGCGATTCGAGCAGACCGCTGGCGTGCACGACGAGCGCCGCGGGCTCCGCCGCGCGCGAGGTCAGCGGGACCATCGCGAGCGAGCCGTCGGCGATCACCAGCTTGGTCGGGACGCGGCCCACCACCCGCACCCGCTCGTCGCGGCCGATCGCCGTCGACAGCTCGACCAGGCCCGTCGGCAGATCCAGGACGGAGCGCTCGATCACCACGCGGTAGCGCACACCGCGCCCCGCGGCCTGTTCCTCGGCGCTGTTCTCCATGCCGGTGACGGCGACGGGCCTGCCGGTCACCAGCGCGCACACCTCGTCACTCGCGCCCAGCTGCAACTGGAGGAACCGCTGCGAGACGGCGGCGGCACCGGTGACCACCTCGACCAGGTCGTGGACGGCCGGTTCGGCGGCCTGCGCCCGGTACTCCTCGGCGAGCAGTGTCGCCGCCAGCTCGGCCTGCTCCAGCTCGTGCCGCCGCTGCGTGAGGAGCGCGCCCAGCGCGACGCCCGGCGGCGCCGCCACCCAGCGGCCCGCCCTGCCGGACGCCTGCGCGGCCAGGCCGTGCCGCTCCAGGCGGCGCAGCGTCCGCTCGGTCTCCGGCTCGCCGAGCGTCAGCTTCCGCGCGAGATCCGCGACGTCGGCGGCGCCCACCGACACCAGCGCCCGGTACGCCGACTCGTGCGTCTCGTCCAGACCGATCGCTGCCAGCATGCGGTGACCTCCCTCCCCGGAACATCATCCCCGCACCACCCGGCACTCTGGAACGGTGAGGTCGTCGACGAGGACGATTGAACTCACGTCGACTGGGAACGCGGGTCACGAGCACGGTTCGCTCACAAAAGCGAATCCGGCCCACCGGTCCTTCCGGACAACAGATCCGGCTCATCAGCAGACTGACGGATGGTTACGGCACCTCCGTCACACAGACTGTGGCCCGCGCCCACGAGGCGTGCCGGCCACACCGGCCCCGCCGGGCGGTCCTCCTGTGGGGGGTGGGTCCGCCCGGCGGCCTCAACTTCCCCGGAATGGCCGGAATTTCCGGATGCACCGTTTTCGTACGGCCTCCGCGGTGGAAAATAAGGGCATGAGCCAGCAGGGGGACACACCCACCGGCCGCGACGACGACTGGTGGGGACAGCTGTACGACGACTCCGCGCCGGACACGGGTCCCGCGCCCGCGCCGGACACCCTGGACGACCGGTTCGCCTCGGCGGCGGACACCGTGAAGCCGGACTTCCCCGCCCCGCGCCTGCCGGAGCCCGCCTCGCCCACCCCGGCGAGCGGGATCTTTGCGGATGCGGACGGCGTCGACGGGCCGCCGGGCGACATGGGCATCGGTTACGTGGGGGACGGGCCGCCCACCTATGAGGCCGAGCCCACCGTCCTGCCCGCCGCCGATCCGGACGACCTCGCCGATCTCGTCCCCGACACCGTGCTCGAAGGCGCGCGGTACGGCGGGAGCACCCTGCGCGCCGCCTCCGTGCGCGGGGACTCCGCCAGGTATCGCGGCGAGCCGCGCCGCGACGCCCTGCTCACCGCCCGCTTCGGCACCGGCGAGGACGCCCTCGTGCTCGTCGCCGTGGCCACCGGCGCCCGCGCGACGCCGGGCGCGCACCGCGCCGCCGCGGAGGCCTGCGCGTGGATCGGCCGCGCCGTGGGCCGCAGCCACCGGCGGCTCGCCGAGGACATCGGGGCCGCCCGGCGCGGCGACCTCAAGTCGGGCCTGCACCGCCTCACCGACCGCAGCCTCGGCAGGCTCCGCGCGCACGCCGCCGACCTCGGCCTGGCACCGGAGGAGTACGCGGCGTCCCTGCGCTGCCTCCTCCTTCCGGCCGATCCGCGGTGCCGTACGCGCGTCTTCTTCGGAGTCGGCGCAGGCGGTCTCTTCCGGCTGCGCGACGGCGAGTGGCAGGACATCGAGCCGCGCGTCGCCGACGCCACCGGCGACCCTGTGGTCGGCTTCGGCTCGCCGCCCGCGCCGTCCCCGGACGGGGACCGGCTCACCATGGACCTGGGCATCACCACACCCCCCAGTCCCTACGAGCCCGCCCCCGAACCGCCCCGCGACCCCTTCCGGTTCCGCGCCTCGGTCGCCCGCCCGGGTGACACGCTCGTCCTGTGCAGCGGCGGCCTCGCCGAGCCGCTGCGCGGCGAGCCCGAGCTCGCCGCGCACCTCACCCGCAGATGGGAGAAGGCGGGCCCGCCGGGCCTCGCCGCCTTCCTGGCCGACATCCAGGTCAGGGCCAAGGGGTACGCCGACGACCGGACGGCCGCCGCGGTCTGGGAGGCATGACCGCCGCACCTGTGAATTCATGGACCGAGAAAGATCGGGCAAGAGACACCAAGACAGCCCATACGGTCCAAAAGAGGTGCGTGCAGCATGGCCAAGCAGAACGTTGCCGAGCAGTTCGTCGACATCCTCGTCCGCGCGGGCGTACAGCGCCTGTACGGAGTCGTCGGCGACAGCCTCAACCCGGTCGTGGACGCCATCCGCCGCACGAAGGAGATCGACTGGGTCCAGGTGCGGCACGAGGAGACCGCCGCCTTCGCGGCCGGCGCCGAGGCCCAGATCACCGGCAGGCTGGCCGCCTGCGCGGGCTCCTGCGGCCCGGGCAACCTCCACCTGATCAACGGCCTGTACGACGCGCACCGCTCCATGGCGCCGGTCCTCGCCCTCGCCTCGCAGATCCCCTCCAGCGAGATCGGCCTCGGCTTCTTCCAGGAGACCCACCCCGACCGCCTGTTCCAGGAGTGCAGCCACTACAGCGAGCTGATCTCCAGCCCGAAGCAGATGCCCCGGCTGCTGCAGACCGCCATCCAGCACGCCGTCGGCCGGAGCGGTGTCAGCGTCGTCTCGCTGCCCGGCGACGTCGCCTCCGAGGCCGCCCCGGAGAAGGCCGCGGAGACCGCGCTGGTGACGTCGCGGCCCACCGTGCGCCCCGGTGACGAGGAGATCGACAAGCTCGCCAAGATGATCGACAAGGCGGGCAAGGTCACCCTCTTCTGCGGCAGCGGCACGGCGGGCGCGCACGCCGAGGTGATGGAGTTCGCCGAGAAGATCAAGTCCCCGGTGGGACACGCCCTGCGCGGCAAGGAGTTCATCCAGTACGACAACCCGTTCGACGTGGGCATGAGCGGCCTGCTCGGCTACGGCGCCGCGTACGAGGCCACCCACGAGTGCGACCTGCTGATCCTGCTCGGCACGGACTTCCCGTACAACGCGTTCCTGCCGGACGACGTGCAGATCGCCCAGGTCGACGTGCGCCCCGAGAACCTCGGCCGCCGCTCCAAGCTGGACCTCGCCGTCTGGGGCGACGTGCGCGAGACGCTGCGCTGTCTGATCCCGCGCGTCTCGCCGAAGACGAACCGCAAGTTCCTCGACAAGATGCTCAAGAAACACGCCGACGCGCTCGAAGGAGTCGTGAAGGCGTACACCCGCAAGGTCGACAAGCACATCCCGATCCACCCCGAGTACGTCGCGTCGGTCCTCGACGAGGTCGCCGCCGACGACGCCGTGTTCACCGTCGACACCGGCATGTGCAACGTCTGGGCGGCCCGCTACCTCACCCCCAACGGCAGGCGCCGCATCATCGGCTCCTTCAGCCACGGCTCCATGGCGAACGCCCTGCCGCAGGCCATCGGCGCCCAGTTCGTCGACCGGCGCCGCCAGGTCGTCTCGATGTCGGGCGACGGCGGCTTCTCGATGCTGATGGGCGACTTCCTCAGCCTCGTCCAGCACGACCTGCCGGTGAAGGTCGTCCTGTTCAACAACTCGTCCCTGGGCATGGTCGAGCTGGAGATGATGGTGGCAGGGCTGCCCAACTACGGCACGGCGAACCACAACCCCGACTTCGCCGCCGTCGCCCGCGCCGCCGGGGCCTACGGCGTGCGCGTGGAGAAGCCCAAACAGCTCGCGGGCGCCCTGAAGGACGCCTTCGCGCACAGGGGCCCCGCCCTCGTCGACATCGTGACCGACCCGAACGCCCTCTCCATGCCGCCCAAGATCAGCTCGGACATGGTGACCGGCTTCGCCCTCTCCGCCAGCAAGATCGTCCTGGACGGCGGGGTGGGCCGCATGCTCCAGATGGCCCGCTCCAACCTGCGGAACGTGCCGAGGCCGTGAGGGCCCGCTGCACCACCCCGGCCCCGGCACGCGGACGCGTCAGGCGGGACGCAGCCGCAGCGTGACGATCTGGAACGGCCGCAGCGCGAGCGCCAGGCCGGCCTCGCCCGTCGCGGCCTCGTGCAGCGGCCGCTCAAGGAGATCCGTCACCTCGGCCCGCGCCACCGGGAACGACGTGCCGAGCGTGGCCGCCGCCCGCCCGCCGCGCGACTCGTAGAGCCGTACGACGACGTCGCCGCTGCGGTCGTCGGCGAGCTTCACCGACTCGACGGTCACCGCCGGGTGGTCGACGCTCACCAGCGGCGGCAGGACGGGCGCGTCGGCGACGCGCAGCGGCAGGTTGAGCGCGAGGCCCTCCGCGACGGCGTCGCCGGTCGTCGCGCCGGGCAGCAGCGCGTACGTGAACCGGTGCGTGCCCTGGTCCGTCTCCGGGTCCGGGCTGTGCGGGGCCCGCAGCAGCGTCAGACGCACGGTGGTGCCGAGCGTGCCCTCGTGCTCGGTGCGCGTCACGTCGTGGCCGTACGTCGAGTCGTTGAGCACCGCGACGCCGTACCCTTCCTCGGCGACGCGCAGCCAGCGGTGCGCGCAGATCTCGTAACGCGCCGCGTCCCAGCCGGTGTTGGCGTGCGTCGGCCGGTGCACATGGCCGAACTGGATCTCGGCGGCGGACCGTTCGGCGTGCACGTCCAGCGGGAACGCGGCCTTGAGGACCTTCTCCGACTCCCGCCAGTCGACCTCCGTGACGACGTCGACGCGGCGGCTGCCCGCCGCGAGCCGGATCTCCTGCGTGATCCGCGACCCCCCGAAGGCCCGCACCACCCGCACGGCGACCCGCAGCGGCCCGTCCTCGACGAGCTCGACGGACTCGGCGTCCGTGAGGTCGGTGTGCCGGCGCCGGTAGTGCTTGTCGAGGTCCCAGGCGTCGTAGTGCGTGGGGTGGTCGGGGTGCAGTTGGAGGAGGTTGCCGGGCGCCGCCAGGACTTCGCGGCCCTCGTCCAGGTCCGTCACGGAGGCCAGCAGACCGGCGGCGTCGACCGTGACGCTCAGGTGCTCGTTGGTGAGCAGGATCGTGTCGCCGGTGGTGTGCGCGACCGCGCCGGTCCCGGCTCCACGGTCGGCGTCGAGGCTCCGCGTGCCGAGCGCGGGGACGTCGACGCGCACCAGCGTGCCGTCCCCGGGGTCGACGACCTCGCTGCGGGCGTACGGCGAGGCGTTCAGCGCCGCGGGCCCGCCCGCGCCCAGCGACCGCACGGCCGACGCCGTCAGCTCGTCGAGCTCCGCGAGGACCCGCTCGTACGTGTCACGCGCCTCCCGGTGCACCCAGGCGATCGACGAACCCGGCAGGATGTCGTGGAACTGGTGCAGCAGGACCGTCTTCCACAGCCGGTCGAGCGTGTCGTACGGATAGACGTACGCCGGATCGCGCACCGCGGCGGCCGTGCACCACAACTCGGCCTCGCGCAGCGCGTGTTCGCTGCGGCGGTTGCCGCGCTTGGTGGCCGCCTGAGTGGTGTACGTGGCGCGGTGCATCTCCAGATACAGCTCGCCGGACCAGACCGGCGCCTGCGTGCCGTACTCCTCCTCGGCCGCCGCGAAGAACGCCGACGGCTTCTCGATCTCGACGCGCGGCGAACCCTCCAGGGAGCGGAGGCGCCGCGCCCGCTCCATCATCTCGCGGGTGGGACCGCCCCCGCCGTCGCCCCAGCCGAACGGCACCAGGGAGCGGCTCGCCCGCCCCTTCTCGGCGAAGTTCCGCTCGGCGTGGGCGAGTTCGGTGCCGTGGAACTGTGAGTTGTAGGTGTCCACGGGCGGGAAGTGGGTGAAGACACGGGTGCCGTCGATGCCCTCCCACCAGAAGGTGTGGTGCGGCATCTTGTTGGTCTGGTTCCAGCTCAGCTTCTGCGTCAGGAACCAGCGGATTCCCGCGAGCTTCGCCAACTGCGGGAAGGCCGCCGTGTATCCGAAGGAGTCCGGCAGCCAGATCTCCTCCGTCTCGACGCCGAGCTCCTCCCGGAAGAACCGCATGCCGTGCGTGATCTGCCGCGCCAGCGCCTCACCGCCCGGCATGTTGGCGTCCGACTCCACCCACATCGAGCCCACCGGCGCCCAGTTGCCGTCCGCCACCGCCTTCTTGATGCGCTCCCAGATGTGCGGCTGGTGCTCCTTCACCCAGGCGTACTGCTGGGCCTGCGAGCAGGCGAAGACCAGCTCCGGATACTCCCCGGCGAGCGCCGTCACATTGGCAAAGGTCCGCGACGCCTTGCGCACCGTTTCGCGCAGCGGCCACAGCCACGCCGAGTCGATATGCGCGTGTCCGGTTGCCGATACGCGGTGTGCGCTCGCGTGCGCGGGCCGGGCGAGGACGTCGGCGAGCTCGGCGCGGGCCGCGGCGGCGGTGCCGGACACGTCGTGCAGATCGAGCGCGTCGAGCATGTCCTCAAGAGCCCGCAGAATCTCGTGACGACGCGGACGTTCGGCGTCCAGTTCGCGCATCAGCTCGGAAAGGACCTCGATGTCCAGGGTCAACTGCCAGACGTCCTCGTCCAGTACGGCGAGATCGGCAGACGCGAATCGGTAGATCGGGCTATTGCCTGCGGTCAGTACGTCGCCGAGCGGTGTCGGCACGAAGTCGTGCAGAACGGCGGGATTGGCCGCCGCTTCGAGGAGTAGGTGCACCGGTTCGCCGCCCCGGGCGGGGGAGGCCACCGGAATATGCCGGTTGCGCGGGTGAACACCCTTGAGGGGCACGCCCGCCGCGTCGTACACCAGACCCTCCGCTTGGAAGCCGGGACCCTCCCCGGTGAAACCGGGGTCGATCACCACTTCGACCCGGCTTCCCCGCCACTCCTCGGGCACCCGCCCCTGAAGCCGGAACCAACTGGTCGACCAGGGGTTTCCCCACTCCGTGCCGGTCTCGAAGGGCTCGTACTCCGCTTCGAGCGCGGTCTCGACGGGCACCGGCTCGCCCGGCGCGTGCCAGACGGAGAGGGTCAGCGGGGTGCGTCGCGCGTACTGGGCGGGGCGGATGAACTGGCGCAGCGCCCGCTCCAGGCGGCCTTCCACCAGCAGTCTGTCGTCGTGCACTCGGGGGCTCCTCGGAACGTTCGGCGGTGGGGTCCACCGCTTCACTTCCCCCCGATCCCCGGGCGCACCCCCCGCGATTGGTTGATGATTCGACAGGCTTGCTGCCACGGGCCCGGGGCATGCATCCCGTGAGGCTGTTCGAGCAGGGAGGCTGACACATCGCTTTGTGGGCGGGGGTCATGAGGAGGCAATCACGAGGGGGCGGCTCCGGGGCGATCGGAGCCTCTTCATCGAACGTACGCGACGAGAGGACCGGTGAAGCGCCGGGCGGCCCCCACCGGGGGCAGCTCACGCGCAGGCTGGGGAGAGCGGATCTGCGCGCGGTGTCCGAGGTCAGAAAGGCCCTGAGGGAGCTCCTGCGGCACTGGGGGAAACCAGGCAGATCCGACATAGCCGAACTGCTCACCAGCGAGCTGGTCACGAACGCACTGGTGCACACCGACCATGACGCCGTCGTCACCGCGACCGTCGGCCAGCGCGGCCTGCGCGTCGAGGTGCGGGACTTCGCGGGCCGCCACCCCGAACCACGGGTTCCGACCGCGGACGACGGTACGAGCGGCAGGGGCCTGGTCCTCGTGCAGTCCCTCGCGGACGCGTGGGGCGTGCGGACGCACGGAGTCGGAAAGGCGGTGTGGTTCGAGCTGGACGGCGGCGGCACGGCATGAGCCTGCCGCCGCCGCCCGGGGCGGTCAGCCGAACTGCTGCTCCAAATCCTTCAGCTTCTGCTCCAGCGAGTCGAGCCGGGGCAGGGTCTGCGTGTCGTCCTCCGCCGTCAGGTCGACGGTGACGGGTGCGGCGGGGTCGGTGTCGTCATGGCCGTTCCTGACGGCCTGGAGGGAGGGGCGGGAGCGTACCGGCAGCTGTTCCTGCGCCGCTATGGCAGGGTCCGCGCCGACCTGCGCGGACCCGGCGGCCGGTGCGACGGCCTGTACCTCGACCTGCCGGCCGCCGCCGCGGGCGTAACCCCGGTGGCCCCGGCTGATCGCCTTGAGCCGGGCGCGCTCCAGCTTCTCCCGGTCGCGCCTGTGCAGCCGGGTGCGCTCCTTCTCGCGACGGTCCTCCCTGACCTCCTCGACGGCCTCGTCCAGGGTGCGGACGCCTTCGAGGAGCATCAGCGACCAGGCGCCGAAGGTCTCCCGCGGCGCGCGCAGCCACCGCACGATGCGGATCTGCGGCAGCGGCCGCGGCACCAGACCCTGCTCGCGCAGCGCCGCCCGGCGGGTCTGCTTCAGCGCGCGGTCGAAGAGGACCGCGGCCGACAGCGACATCCCGGCGAAGAACTGCGGAGCGCCCGCGTGCCCCAACCCGCGCGGCGCGTGCACCCAGTTGAACCAGGCGGCCGCGCCCGCGAACGTCCACACGAGGAGGCGGGAGCCGAGCGCCGCGTCACCGTGGCTGGCCTCGCGCACGGCGAGGACGGAACAGAACATCGCCGCGCCGTCGAGGCCGAACGGGACCAGGTACTCCCACCCGCCGGTGAGGCTGAGGTTCTGCCGGCCGAAGCCGACCAGGCCGTGGAAGGAGAGCGCGGCGGCAACGGCGGCACAGCAGAACAGCAGCACATAGGAGGCGGTTCCGTAGATGGCTTCCTTGCGTCTGCGGCGTTCCTCGCTGCGCTCCCACGAGTCGTCGCTCGCGGTTCCCTTCGCCGTCTTGTCGTGGCCTCGCTTGCCGCGCGCGAGCACCGCCACCGCCACCAGCATGCCCAGGAGCAGGACGCCGCCGGGAAGCAGCCAGTCCAGCGATATATCGGTCAGTCTCATCTGGGGTCCCTTGCGTCGCGGTAGGGCGTATCGGGCGCCATATTGACCCAACCCGGGCGGCGCTCAAGGGGTTTCGGGGCAAGAGGACGCCATGGGGGTGCAAGGGACGGTGCACGGCGTAGTTTTGCTCGAACTCGCGACGGGTGACCGATGGTTGAGTTCGATTAACCGTGCACGAAAGGGTGGTTCGGACGGCGGCGGGGGATCAGCTCGCCGCGGCGGCCGCGCTCAGCCGCACGATGCGCTCGGCGTCGCAGGTGCGCGGGCAGGTGACGCAGGCGTCGTCGGGGCGCAGCGTGTAGAACATGCAGCAGCTCGCCCGGTCGCGGGTCGGCAGCTTCTCGCCGTTCGGTCCCGTCAGCTCCCGGAAGCCGGCCGTGCCGACGTACGGCTTGGTGGCGCCGGGCAGCAGCCGCTCCAGCTCCGTCATCGCGCGCTCCTCCTCGCCGAGGAGGTGGGCGACGTACCAGAGGCCCTCGACGATCTCGTCGGTGGCGAGGCTCCACAGGGCGCGGGAGCGGCGCCGCATCCGGGGGCCGAAGCCGTCCAGGAGCGGGCCCAGGTGCTCGGCGACGGCGGCCCGCACCTCGGCGCGCAGCGCTTCCTCGTCCGGTACGACGCGGGCGCCGGGGAGGGCCGCGGCCGGGTCGTCGGGGAGGCAGGCGAATTCACCCGCGCGGACGGCCAGGTGGCCCAGGGTGCGCTGGAAGGAGACGTCGGCGACCGGGAAGCGGGGCACGCGGCGGTGCAGGAACCACGGGACCGTGATGAGGAGGGTGGCGGGCCAGGCGTAGCGGTGCAGGCCGAAGCTGGCGACCACGTCGGGGCGGGCCTGGGTGCCGTAGTCCTTGAGGATCTGCGCGTTGTCCCAGGCGAGGAACGCGTCGAGGTCGGCCCCGCCCGCCGCGAGCCGGGCGGCGGTGACCCAGCCCGCGCCCTGGGGGAGCTGTTCGCCGGGGGCGAGCTCGGTGATGCGCAGTCCGGAGTACACCTCGTTGAGGCGGGCGTACGAGCCCGTTACGGCACTGGAGGCGCCCTGAAGGGGAGCGGCCAAGGTGGGTACGGACATGCGGGGGACCACCGAATCGCGATCGATAGCAGGTAAGCCTTACCTTACCCGACGTGATCGAGGTTTCAACTCGGGTCGTGTCCGCCTATGGTGCCTCTCGTACCTTTCAGAGCATTCATCAGCGGGGCGGGCGGACGTCGTGGAGCAGACCGGAGCACGCGAGGGGACTTCCCTCGCCGGGGCGCCGCGCGTCCGGGTGCCGGAGCAGGCGGGCTCCGGGGCGCGCGGGCCGCGCCGCACGGTCCGGCGCAGCTCCGTGCGCGGACAGGTCCTCGCGGCGCTGCGGGCCGCTCTCGTCGGCGGCGAGCTCGCGCCCGGCGAGGTGTACTCGGCGCCGGTCCTCGGCGAGCGCTTCGGCGTCTCCGCGACACCCGTCCGCGAGGCGATGCAGCAGCTGGCCACCGAGGGCGCCGTGGAGGTCGTCCCCAACCGCGGCTTCCGGGTCACCGAGCGCAGCACCCGCGAACTGGCCGAGCTCGCCGAGGTGCGGGCGCTGATCGAGGTGCCGGTGATGCTGCGGCTCGCCCGCACGGTGCCCGCGGCGCGCTGGGCGGAGCTGCGCCCCCTCGCGGAGGCGACCGTGACGGCCGCGGCGGTCGGCGACCTCGCCCGCTACGCCGAGTCCGACCGCTCCTTCCACGGCGCCGTGCTCGCCCTCTCCGGCAACCAGCAGCTCGTCCAGGTCGCGGACGACCTGCACCGCCGCTCGCAGTGGCCCCTGGCGACCGGCCCCGTCGCGGGCCGCCGCGCCGACCTGATAGCCGACGCGGCCGAACACATGGCCCTCCTCGACGCCCTCGCCGCCCAGGACTTCTGCGTGGTCTCGTCCCTCGTCCAGGAGCACTTCACGGGCTCTGGCGGGTAAGCCCCGCTATACGGCGGCCGCCGGCGGCTGCAGGTGCTGGGCCAGCCAGGAGGGGACGCCGCCGAGGAGGCGGAAGAGGCGGGTGGCCTCGGCGCGGAGGCGGGTGGCCTCCGGTTCTGGTTCCGCGTCCGCGAGGGCGGCGAGGGCCGGGGCCGTGCCGACCAGGTAGCCGAGCTCCTCGCGGATCCGCAGGGACTCCGTGAAACCGTGCCGCGCCTCCGCCAACTCCCCGTCGCGCAGGGCGAGTCCGGCGAGGTGGCGCCAGGTGAAGGAGAGCAGCAGCGCGTCGGAGCGCGCGGTGGCGCCCGCGTGGGCCCTGCGGTAGGCCGCCTTCGCGGACTGCGGTGAGTCCGCGATGTGTTCGGCGATCAGGCCGCGGCGGAAGTCGAGCAGTGGCCGGCCGGGAGCGTTCGGGGCGAGCAGCGCGGCCGCCCTGCCGAGCGCCGTACGGGCTTCGTCGGCCCGGTCGCGTACCCCCAGGACCGTGGAGGCGTACGCCAGTTGGCCCCGCTCGCAGGCCGCCGCGCCCCGGTCGTCGTCGTTCTCGGCGAGGGCCTCCGCGGTCCGCAGGACGTCCTCCGCCTCACCCCAGCCGTCCCCCGTGAACAGGCACCGCTCGACGAGGAGGGCCGCCCTCTGGAGTGCCGCCGCGGCCCCCGCCCGTGCGGCGAGCAGCGCCGCGGCGTCGGTCCAGCAGCCGCGCGAGCGCAGCCGCCATACCGCGGTCTGGAGTGGATCGTGCTCTGCGGTCGTTCCGGTACCAGACATGGCGGTATGCGCCACGTTGCCCTCCCCGAGCACACCATTGAGCTGTTGAGTCGTGGGCGAATCTCAGCATGGATCGCGGCGTGCAGCCAAGAGGTCGGGTGAAAGAATTCACAAAGGGTGGGCGAGGAGGCGGGCGAGGCCCGGCCGGCGGTTGCGCCCCGCCGGCCGGGCCCTCGCCGGATTCCCTCAGCTCATCCGCAGGGCGAGGAAGAAATCGAGCTTGTCCTCCAGGCGCGAGAGGTCACGACTCGTCAACTGCTCGATGCGGCCCACCCGGTAGCGCAACGTGTTGACGTGGAGGTGCAGCCGCGCGGCGCAGCGCGTCCACGAACCGTCGCAGTCGAGGAACGCCTCCAGGGTCGGGATGAGCTCGGCGCGGTGGCGCTGGTCGTACTCCCGCAGCGGGTCCAGGAGCCGCGCCGTGAACGCCCGGCGCACGTCGTCCGGCACGAAGGGCAGCAGCAGGACGTGCGAGGCGAGCTCCTGGTGCCCGGCCGCGCAGACCCGGCCCGGACGGGCGGCGGCGACCCGGCGCGCGTGCCGTGCCTCCTCCAGGGCGCCGCGCAGCCCCTCCGCCGAGTGCACGGAGGCGCTGACGCCCAGCGTCAGGCGGCCGTCGCCGTCGAGGCCCGCGGAGAGCGGGTCGTGGACGGAGGCGAGGAGCGCGTCCGCGAGCAGCCCCGTCTCCGGGCCGTCGTGCTCGCCGGCGATCGCGGGCAGCGGCACGAGGGCGATCGCCTCGTCGCCGGTGTGCGCGACCGCGATCCGGTCGGACGGCTCGGGGCCCGCCGACCGGGGGTCGACGAGGATCTCCTCCAGGAGCGACTGGGCGACCGGGCCGCCGTCGACCTCCCCGCCCTCCCACTCCACCCGGGCCACCACGACCTGCCAGTGCGGGGCCGCGCCGAGCCCGGGCAGCAGCACCGGCGCGGCGACGCGGAGCCGGGCCGCGATCTCCGCGGGGGCCGCGCCCGTCTGCACCAGCTCAAGGACCTCCTGGGCGAGGCGGCGGCGCACCGTGCGGGCCGCGTCGCGCCGGTCGCGCTCCACGGCGATCAGCTGTGTCACGCCCTGGAGCAGGTCGAGCCGCTCCTCGGGCCAGTCGCCCGCGTCGGCCTCCACCGCGAGGACCCAGTCGGAGAGCACCGACTCGCGCACGTCCCGCGACGCGCCGGCCGTGCCGCGCCCACTGGTCCGAATGGGGAACAGCGAGTACGTGACGGAGTCGACCGCGACGCGGTGCGGGCCGCGCCGGCCCGTCCGTACGGCCGCCAGGTGCTCCCCGGCGAGGCGTGCGCAGAGCGGCCCCGGCAGGGCCGTCCCGGCCGCGCTCGACCCGGCGATCACGCGCCCGGCGGGGGAGAGCACCCAGGCCCGCAGGTCCAGGTCGGTGCCGAGCAGGTCGAGGACGACGTCGGGGCCGCCGCCCGCCGGGCCCGACGTCATCAGGCGCCGGTGCCGGTCGACGACGGCCGCCAGGTCCCCGGCGCGCTCGCCGGAGACCTGCCGTACGACGTGCTCGGTGATCGTCGCGAAGGCCACGGACTCGTTCACCGCGAAGAGCGGCAGGCGGTGCCGGGCGCAGGCCTCGACGATGTCGTCGGGGATGTCGCCGAGCTCGGCCTCACCGGCGGCCAGGGCCGCGACCCCGGCGCTCGCGAGGATCCGCACGAAGGGTTCCGTGTCCGAGGCGTCACGGCGCCAGGCGAGGCCGGTGAGGACCAGCTCGCCGCCCGCCAGGTAGCGGCTGGGGTCCCGCAGGTCCGTGGTCATCACACCGCGCACGGTGCGGTCCAGCTCGTCCTCGCCGCCGAGCAGCCGCAGGCCCAGCGCGTCGGTGTCAAGGAGTGCGCGCAGCCGCATGGGGTCGTCGCCGCCGATCTGTCTCGAATGGTGTGTACAAACATGTGCGCCCTGTAGCGCCGGGGTCCTGGGCCGCCGGGTGTCCCCCGTTTCCCGGGGGAATCCGCGAGGTTACTGGGGCCCGTTCTTCATACGAATCTACAAGACGCGCGGCTTGGCCAGCCAACTCCTTCATGGTTTCGGTGACTGACCCCATCGGACGAGCGGGCGGTGTACTTGCCCCACTCCGCGTTAACAGCACATGAACGAGCAGTCGAGGGACGAACGGCCCGAGTGGCCGGAACGGAATCCTCCCGTCCCTTGAAGCGAACGACCCTCGATACGAAGAAGAGAGCCTCATGGACTTCCTTCGCCCCGCCAGCTGGGAGGAGGCGCTCGCCGCCAAGGCCGAGCACCCCACGGCTGTGCCGATTGCGGGTGGCACCGACGTGATGGTCGAGATCAACTTCGACCACCGCCGTCCCGAGTACCTGCTTGACCTCAACCGCATCGTCGAGCTGCGCGAGTGGGAGGTGGGCGAGGAGACGGTCCGGCTGGGTGCCTCCGTCCCGTACACCCAGATCATGGAGGAGCTCCGTGCCGAGCTCCCCGGTCTCGCGCTCGCCTCGCACACCGTGGCCTCCCCGCAGATCCGCAACCGCGGCGGTGTCGGCGGCAACCTGGGCACGGCCTCCCCGGCCGGCGACGCCCACCCGGCCCTGCTGGCCGCCGACTGCGAGGTCGAGGTGGAGTCCGTGCGGGGTTCCCGCCTGATCCCGATCGACGACTTCTACACCGGCGTGAAGCGCAACGCCCTTGCCGCGGACGAGCTGATCAAGTCCGTCCACATCAAGAAGGCGGACGGGCCGCAGCAGTACTCGAAGGTCGGCACCCGCAACGCCATGGTCATCGCGGTCTGCGCCTTCGGTATCGCCCTGCACCCCGAGACCCGGACGGTACGGACCGGCATCGGCTCCGCCGCCCCCACCCCCATCCGGGCGAAGGCGGCCGAGGAATTCCTGAACGCGGCGCTCGAAGAGGGCGGCTTCTGGGACAGCAAGAAGATCATCACCCCCTCGATCGCCAAGCAGTTCGCGGAGCTCGCCTCCGGAGCCGCCAACCCGATCGACGACGTGCGCGGCACGGCGAACTACCGCCGCCACGCCGTCGGCATCATGGCCCGCCGCACGCTCGGCTGGACCTGGGAGTCGTACCGCGGCGAGGGCCGCAGCACTGAGGGAGTCGCATAATGCGCGTGAACTTCACGGTCAACGGCCGTCAGCAGGAAGCGGACGACGTATGGGAGGGCGAGTCCCTCCTCTACGTGCTGCGTGAGCGCATGGGTCTGCCCGGCTCCAAGAACGCCTGCGAGCAGGGCGAGTGCGGTTCCTGCACCGTCCGCCTCGACGGCGTGCCGGTCTGTTCGTGTCTGGTCGCGGCCGGTCAGGTGGAGGGCCGCGAGGTCACCACCGTCGAGGGCCTCGCCGACTACGCCAAGCACCGCGCCGAGGCCCACCCCGGCGGCGGCTGCGTCTCCGGCGCCTCGGGCGCCTGCGGCACCTCCCTCCAGGACGCCCAGAACTGGAGCGCCAAGGGCCAGGACTCGCAGACCGGCGAGGGCGCCGAACTCTCCCCGATCCAGCAGGCGTTCATCGACGCCGGCGCCGTCCAGTGCGGCTTCTGCACCCCCGGCCTGCTCGTCGCGGCCGACGAGCTCCTTGAGCGCAACGACACGCCGTCCGACGCGGACATCCGCGAGGCGCTCTCCGGCAACCTCTGCCGCTGCACCGGTTACGAGAAGATCCTGGACGCGGTCCGCCTGGCCGCGGCCCGTCAGGGAGAGGCGGTCTGACATGGCTGGCACCACCACCGGCATCCCCGCCAACGTCACCCAGGGTTCGCAGACCAAGGGCGGCGTCGGCGAGTCGATGCTGCGCCCCGACGGCACCCTGAAGGTCACCGGCGAATTCGCCTACTCCTCGGACATGTGGCACGAGGAGATGATCTGGGGCCAGGCCCTGCGCTCCACGGTCGCGCACGCCGAGATCGTGTCGATCGACGTGTCCGAGGCCATGGCCCTGTCCGGCGTCTACGCCGTCCTGACCGCCGACGACCTGCCGGCCGCCAAGAACTACGGCATGGAGTACCAGGACACCCCCGTCCTCGCCTACGGCAAGGTCCGCCACCACGGCGAGCCCGTCGCCCTCGTGGCCGCCGACCACCCGGAGACCGCGCGCCGCGCCGCCGCGAAGATCAAGATCGAGTACCGGGAGCTCCCGGTCATCACGGACGAGGCGTCCGCGACCGCCCCCGACGCGATCCTGGTCCACGAGAACCGCGGCGACCACCACGCCGCCCACTCCCCGCACCCGAACATCGTGCACCGCCAGCCGATCATCCGTGGCAACGCCGCCGAGGCCGCCAAGAGGGCCGACGTGATCGTCAAGGGCGAGTACACCTTCGGCATGCAGGACCAGGCCTTCCTCGGCCCGGAGTCCGGCCTCGCCGTGCCCGCGGAGGACGGCGGCATCGACCTCTACGTGGCCACCCAGTGGCTGCACTCCGACCTCAAGCAGATCGCCCCGTGCCTCGGCCTCCCCGAGGAGAAGGTGCGCATGACGATGGCCGGGGTCGGCGGCGCGTTCGGCGGCCGCGAGGACATCTCGATGCAGATCCTCGCCTCCGTGCTCGCCCTGCGCACGGGCAAGCCCGTGAAGATGGTCTACAACCGCTACGAGTCCTTCTTCGGCCACGTCCACCGGCACCCGGCGAAGCTCTACTACGAGCACGGCGCCACCAAGGACGGCAAGCTCACGCACATGAAGTGCAAGATCGTCCTGGACGGCGGCGCCTACATGTCGTCGACCCCGTCGGTCGTCGGCAACGCCTCGTCCCTCTCGGTCGGCCCGTACGTCGTCGACGACGTGGAGATCGAGGCGATCGGCCTCTACACCAACAACCCGCCCTGCGGCGCCATGCGCGGCTTCGGCGCGGTCCAGGCGTGCTTCGCGTACGAGGCGCAGATGGACAAGGTCGCCGCGAAGCTGGGCATGGACCCGGTGGCGTTCCGGCAGAAGAACGCGATGGAGCAGGGCACGATCATGCCGACCGGGCAGCCGGTCGACTCGCCCGCCCCCGTCGCCGAGCTCCTTCGCCGCGTCAAGGCCCGCCCGATGCCGCCCGAGCGCCAGTGGGAGTCCAGCGAGGGCGCCGACGTCCGCGCGCTGCCCGGCGGCCTGTCCAACACCACGCACGGCGAAGGCGTCGTCCGCGGTGTCGGCTACGCGGTCGGCATCAAGAACGTCGGCTTCTCCGAGGGCTTCGACGACTACTCGACCGCCAAGGTGCGCATCGAGGTGATCAACGGCGAGCCCGTCGCCACGGTCCACACCGCCGCGGCGGAGGTCGGCCAGGGCGGTGTCACCATCCACGCGCAGATCGCCCGCACCGAGCTCGGCGTCCAGCAGGTCACCATCGCCCCCGCCGACACCCAGGTGGGCTCGGCCGGTTCGACCTCCGCGGGCCGCCAGACGTACATGACCGGCGGCGCCATCAAGAACTCCTGCGAGATCGTCCGCGAGAAGGTCCTGGAGATCGGCCGGCGCAAGTTCGGCTCGTACCACCCGGCGTGGGCCAACGCCGAACTCCTCCTGGAGGGCGGCAAGGTCGTCACCGACGGCGGCGAGGTCCTCTCCACCCTCGTGGAGGTCCTGGAGGACGAGGCCGTCGAGGTCGAGGAGGTGTTCAGGCACCGCCCCACCGAGGCCTTCGACCTGCGCACCGGACAGGGCAACGGCCATGTGCAGTACGCCTTCGCCGCGCACCGCGCGGTCGTCGAGGTCGACACCGAGCTCGGCCTCGTCAAGGTCATCGAACTGGCCTGCGCCCAGGACGTCGGCAAGGCGGTCAACCCGCTCTCCGTCATCGGCCAGATCCAGGGCGGCACCACCCAGGGCCTCGGCGTCGCGGTGATGGAGGAGATCATCGTCGACCCGAAGACCGCGAAGGTGAAGAACCCCTCCTTCACGGACTACCTGCTCCCGACCATCCTCGACACCCCGACCATCCCGGTCGACTACCTGGAGCTCGCCGACCCGCACGCCCCCTACGGCGTACGCGGCATCGGCGAGGCCCCCACCCTCTCCTCGACCCCGGCGGTCCTCGCGGCGATCCGCGCGGCCACGGGTCTGGAGCTCAACAAGACGCCGGTGCGGCCCGAACACCTCACCGGTACGTAGCAGGAAGTGCTGGGGGACCGTCGTCCCCCAGCCCCCTCTCTGAGGGAGATGTCGTTCGTCTCGGGCCGTCCCCCGGGTCGTGCAGCCAACGCACCATCCCAAATCCCGCGACTCCGCGGGTGCCCCTGTGAACCTTGGGAGTAGGCCCCATGACCCAGTCGTCAGTGGAGCCCAAGACCACCGCAGAGGACGCGGGCTCCGGCTCACGCGTCCCGGCCGGCAGGTCTTGGCTCGACCGGTACTTTCACATATCCCGGAGAGGATCCACGGTCGCGCGCGAAGTGCGCGGCGGCATCACCACCTTCATGGCGATGGCGTACATCGTCCTGCTCAACCCCCTGATCCTGTCCGGCAAGGACGCGGCGGGCGACACCCTCGGCCAGAAGGCCGTGATCACCGCGACGGCGCTCGCCGCGGCGGTCACCACGCTCCTCATGGGCTTCGTCGGCAAGGTGCCGCTCGCCCTGGCCGCCGGACTCTCGGTGTCCGGTGTGATCTCCTCGCAGGTCGCGCCCGAGATGACGTGGCCGCAGGCCATGGGCATGTGCGTGATGTACGGCGTGGTGATCATGCTCCTCGTGGTCACCGGGCTGCGCGAGATGATCATGAACGCGATCCCGCTCGCTCTCAAGCACGGCATCACCATGGGCATCGGTCTGTTCATCGCCATCATCGGCCTCGTCAAGGGCGGCTTCGTGCACCCCGGCAAGGCCACCCCGCTCTCCCTCGGCCCCGCCGGTGAACTCTCCGGCTGGCCCGTGCTGCTCTTCGCGGGCACCCTGCTCCTCATCTTCATGCTGCAGGCGCGCAACACCCCCGGCGCGATCCTGATCGGCATCGTCACCGGCACCGTGATCGCCGTCGTACTCAACGCACTCGACGTGATCGACCCGAAGCAGTGGGCGAACGGCGCCCCCGAACTGCACGGCAGCGCGGTCTCGTCGCCCGACTTCTCGCTCATCGGCGAGGTCGAGTTCGGCGGCTGGGGCGAGGTCGGCGCGATGACCGTCGGCATGATCGTCTTCACGCTCGTGCTCGCCGGCTTCTTCGACGCGATGGCCACCATCATCGGCGTCGGCACCGAGGCCAACCTCGCCGACGAGAAGGGCCGCATGCCCGGCCTCTCCAAGGCGCTGTTCATCGACGGCGCCGGCGGTGCCATCGGCGGCGTGGCGGGCGGCTCCGGCCAGACCGTCTTCGTCGAGTCCGCGACCGGCGTCGGCGAAGGCGCCCGCACCGGCCTCGCCTCGGTCGTCACCGGCCTCTTCTTCGCGGCCTGCCTCTTCTTCACGCCGCTCACCGCGATCGTGCCCCAGGAGGTCGCCTCCGCCGCGCTCGTCGTCATCGGAGCGATGATGATGATGAACGCCCGGCACGTCGACTGGGCCGACCGCGCCACCGCCATCCCGGTCTTCCTGACCGTCGTGCTCATGCCCTTCACGTACACCATCACCACCGGTGTCGCGGCGGGCGTCATCTCCTGGGTCGCCATCAAGGTCGCCCAGGGGAAGGCCCGCGAGATCGGCGCCTTCATGTGGGGCCTGACGGTGATCTTCATCGTCTACTTCGCCCTCAACCCCATCGAAGGATGGCTGGGCGTCCACTGAGGCGCCGGGCCCTCCGCACACCCGTAGAGCTCCGCGCTCTGTGAGCCCCGAGGAGGCCGACATGCTGGACATCGCCGACGAGCTGAACCGGTGGGTCGGGCAAGGACGTGACTTCGCCGTCGCCACCGTGGTGGCGGTCGGCGGGAGCGCGCCCCGGCAACCGGGCGCCGCGCTCGCCGTCGACAGCGAGGGCACGGCGATCGGCTCGGTCTCCGGCGGATGTGTGGAGGGCGCCGTCTACGAACTGTGCCGGCAGGCCCTGGAGGACGGCGAGACCGTCCTCGAACGCTTCGGCTACAGCGACGACGACGCCTTCGCCGTGGGCCTGACCTGCGGCGGCGTCATCGACATCCTCGTCACCCCGGTCCGCGCGGACACCGCGTCGAGGCCGGTGTTCGCCGCGGCGCTCGCCGCCGCCTCGGCGGGGGAGGCGGCGGCCGTCGCCCGCGTCACGTCCGGGCCCGCGGAACTTCTCGGCCGCGCCCTCCTCGTACGCCCCACGGGGGAGTACGAGGGCGGGCTCGGCGGCCACCCCGAGCTGGACCGTACGGTGGCGGGGGAGGCCCGCGCCCTGCTCGACGCGGGCCGCACCGCGACCGTGGAGATCGGCGAGGACGGCTCCCGGTGCGGGCGGCCGCTGGTCGTCCTGGTCGAGTCGAGCGTCCCGCCGCCCCGCATGATCGTGTTCGGCGCGATCGACTTCGCGTCGGCGCTGGTACGGATGGGCAAGTTCCTCGGCTACCACGTCACCGTGTGCGACGCGCGGCCCGTCTTCGCGACGGCCACGCGCTTCCCGGACGCCGACGACATCGTCGTCGACTGGCCGCACCGCTACCTGGAGCGCACCCAGGTCGACGGCCGCACCGTGCTCTGCGTGCTCACCCACGACGCCAAGTTCGACGTCCCCCTGCTGCGGCTCGCCCTGCGCCTCCCCGTCGCCTACGTCGGCGCGATGGGCTCGCGCCGCACCCACGAGGACCGCAACGCGCGCCTGCGCGAGGTCGGCGTCACCGAGCTGGAGCTGGCGCGCCTCCGCTCGCCCATCGGCCTCGACCTGGGCGCCCGTACGCCCGAGGAGACGGCCCTGTCGATCGCCTCGGAGATCGTCGCCAACCGCCGGGGCGGCAGCGGGGCCTCCCTCACCGGCGCCCACACGCCCATCCACCACGACGCATCGAGCCGGCCTTCGGGGCGCATCGGCTCCGTCGCCTGAAAGACTCCTTTGCCGGTCGCCGGTCAGGGTGTAAGGAGTCCGTCCACCGCGCGGCCGAACACCCGGCGCGACACGGACGACAGCACCCCGTCGCACAGCGCGGGCAGCCACCGCACGCGGAGGTCCTCACGCCACACCACCGCGGAGCCGCCGGCCGTGGGGTAGACCTCGATCTCGGCCCAGCCCGTCATGAACGTCCCCCGCTTCTCCAGTCGGCACCGCCCCGCCGCTGTGCCGTCCGGCGGGCACCACTCGACGACCTCCATCACGTCGTCGAAGCCGACGGGGCCGAGCGCGCTGCGCGCGACGAAGACCGTGCCCGCGTGGGTGGGCGGGGGAGTCCGGACCGTGATGCGGGTGAGCGGGACGACGTCGGCGTGCCGCTCCCACGCGGTCAGCCGGCGCCACGTATCGGCGGCGGGCAGAGGCGTGTCTCGGGTGATCTGGAAGATGGCCACGCCCCGAGCGTGCCACGTGTTCCGAAAGACACGCCCTAGCGGTAGATCTTGCCCGGCTCGGCCTTGCCCGGCGCGAGGAGCTGGGACACCGTCACGAAGACGTATCCGCGCTTCTTGAGCTCGGTGATGACACCGGGGACGGCCGGGACCGTGCCCTTGTAGATGTCGTGCAGCAGGATGATGCCGTCCCGCTTCGTCTGGTCGACGACGCGCTTCTGGATCAGCTTGGAGTCATTGGTCGTGTAGTCCTTCGCGGTGACGGTCCACAGGACCTCCGAGAGGCCGAGCTCCTTGGAGATCTTGTTGACGTCGTCGTTGGTGCGGCCCTGCGGCGGGCGCATCAGCGTCGGCTTCTTGCCGATGAGCTTCTCGATCGCGTCGTTGGGGCGCTCCAGCTCGCGGCGCGCCTCCTTCGGGCTGATCTTCGTGAGGATCTTGTGCGACCAGGTGTGGCTGGCCACCTCGTGCCCCTCGGCGTCCATCTGCTTCACCAGCTCGGGGTACTTCTCTATGTGGTTCTTGCCGAGCGTGAAGAAGGTGGCGGGGACCTTCTCCCTCTTGAGAATGCTCAGCAGCCTGGGCGTGTTCTCGCTGGGGCCCGCGTCGAAGGTCAGCGCCACGCACTTGGCCCTGCGGCAGTCGACGGTGCCGAACTTCCCCTGCTCCGCGGCCTTCGCGTCCGCCGCGCCGTTGCGCACGGAGCTGGGCGACGTGGTGTCGAGCTTGGTGCACCCGGTCAGCGCGAGGGCGAGAGCCGCCCCCGCCGCGAGGACGGGGGCGGTGCGACGCAACCTCTTGGCCGAGCGCGTCGTCTTGAAGGCGGAAGGTGTGTTCACGGCAGGCATGCAAGCACTATACACAGGGCGTATACACCCCGTGCATAGTGGCTGCGGTGGTGTCGCTGCTCGCGCCCGACGCGCCGTCTAGACGGGGATCACCCGGATCGACGGATGGATGGCCGTGTTCAGGTACAGCCTCTCCTTCTTGTTCTCCTGCTCCAGCTCCATCACGAGCCGGTACCGGTACAGGCCGGGCTTCGCGGTGCTCATGACCGTGCCGGCCCAGTAGTAGTAGACCGGCGTGAACTTGTCCCGCATGCGGTCCGGCATCCCGTAGATCTTCAGCTCGTTGAAGATCCGGCGCTCCGCCACGTCCTCCTCGTCACCCAGCTCGGTGTCGAGGAACACGATGTTGTTGATCTTCGGCATGGGCGGCCAGGTGCCGTCCAGGCGCTTCTCCATGTCGATCGGGCGGACGATCCAGTTGATCACCTGCCCCTGCTTGCACACCGTCTCCAGCGACGAGGTGCCCTGCCCCTTGCCGCCGATGCTGTTGTCCATCATGTACATCGAGTCGCTCAGCGAACCCGTCGCCGTCGCCCGCTCCATGTTGATGAGCGTCACGATGTTGAGCTGGACCGAGTTCAGCTGGCCGGGGTTCTGCTTCTCCACGCCACCGCGCGTAGTGGTGCTCACCCGTTCCTCCTTCGCGTACGCCGTCATGACTGGCCCCTAGCCGACGAGGGACGACGACAGGGTGGTGGTGATCGGCTCGTCCCTCGTGCCCAGCTTGAACTTGATCTGGTACGTGAACGTCCCCGGGTCCGCCTTCTTCACCGTGGCGATCCAGTACGACACGTCGGTGCCGGGGTACACCTTCCGCACCGGCTCGCAGATCTCACGGTCGATCACGATGTCCTCGATCGACACGTACGCCTCGCACTCCAACGCCAGGCAGTTCCAGAGCAGTTGGTCGCCGCGCTTGACCTTGGTCAGCAGCTGCTCCGTGCCGAACCCGGTGGATCCGCCGGCCCGGTTCGTGTCGTACATGTACAGGTGGCCGTCCATGTTGCCGGCCGCCAGGGCGCCCACGCAGTCCACGACGGCGGTGATGGAGATCGGCCGCTTCACCGCGGTCTCCCGCGGCTTCGATTTGGTCGTCATCAGGTCCTCCTCGTCCGGTGGGGGTCAGGCGCCGCGGGCCGGGCGCGAGGGCGGGATGGGGAGCTGGCCCAGGCCCGCCTTGGTGAAGGCGTTGCGCCGCGGCTCGGAAGTGATCTTCAGGGCCGACGCGCACGTCAGGTTCACGGGTTCCCACCGGAGTTCGCCGTTGGCCTGCGACAGCCTGTGCAGCTGGATGCGCATCGTGTACGAGTACGTCCCCGGGCGGGACGTGTCGACCGACGCCGACCAGTACCAGCCGTCGGTCACCATGTCCGGGGAGCCGTACTCCGCCGGGTACATGATCTTCGCGTCCACGGCCTCGCCGTAGATGTCGGTGATCACCGGGGCCGGCGGGCTGGCCGCCGCCGTGGCGTCCTCGGTCACGACCTGGCCCATGACGTCCACGATCTTCTGCCCGGACAGCCGGCCGCGGGTGCGCCGGGTGGTCTTGACCCGGGTGCCCACGCTCCGCCGGATGCGGTTGAGCTCCGCGGCGGCGTCGGCGCCCGGCACCGTCGACTTGGCGGCGAGCTCCTGCAGTTCGGCCAGCGCCTGCTCGTCGGTCTGCCGCGCCCGCTCGGTCTCGTAACCGCGCGGGACGGTCGGCGGGATGGAACCGAGGCTGTACGGCAGCCAGTTCAGGACCTGCTCGCTGGCCTGCGAGCCGTCCCGCCAGTAGGAGCCGTGGATCGCGGTCACCAGCTCGCCGGTCCCCTGGTTCTCGGAGCCGTGCAGCTTCATGTTGTCGAACAGATAGGTGTTGCCTTCGAGCGTGCTGGTGGCCAGCGCGTTGCCGACGTCCACGAGCACGATGATCGCCAACTGTTGGGGCATGATTCCGCCTTCGTCGTCGTTCCCGGCTTTGCCGTCGTCGTGCCGACCGCTACTGACACATCAACGCGGGTGAATCGATGGTCATGACGCTGTTGTCGCCCTCGTACATCTGGAGTTCGAGGCGGTACTGGTAGGGAACGCCCGGTGTCATCCAGTGCGGCACCACTCCGGTCCACACGTCGAGGTCGAGCTTGTCGCCGTCGGACTCCTGCGAGGAGTGGGGCTGGTGGGACTGGTAGCTCTGGTTGGGCTGGTTGGGCTGGTTGGGCTGGTGGGCTTGTGCGCCTGCGCCTGCACCTGTGGCGTCCGTGGGGCCTGGCCCCGGGACCGCTGTACCCATGCCGGGGGCGCTCGGCGGGGCGCTGACGGTGGCGGGGCCGCTGTGCGTGCCGGGTCCCTGCTGTCCGGGCTGTTGCAGCCGACTCTGCTGTCCCTGCTGCCCCTCGTGCCCTTGCTGCCCCTCCGCGGGCGTGAACGAGATGCTCTTGATCTCGACCGGGGTCTGCAGGTCGACGGCGAGCGCGGTCCAGGACACGACCTGGCCGGGCTTGACGACGGTGACGAGATTCGGCGTGCCCTGGTGGGTACTGTCGAACGGGCTGTCGTCCACCATGCAGAGGTTGCCGTCGTACAGCGACTTGATCGACAGCGCTCCGATGACGTCGACGACGGCGATGATGTTCACCTGCGACTTCATTCCGCTCCTGTTCATTCCACTCCCTGTTCTCGGGTGCCTAGCCGCGGTCCCGGACCAGCGGGACCTTTCCGACGGCGGTCCGCTCGATCTCGGCGGACAGCCTGGGCACGAACTTGAGCTGGAGGGTGTATCCGGTCCTCTCGATCGACGCGGCGTTCGCCTCGCCGTGGTTGAACAGCGACAGGGCGCGCGGCAGCGCGTTCACGAAGACCTGCTGGAGGCCGTAGGGGCCGAGCATCGTGTCGGCGCGGTAGGTCATGCCGAGCACGTCGTCGACCGCCGCGTAGAGCGTGATCGTCCTGCCCTCCCGGTGGTTGACGAACTGGACGTCGTGCGCCACCGCGTCCAGGTCCACCACATCGGCCGCCTTCAGCTCGTCGCGCAGTGCGGCGTAGGCCCGCGCCGCCGAGTACTGGCTGTCGTTGAGGTGCAGTATGTCCCCGGTGCGCCCCGCGAACTCGAACTGCCGTGTCTTCAGGCCCGGTCCGTCCGTGCGGGGCCGCTGGATCATCCGGTCGCCGAGCTTCAGCCGCAGCAGCGGCGTCTCGTGCGCGTGCAGGCGGGTGACGACGAGCTCGCCCTCCTCGCCCTCGGGGACCTGGCGGCCCTCCGCGTCGACGATCTCGATGAAGTGCAGACCAGGCACCGCGGACAGCCAGGGCGACGCCGCGTCGAGCTGCAGGCCGATGGTCTCCGCCTGGGTGGCGGCGAAGTAGCTGAGGATCGCGAGGTTCGGATACAGCGCCTGCAGCTCCACCCGCTTGCGCTGCGGCAGCACCCCGCTGCCGTACAGAGCGACGCGGAAGCTGTCGCGGTACTCCTGGCGCATGCCCGCGCCGAGTTCCGCGAGGATCGCGATGCCCGCGGAGATGCCCATCAGGGCCTTCGGGCCCCGGTAGGAGAACATGTGCTCAAGGACGGGGGCGGTGACGGGTCCCGCGCCCACGTAGTTGACGCCCGGCACGTGCTGGAGCACGCCGCCGACCATGGTGCCGCTGCTCCACATCTGGTAGTCCGCCAGCGTGGTGAAGAGCCACTTGGGATCGGTGCCCGCGAGGTGCCGGGCGAGCTGATAGGCCCCCATGAAGCGGCCCGCGATCTCGTACGTGTCCTTCAACTCGCTCAAGGCGTAGACGACTTCGAGCGGCTTGCCGCCGCTGGTGCCGCCGCTGGCGACGATCTCGAACTCGCCGCGGCTGAGCGGCACCACCATGCCCGGCCGCGTGTCCATGAAGAAGTCGCGCTGGACGTCCTTGTCCGACAGCGGTATGCGCTGCCACTCCTCGTAGGTCTCCGGGGCGTGCGTGATGCCGGCGCCCCGCAGCCGCTCCCGCCACAGCGGATTGAGCAGCACGGTGTTCACCATCTGCTGGAGCCGGCGCAGCACGACCGCGTCCTGGATCTCGTGCGGGATCTCGCTGTACAGCGTCTGGCAGACCCGCTCGCACTCGCGCATCTTGCTCGCGAAGGAGGGGAGCACGGTGACGGCCTCGACGGATTCCGGTTGCAGCTCCCAGTCGGGGATGAGCCAGTTGGCCAGTTCGCGGGCGCCGCCGGGAGCCGGTGCGGGCGGTGGGACATGCGTTGCCTGTGGAGCGTGAGATGTACTCAACATCCGTCCCCTCTACGCTTTACCTGTTCCTTTTTCTGTTCCGTTTGCTGTGTCTTGCGCTCCTGTTTCTGATCCGGTCAGGAGGTCCTGGGCCGTCCTCCTGATTTCGGAGAGCAGCATGCGGAAGTGCTCGCCGGTTATCCGGTGGTTCATCATGACCACGCGCAGGGCGGCCACTCCGTCCACGTTCACCTTCGAGATGAAGAAGTTCCCCTCGAATTTGACGCGGTTCCTGATGGCGATCTGCAGGCGGTGCACGTCCTTCTTGTCGAGGCCGGGCGGATGGTAGCGGAAGCAGAGAATGTTCGCTTCCGGGCGGTGCAGGGTCTCGAAGTCGGGATCGGCCCGCACGGCGTCATGGGCCTCCCGTGTCAACTGGCAGAGGTACTCGATTTTCTCCGCGAACAGAGCCCGTCCGTAAATGGCCCACAGCGCCCACAGCGTCATGATCATCGGGCGCTTCGTGCACTCGAAGTTCTTTCCCCCGCTGTCGAACGCGGTGTAGATGTCCTGCTCCTCCTCGAACACATAGCTGGCCTTCTGCCGGAATGCCGAGAGCGCGCGCTCCTTGTTCCGGTAGAAGAGCATCGTGCAGGGGGAGGGCACGAACATCATCTTGTGCGCGTCCCAGGTCAGGGAATCGGCCTTCTCGATCCCGCGGAGCCGGTCGCGGAGGGTGTCCGAGACGAGCAGGCTCGCGCCGTGCGCGCCGTCGACGTGCAGCCACAGGTCCTTCTCGCGGGCCACTTCGGCGAGTTCGTCGATCGGGTCGAAGGCGCCCACCGACGTGCTCCCCGCCGAGGCGACGATGCAGAACACCTTGAGGTTCTGCCGCTCGGCCGCCTCCAGGGTGGCGCGCACCTCGCTCGGGCAGATCTGCTGCTGCCGGTTGAGCGGCAGGCGGACGAGCTGGGCGTCGCCGATGCCGAGCACACCGGCCGCCCGCGCCACGCTGTAGTGGACGTCGGCGCCCACCGCGATGGCCGGCCTGGGCTGCCCGCGCACCGCGGAACCCCCCTGTGACCAGTAACCGGGCAGTTTCTCGTTCCTGGCCGCGAGCAGCGCCGTCAGGTTGGCCAGGGAGCCGCCCGACGTCGTGATCATGGTGAAGTCGTCCGGGTCCCACCCGATGAAGCGGTTCAGCTCGTCGGCCATGATCCGCTCCACGGCGCTGGGCAGCTGGCCCGCCTCGTAGAACGAGGCAGGCTGGTTGACCACGGAGCTCACGAAGTCGATGACGCCGGCGAGCGGTACGACACCGGAGAACTGCCGCCCCATGTAGCCGGGGGAGTGCACCTGGATGCCCGTGCGGATGTACAGGTCGATGATCCCCGCGAGACGCTCCTCGTCGAAGGCGGTGATCTTCTCGTGCTCGGTCGTCATGAGAGCTCTCGCGGCCTGGGACAGCGTCGCGGGCTCGATCAGTTCGAGGCCCCTGATCGACAGGTCCGACAGATGTTTCTCCAGCTTCGCGAGCGCGGTCTCCGAATGCTCCCGGAACTGCTGTGGATCAAAGGCTTCCAGCAACAGGCCGCTCCGGTCCGACAGTGAGCCCCTCCGTTCCGCTTCGGGATCGCTCGATAGAAATTCCGTCACTAGGGTCCCCCCTTGGAAAGCCCCCGTGTAACCCGACATGGACGTTCCGGCACGCGCCGGCCGGACAGGGGGCAGGTTTTCATCGAGCGGCAGAGCGCAGGCTTACCGACCGGCTGGTCAAACCGGACGGTAACTCCTTTCCTGCGGCGCGCGTTCGGCGTCGGCCGCACGGATTCCCCCTCGAATACGTCTGCGCAGCGGCCATCTCTCCGGCATGGTCAGTGCCTGCCCCCACGGCAACAACCGTAGGCGGTCCGGATTCAACGAGAAATCGAAAGTCCGGGGTCTGTCCGAAAGGGAGCGCGGACCATCTGATGGTTTGTCAATCAACTGTGGTCCCACGCGTAACCGGAGGCATCGGGAACTTCACGCCCGCTCCACCCTTTTCGGACACCATGCCGTCGGCATGTGCACGGCAGATAGGCAGAAACGCAGGACCGGGGGCAGGTGCCGGGCGGTGCAAGACGTTTCCTGCCATTCTCCGCCCCGTCCGCGGGGCCGCCCCCGCCCGGCCCCGGCGGCGTCCTGTTCAGAGCGGGTCGCTCCCGCTCCGTCACGGGGATCCGGCCACGAGAAGTCCACGGCGGACGGCAATATCGAACGGATGAGGGGCCGAATACACGGGGTGCGGTGACCGCACCGGCGGGTCACGCCGGGGCGGCCACCGCTCCTCCCCCGTTCCCGATGGGGCGTGCCGTGGCCGGCACGCCGCGTGGTCGTGGTGCGCCCCGTCCGGTCAGGAGCTCGTGGCGTCGGACGGTGCGCAGCGGTACAGGGTCTGCTCGGGCGCCGTCGGGCCGGCTTCGTCCAAGGGGCCTGCGTCCCGGGTGCCGTCGCCCCCGCTCCCGCCGTACGCCCGCGGGTCGACCTCGGCGCACGCCGACACGACCCAGGCGCTGATCTCCGAGGTCTGCACACCTCGGTCGCTGACCAGGGCGAAGCGGAGGTCGCCGGCGGCGACGAGCTCCCGGTATCGGGAGAGCGTGACGGAGTCGTCGTGCAGCCCGGCGAGCGGCAGCACGGACGCGCCTTCGGCGTAGATGTAGGGGGCCGAGGCTTCCCAGGTCTCGGTGGACAGGGCGTACGCCGTGCCGCCGTCGCGTTCCTGGACGTAGCCGAGCAGCCTGCTCTGGGTGGGCGTCGGCGTGGTGCGGACGCTGACGTCGGCGGCGCGTACGGTGCGTGTCCCCGTCGCGATGCGGATGTCCTTGGCCGGTCCGGCGTGGGCGTCGACCGCCGTCCCTCCGTACCGCTCGTTCAGCACGGACAGCGACCATGCCGTCGGCGCGGCGAACATCGCGACGCAGCCGGCGAGCAGTCCGGCGAGCGCGGTCCCGCGACTGGTCCCCCGCAGCGGGCCGAGGGCGAGGACGGCGCCGAGCGCGGCCACCACGACCAGCGGCACGAGCCAGGGGACGAAGTCCGTGTGTCCGGAGGCCAGATGGACCGTCCAGGCGGCCTCGACCACGATCACGGCGGGCAGGACCCAGGCGCGCGGCCCCCCGGCCGCGGCACGGTGGGCGCGCCACAGCGCGACCGTACCGGCGGCGGACAGGGCGACGAGCGGAGGCGCGAGGACGGCCACGTAGGCGGTGTGGGGAAGGTTGCCGAGTGCGCTGAGCACCGCGGCCGCCGTGAGGAGCCAGGTGCCCCACATCAGATGTCCGGCGCGGCCCTGATGGGTGCGGGCGGCCTTGCGGTGCCGGGCCAGCCCGATCGCCAGGGAGATCAGCGCGAGCGGGTACAGCCAGCCGATCTGGGGTGTCAGACGGGGGCTGCGGAGAAGCTTGAGCCAGAGGGACGTCTTCGACGGTGCCCCCGGGCCGGCCTGGGCGCCGGCCGGCGTGGCGCCTGCCTGCCCGGCCCGGCCGCCGTCCCGGGGCGGCGAGCCGGTGGCTCCGTTCGACGGCGTGCCCGACGGCCCGTCGGAAGTCCCCTTGGACGGCCCGCCGGGCGTTCCGGCCGAGGGATGTCCCGACGGCCCGGCCGTGCGCCCCTCGGAGGGCCCGCCGGACGGCCCCCGCCCGCTGTCGGTCGCGGCGGGCTTGCCCTGCTTCCCGCCGCTGCCCCAGAGCCCGTTGCTGCTGACGGGCGCCGCACCGTCGACCAGCCCCGCGTGCAGCCGGTTGAAGCCGTTGTAGCCGAAGACCATCGCGGCGGCGCTGTTGTCGGTGGAGCCGTCCGCGTACGGTCGGTCGTCCTCCGGTGTGAAGGTCATCAGGGCCACCCAGGACAGCGACACCGAGAACATCACGACGCCCGCCACCGCCAGCTGGCCGATCCTGCGCCGCAGCCGGACCGGCGCCGCCACGAGATAGCCGACGAAGAGCGCGGGCACGATGATCCAGGCCTCCATCATCTTCGCCTGGAAGCCGAGCCCGACCCACAGGGCGCTCAGCAGCAGCGACCGCAGCCGGGCGGTGCCCACCGCCTTCTGGTACTGGTCGGCGGCGAGCACGAGGCACAGGGTGAGCGAGCCGTCGAGCATCGCGTGGCCGAACATGGAGGCCAGCACGGGCGTCACCGTGAGCAGCCCCGCGGCGAGCAGCCCGGCGGCGGGCCCCTGCCAGCGGCGCACCAGCCGGTACATCACCAGGACGGAGATCACTCCCATGACGCACTGGGGCAGTGTCAGCGCCCAGTCGTGGAAGCCGAAGATCCGCGCCGAGAGCGCCTGCGGCCACAGGAAGCCGCCGATCTTGTCCAGGGTGAGCGTGGCGGACGGATCGAGGCTGGTGAACAGGAACGCCTCCCAGCTCACCGACATGCTGCGCGCGGCCACCGAGTAGTAGGGGGCGAAGCCGCTGTTCGCGATGTTCCACGTGTAGAGCAGCGCGGCGAGCGCGGCGATGCCCAGGAGCGCGGGCCTCGCCCACCGGGGCTGATCGGCGGGGGAGCGCCAGAACAGCAGCCGGTGCCGTGTCGACGAGCCCGGGGAGGGGCGGGTCGTGCCGGTCGCGGTCGTCGTGAGAGACGTCATGGCCATGCTTCTACCGGTACGGGGTTGTCCGGGGTCGGCCGGCAGACACCGGACAACAAGCCCCGGACAAAGGGTCCCGGACAGTGCGGTCGCCCAGGTGGCGGCGGTCGCGTCAGCGCACGCACGCCCTGCGGGGCCACTCGCCGCCCGGGGCGTCGAGGTAGCGGGCGCGTTCCTGCCGGGTCAGGTCCCTGCGGAGCGAGCGGCAGATCCTGTCGAGCGCCTCGTCGGCGTTGCGGAGCACGCCCCACAGGCGCAGTGTGCCGTCCTCGCCGCCGCTGGCGACGGTGTGTCCGTCGGGGCTGAACGTCACGGACCAGACCGTGCCCTCGTGCCCGGCCAGCACGGTGTTCTGCAGTCCGGTGGCCGCGTCCCACAGCCGCACCGTGCCGTCCCGGCCGCCGCCGGCCACCGTCCGCCCGTCCGGGCTGAACGCCACCGACCGCGCGCCGCGGAGCTTCCCCGTCAGCGTGGCGCGGGCCGTACCCGTGGCCGTGTCCCACAGCCGTACCGTGCCGTCCTCGCCGCCGGCGACGGTGCGTCCGTCCGGGCTGAACGCCACCGTGCGTATCGGTGACGTGGTGCCGGTGCGGACCGAGCGGGTCTCCCCGGTGGCGGCGTCCCACAGCCGCAGGGCCCCTTCGTCGCCGCCGACGGCGACGGTGTGCCCGTCGGCCCCGAACGCCACCGACCACACGGTGCCCTGCTGCCCCTCCGACACACCACGGGGTGCCCCGGTCACCGCGTTCCACAGGCGTACGGCCCCGCCGTCACTGCCACCGCCACCGCCACCGCCACCGGCGACGGTGCGCCCGTCCGGGCTGAACGCCACCGACCGCACGGGTCCCTGATGTCCCGTCAGAATGCCCCGCGCCTCACCGGTCGCCGCGTCCCACAGCCGTACGTTCCCGTCGTCGCCCCCACTGGCGACGGTGTGTCCGTCGGGACCGAACGCCACCGACCGCACCGGCCCCCGATGCCCTCTCAGCACTTGCCGCGCCCTGCCGTTGGCCGCGTCCCACAGCCGTACGGTCCCGTCGCGGGCGCCACCGGCCACCGTGCGGCCGTCCGGGCTGAACGCCACCGACCCGACAGGCCCCTGCCGGCCCGGCACCGCGATGCGCTCCTTGCCGGTGGCCACCGCCCACAGCCGTACCGTGCCGTCCCGGCCCCCGCTGACCACCGTGCCGCCGTCCGGGCTGAACGCCGCGGCGGACACCGTCCCCCTGTGCCCGGCCAGCACGGCGCGCAGCGCCCCGGTCGCCGCGTCCCACAGCCGTACGGTGCCGTCGTGCCCGCCGCTCAGGACCGTGCGCCGGTCGGGGCTGAACGCCACCGACTCGGCGTCCCTGCGGCGTTCGGCGAGGGCGCCGCGCTCCTCGCCGGTGGCCACCGACCACACCCGTACCGTGCCGTCGCGGGCGCCGCCGGTCACCGTACGGCCGTCGGGGCTGAACGCCACCGACTCCACGGCGCTGTGCCCTCCGGACTCCGTGACGCGCGTCCCGCCGGTCCTCGTGTTCCGCAGCCGTACGGTCCCGTCCCGACCGCCGCTGGCCACCGTCCGCCCGTCCGGGCTGAACGCCAGGGCGGACACCGCACCCTGATGCCTCGTCACCGATCCGGGGCCGTCCGTCGCGCGCCGCTCCTTGCCGGTGGTCACCGCCCACAGGCGTACGCTGCCGTCCTGCACGCCGCCCGCCACCGTGCGGCCGTCCGGACTGAACGCCACCGCCCCCACATCCCCACGCCTCCCGGTGTCCACGGCGCGCGACGCCCCGGTGGCGGTGTTCCACAGCCGTACGGTCCCGTCGTCGCCCCCGCCGGCGACGGTGTGCCCGTCCGGGCTGAACGCCACGGAGGACACCGGGCCCTGATACCCCCTCAGCACCTTCGACGACTCGCCCGTCACCGTGTTCCACAGGCGTACGGTGCCGTCCCGGCCTCCACTCGCCACGGTCCGCCCGTCGGCGCTGAACGCCACCGCCCGCACATCGCCCCGGTGTCCGGCCATGCGCTGCTGGAGCGGGAGCGAGGCCGCGGCGAAGAGGCCGGAGGTCGCCTCCGCGGTGGGGTCGACCCGATAGGCGTAGACCGCGAGGAGAGAGGCGAGGTCGGACTCCTCGGAGAGGAGCGCCGCCGACTGCGCCGCGAGCTGCCGGGACAGGGCGCTGCGCTGCTGGGCGACGGCCTCGCGCCGGTGGCCCTCACTGGTCCGGTACTGGTCCCAGGCGAGCAGGCCGGAGAGGAGCGCGAGCAGCAGCAGGACGGACAGGGCGAAGGTGAGCCGGCGCAGCCGCCGCGTGGTGCGGGCCGCGGCCAGCCGCTCCCGGTCGCGTGCCGCGCCGCTCGCCGTGAGGAAGTCGCGTTCCAGTGCGGTCAGTCCGCTGTCGGGAGCGGCGAAGGAGTCCTCGGCCGCGTCGAGCCGTGTGCCGCGGTACAGCGCCCCCGGATCGCGGTGCTCCCGTTCCCAGGCGGTCGCCGCGTCGCTCAGCCGCTGGCGCAGCAGCAGCTCCGCCCGGTCCTCGTCGATCCACCGCCGCAGCCGCGGCCAGGCCTCCAGCAGGGCCTCGTGCGTGAGCTCGACCGTCTCCGTGTCCAGGGTGATGAGGCGGGCCCCGGCCAGCGCGTCGAGGACCGTCTGCACGTCGGCGGGGTCGGTGCCGAGGGAGTCCAGGTCGGCGCGGGCGAGGCGGCGCCTGGTGGCGTCGGTGCCCTCGCCGATCGCGACGAGGCGCAGCAGGAGGGTCCGGGCCAGCCGCCGCTGACCGCGGTCGAGTCCTGCGTGGACCGCCTCCGCGGTCTGGGCCAGGGCGTGCCGGATGCCGCCGGCGGCCTCGTACGCGGACAGGGAGAGCGTGGAGCCGCGGCGGCGGCGCCAGGTCTCGCGCAACGCGTGGGAGACGAGCGGCAGGACCGTGGCGCGGCCGGTGGCGTCGGCGATCACGCGGGCGAGGAGCGCCCCCTCGACGGTGCAGTCCGCCCGCGCGGCGGGCCGGCTGATGGCGCGGCGCAGCTCGTCGGTGGTCATCGGCCCCACCAGCAGCTGGGCGTCGCGCAACGCCTCGACGAGGTCGGGGTGGCGCGCGCAGCGTGCGTAGAAGTCGGCCCGTACGCCCAGCACGACGCGGGTGCGGCTGTTGGGCGCCCGGACCGCCGTGAGCAGCGCGGTGATGAACCGCGTACGCTCCCGGGCGTCGGAGCAGAGCGTGAAGACCTCCTCGAACTGGTCGACCACCAGGAGGAGTTCGGCGTCCGTGGCGCGGTCGGCCAAGGTCTTCAGGACGGTCAGGTGCAGGGCTCGCGGGTCCGTCGTGAGGTCCCTGCGCAGGGCGGTCGCCGAGCCGTCCGTGGCGGCGGCGAGCCGCGCGGCGCACTCCTCCAGCGGGTGCGCGCCGGGCGCGAACAGGACGGTGACCCACCCGGGCCCCGGCCCGGCCTCGACGCGGGGCAGCAGCCCGGCCCGCAGCAGCGACGACTTCCCCGACCCGGAGGCGCCGAACACGGCCAGGAAGCGCCGGGAGCGCACCCGTCCGACCAGGTCGTCGGTGAGCTGCTCCCGCCCGAAGAACCAGGCGGCGTCCTCCGGCTGGAACGCGGCGAGCCCGACATAGGGGCCGCGCCGGTCGCGGTCCCCGGCGCCGGGCGCCTCGTCCGCGCGGTCCGCGGCCGCGAGCCGGGCAGCGAGCGCGCGCCACCGGTCCTCCCACGCGGCCACGTCCCCGCCGCAGGCCCGCACATAGGCCAGCGTGACCGGCAGGCTGGGCAGCCTGCGGCCGCCCGCCGCGTCGGCCAGCGTCGTCGAGGAGTAGTGGGCGTCGCGGGCGAGGCGGCGGTACGGCGGGCTGCCCGCCTTCTCCCGCAGCCGCCGCAGGTCGGCGGCGAACTCGGTCAGCAGGCCACCGTCGTCGTCCAGCGGACGCTCACCGCGCGGCACCACCATCACCCCCGCCCCTCATTGTCCGGCCCGGCCGCCCGTCGCCGAGCCACCGGAACCGGACAAGCACGGACCGGGGGAGTGACGTCCGTCAGGAGGCGCCGTCGACGACGAAGCCGGTGACGGACTCGGCCGGCACGGTGAACGTGGCGCGCCCGTCCACCACCGGTACGGGGTCCCGCTCCTGGAGAGCTCCGCCCGCGCTGGTGACGATCGGGGTCATCGTGGCGTCCTGCGACACGTGGTCGAACTTGGAAAGGTCCACCGTCACCGCCCGCTCCTGCCCGGTGGAGTTGACGTGGACGACGGTGGCGCCCTTCCGGTCCGCGCTCACCGCGGCGGCGCTGGAGGTGTCGTCCACCGTCACGAGGCGGTCGCCCGGCCGGATGGTGTGGGTGAAGTTGCGGGCGGTGTCGAACTTGCTGTTGGTCCTGATCGGGCAGGTCTTCAGGGTGTCCTTGGCGGTGCAGTCGAAGGGGAGCTGGATGCTTCCCCAGTTGCCGCCCTTCGCGCTCTCGCCGCCGGGCTTCATGTTGTTGTAGTCCTCGACGGGCTGCCAGAACACCCAGGCCGACGGCTCCAGTTCACGCAGGTCGTCGACCATGTGCTGGGCGAGGCCGAGGCCGGACCTCATGTCGGTGAAGTCCTGCCCGTCCGGATCCCACTCCCCTTCGACCTCGCTCATCCACAGCGGCTTCTTCGCGGCCTTGGCCAAGTCCCGTACGACGGTGCGGTCCTGCGTGCCGTACGTGTGCACGTTGAGCTGGGCGACGAGGTCGCGGACCTCGGCGGGATAGGCGTTCCAGTTGCGCGCGAACAGGGTGGGGTTGGTCTCGTCCATCGCCGATATCTTCGCGTCCGTGCGGGACTTCGCCAGTGCGGGGGCGAGCGCGCGGATCACCTTCTGCTGGAGTTCGGGGCCCATGTGCGCTCCCTCCTGCCGCCCGCCGACGGGCCGGCCGTCGGGGCCGAGACGGGTGCTCCAGTAATTGGTGTTGGGCTCGTTGAAGGGGTCGATCGTGTCGACCTCGATCCCGTGCGCCTTCTCCAGGCGTTCGGTCGCGCCCGTGAGGTAGGCGGCGAAGTCGTCGACGGACTCGGTCTTGAGCTGGTCCTCGGTGGCGTCGAAGCCACCGGAGACGTAACCGCTCTTCGTCATGAACCAGGGCGGCGAGTTGCTGAACGTCTCCCAATGGTCGATCTCGCCCTTGACGCGGTCGACCCACCACCGCTGTGTCCGGTCGGCGCGGCGGTTCCAGTCGCGCGGATCGTCCGCGTCCCACCAGTCGGTGTCCTCGCGGGTGGTGCCCGCCGGCGCCTTCCACCAGCCCTGGACGGCTCCCCCGGGGCGGAGGTAGTCCTTGACGTCGGGTGCGTTGCCGCCGCCGATGTTGTAGCGGGCGATGTTGAGCGCGAGGCCGCGGTCGCCGAAGACGAGGTCGGCGAGCTTCTCGCGGACCTCGGCCGGGTAGCCGCCGGTGGCGTTGGCGAACCAGACCAGGCTGGTGCCCCAGCCCTCGAACTCCTCCTGGGCCAGGCCGGGGTCGGGCCGGACGGTGACGGACGCGGCGGTGCCGTCCTCCGTCGCGGCGGAGGGCAGGGGCGGGGCCGCGCCGAGAGCGGTCGTGGTGACCAGGGCCGTGGTGCCGAGGGCCGTGAGCAGCCGCGTACGCCGTGTGCGGTGTGCCATTGCGTTCCCTTCTGAGACGACGCCGGATTTCTTGCGGAGAGGGGCATTACGGGACGTCAGGCCGCGCGGCGCTCGAACCGCTGGTGGTCGCCGGTGCCGCACGACCACTGGATGAGCCGTGCGCCGTCCGCGGTCGACTCGTCGGCGACGTCCAGGCACTTGCCGCTGTGCCGGGCCACCAGGCGGTGGGTGGAGTCGCCCCGGTCCTCGAACCGCCACTGCTGGTGGGCGCCGGAAGAGCAGCGGTACTGGTGCACGGCGGCGCCGTCGGCGGTGGACTCGTCGGCCACGTCCAGGCACTTGCCGCTGTGCTGGGCGAGGACCCGGACGTACCCACCGCCCGCGTCCTCGAACCGCCACTGCTGGTTGAGTCCGCCGTCGCAGCCGCGCTGCACGACCCTCGCGCCGTCGTCGGAGGAGTCCTCGGCGACCTCGACGCACTTGCCGCTGTGCCGGGCGGCGAAGGTGTAGTGGGGGCCGCCGCCCACGCCGTCGACGGTCCCGGCGGCCGTGTCGACGGAGATCCGCGGGTACCACGGCAGACTCATGGTGGTCCTGGTCGGGAAGTCCAGCGGCAGCCACACGTACTGCGAGTCGTTGACCGTGCCGCCCATGGAGTTGCCCCAGCGGTCACCCATGTAGAGGTACGAGGTGGCCGACGGGCCCTGCACCGGCAGCACGAAGGTGGTCTGGGAGCCGTGGCCGTCGGCGTTGCCGGTGTCCTTCATGCCGCTCCACGGGCCGGTGAGGCTCTCGGCCGTGGCGTACTTCTGCTGGTTGGGGTTCCAGCCGCTGGTCCCCGAGGTCAGCATGAAGTAGACGCCGTCCCGCTTGAACAGCGCGGGCGCCTCACGCCACTGGCCCGGCCACGGGTCGGCCACCAGTTCGTCGTAGCCGGTGTAGTCGGCGTCGAGCCGGTAGATGTGCAGGTCGGCGTTGTTCTCGGTGGCCGTGATCTGGTACGCCGTGCCGTCGTCGTCCTGGAACAGCGTCTGGTCGCGTGACGTCGTGCCGCTCGGCGGCCGGAAGCTGCCCTTCCAGGTGTAGTCGCCGTCGACGGTGTCGGAGACCGCGACGGCGGCGCGGGCCTCGTGGTAGTCCTTGCCGTTCTCCTTGTGCATCCACATGACGAACTTGCGGGTGGCCTTGTTGTAGATCACCTTCGGCCGCTCGATGTTCGCGACGCCGAGCTCCGGAGCGCTGGACTGGGTCAGGACGTTCCTTCTGAACTCCCAGGTCTTCAGGTCGGCGGAGCGGTAGACGGAGACCGCTTTGAAGGTGTTGTCGGCGTGCCGGTTCTCGCCGAACCAGTAGTAGTGCGAGCCGACCTTGATGACGCCGCCGCCGTGGGCGTGGACGCCGTTCCCCGCGGTGTCGGTGAACTGCGTCCCGTTGGTCACGGTGACCGGCGCGGCGTGGGCGGTCGTCGAGGTGCTCAGGAGCAGGGCTAGACATGCACATGCCATGAAGACGGGCATGAGGGTGCGTTTGAGCATCGTGTCTCCTCTCAGGGGTCCGTGCCCTTCAGGGGGTCACCGGGCCGAGGTCGGGGGCCGCCACGAGGTGGGCCCGGGTGCCGGTGGTGGCCTGCAGCTCCAGGAGGACGAGGTCGTTGGGGCCGGGGCGCAGGACGGGCGCGGGGACGTACAGGGTGCGCTGCGGCCCGCGGTTCCAGTAGCGGCCCAGGTGGAAGCCGTTGACCCAGGCCTGGCCCTTGGTCCAGCCCGGCAGCGACAGGAAGGTGTCGGCCGGGGAGGTGACGTCGAAGGTGCCGTGGTGGAAGGCGGGCACCGAGTCGCTGGTCGCCGCGGAGGGGGTGAAGGGCACCGCGTCCAGGCCGTCGAGGGGCAGGGGGTGGCAGTCCCAGCCGCGCAGCACGGTGCCGTTGAGGTCGACAGGACCGAGCAGGCCCTTCGGGGCGCCGATCCGGGGGCCGTAGTTGACCCCGCCCATGTTCTCCACGAGCACGTCGAGGGCCGCACCCGCGCGCGGCACCCGGACGGGCAGGCTCTCCTCGTGGCGCTCGCGTTCGAGTACGCCGACGGGCGCGCCGTCGAGGAAGACCTGGGCCCGGTCGCCGACACCGCCCGCGAAGCGCAGCAGCCCGTCGCCCGCCTCGGGCACGGTGGTGCGGTAGAGCACGTACCCGGCCCGCAGCCCGAGTTCCTCCATCGTCGCCGGGAGGTCCGCCCGTACGGGCTCGGCCAGGGCGCGCGCGTACGGCAGGAGCGGCGCCCGGCGCGTCAACTCGACCGTGGAGGGCGGGAGTTTGGGCACCGGGCCCGGGACGGGCTCGTCCGGCACCGGCGCGTGGCGGGCGATGACCTCCCGGAAGGCGTGGTACTTGGGGCCGGGGTCACCGGACTCGGTGAGCGGGGCGTCGTAGTCGTAGGAGGTGACGATGGGGGAGTAGGCGTGGTCGTGGTTGGCGCCGTTGGTGAACGCGAAGTTGGTGCCGCCGTGGAACATGTAGATGTTGACCGAGGCGCCCGCCGCGAGCAGCGCGTCGAGGTCGGCGGCGGCGTCGGCCGCGTCCCGCACGTGGTGCGGCTCGCCCCAGTGGTCGAACCAGCCGATCCAGAACTCCGCGCACATCAGCGGTCCTTCGGGCTGGTGCTCGCGGAGGCGCGCCAGGGACGGGGCGACGCGGCTGCCGAAGGTGCCGGTGGCGAGCGTGCCGGGCAGGGTGCCTGCCGCCAGGTGCCCGGCGTCGGTCTGGTCGCAGGTGAACAGCAGCTCCTCGACGCCGCGCGAGCGCAGGGCCAGCTCCAGGTGTTTCAGGTACGCGGAGTCGTTGCCGTAGGCCCCGTACTCGTTCTCCACCTGTACGGCGACGACGGGGCCGCCGGACGCCGCCATGTGCGGCAGGAGCGGGGGAAGGAGGAGGTCGAGGTAGCGGTCGAACGCGTCCGTGAACCGGGGGTCGCTGCTGCGGAGCCTGACGTCCGGGTCCGCGGTGAGCCACGCGGGCAGCCCGCCGCCGTCCCACTCGGCGCAGATGTACGGTCCTGGCCGCAGCAGGACGTGCAGGCCTTCGGCCTGGGCGAGCCGCAGATAGCCCGGCAGGTCGAGGAGGCCGTCGAGGACGACAGGACCGTCGGGGTCGGGCTGGTGGAGGTTCCACGGCACGTACGTCTCGACCGTGTTGAGGCCCATGAGGCGCGCCTTGCGCAGCCGGTCGGCCCACTGGCCGGGGTGCACGCGGAAGTAGTGCAGCGCGCCGGAGACGATCCGGAACGGCTCGCCGTCCAGGAGGAAGCCGTCGGACGTCGTGGTCAGTGCGGGCATGCGGGATCTTTCCTTCGGCTACGGGGGTGTTCTATTCCTTGACGCTGCCCGCGGCCAGGCCTGACTGCCAGTACCTCTGGAGCAGCAGGAACGCGGCGATGAGCGGCAGGATGGTGAGGAGCGAACCGGTGATCACCAGATGGAAGACGGGATGGCCGCCGGCCGTCGCCGCCTGCGCGTTCCAGGCGTTCAGGCCGAGGGGCAGCGGATACCAGTCCGGGTCCTTGATCATGATGAGCGGCAGGAAGTAGTTGTTCCAGGTGTGCACCATCGTGAACAGCAGGACCGTCACGATGCCGGGGGCCAGCTGCGGCAGGCACACCTGGCAGAAGACGCGCAGCTCTCCCGCGCCGTCCACGCGGGCGGCCTCCATCAGCTCCGTCGGTATGGCCTCGGTGGCGAAGACCCACATCAGATAGAGGCCGAACGGCGAGATGAGGGACGGGACGATGACCGCCCAGGGCGTGTTGGTCAGGCCCATCTCGCTGAACATCAGGAAGGTGGGGATCGCGAGGGCGGTGCCGGGCACGGCGACCGCGCCGATGACGACCGCGAAGACCGCGCGCTTGCCGGGGAAGGCGAACTTGGCGAGGGCGTACCCGCCGAGGACCGCGAGGACGGTGGCGCCGCCCGCGCCGACCACCACGTACAGCAGGGTGTTCAGGAGCCAGCGGGTGAAGACGCCGTCGTCGTAGGTGAACGTCTCGGTGATGTTGTCCCACAGCGCGAAGTCGCCGCCGAACCAGAGGCCGAAGGACGAGGCCAGGCCCTTCTGCGTCTTGGTGGCGCTGATCACCAGCCACACCAGCGGCAGCAGCGAGTACACCACCATGAGCCCGGTGAGCGCGGTCAGCAGCACGCTGCGGCGGGGCCGGGCGACGCTGTGGCGCCGCCGGGCGCGCAGCCGGGGGGCGGGGCCGGCAGGGCTGGTCATGGTTCACGCTGCCTTTCGCATGCCGCGCAGCTGGACGACGTAGGCGACCACCATGGTGATCAGGCCCATGACGATGGCGACGGTCGCGGCGTAGTTCTGCTGCTGCCCGTTGAACGACAGCGAGTACGTGTAGAGATTGGGGGTGTACGAGGTGGTGATGGCGTTCGGCGCCAGGTTCTGCAGGATGCTCGGCTCGTTGAAGAGCTGGAAGCTGCCGATGATCGAGAAGATCGTGGCGATGGCCAACGCGCCCCGGATGGCGGGCAGTTTGATGGCGGTGATGACGCGGAGCTGACCTGCCCCGTCGATCTCCGCGGCCTCGTACAGGGAGTGGGGGATCACGCGCAGCGCGGAGTAGAAGATGAGCATGTTGTAGCCCGCGAACTCCCACGTGACGATGTTGCCGATGGACGCGAGGACGAGGTCCGGCGAGAGCGGGTCGGGCAGGGTGCTGTCCAGGGCGTGGTTCAGGTCCCCGACCAGGCCGAACCGGGTGCCGTAGAGGAAGCCCCACATGAGCGCGGCGACCACCGCGGGCACCGCGTACGGCAGGAATATGGCGATCCGGAAGAAGCTCTTTCCGTACAGCCTGCCGCTGTCCAGCGCGAGCGCCACCAGCAGCGCGAGGCCCAGCATGACCGGCACCTGCACGGCGAGGAACAGCCCCACCCGGCCGATCCCCTCCCAGAACTCCCGGTCCTGCAGGGCGCGTTGGTAGTTGTCCAGGCCCACGAAGGAGGTGCCGCCGATCAGCCTGTCCTGGAAGAGGCTCAGATACACCGAGTACGCGATGGGGGCGAGGAAGACGAGCGCGAAGACGAGGGCGAACGGGCCGATGAACGCCCAGCCGGTCCAGGAGCGCCGCGTCTTCCGTGCGGGGAGCGTCGGTCGCGCGGGGGCCGGGCGCGCGGGGGCCGGGCCCGCGGCCGCGGAGTGCAGAGTTGCCATGGTGTGTGGTGTGTCCTCGGTTGGGCCGGGCGTGGGGCTACTTGACGGTGAAGCCCTGTTCCTTGCCGTACTTGACCGACGCGTCCTGCCAGGACTCCAGGCCCTGCCGCAGGGTGGTGCCGCTGACGTACGCCTTGCCGACGGTGTCGTTGAAGACGCTGTTCGCGTAGACCTGGTAGGGCAGGTAGGACCAGCCGGGTACGACCTGTTCCGCGGACTCGGCGAGGACCTGGTTGATCCGCTGGCCGCCGAAGTACGCGACCTTCCTGTTCCGGAAGGCCCGGGAGCCGAGGTGCTCGGTGGTGGCGGGGAACGTGCCCTGGTCGATGCGCGTCTGCACGCCCGCCCCGACGGTGGCGTACTTGAGGAAGGCGTACGCCAGCGTCTTCTGATCGCTCGCCTGCATGACGGCCAGCGAACTGCCGCCGTTCTCGGCGGACTTGGCGGCTCCGCGCTCCCACTGGGGCATGGGCGCCACGCGCCACTTGCCCGCCGCGGCCTTGACCCCGGACTGCAGGCTGGACGGCATCCACGCGCCGATGACCAGGGTGGCGATGGTGCCGTCGCCGAGGCCCTTGTACCACTCGTCGGTCCAGGACGTGACGGACGCGAGGAGCTTGTCGTCGATGAGCCGCTGCCAGGAGGCGGCGAACCTCTTGCTGCCCGCGTCGGCGAAGTCCACACCGACGTCGGTGCCGTCGACACGGTAGGGCTTGCCGCCGGCCTGCCAGATCATGCTGGTGGTGAAGCCCGCGTCGCCCGTGTCGTTGGTGATGTACGCCTTGGGGTCCGCGGCGTGCAGCTTCTCGGCCGCGGCGAAGTACTCCTCCCAGGTCTCCGGCACCTTGATCCTGTGCTTGTCGAAGACTTCCTTGTTGTAGAACAGGGCCATCGGGCCGGAGTCCATCGGCAGCCCGTACACCCCGTCGGTCCCGGCGCGCACCGCGGTCCAGGGGCCCGGCGTGAAGGAGCTCTTCAGCTTGTCGGCGCCCAACTCGGAGAGGTTCGCGAGGGACTTGGCGAGGGTGAACTGCGGCAGCGCGTAGTACTCGATCATGGCGATGTCCGGGACGCCCTTGCCGGCCTTCACGGCGTTCTGGAGGGCGGTGTACTCGTCGGTGTTCGTACCGGCGTTGACCAGGTCGACCTTCACCTTGGGGTGCTCGGCCACGAAGTCCTCGGCGACCTGCTTCATCGGCTCGTTCCAGGACCAGACGGTGAGGCTGCCGCCGGCCTTCAGCGCGGCCTTCAGGTCGGCGTCGGACAGCGGCTCGGCACCCGAACCGCCCTCGTCGGACGAGCCGCAGGCGCCCGCGGTCAGCGAGACCGACAGGGCGGCGCCCATCAGCAGGGCCTGGCGCCGGGATATGGCCATGGTGGTGTTCCCTTTCGTACGCGTGCACGGTGCGGGGGAGACGCGGGTGGTTACGTAAACATGAGGTGTGGACACGAGCGGCCGGGCGGAATGTTTACGTAAACTTCGGTAGCGCGTACGGTGGCACCCGTCACATCGGCGGGTCAAGGTTTCTCGCACGTAAAGTTCCACGCGGTGCCCGCGGGGCGGAGGAGGAGAGGCGATGGGGCTGCACGAAGAGGGGAGCCCCCTCCCCGGCCACGGCGGCGCGCAGCGGGGCGGCTCGGGGATTCCCGGCGGACGGCGCAAGCAGCGCGTGTCCATGGCCGACGTCGCGAAGCGGGCGGGCGTCTCCTCCCAGACGGTCTCCCGGGTCTCCAACGGCCACCCCGGCGTGGTCGCGGCCACCCGCGAGCAGGTCCTGGCGGCCATGCGCGAACTCGGCTACCGGCCCAACAGCGCGGCCCGCGCCCTGCGTTACGGACAGTTCAACACCATCGGCGTCATCCTCCTCAACCTCTCCGCGACGGGCCGCAGCCAGACCGTGGGCGCGATCTCCACCCACGCGGCGGCGGAGGGGTACGCCATCACGATGATCCCCATCGACGTGCCGACCCAGGACAACGTGCTGGGCGCCTTCACCAGGATGGGCGAGCTCGCCGTCGACGCCGTCATCGTCTTCATCGAGGTGCACCTGCTCGACGCGGGCACGGTGACGCTGCCGCCCGGCGTGCCCGTCGTCGTGGTGGACACCGACTCCGGCGACCGCTACCGCGTGGTCGACACCGACCAGGTCGGCGGCGCCCGGCTCGCCGTCCGCCACCTGCTCGACCTCGGCCACGAGACCGTCTGGCACGTGGCGGGTCCGGAGGAGTCGTTCGCCGCCCAGCGCCGCGCCAGGACCTGGCGCGCCACCCTGGAGGAGGCCGGCCGCCGGGTCCCCGAACCGCTGAGCGGCGACTGGTCGGCCGACTCGGGCTACGCGGCGGGCCTCACCCTCGCCGAAGTCCCGGACTGCACCGCCGTGTTCGCCGCCAACGACCAGATGGCGCTCGGCGTCCTGCGGGCCTTCCACGAGCGGGGCAGGTCCGTCCCGGCCGACGTGAGCGTGGTCGGCTTCGACGACGTCCCCGACTCCGCCCACTTCGTGCCGCCGCTGACCACGGTGCACCAGGACTTCACGGAGGTGGGGCGCAGGAGCGCGGTGGAGGCGCTGCGGCAGATCCGCGAGCGGACACCGGCGACCCCCGGCACCGACCTGGTGCCGACCCGGCTCGTGGTGCGCGAGAGCACCGCACCGGCCCCGCGCTGAGAGCTCCCCGAGCACGACAGCACGACAGCACATCGCACCGCCCGTTCCACGAGGAGGAAGATGTCACCGTCCCACCGGCCCCGGGCCGCTCTCGCCATGTCGCGGAAGGCGGCCGAGGCCGTCCTGGAGCCGTCGGCCCTCGACGCCCTCGCGCGGACAGTGGCGCTCGAACCCCCGCCCGTCCTCGACGACTTCGGCACGGACCGCGCGAAGGCCGTACTGGCCGGCACCGAACTCCTCGTCACCGGCTGGGGCTGCCCGCCGCTCACCGCCGACGTGCTCGCGGGCGCCCCCGCGCTGCGCGCCGTCGTCCACACGGCGGGCTCCATCCGCGCCCATGTCACCGAGGCGTGCTGGGAACGCGGCATCGAGGTGTCGTCCGCCGCCGCGGCCAACGCGCTGCCCGTCGCCGAGTACACCGTCGCGATGATCCTGCTCACCGGCAAGCGCGTCCTGGAGAGCGCCCGCGACTTCCGCGTCACCCGCACGGAGGTGGACTGGCTGCGCACCTCACGCGCCACCGGCAACTACCGCCGCACGGTGGGCATCCTCTCCGCCTCGCTCATCGGACGCCGCGTCATCGAACTGCTGCGCCCCTACGACCTGCGGGTGCTGCTGCACGACCCGTACGTGTCGGCGGACGACGCCGCCGCGCTCGGCGTGGAACTCGTGCCGCTCGACGCGCTCTTCGCGGACAGCGACACCGTGAGCGTCCACGCGCCTTTGCTGCCCGCCACCCGAGGCCTGGTCGGCCGTGAACTGCTCGCCGCCATGCGCCCCGACACCGTGCTCATCAACACCGCTCGCGGCGCCGTCGTCGACCAGGACGCGCTCACCGAGGCCGTCACCGAGGGCCGCATCCGCGCCGTGCTCGACGTCACCGACCCCGAAGTCCTGCCCCCCGACCACCCGTTGTGGGACGCCGACAACGTCCTGCTCACCCCGCACCTCGCGGGCTCCCAGGGCAACGAATGGCGGCGCCTCGCGGAGGCCGCCGTGGACGAGGTGCGCCGCTGGACCGCGGGCGACGGCTTCGCCCACCCCGTACGGCAGGACAGGATGGCGTACCTCGCATGAGCCGGCACACGACCCCTGCGCCCTGGCAAGTGCCCCCTCTGGACCACCACTTGAGCCCTCATACGGGGTACACGCGCGCCCACTGGGAGGCCGCGGCCGACGGTCTGCTGCACGCGGCCTGGCGATGGTCCACACCTGGAGGCGCGCTCCTGGACCTGCCGGGCCGGCCGTCCGTGTCGGGCGTGCGCTCCGACGGCCTTGAGGGGTACGCTCGTACGTTCCTGGCGGCGGCGTTCCGCGTGGCGGGGGCCGGCGGCGACGACCCGCACGGCTGGCTCGACCGCTACGCGCGAGGCCTCGCCGCCGGCACCGCCGCCCCCGGCCGCCACGACACCGAGTCCTGGCCGCTCGTCCTGGACCACCACATACAGGGCCAGCCCATGGTCGAGTCCGCCTCCGTGGCGCTCGGTCTGCGCCTGACCCGGCCGTGGCTGTGGGACCACCTCGACGAGCCGGTACGGGACCGGGCGGAGGCCTGGCTGCGCGGCGCCCTGCGCCACGTGCCCGCCCCCAACAACTGGTATCTCTTCCCCTACACCGTCGCCGCCTTCCTCGAATCGGTCGGCCGCGGCGACGAGGAGACGCGGTGGGCGCGGGAGCGGGCGCTGGAACTCCTGGAGGGCTGGTACGTCGGCGACGGCTGGTACTCGGACGGCGACGGCCGCGCCTTCGACCACTACAACGGCTGGGCGCTGCACCTCTATCCGGTCCTTGAGGCCCAACTGGCCGGGGACAAGGCGCTGTTGGACCGGCTCGGCCCCCGGCTCGGCGCGCACCTGGCGGGCTACGGCCACCTCTTCGGCGGCGACGGGGCCCCGGTCCACTTCGGCCGCTCCCTCGCCTACCGGTTCGCCGCCGGGGCGAGCGTGGCCCTCGGCGCGATCACCGGCCACACCCCCCTGACCCCCGGGGCCTCGCGGCGCCTGATCAGCGGAGCCCTGCGCCACTTCCTGGACCGCGGCGCGGTGGACGGCGACGGCCTGCTGACCCTCGGCTGGCACGGCCCGCACGAGCCGACCGTCCAGCGCTACTCGGGCCCGGCATCCCCGTACTGGGCGTCGAAGGCGTTCGTCGCGCTGCTGGCCCCCGCGGACCACGCGCTGTGGACCGCCACGGAAGAGCGCGCTCCCGTCGAGACGGCCGACCACGTCCTGGCGCTGCCCGGCCCCGGCCTTCTGGTGCAGTCGACGCGCGCCGACGGAATCGTCCGCCTCCACAACCACGGCAGCGACGACGTGCGCCCGCACGAGGGGGAGTCGGCCGGGCAGCATGACCCCCTTTACGGCCACCAGGCGTACTCCACGCACACCGGCCCGACAGCGCCCGGGAACATCCCCGACAACCACTTCGCCGTCGAGGTCGCCGGTGTCCCCAGCGTCCGCCGCCGCATCCACCCCCTGGGCAGCGGCCCCGACTGGGCGGCGTCCTGGCACCGCCCCGTCTTCACGGAGGGCCCGCCGATGGTGCCGGGCCTGCGCGTGGAGAGCGTGACGGTGGCCCGGGGCCGGTACGAACTGCGGGTGCACCGCGTGACGGGCGCCCCGCCCGGAGCCCGCGCGACCCAGACGGGCTGGGCCACGCCCGCCGACGGACCCGTGCGCGGCCACCTGCACGCCCTGCACGGCTGGACGGCCCGGGACGAGATCCGCGCACCCCGAGGCACGGCGTACGCGCGCTCGGTGCACGTCCCCCGGCTGACCGCGGAGGTCACCGGCCCCGCGCTCTTCGCCGCCCTGGCCACCCTCACCGGAGAACCGGGCCCGACCCCGCTCCCCGAAGCGGTGAGGGTGGTCGGGGCGACTCCGGACAGCATCGAGTTCCAGTGGCCGGACGGCTCCGTCACACGCGTCCAATTCAATCTGGCCGAATATCCCCTTGTATCGAACAGTTGGGGGCCTGTTTCGCGCCACGGTTAGGTTAGGCTAACCTCTGCCGCGTGCATGAAGGTGAAGAGACCGACACGGCCACGCGCCCCCAGGGTCATCAACTGTCGGCCACGGGCGTCACCGTGGCGTACGAAGGCGTCGACGTCGTCCACGACGCCTCGATGACCCTGCGGCCCGGCGACGTGACCGTCCTGGTGGGACCCAACGGAAGCGGCAAGTCGACGCTGCTGCGCACGCTCGCGCGGCTGCAGCGGCCCCGCACCGCCACCCTCGTCATCGACGACGGCACCGACGGCCTCGCCCTCAGCGCCCGCGAGTTCTCCCGCCACGTCGCCCTGCTCACCCAGGGACGCCCCACACCCAGCGGTCTCACCGTGCGGGACGTGGTCGAATTCGGCCGCTACCCGCACCGCGGCCGCTGGGGCAAGGCAGACCCGGGCGGCCGGGCCGCGGTCGACCGGGCGCTCGCCCTGACCGGCGTCGCCGACCTCGCCGAACGCGGGGCCGAGCACCTCTCCGGAGGACAGCTCCAGCGCGTCTGGCTCGCCGGCTGCCTCGCCCAGGAAACGGGCGTGCTCCTGCTCGACGAACCGACGAACCACCTCGACCTGCGCTACCAGGTCGAACTCCTCGACCTCGTGCGGGACCTGGCGGACGACCACGGCATCGCCGTCGGCGCCGTCCTGCACGACCTCGACCAGGCCGCGGCGGTCGCCGACCGGATCCTGCTGCTCGACGCCGGACGCGTCGTCGCGGACGGCGACCCCGCGGACGTACTGACACCGGGGCGGCTCACCGACACGTACGGCATCCGTATCGAAGTCGACTCCGACCCCCTCACCGGCCGCCTGCGCACCCGCGCCATCGGCCGCCACCACTCGCGAAGCGAAAGGCTCAGCACCACCTCATGAGACGCCTCCTGTTCACCGCGGCGGCCGCCACCGCCGCGGCCCTCGCCCTGTCCTCCTGCGGCACCACCGAGCCCGCCGCCGACGACGCGAAGAAGACCGCCGACTCCATCACCCTCACCGACGGCACCGGCACGAAGGTGAAGCTGAACGGGCCGGCCAAGAAGATCGTCGGCACCGAGTGGAACGCCGTCGAGAGCCTGATATCCCTCGGCGTCGAGCCGACCGGCGTCGCCGACGTCAAGGGCTACACGACCTGGGACACCGCCGCCCCGCTGAAGAACGACCCCAAGGACGTCGGCACCCGCGGCGAGCCGAGCATGGACACCATCGCGTCCCTCAAGCCCGACCTCATCATCGCGACCACCGACCTGCCGGCCGCCGCCGTCAAGCAGTTGCGGGAGATCGCCCCGGTCCTCAACCTGCGCCCCGCCGACGCCGCGGACCCCATCGGCCAGATGACCGAGAACCTCGACCTCCTCGCCAAGGCCACCGGCACCGAGAAGCGGTCCGCGCAGCTCAAGAAGGAGTTCGAGGCCAAGCTCGCCGAGGGGAAGAAGAAGCTCGCCGCCGCCGGTCACGCCGGCACGAAGTACGCCTTCGCCGACGGCTACGTCACCGGCAACCAGACCTCCATCCGGCCCTACACCAGCGGCTCGCTCATCGGCGCCGTCAACGAGAAGCTCGGCCTGAAGAACGACTGGTCGGTCAAGGGCGACAAGGCGTACGGCCTCGGCACCACCGACGTCGAAGGCCTCACCAAGCTCGACAAGAACGTGCAGTTCGCCTACATCGGCAATGACGGCGACAAGAGCAGCAACCCGTTCACCGGCGTCCTGAAGAAGGACAAGGTGTGGACCTCCCTGCCATTCGTGAAGAAGGGCAACGTCCACCGGCTGCCCGACGGCGTCTGGATGTTCGGCGGCCCCGCGTCGATGAACCAGTACGTCGACTCCGTCGTCGAGGCACTGAAGAAGTAACGCCATGGCCGTCACCGCGACCACCCCGACCACCCGTCCGTCGGCAGCCGCGTCCCGCACGGGCGCGGCCGCGGTGACGGCCGCCCTGCTCCTCCTCGTCGCCGCCCTCGCGGTCGTCGACATCACCCAGGGCACGGCCGCCGTCGGCCCGCCCGAGGTGTGGAAGGCCCTCACCGGCCGGGCCGACCCGGGCGACGCCTCCGTCGTCATCGCCTCCCGGCTGCCGAGGATGACCGCGGCGCTGCTCGTCGGCGCCGTGCTCGGCACGGCCGGCGCCGCCCTCCAGGCCATCAGCCGCAACGTCCTCGCCTCGCCCGACACCCTCGCCGTCAACGCGGGCTCCTACCTCGCCCTCGGCCTCGCCGCCGCCACCGGCATCTCGCTGCCGCTCCTCGCCTCCTCCGGCATCGCGTTCGTCGGCGGCCTCGCCGCGGCGGCCGTCGTCCTCGGCCTCTCCGGCCTCGGCGCGGGCACCGTCCGGCTCGTCCTCGCGGGCAGCGCCCTCACCCTCGGCCTCACCGCCGTCACCGAGGGACTCCTCCTGCTCTTCCCGGAGGAGACGCAGGGCCTCTACAAGTGGAACCAGGGCAGCGTCGCGCAGAACGGCTTCGACGGCGTCCTGCAGACGGCACCCATCGGCGTCGTCGGCCTCATCGGCCTGGTGCTGCTCGCCCGCAGGGTCGACGCCCTGGCCCTCGGGGACGACGCCGCGCGCGGCGTCGGCGTGCCCGTCCGCGCCACGCGCGTCACCGCCGTCGTCCTCGCCGCCCTGCTCTCCACGTCCGCCGTCACCCTCGCGGGACCCGTCGGCTTCGTCGGCCTGTGCGCCCCCGCCCTCGTCCGCCCGCTGGGCCGCAGGTTCCGGGCGTTCACCCGGTCACGGGCGCGCCTGCCGCTCGCGGGCCTCGCCGGGGCGGCCCTGGTGCTCGGCTCCGACGTGCTGCTGCGCGCCGTCGTCCCCTCGGACCTGGCGGTCGCCGTACCGACGGGCGTCGTCACCAGCCTGGTCGGCGCCCTCTTCCTGATCGCCATGGCCGCGCGCGTCCGGGACACGGCGGGCGCCGCACCGCCCGACAAGCTGCGCATCCGCAGCCGTACCGCGTTCATCGGCACGACCGCCGTCCTCGTGGCCGTCCTCGTCGGCCTGACCGTCGCCGCCGTGCTCGTCGGGGACAGCAAGCTGCTCCTCGGCGACGTCGTCAACTGGGCGCAGGGCAGGGCGGGACAGACCGTCTCCTTCGTCCTCGACACCCGGGTCCCGCGCGTCCTCGCCGCCCTCCTCGCGGGCGCGGCCCTCGCCCTCGCGGGCACCCTCATCCAGGCCGTGACCCGCAACCCCCTCGCCGACCCCGGCATCCTGGGCGTCACGAACGGCGCCGCGGTCGGTGCCGTCCTCCTCGTGACGACGGTGCCCGCGGCCGGCTCGTGGAGCGTCGCCGCCGGTGCCTTCACGGGCGCCGCGGTCAGCGCGGTCATCGTCTTCGGCCTCGCGGCGAAGGGCGGGTTCCGGCAGAACCGGCTCGTCCTCGTCGGATTCGGCGTCGCCACCGGATCGGCGGCCGTCGTCAGCCTGCTCATCATCCTCACCGACCCGTTCAACGCGACGAAGGCACTCACCTGGCTCGCGGGCTCCACCTACGGGCGGACCCTGCCCGACGTGGTGCCGCTCGCCGTCGCCCTCGTCGTCGGCCTGGCCGTCGCGGTCGCGCGCCGCACCGAACTCGACCTCGTGTCGCTCGACGAGGACACGCCGAGGCTGCTCGGCCTGAACCTGGGCCCCGGCCGCCTGGGCTTCCTCGTCCTCAGCGTCCTGCTGAGCGCCACCGCCGTCGCCGCGGCGGGCACGATCGGCTTCGTCGGACTCGTCGCGCCGCACGCGGCCCGCGCCCTCGTCGGCCGCCGGCACGTCCGGGTGGTGCCGGTCGCGGTGCTCCTCGGGGCCGTCCTCGTGTGCGCCGCGGACCTGGTGGGCCGCACGGCGATCGCCCCGGCCCAGCTCGGTGCCGGACTCATGACCGCCGTCATCGGCACGCCGTACTTCCTCTACCTGCTCGTACGGAGCCGCCGCTGAGGGCGGCCGGCTGTCAGGCGCGGGTAAAGTGGGTGAGCCTCGGGGGCGGCTTCGGTGCCGCCCCGGCGAAGACCGATGTCAGCCTTCGCCCCTGCAGCGGGCGTACGAAGTCCTCCGCTCGCCCCCCTCACGACACCGGGCGCGCCCGAGCACGACAGGTAACCCTTCTTGCCCACGTCCGCACTGTCCCCGGCCGCACGGCTGCGCGGTCTCAAGCCCGACTGGCTGTCCGACCCGAAGGTGTGGCGCACCGAGATCCTGGGCGGTCTCGTCGTCGCCCTGGCGCTGATCCCCGAGGCGATCTCGTTCTCGATCATCGCCGGGGTCGACCCGGCGATCGGCCTCTTCGCGTCCTTCACGATGGCCGTCACGATCTCGGTCGTCGGCGGCCGCCGCGCGATGATCTCCGCGGCGACCGGCGCCGTCGCCCTGGTGATCGCCCCGCTCAACCGCGAGCACGGCCTCGGCCATCTCGTCGCCGCCGTCATCCTGGCGGGCGTCTTCCAGATCGTTCTCGGCGCGCTCGGCGTCGCCAGGCTGATGCGGTTCGTGCCGCGCAGCGTGATGGTCGGCTTCGTCAACTCCCTCGCCATCCTCGTCTTCATGGCGCAGGTCCCCGAGATGCACGACGTGCCGTGGGCCGTCTATCCGCTGATCGCCGGCGGCCTCGCGCTCATGGTGTTCTTCCCCAGGGTCACCGAGGTGGTCCCCGCGCCGCTCGTGTCGATCGCCGTCCTCACCGCGGTCACGGTCGCCGCGGGCATCGCCGTGCCGACGGTCGGCGACAAGGGTGAGCTGCCCTCCGCGCTGCCGGTCCCCGGCCTGCCCGACGTGCCCTTCACCATGGACACCCTGACCACCATCGCCCCCTACGCGCTCGCCATGGCGCTGGTCGGCCTGATGGAGTCCCTGATGACGGCCAAGCTCGTCGACGAGATCACCGACACCCACTCGTCCAAGACCCGCGAGTCCATCGGCCAGGGCATCGCCAACATCGTCACCGGGTTCTTCGGCGGCATGGGCGGCTGCGCCATGATCGGCCAGACGATGATCAACGTGAAGGTGTCCGGGGCCCGCACCCGGCTCTCCACGTTCCTGGCGGGCTCGTTCCTGATGGTGCTGTGCATCGTCTTCGGCCCGGTCGTCTCCGACATCCCGATGGCCGCGCTGGTCGCCGTGATGGTGATGGTGTGCTTCGCGACGTTCGACTGGCACTCCATCGCCCCGAAGACGCTCAGGCGGATGCCCGCCGGTGAGATCACCGTCATGGTCGTCACCGTGGTCTGCGTGGTCGCCACCCACAACCTCGCCGTCGGCGTCGTCGTCGGCACCCTCACCGCCACGGTCATCTTCGCCAGGCGCGTCGCCCACCTCGCGAACGTCACCGCGGTCCCCGGCCCCGACGCGCGCACCCTGGTGTACTCCGTGACCGGTGAGCTGTTCTTCGCCTCGTCCAACGACCTCGTCGGACAGTTCGACTACACCACCGACGCCGACAAGGTGGTCATCGACCTGACCGCCGCCCACATCTGGGACGCCTCGTCCGTCGCCGCGCTCGACGCGGTCGAGACCAAGTACGCGCGGCGCGGCAAGGCCGTCGAGATCATCGGCCTGAACACGCCGAGCGCCGAGATCCACGGGAAGCTCAGCGGCGAACTCACCGGAGGCCACTGACCCGGTCGCCCGGTGGTTCAGCCGACCGGGCGGCCCGGCTGGTCGTGCGTGGCGCAGTGGATGCCCCCGCCGCCGGAGGCGATGGTGTCGATCCGCACCGGCACGACGTCCCGCCCGGGGAAGTGCTCCCGCAGGATGCTCCGGGCGCGGCTGTCGGCCCGGCGGTCCCCGAACCGGGGCATGAAGACGGCACCGTTGGCGACGTAGAAGTTGATGTACGTCGACACGAAGTCGTCGCCGCCGCCCGTGATCCGTGCCAGGTCGGGCTGCGGCAGGCCGACGACCTCGAAGCGCCTGCCCTTCGCGTCCGTCGCCCCGCTCAGGACGCCCTTCGCCTGGTCGGCCGCGCGCGACCAGACGTCGGCGGGCGTGTCGGGGTGCGCCCTGTCCAGGAGCACCACGCCCGGCGCGGTGAACCGTACGAGGCTGTCGACGTGCGCGTCGGTGATGTCCTGCCCGCGCACGCCGGCCAGCCAGACGGCCTTCTCGATGCCCAGGGTCCGCTTCAGCTCGGCCTCGATCCGGTCCCGGCTCTTCCCGGGGTTCCGGTTGCCGTTGACGACCGAGCTCTCGGTGACGAGGAGCGTGCCCTCGCCGTCGGTCTCCAGGGACCCGCCCTCGGCGACCAGCGGCGCCTTCCTGCGGGGGATGCCGTACTCGGCGAGAAGGGTGCGGCCCACCCGCGCGTCGCGGGTGTGCTCCTGCTTGTCGCCCCACCCGTTGAAGTTGAGGTCGACACCGGTGACCTTGCCGCCGTCCTCCACGAACACGGGCACCGTGTCACGGGCCCACAGGTCGTCGACGGCCAGCGGCACGACCTCGACGCCGCTCCCGCACGCCTTCCGGGCGGCCGCCACCCGACCGGGCCCGGCCAGCATCACGACGTGCTCGTACTCCGCGACGGCACGGGCCACGCGAGCGATGTCCTCGCGTACGGCGGGCAGGTCATCGCCCCACACGGAGCGCAGCGCGGGCCACGCCATGAAGGTGCGGGCGTGGCTCTCCCACTCGGCTCCCATGCGCGGGCCCGGGGCCGCCGCGTCCTTCTCGTCGGGGCCGCACGCCGGGGCGCCCAGAGCGACGGCGCCGACTCCGGCGAGCATGCGGAGGGCCGACCTGCGGGGCGGGGGACGGTGGGACACGGTGAGCTCCGGTCATCGGGCGAGCGGGGTTTCCGCTCCCGACTCTGACACGGACTGAAAATTCAGTCAAAGAACGGCGGGGACGGCCCGGTAGGGTGCGGTTCCATGGCGCCCCGCACCACCCGGATCCTCGAAGCCGCCGCACGGCTCATCGCCCGCCGTGGCGTCCGCGGCCTGCGTGTCGAAGAGCTCGCCGCCGAGGCGAACGTCTCGACCGGCCTGATCTACTACCACTTCAAGGACCGCACCGGGATCCTGCGGCACACGCTTGAGTTCATCAACGCCCGCGCCGAGCGCTACACGACCGCCCGCGGCACGGACGCCGGGCCGCTCACGCCGCGGGAGGAGCTGGAGGAGGTCCTCCTCCTGGAGCTGCAGGACACCCCGGAGGTCAGGGAGAACAGCTCGGCCTGGGGGGAGTTGCGGGCCAGCGCCGTCTTCGACGAGGTGCTGCGGGAGGACCTGGCGAGGGCGACCCTGGTGTGGGTGCAGGAGGTGGCGGCCCTCATCGGCCAGGTGCGGCCGACGGCCCCGGCCCCCGCCCTCGCCGCGGCGGGCGAACGCCTCACGGCCCTCCTCGAAGGGCTCAGCACGCGCTGGCTCAGCGGCGGGCTTGGGCTGGACCACGCGCGCGAGCTGATGCGCGGAGCGGTCCGGGCGGAGCTGGCGCTGCTGGAACCGCCCGCCTGAAAGTCTGGTCAGCCGGACGCGGCGGCTGCCACAGGTCGCGAAAGTGGAGTAGACCAATGGTTCCGGCGCCGTCGGTGAGCAGTCGGAGCCCTCTGCAGGGCCCGGGCGCCCCATGGAAACCCTTGGCAGCGGTCGTCACAGCGTGGTATAGACGTATGAAAGAAGCACCTCTTCGGCCGCCTCGGGCCGATGGACGGCGTACCGCCGGAAGGTCTCTCCCGTGCATGCTGACGAACACGCTCCCGCCCCCGCTCCGGCCGCGGCGGGAGCGCTGAACCCCCGCAGGACACTCCGGCTCCCGTATCCGGGCACGGCGCGCAGACTGCGGCGCGCGGGCATAGCGTGTGTGACCGTCACGGGCTGCCGGGTCCGCGTGTCCCTCCGCGGCGAGATCACCGCACGCGAAGCCGACTCGCTCGCCGCGCAGCTGCGCACGCTGGTCGAGGACGGCTGCCGCCATCTGACCGTCGACCTGTCCGAGGTCACCTACCTGGCGCGGGAGGGCGCGGGCGTCTTCTTCGGGACGCTCAGGGCCCTCAGGGCGGTGGGGGGCTCCCTCGCCGTGCGGGGCGCCTGCCCCCGCACCGCGGCCACGCTGCACTGCCTGGGCATGGGCCGTCTCGCGGAGTAGCCAGGACCGGGCGGCCGTGCCGGCTCAGGCGTCCGCCGCGTCCCGCTTGGTGAAGCGGTGCCACCAGTGGCGCCGCCGGGGGTGCACGGCCCGCCCCAGGCGACGGCCCAGGACGAGATAGCCCAGCAGGGCCCCCGACGTGTTGAGGATGACGTCGTCGATGTCGAAGGTGCGGCCCGTCACGAACGCGCCCTGCGCCAGCTCGACGAGCACCATGGTCACCGCGGTGGCGAGGCCCACCCGCACCAGCCCCCGCGTACCGGGGAGCACGACGGGCAGCAGCATCCCGAACGGCACGCCCAGCAGGATGTTCCCGCCGAGCTGCTTGACGGTGTCGCGGAACGCGGGCTGCGCGAGGTACTCGTCGATGGAGTCACCCGGCGTGAAGTTGCTGTGCGTCAGCGCCTCGGACCCCGCGGACGGCTCAAGCGTCAGCCGGGCGAGCACCACGCCGAACGCGACCATGCAGACGAAGGCCGCCAGCATGGTCACCGCCCGGGCCAGCGGCCGCAGCGGTGCCGCGCGCCGTTCTCCGGCGTCGTCGGCCCGCCCGCCGGTTCTCGAACGATCTCTCCGTGCCATCAGCGCCTCCAGGGAAGGACCGGGTGGACCGTGCCGTCCGTTCAGATCGGTTCGGTGCGGCCGAACAGACCCGCGTGCCCCGGCGGGAGCTGGGTGAGGACGCGGCGCAGCAGCGCGTCGTCCGCCGCCCCCGCGACGATGCCGAGCACGGCGGTGACGGCGCGGCGCGCCCCGGCCGTGTCCTCGCCCGTCCGCGCGGCCACCGCGTCGACGAAGCCCGAGGGCGGCAGCGGCTCGCCGGCCGGCTCCGCGTCGGCCAGCAGCGTCCCGCACCCGGCGGGCAGCAGCCGGGCCAGGTCGGTGCGATCGTCACCCACCAGGTGGGCGCCGAGGACTGCCAGTACGTTCTCCACGGCTCCCGCCGCCTGCTGACGGCTGGTGAAACCGCCTCGCTCCCGCACCTGCTCCAGCAGCTCTTCCAGGGATATGCCCATGCTGAGCTCCTTCCGGCCCGGCGGCGGTCAACCGCTCACGTAGCGGCGTACGTTGTCGATGTCGCCGCAGCGCGCCCGCAGCTGCCGGCAGCGCTCCTCGGCGAACGCGGCGCCCAGCCGCACCCGGCACGCGCGCGTGACGCTCTCCCGGGTGTCCACGAGCAGCGTCCCCTCCGTCTCCCGCGTGTACTCGGTCACCGCCGCGACGAGTTCGTCGAGTCTGTCGTCCCAGGCGTGCGGAGCGCCCGCATGGGCCTCGAACAGATCGAGCAGCGCCTCCGCGCCCTCCTCGTGCGCCGCCACGCCGCGTTCGATGACCTCCTGGTCGATGCCTTCGTACCGGGTGAGTTCGGGATAGACCTCGGACTCCTCGGCGCTCACATGGGCGACGTACAGATCCGCGAACTCGTGGAGCGCGTGGGAGCGGACGGTCTCCGTGCCGCTGCGCAGCTGACCGAGCAGATCACCCGCGATCCGGTGGTCCTTCAGGATCAGCTCGACCACGTCCTGAGATGGGGACATCAGTGCCTGCCTCTCTGGTCCGTTCTGGCTCCGATACCCGGAGCGGGCAAGCTGATGCGTGGTGTGCGCGAGGGGAGTGACATGTCTTCCCGGGCGGACCGCGCGCGTTCCACCTCCACCGTGAACTGTGCCCCGGCGAGCAGGGCGAGGTTGGACACCCACAGCCACACGAGGAAGACGACGACGCCCGCGAGGGATCCGTACAGCTTGCCGTAGGTTCCGAAGACGTTCGCGTACAGCGTGAACAGGCCCGAGGAGAGCAGCCAGAGCAGGGCGGACAGCATTCCGCCGGGCAGGATGTGGCGCCAGCCGCGGGCCTCGGGCGGCGCGTTGCGGAAGAGGACGAGGACGAGCAGCAGGACCAGGCAGACCAGCGCGGGCCACTTCAGGACCGCCCACGCCGTCTGCCCCGCGTCCCCGAGGCCGATGCGCCGCCCCACGCCCTCCGCGATCGAACCCGTGAGGACGAGCAGCAGCGCGCTGGCGGCCAGCAGGGCCAGCAGCGTCAGCGCGGTCATGAGCACCCGGTGCGCCTTCCGCAGGGTGGGCCTGCAGTCCTCGACGCCGTGCATCGCGTGCAGCGCCCGGCGGAACACGGCCGCGTAACTGGAGGCGGACCACAGCGCGCTGACCGCGCCGGCGATCACCACCGTGAGCGCCGCGGAGCGCGCCTCCGCCATCTCGCTGAGCGATGCCTGCAGGGAACGGCCCGATTCCGCGGGCGCCCAGTCGGTGACCTCGGCGATGAGCTCCTGGGTCGTGGCGGGACTGACGAGACTGATGAGGCTGACGGTGACGAGCAGCGCCGGAAGCACCGCGAGGATCGCGTAGTACGTCAACGCCGCCGCCCAGTCCGACACGTCGTCGTTCCACATCGACACGGGCGTGCGGCGCAGGGCGGTGCGCCGCAGGGGCCAGGCCGACGCGGCGGTGGGGCCGGCGGGCGGTGAACTGTCCATGAGGGCCGCTCTTTTCTCGCGTCTCGGCGGCGCGGGTGCCGCCTTGCTTCCCTTGCTCGGACACGCGGCGCGGGGCGGTGTGACGCGGGACGTCGCCCCGGGACGGAAAACAGAAGCCCCGGACTCCCACGTGCGGAGTCCGGGGCTTGTCTTGAGCGCTGGGCAGGCCTTGCACCTGCATTTCCCCGCAGGAAGCGGGGCGTCTTTCCTTGGACGACCAACGCCTGTCCTTCGACCGGAAGTCCGGCGCGAGGAGGCGAGATTGATCTTATCGCATGACAGCCGGTGCTGCGTACGCGTCGGCCCCGAGCAGGCGCGTCATCGCCTCGGCGGCCCGCACGGCCGCGTCCGCACAGCAGTTGTTGAACAGGACGTGGACCTCTTCGGCCCGCTCGGCGAGCCCGCGCAACCGGGGCAGCCACTCGGCGAGTTCGTCGTCGGAGTACGCGTACCGGAAGCGGTCCTCCTTGCTGCCGCGCCCCCAGGCGGCACTGCGGCCGTGGAACCGCACGACGGCCAGCCGGGACCGCGTGACCGGCGCGCACGGCGGCAGGGCGGACGGCAGCGACTGGTTCATGTCGACGGCGACCGCCGTCATGCCGTGGTCCGCCAGGAGCGCGCGGGTCGCCCCGGCGTTCTCCGCCCGCCACCAGTCGGGGTGCCGGAACTCCACCGCCACCGGCCACCCCCGCGTCCGGCGCGCCGTCGCCGCGAGGAACTCCTCGGCGCGCTCCCCGGGCCGCAGCCACGGAGGGAACTGGAACAACACGCTGCCCAGCCGCCCGGCGTGCCGCAACGGCTCGATCCCGGCGCTGAACCGCGCCCAGGCCTCCGCCAGGGCCTCCTCGCTCCGGTTGTCGGCGGGCAGCCCGGCCGGCCAGTCGGCGGGCAGCGTCACCCGGGACGTCGGGTGCCCGGTGAGCAGCGAGAACGCCTTCACGTCGAACGTGAAGCCGTCCGGCGTCCGCTCCACCCAGAGCCGACTGTTGCGTTCGCGGGGCAGCGCGTAGTAGGTCGAGTCGACCTCGACGACGGGGAACCGCTCGGCGTAGTACCGCAACCGCCCGGCCGCGTCCCGCTGCCCGCGCGGGTACCAGCCGCTGCGCACCAGCGCCGGATCGGTCCAGGAACAAGTGCCCACAAGGATGTTGCTCATAGAGGCCCGGTACCCACCGGCCCGGGACCCACGCGGAGCGACCTGCCGTCGACCGGCGGTTCCGGCTGCCGCGGCAGCCGTACCGGTGCCGGCTCGGCGTCCCACAGCCTGGTGGTCCGTACGTAGCAGTGGATCACCGAGACCATCGACAGGACGACCAGCGGACCGGCCAGCCACGCGTGTTCGGCCATCTCCATCGGCAGATACCGGTACGACACCAGGAGCGCGGCGAAGACCACGGTGCCGTGGGCGACGAGGCGGATCCCCGACCGGCCCCAGCCCCGGTCGTACGCGCGCAGGGCGCCCTCGACCGTGAGGGCGAACACCACGCCCGCCACGAGGTCGACGCCGTAGTGGTAGCCGAAGCCGAGCGTCGCGCCGAGCGTGGCGACCAGCCAGAAGGCCCCCGCGTACCGCAGCGGGCGCGGGCCCTTGCGGGAGTGGATGAAGATCGCGGTGGCCCACGCCGTGTGCAGGCTCGGCATGCAGTTGCGCGGGGTGATCCCGTCGTACGGCACCGGGTGCGGGGCGGTGAGGGTCGGCGGCGTGTGCGGCCACAGGTTGGCCACCGCCCACTCCACGCCGCCGGTGCCGGAGGTGCCGGGGCCGTAGGCGAAGATCGGCCCGACCACCGGGAAGATCATGTAGATGCCCGGGCCGAGGAGGCCGATCACCAGGAAGGTGCGCACCAGGTGGTGGCGCGGGAAGCGGCGCTCCGCCACCACGTTGCGCAGCTGGTAGAGGGCGGCGACGACCGCGGCCACCGCGAGCTGGGCGTAGACGAGGTCGAGCACGTCGGCGACCGGTCCTGACGCCTCCAGGACGCGGCCCGCCAGCCACGACGGGTTGCCCAGGGCGTGATCGGCGGCCGCCACGTACGGGTCGAGCACCGTCGGGTGGGTCTTCGCCGTGATGAGCAGCCAGGTGTCACCGGTCTTGCGGCCGGCCACCAGGAGAAGGCCCAGGCCGACGCCCTTCAGCAGGAGGACACGTTCCTCGCCGGTGCGGCGGGTGATCGCGAAGACCGCACAGCCGAGCATCGCCCACAGGGCGCCGTTGCCGAAGAACTGGCCCTCGGGCACCTCGGCGTCGACGGCCCAGCGCACGAGCACGAAGACGGCGTCGATGCCGATCGCGGCACCGGCCGCGATGAACCGCTGCCGCCAGGTGAGCACCACCATCATCAGCGCGAGGCCGCCGTACAGCGGCCCGGGCTTGGGCGGGAACAGCACCTCCCGCGCCTGGTTGGTGATCGGCCCCGGCACTCCGCCGTAGCGGCGGGCGGCGATCTCCAGTGCGATGAGGAACGCGACGGCCACCGCTCCCGCCACGGCCCACAGGACCGTGCGCGGCCGGCGCGATGCGGCGAACACGGTCCCGCGGTCTATTCGTGAAAACACTCACGAACTATAGCCATGGCCGTTCGACGTGGACGGGGCGGGAGTGAACCCCCAGGACCTGGGCACTCGGCCGGTGCACGAGAAAAGAGGAACGAGGAACGACGTCGAAGAAAGGTGACATCCGTGTCGCAGGTCGAAGAGTCCGTGGAAGTGAACGTGCCGGTCCGTGCGGCGTACAACCAGTGGACCCAGTTCGAGACGTTCCCCGAGTTCATGGAAGGTGTGCAGCGGATCGAACAGCGCACCGACAAGCTCACCCACTGGGTGACGAAGATCGACGGTGTGGAGCGCGAGTTCGACGCGAAGATCACCGAGCAGATCCCGGACGAGCGGGTGGCGTGGACCACGGTGGACGGCCAGGCCCGGCAGGCCGGCGTCGTCACCTTCCACCGCCTGGACGACTCCCGCACCAAGGTCATGCTGCAGATGCACTACGACCCCGAAGGCCTGGCCGAGACGGTCGGCGACAAGCTCGGCTTCGTCAAGCGGCAGGTCACCGGGGACCTGGGGCGGTTCAAGAAGTTCATCGAGCGGCGCGACGGCGCGGAGACGGGCGCCTGGCGCGGCGAGGTCTGATCCCCGCACTCAGGTACTCAGGTACCCAGGTACTCAGCACGAAGGCCCGGACCATCTGGTCCGGGCCTTCGCCGTGACCTCGTGCTTGACTCTCCCACCGTGTCAGGGCCTGCACTGGGAGACGTGATGTTCACCATCGGAGACTTCGCCAGACACGGCCGCGTCTCGGTACGCATGCTGCGCCACTACGACGCCGTCGGGCTGCTGCGCCCGGCCCACGTCGACCCGTCCAGCGGCTACCGCTACTACCGGGCCGCCCAGTTCGCCGGGCTCCACCGCGTCATCGCCCTCAAGGACCTCGGCTTCACCCTGGACCAGGTCCGGTCGATCCTCGACGAGGACGTCAGCACCGAGGAGCTCCGCGGCATGCTGCGGCTGCGCAGGGCCGAGCTGGAAACCGCCGCCGCCGAGGCCGCGGCACGGATGACCCGGGTCGAGGCGAGGCTCCGGACGATCGAAAGCGAGGGCACCATGCCTACCGACGATGTCGTCGTCACCCCTCTCCCCGCGATCCGGGCGGCCGAGCTGACCGGCACCGCGGCGAGCTACGCGCCCCAGGACATCGGGCCGGTCATCGGCCCGCTCTTCGCCGAGCTGTGCCGCAGGCTCGACGCCGCCGGAGCCACCCCGGTCGGCCCCGGCATCGCCCGCTACGAGGAGGCGGCGGACGAGGACCGGATCACGGTGCGGGCCGCGGTACCGGTCGCCGACGGGACGGACGCGGGCGATCTGCCGGTGGTCGAGGTGCCCGGCGTCCCGCTGGCCGCCACGATCATCCACCACGGGCCGATGGACGGCGTCCTGTCCACCGCGCACGCGCTGGGCCAGTGGATCGCCGCCCACGGCTACCGCCCCGTCGGACTCACCCGCGAGGTCTCCCTGGACTGCCCCGACGACACCGCCGCGTGGGTCACGGAGCTCCAGCAGCCGATCACCGCCCTCTGACGGCCGACGGGACGACCACGAGGACACCCATGACGTATTACGTGGGCTCCGGCCCGTACTGCTATGCCCACTCCCTGGCCATGGTGCTCGGTGAGACGGCTCCGCCGCCCGCCGTCATCGAGGTGCTGACCGGGTCGCCGTTCGGCTTCCAGCTGGTCGCGGACAGGCTGCCGCTGTTCGACCCCTACGGCTGGGACCCCGACCTGGGCCTGGACGCGGCCGTGTCCCTGCTCGGCATCCGCTGCGAGCGGACCGCCGGGGGCACGGCCGGGGAGGCCGGGGAACGGCTGCGCGCGGCGGCCGCCCGCGGACCCGTCCTGGCCGGCCCCGTCGACATGGGGCTGCTGCTCCACCAGCCGGGCACACCCACCGGCGACGACGGCGCCGACCACTACGTCGTCGTGCTGGAGGCCGACCACGACACGGTGGTCTTCCACGACCCGCACGGCCACCCTTACGCGACCCTGCCGATGCCGGACTTCCTCGCCGCGTGGGAGGCGAAGACGGTCTACTACGTAGACGCCCCCTATGTGATGCGGGCGGGCTTCGTCCGGGAGCGGCAGGTCGCACCGGAAGAGGCGCTGCGGCGTTCCCTGCCGGACGCGGGGCGCTGGCTGGCGGGCCGCGACGACCTGCCCGTGCCGCCGGGAACGCTCGGCGGGGCCTCCGGCCTCGCGGCCCTGGCCGCCCGCGCGGACGGCGGACTCGACGCGGAGACGCGCGCCCTCATGGCCCACTTCGCCGTCCGCCTCGGCGCGCGCCGCGCCGCCGACGCCGCCCACTGCCTGGACTCCCTCGGACTCTCCGCCGCGGCGGCCGTCGCGACCGAGCAGTCCCGGCTGATCGGTGGCCTCCAGCACCCCCTGGTCACCGGCGACGACCTGGCCCTGGCCGACGGCCTGCGCCGGCTCGCCCCGACGTACGAACGACTGCGTACGGCACTCCTGACCGGCAGTCACTGATTCCGGCACCCGGGGGTCAGCGGGTCGGGGGCGTCCTGGGGCGTGCGGTAGCCGTTCTCGAAGACGGTGGTGTAGACGTCGTCGCCCAGGGCCCGCCGGGCCTGCGTCTCGCAGGTCCGGCGGGTGTCGATCCACTCGGAGATGCCGAGCTGCGGGACGCCGAGGGTCTCCCACGTCCGCTGGGCGAGGCCGAGCAGGTGGGCGGTCCGCCGGGCGTCACCGGCCGCGGCCGCGGCGGCGGCGAGGACGTCCAGGGCGAACGCCATTCCGAGCGAGTCGTCGAGGCGGCGTTTGGCGAGCCACGAGGCCCGGCCGTGTGCGAACGCGGCCTCCACCCGGCCGCGGGCCAGTTCGACGCGTGCGCACAGGTAGTCGGTGAAGGCGCGCGCCCACTGTTCGTCGTGCCGGTCGCAGTCGGCACGCAGGTGCTCCAGCACGGCGACGGCCTCGTCGACCCGGCCCTCGCGGAGGTACGCGATGCTGCGGACACAGCCGGCCGACTGGGTGGGCTGGGCCATCGGGGAGCACCGGTGCCGGTCGAGGACCGCCTGGGACAGGGTGACGGCGCGTGCGTGGTCGCCGACCATCACCGCCGCGATCGCAGCGAGGGTGTCGGCGCGGTCGGCCGTCGCGGCGCAGCCGAACCGGGCGGCCGTGGAAGCGATTTCGGGCACCCGCGCCCCGACCGCCGCCGGTTCCCCCAGCGTGGCGAAGACCATGCCCTCGGCCCACAGCGCCTTGCCGCGCTCCGGACTCGGTGCGCGGTCCGCGGCGAGGGCCTGTGCCAGGTAGTACTGGCCCTCCCTCGGGAACCCGCAGGCGTGCCAGAAGAACCAGAGGTTCCCGGCCAGCTCCAGTGCGGCGTGTCCGTCCGGCCGCTCGGGCCGCTCCGGCAGCAGGAGGCTCAGGTCGAGGGCGGCGCGCAGGTTGGTGTACTCCGCGGCCGTACGCGAGTACCAGGTGAGCTGCTCCGGGCCGAGCCACCCGGCGTCCGCCTGCCGGGCGAACGCGCGGTAGTGGGCCAGGTGCCGCCGGCGCAGGGGCTCCTCCTCGCCGAGTTCGCGCAGCCAGTGCGCGCCGTACTCCCGTACGGTGTCCAGCATCCGGAACCGCTCCGAACCCTCCGGCCCCGGCAGCCAGTTGGCGACGGAGTTGTCCACGAGCACGCCGAGCAGCCCCGGGATGTCGTCCTCGGGCAGATGCGCGTCGGCGCAGACCGCCACGGCCGCCTCGGTGTCGAAGGACCCGGCGAAGACCGAGAGCCGTGCCCACAGCAGCCGTTCGGCCGGCGTGCACAGCTCGTGGCTCCAGCCGATCGTGGTGCGCAGCGCCCGGTGCCAGGGCGGCGCCCCGTCTCCGGGCTCCGCCGCGGACTCCTGCAAGACGTCGAAGCGGTCCGGCAGCCGCTTCACCAGTTCGTCGACGGGCAGCCGGCCGAGGCGGGCCGCGGCGAGCTCGATGGCCAGCGGCAGCCCTTCGAGGAGCTGGGACAGGCGTACGACATCCGCCGTGCCCGCGGCGGACACGGTGAAGCCGGGCACCGTCTCGGCGGCCCGCTCGACCAGCAGCGTCACGGCCTCCGATTCGTCCATGTCCTCTCGGCTCCGCGGCACCCGCAGCGGCTCCAGGGTCAGCACCTCCTCCGCCATGAGGCCGAGGCGGCGGCGGCTGGTGGCCAGGATCTGCAGTCCCGGAGCGGCGCGCAGCAGGGCCTCGCCGGCCATCGCGCACGCGTCGGTCAGGTGCTCGCAGGTGTCGAGCACGAGCAGCAGTTCCCGGTCGGCCAGATAGTCGGCGACCACGTCGAGCAGGGGACGGGTGGACTGGTCGGCCAGGGGCAGCGCCTCCGCGATCGCGTGGGCCAGCAGGGCGCCCTCCCGCAGGCCGGTCAACTCCACCCACCACACACCGTCCGCGAACCGGGGCCGCAGTCCGGCGGCCGCCCGCCGGGCGAGTCTGCTCTTGCCGACGCCGCCCACCCCGGTCACGGTGACCAGCCGGGACCGGCCGCACAGCCGTTCCAGCTGCCGCAGTTCGAGACTGCGGCCGACCATGCTGGTGGTCTCCGGCGGCAGGTTTCCCGGCCACCGCTCAGTGGGCTCCATCGATGTGCCTTCCTGGCCCGCAGACGTGAGCGGGAGAGTAGTCCGGATCTCCGCCGACGTCGTTGGTGTGGCCACAGGTGCCAGGAAATGACGGATCAAGACAGAAAGGCGTCGCAATCTGATGCCGCTGAACGGGCCCTCGCGGAACCGCACATGTTCTCGCGGTTCCGCGAAGGCCCGCCCGGGGATACGGCAGCGGTCCGGGGCGCGTCAGCTCTTGGGCATGAGGACCGTGTCGATGATGTGGACGTTCGCGTTGGCGGTCCTGACGTTGCCGCAGACCACGTCGGCCGAGTCGTTCACCTTGTACGACTCTCCCGAACCGGACGTCGTCAGCATCGACTTCTCCAGAGTCGTGTAGGAGCCGCTCTTCAGGCCGTCGGGCGTGATCTTCTCGCCGACCACGTGGTAGGTGAGGATCTTGGTGAGCTGCGCCTTGTCGTTGAGGACCTTGTCCAGGTCGGCCTCGGGGATCTTCGCGAAGGCGTCGTTGGTCGGCGCGAACACGGTGATGTCCTCGGCGGTGTTGAGCGTGTCGACGAGGCCGGCCTTCTTGACGGCCGTCACCAGCGTGGACAGCGCAGGGTTGTTGGAGGCCGCGGTGGCCACGGGGTCCTCGGCCATCCCGTCGAAGCTGCCCTTGCCGTCCTTGGGCACGGTGGAACAGGCGGATCCGAACGGCTCCGTCATGCCGGCGTCGGCGGGGGCGGCGGCCGACGACTCGGAGGTGTCGGACGAGGCGCTGTCCTTGTCCTCGCCGTCGTCGGAGCAGGCCGTGAGAGCCAGGGGGAGGAACGCGACCGAGGCGATGGCGACGGCGGCGCGGCGGGAACGGGGTGCGGTGTTCATGTCTACTCCTGTTATGGGTACGAGAGTTGGGGGGAAGCGAGTGAGCCGGGAGGGGCGGGGGAGTCAGGTGACGGTGACCACCACCGAATGACGGCCGCTGGCCCCGTCGGGGATCGTGCGGGTCCGCTTGCCGGTCTGAACCGTGCCCGTACGGTCGGTCGCCCGCACGGCGAGGGTGTGGCCACCGGAGGTGGCCTGCCAGCGGAAGGACCACTGGCGCCAGGTGTCCCGGCTGTCCTCGGCGGCCAGGTCGGCCGGCTGCCAGGGGCCGTCGTCGACGCGCACCTCGACCTTGTCGATGCCCCGGTGCTGCGCCCAGGCCACCCCCGCGACCACCACCGTGCCCGCCTTCGGCCGGGCGAACGGCTTGGGCGTGTCGATGCGGGACTGGGTCTTGACGGGCGCCTCACGGGCCCAGTCCCGCTTCACCCAGTAGGGGTCGTAGGAGTCGAACGTCGTCAGCTCGATGTCCTCGATCCACTTGCAGGCGGAGACGTAGCCGTACAGCCCCGGCACCAGCATGCGGACGGGGAATCCGTGCTCGAACGGCAGCGGTTCGCCGTTCATGCCGAGCACGAGCAGCGCGTCGCGGCCGTCCATCACGTCGTCCACCGGAGTGCCGATGGTCATGCCGTCCACGGACCGGGCCACCAGCTGGTCCGCACGGCCGCCGCGGGCCGGGGGCACGACCCCGCACTCGTCGAGCAGTCCCGCCAACGGCACCCCGATCCAGCGGGCATTGCCCACATAGGGCCCGCCGACCTCGTTCGACACGCACGTCAACGTGATGTCCCGCTCGACCAGTTCGCGCCCCAGCAGGTCCGCGTAGGACAGGGTCCTCCCTCGCGTGACGCCCGTGCCGTGGATCCGCAGGCGCCAGGTGTCCGCGTTCACCTTCGGCACCACGAGCGCGGTGTCCACCCGGTAGAAGTCCTTGTTGGCCGTGACGAAGGAACTGATGCCCGCCACGCGGAGCTGTGCGCCCTTCGGTACGGCGGGGGCGGCCGAGCCGGGCGCGGGCAGCACGACGCTGTCGCGCGAGGCGACGGCGTCCTTGCCGCTCGCGGCGTTCAGCGACTTCCCGAGGGTCCAGGCACCCGCCGACGCGGCAGCGGCCGCGGTGGCGGCGATGACGAAACCGCGCCGGTCCCACTCGCGAGCGGTGGCCGCCCGCGGCACGTCCCCGGAACTCTCCGATGCCTGGGGGAGGTTGTCGCCCGCGGACGAGTCCCTGGCCAGGCGGCCGCTGAGCCCGTACAGCAGGCCGGCCGCGGCGACGGCGCCCGCCAACGACGGCAAGGCGTCGACCGCGCCGGTCGAGTCGGGCCGGCCGGTCGCGGCCAGCGCACCCACCACACCGAACAGCGCCACCCCCGCCGCCGCGACGAGGCGTCGTCGCAGAGCGACCACTCCCAGCGCCAGGGCCGACAGGGCGAGCACGGCGACGATGCCCAGCTGCAGGACGAGTTTGTCGTTGGTCCCGAACTGCTGGATCGCCCAGTCCTTGACCGGTGCGGGCGTCCGGTCGATCGCCGCACCGCCGACCGCTGTCACGGGCCCCGCCTCCGGGCGCACCGCGGCGGACACCAGCTCGGCCGACGCGAGGGCCGCGAAGGCGGCCAGCAGCCCGCTGAGGGCACCTGCCGCCGCCCGCCACCGGTCCACGGGGTGTCGCCGTATCTTTCGCTCGGTTCTCACATGGGGTATCCGATGCGGCGAGCCCTACGGATTGGTCCCCACCCTCGTCCTTTTGCCCCGTGCTCTTTTGCCCCGTGCCCCCTTGCCGCTGTACGCGGCGCGCCGCTACCGTCCGGCGCTGGGGCGCGGTCCACGCCGAGGGGTCGAGTGGGGGTCCGATGAGCCAGGAACGGCAGGTCGTGGTGGTCGGCGGTGGGCCTGCCGGCGCCACCGCGGCGGCACTGCTCGCCCGGCAGGGCTTCGACGTACAGCTGCTGGAGCGGACGCGCTTCCCCCGCTACCACATAGGGGAATCGCTGCTGCCTTCCCTGCTGCCCGTACTCGACGTGCTGGGCGCGCGGGACGTCGTCGAGAACCACGGGTTCGTCCGCAAGACCGGCGCCTTCTACGGCTGGGGCGGCGAGGAGTGGCCGCTGGGCTTCGACGAGCCGGACAGACCGGCCGCGTACAGCTTCCAGGTCGTCCGCTCGGAATTCGACCAGCTCCTGCTGGAGCACGCCCGGCGGCAGGGAGCGGAGATACGGGAGGAGACCCCGGTGAGGCGGGTCGCCTTCGAAGGCGGAGCAGAGGGCGCGTCCGGCGGCCGGGCCGGGGAGGTCCACTGGTCGACGCGCGGCGGCGGCAGCGGCAGGACCGGCTTCGGCTTCCTCGTCGACGCCTCCGGGCGCGCCGGGCTGCTGGCGGCCGGGCAACTGCGTACGCGACGCTTCCACGAGGCGTTCCGCAACGTCGCCACCTGGGCGTACTGGCGCGGAGCGCGCCCCCTCGCGGCGGCACCCAGCGGAGCCATCGGAGTCTTCTCGCTCCCCGAGCACGGCTGGTTCTGGGCCATCCCGCTCCACGACGGCACCCTCAGCGTCGGCCTGGTCACCGACAAGCAGTCGTTCAACGACGCCAGGAACGAGCACGGCGGCTCACTCGACGCCGTCTACCACCAGGCCCTCACCCGGTGCCCGTTGCTCGCCGGCATGCTGTCCGGCGCGCGCCGGGTGTCCCCGCTCAAGGTCGAGAGCGACTACTCCTACGTCAGCGACGCGTTCTGCAGCCCGGGCTGGTTCCTCGCCGGCGACGCCGCCTGCTTCCTGGACCCGCTGCTGTCCACGGGCGTCCACCTGGCGATGTACAGCGGCCTCCTCGCCGCGGCCGCCATCGGCAGCGTGCTGCGCGCGGAGGTCGAGGAGACGCAGGCCCGCCGCTACTACCAGATCGCCTACCGCAACGCCTACGAACGGCTCCTCGTCCTGGTCAGCGCCTTCTACCGCATCCACGACGGCCGCGACGCCTACTTCCGCCAGGCCCAGACACTCAGCCGCCGCGACCAGAGCGGGCTGCGCCTGCACGAGTCCTTCCTGAACATCGTCACCGGCGCGGAGGACCTCCACGACGCCCGGCGCGACCCGGTCGAGGAGTTCCTGCGCAAGCTCCGCCCCGCCGACGGCGACACCCCGCGACGGCCCGGCCTGGGCGGCCACGGGACCAGCCAACTGGTGCCGCTGCCGACGGCCGAGCAGCACGCCGCCGCGGGCCTGCTGCTCACGCTCGACCCGTATCCGCGACTGCGGCCCGCCCAGGACCCGGACCCGCGCCCGGACGAGTGACGTCGGGTCAGGCGGGGAAGTCCATGAGGGCCACCGGCGCGGTGGTCGGACGGTCCGATCCGCCGGCCGGCTCCACGGTGATGCCCATGCCGGTGGCCCGGTCGACAGGCCCGTCCATCAGCATCGCCTCAGTGCCGCGGCCGGAGTCCATGAGCCCGGCCGGGCGCATCGCCCCGCCGTCGTCGAACCACAGCTGGTAGACCTTCCCTCGGGGCGGATCGGGCAGATCGGCGGCGATGAACGCCGCGCGGTTGCGGGCGGCCGACACCACGACGGTGCCGCTGGCTCCATCGGGGAGCCGGCCGGTGCGGGACTTCGCGTCGGGGGCGGCCAGGACCGCCGCGAGTTCCTCGGACCGCTGCTGGACCTGCTGCTGGGTCTGCCGGGCCTCCTCACGGACTTCCTGGGCCCGCTGGTGCTGCCAGAGGCCGGTGCCGCCGCAGGCGGCGGCCGCGGCCACGCACGCGGCGAGCGCCCACCGGGAGGCCCGGCGGGTCCGGTGTGCCGCGCGACCCGGGGCGGTGTCCGGCTCGGCGCGCGGAACGTCCTGACGGACCGTGGCGATACGGCGCAGGACGTCGTCCCGCATGCCCGCGCGGGGCGCGGTGGCGACCGCGAGGCCGAGGCGGGACGCGGTCTCGGCCAGCTCGCGCACCTCCTGGGCGCACGCGTCGCAGCGGGCCAGGTGTTCCTCGACCTCCGCGCGTTCGTCGTCGTCCAGCGCGTGCGCGGCGTAGGCGCCGGTCAGCGTGTGCGGGTCGTCGGCGATGCTCATGCGTTCACCCCCAGACAGTCGCGCAGCCGGATGAGGCCGTCCCGCAGGCGGGTCTTGACGGTGCCCAGCGGAACGGCGAGGAGCTCGGCCACCTGCCGGTAGGTCAGACCGCGGTAGTACGCCAGGGTGACGGACTGGCGCTGCAGTTCGGTCAGGCCGCGCAGACACCGGCGTACCTGCTCGCGTTCCAGATGGGTCTCGACCTCCTCGCTGACCTCGTCGAACTCCGGGGTCCGCGCCAGCAGGGCGGCCTTCTGCTCCCGCGCGGCGGAGGCCACGACGGAACGCACGCGGTCCACCGCGCGGCGGTGCGCGAGAGTGAGGATCCAGTTCATCGCCGTGCCCCGCTCGGGGCGGTAGCGGGGCGCGGTGCGCCAGACCTCCACCAGGACGTCCTGGGCGACCTCCTCGGACTGGGCGTGGTCGCGCAGCACACCGCGCACCACGCCGAGAACAGGGCCGGCCGCGAGGTCGTAGACACCGGCGAACGCCTCCTGCTCACCCCGGGCCACCCGGCCGAGCAACTCCTGCAAGTCGGGCCCTGGTGCCGCCCGAACCCCGATGTGCACCACTTCTTTCACGCTGTGAGCCTCCAGCACACGAGTCGCCTGACCCTGCTGATTCGTGGCCGGCGGCGCCGCGGATTGGTCCGGCGGGACACGGGCTCAGCCGTAGGGTTCGAGTGCCCGTCGCAGGCTTTCGGGGACGCGGGCCGGGGTGGCCCGGTCACCGTCACCGCGCATGCACGCGACACGTTGCCGGCCTTTCGCGACCAGGTGCTCGGTGTGGTCCGTCTCGTCGATCCTGACGTAGGCGAACTCGAACTCGATCTGGGTCTGGGTGAGGTCGACGAGCGTCATGCGGATGGACAGTTGATCGAATGCCGTCAGTTCGGCGAAGTACTCGCACTCGCACTTGATGGTGAACAGCTTGAGGCCGTGCGTGATCTCGTGCAGGACGTCCGGTGCCTTCTCCTTGAGGAACATTTCCCTGCACCGGCCCTGCCAGCGGAAGTAGTTCACGAAGTAGACGTTGCCGACGAGGTTGGTCTCCTCGAAGCCGACGAGGTGCGGGATGTCGAAGCTCGGCACGGTTCAGCCCTTCTCGGTCACGGCGATCACGATGACCTCGTCCGGGGTGGGCGCCGCCAGCGTGGCGGTGTACGTCCACACCAGGTCGCGCCCATGACGCAGCACGAGCCAGCCATGGCCGAGGGTCCGCTCGTCCAGGATCAATTTGGGCTGCGTCACGGTCACCCCGAGCTTCATGACGGCCTCGCGGGCGCTCCAGACCCTGGTGGCGGCGGTGGCGAACGGTTCGTCGCCCGCGGTGCCGCACATCTCCGCGAGCGCGACGCCGGACAGCCCGAGAAGCCCGCGCCACTGCTCCATGGTGCGGTCCCGGACCGCTTCGATGTCGCAGCCGACGGGACGGGAGGAAGCGACGGCGGCGGTGAGGCCGGGGCCGTGGGTCGCGCTCATCGGTTCGGTCGTCTCGGGCCGGCCGTCGGGGCGGTGCCGCAACGCCACCGGGTGTCCGAACGCGGCGGCCAGCGCGCGCTCCGTGACGGCCCGGCGACCCGGTATGCGCCGGGTGCTGCCGGGACCGGCGGCCGTCCCGCCGCCGCGGAGCGATCCCGAGGCGGCCGGGGGGCGGTCGCGGACGATGGCGAGACGCAGCGGTGCAGGGAGCACGGCGTCGAGGTGACGCTGCAGGTACGGACCGAGAAGCTCGGGCGTCCACGCGCGGCCCGTGTGAGGTGACGGGACGGCGGTCAGTTCGAGTGACTCCCAGATCGCGACCAGTGCCCCTTGGTCGTCGCGGACCACGACGTCGTAGACGTAGGTACTCCCGTCGTGGGCGCGTTCGGCCGCGACCAGGGTGACCTCGCCGGCCTTCCGCCCGGGGGAGAAGGACCGCACTCGGCCGATCCTGGACGGCAGCAGGGTGGAGTCGGGGACACACACTTGCAGCGCGTGCATGAACGCGTCTCGCGCGGCCGGGTCCGCGAGCAGCAGCGCGCCCGGCAGGACGGGAGAGAACCAGCGGCTGTCGGAGCAACGGATCCGCGCGACACATCGCCGCGCCGCTATCAGGCGGAAGTCGGTCACCGAACGGAACCGGGGGCCGTGGAACATGATCCGGTCATAGAAGTCGACGTCGATGTCCATCGTTGTCGGAGCGATGTGCGCCGCCCTGTCGGCAGCCTTGAGCAGCGGATCCCAGCGCTCCGTCCCGGCCGTCGGCTCCGGCGTCCCTCGGCGCAGGCACACCCCGCGGAAGTGATCGACTTGGAACAGCGTTTCTGCCGATCGGATCGCGACCCGGACCTCGTCGCCGTCCCGCAGCGCGGCGAGCCGGATCGTCGTCGTCCCGTCCGCGGAGATCCCGATCGGACGGTTGAACTCGATGTCGCGGAACTCGATGTCGCGGAACTCGACCGGGCCGTCTTCACCGAACAGCGCCGTCGCGACCTGAGCCATCGCTTCCATTCCCATGACCGCAGGGAACAGCGCCTGCCCGGACAGCCGGTGGTCGTCGAGATACGGGTCGGCCGTCGAGGAGAGATCGGCCTCGACGATCAACTCGATCCCGGGGAAGTGCAGCATCGGACGTTCGAGAAAGCGCAGCAACGGCAGCTCAGCCGACGCGAAGGCGATGGTCGGGAGGCCGATGGCCCTTCCGAGCACGACCACGTTCGAAGGGGCTGACCGAGTGCGCAGCAGCTCCAGCAGGACGGCGACCCCGACGTCCGTGGGGATCGGGTCGATCCCTTCCCGGATCAGCACACCGAGCACGCCGAGCCGTTCGCCCATCCCGGTGCCCGACCACACCGACCACTCGATGTTCAGGCAGCGGCACCGCGGCAGTTGTGCGTCGAGTGACTCGATCGTCGATCGCAGCCAGTCGTTGGCGGTGGCGTAGTGGCCTTCGCCGCGCAGCCCCGCCCGCCCGATGATGCTGCCGAATCCGATGACGAGCCGCAGGCCGGAGGGGTCCACCTGGTTCAGGACGTTGCGGAACCCGTCGACCTTGACGGCCACGGTGCTTTCGAGTGCGTCGTAGGTCAACGAACCGATCGGGGCAGGCGTGTTGATGCCGGCGCCGTGAAGGATTCCGGTGATGTCTCCCAGTTCCTTCCGGATCGCCTCGGTGGCGGCGGCCACCTGCTGTACGTCGGTGACGTCGGCGGAGTAGTAGCTCACCTTGGTGCCCGAGTCGCGCAGCCGGGCGATGTTCGCCGCGACCTCCTCGTCGGCCGCGGCATCGGCCCGCCCCATCAGCGCCAGCGTGCAGCCCGTCTCGTGGGCCAGGGCGGCGGCGCACTCGACCGTGATGCCGCGCGCGCCCCCGGTGACGACGACGACGTCGCCGGCACCGACCGGATAGCTGTCGTGCCCGGTGGTCAGTTCCCGGAGCACAGGTTCGGTCCGCCGAGCGTTGTCGTCGTAGGAGACCTCGCGGAAGGTACGGGTGGTGGCGACCTCGGAGCAGACCAGCCGCGCCGCCTCATCGGGCGCGAGGCGGTCGGCGAGGTCCACGATCGTCGTACGCGCCGCCGGGGCCTCCAGATGGACCGTCTTGGCCAGTGCGGAGACACCGTGATCACGGTTGACGACGACGAGTCGGGTACCGCGCTCGACAGCCAGCCTTGCCGCGTCCACCATGCGGGCGGTCATGCCGGCGGGGTCCTCGTCCCCGGCCGCGCCGCTGACGAGCAGGACCCCGTCGCCGACAGGAGCGGCCTCAAGGAGCTGCCGGACCGCGTGCGCGAGCGGTTCCCCGGGGGGAGCGAACACCTCCCACCTTCCCGGCCGTTCCTCGTCCGGGCCGGGCGGCAGCGGAGCCGGGGCGTGCTCGACCACGAACGGCCGGACCCAGGTGCCGATGCCCGCCAGGTCGTCGACGGCCTGGCCGTCCGCTCCGTCACCGGCCGTGTGGGCGAGCCCGTCGATCGCCTCCGCGAGCTCCGCGACGGTGGCGGTCGCCACACTCGTGCTCGGCTCGGGTACCGGTGCGCCGAACGTCTTGAGGACTTCGCCCATCAGCTGGGTGATCGTGATGCTGTTCAGATGCAGATCGTCGAGGGGGCGAGTGTCGGGCTGGATCTCGGCGACCGGCAGCTCCACACGTTCGGCTATCAGGTGGCGCAGTGTGTCCAGTGGACTCCGCACGTCGGCGGGGACGTCGGTGCGGTCGGCCCCTGCCTGCGGGGACCGGGCCTCCGCCCGAGGGATGTGCGAGACGTCCGGCGCCTGTTCGCAGGGGCTCTCGATGAAGGTGAAGTGCTTGTCCAGCGAGATGGGCCGGTTGAACCGCTCGGCCGCGAGGGCCACCAGATCAGGACCGGAGCCCAGCACGTAGCATCCCGCGAGCGTCCGGAGGATGCCGGCGACCGAGTCGTCGTCGGTGTCCATCGAGACCACAGGAACGGTCGGGCACACCTCGGCCGCAAGGCCGGACAGGATCGTGCCAGGACCCACCTCGATGAGCAGGTCGCACTGTCCGGCGAGCCGCTCAAGAGCATCGGCGAACCGCACCGGTGCCACGACTTGCCGTTCCAGGAGCTCGACGACGCCCGATCCGGGCTCCACCGGTTCTGCCGTGACCGTCGAGAACAGCCCGGCCCGTTTGACCTCGCCGATGCGGAGGTCGTCGAGGTACCCGCGCAACTTGCGGGCGGCCGGGGCGACCAGCGGTGTGTGGAAGGCATGGGAGACAGCGAGCTTGGCGCCGTGCAGCCCGGCCCTCCCCGCCGCGTCGACCACCGCGTCGACGGCGTCCACGGGGCCCGCGACGACAGTCTGATGCGGGCCGTTGTAACCGACGACGGTGACCTGGGTGTCGGCCAGCAACGGCTCGACCTGTGCCGCGGAGGTGCGGATGGACGCCATCGAACCGGTCTCGTACGACACCTCCCCGGACTCGGTTCCCTCGGGTCCCGAGGTCGCGTTGTGCATCGCTTCGCCGCGGAAAGCCGCGATCTCGACGACCGACCTCTCGTCGAAGACCCCCGCCCAGTACAGGCCGGTGAGTTCGCCGAGGCTGTGTCCGACACAGCCGGCAGCCGCCACCCCTGCCCGGTCGAGGATCCGCAACCCGGCGAGGGAAGCAGTGACGATGCGGGGTTGCGCGTCCTCGGTCGCGGCGCCCGGGGGCCGAGCGCCCACCTCCTGGTAGAGGTCCTGGACGACTTCGAACCGGTGCGCCGGTCCGCCGCCGTCACCGCGTCCCGGGGCGCCCTGGCCGGGGAACAGGAACCCGATCCGGGGGGCTTTCGCGGAGTGGGCCAAGAACTGACCACGACCTGGTGCGAAGACATACGTCTCGCCTGCCGCGACGGCATCGGCGAGCGCGCGGAGACTCGACGCCGCCGCCGCGGGCTCGGATGCGACCACCGCTGCCTTGAACGCGAACTCGCGGTCGGCGCGCGTGAGTTCGGCGGACAGGTCGCCGAGTTCGGCGTAGGAACAGACAGCCGCGACGTCCGCGGCGCGCCGGAGGCCGCCCTCAAGGTCCTCGAAGCCGGCTGCCGACAGCACCAGCAGTTCGGCGTCCTGGGGCGTGTGCACCAGATGCCTGTGGAGCGCCGCGGGAAGCGCTTCCGCCGCCCGGGTGGACTCCAGGGCAACGTGGGCGTTGATCCCTCCGAAGCCCAGCGACGAGGTGCCCGCGCGGCGCGGCGGATCACCGGCTCCGTCGCCCGGTGTCGGCCACGGCTGCGGCGTGCGGGCAAGCCGCAGCCGCGAGCCGGGAAGGTCGAACATCGGGTGGGCCTCGCCGGTGCCGGCCACGGGTGGGATCGTGCCGTGGTGCAGGGCGAGGGCGGCCTTCATCAGGCCGGCGACACCGGCGGCGGCCTTCGTGTGCCCGATGTTGCCCTTGATGGTGCCGATGTGGACGGGCTCGGCACCGGCCGGCCGGCCCGCGCTCACGCGGTGGAACACGTCGAGCTCGGTCCGGTCGCCCAACGCCGTACCGGTTCCGTGCCCCTCGAAGTAGTCGACGGTCTCGACACCGAAGCCGGCCATGTGATAGGCGCGTTCCATGGCCAGCAGGTGGCCGTCCGCCTCGGGCCGGGAGATACCGCCGTGGCCGTCGGAGGACACCCCCCAGCCCGCGATGGTCGCATAGCTCCGCAGGCCGCGGGCGATCGCGTCCTCCTCGCGGACGAGCACCAGGATGCCGCAGCCCTCACCCGGCCAGAAGCCGTTCGACTTCCGGTCGTAGACCGTCATCCGCGAGGTCGCGAGCGCTCCGGTCTTGGCGAAGCCGACGAGTTCGAACGGGTCGATGGACGTGTCGACCCCGCCGACCACGGCGGTGTCGATCTGCCCCGCGGAGAGGGCGTTGCCGGCGTTGGCCACGGCGAGCAGGGACGACGCGCAGGCTCCGTCCACGATGAAGCCGCCGCCGCCGAAGTCGAAGTGGTTGCAGATGCGTCCCGCGATGGTGTTCGCCAGGCCGCCGGCCAGGCTGTCCTCGTTGATACCGGGGTAGGGGGCCTTGTACTGGACTTCGTACACGTCGAGGAATTCGGCGATCTCGTCGACCGTCCAGCCCTTGCCCTCCAGCGCCTTCGCCAGCGTACGCCGCACATAGGGCCACCGCAGTCGCATGCCGTTGGCCCGCGTCATGTCCCCGGTCAGGGTGTTGCCGAGGACGACGGCGGTGCGGGCACGGTCGAGCCGCTCGCCCGCGGGGAAGCCGGCGTCCTCCAGCGCCGCCGCCGCGGTGTCCAGGGCCAGCCAGTGCGCGATGTCGGTGGACCGGTAGACGCTCGCGGCGACGCGGTGTTTCGTCCGGTCGAATTCCCAGCCCTCGATGACCGCGGCATGAGTGGCGTAATGCCGGTCCGGCGCGGCCGGATCGGCGGCGTAGTAGTCCGCCGAGCTCAGCCGCACGTCCGGCAGGCGTCGAAACGCCCGGCGCCCGGCAAGAACGTTCTCCCAGAGCTGCCTCGGGGTCTCCGCGTCGGGGAATGTACAGGCCATCCCGACGATCGCTATGCGTGTCATGGACCTAGGCCTCCTGCGCGCCTCGCCGACGGTTCGGGGCCGCGGACGACTCGGACACGGACCTGCGCCTGGCGATGAGTACGCCGATCCACACGGAGAGCCCGCGGATCGCGCACACGATCGTGAGAGCAAAGAACAGCGTGTAGACCACGTTCAACAGCATCAACACTCCGTAGACCATCGCGGACGAGGCGCCGAACATGAATTGGTTCCACGGCTTGACCGGTGTGGTGCCGGGATCGGTGATCATGTAGTTGGTGAACAGGAGGAAGGCCGTGCCGGTCATGGTGCCGAGCGCGGCCATCAGCGCGACGTCGAACAGCTCGTGGCGCAGGACCGCCTGGATCACGAACCCGCCGAGCCACCCCACGATCAACGGAATCTTGCCGGTGAGCTTCGCGTTCAACACCGTGCCGGCGGTGGCGAGGATGACGGGGATCGCGATCCGGAACAGCGAGTTGATGTTCTCGCCGAACTGATACGGCGGCGCGACGCTGACCCAGGACCCGAAGCACAGCAGCGCGACGCTGATGCCGAGGTTCGACGGGTTCATGAAGTGGCGCGTACGGCCACCGATCGGAGCCTGGAACACGTACTTGCCGGTGACCGCGACGGCGACGCCGAAGAGGACCGGCCAGAACTGGTTGTTCGCGTACAGCAGCATGTTGACCGCGAGCGCCGTGATGTGCGCGGGCAGCAGGAACTCGTAGACCCCGCGAAAGCCCCGGCCGCGGAAGCGGGGTGCCCGGCGCTGGGCCCACGCGCTGAGTGTCTCGAAGGCCAGATCAATGGCGTACGCGCTGGCCACCGCCAGGAACGGCCACAAGGGCGGCTGTTCGAACCCCAGCAGGGTGTAGCCGATGATGTTGAAGACCGTGATGGAGAGGGCGAAGTTCCGCAGTGCGAGGTAGCGCACGTCCTTCCCGGCCGCCGGGGCGGCCGGCGGCTTCGAGTCGGCGCGGGGTGGTTCGGCGGGCGACGACGTGGATGACGGTGAGGTCGTTTCGGGGAGAGGAGACTGCTCGCGGACATTCCGGTCGACGGGCTTGGGGCTCTGGGTCGTCACGGGACGCGGACCTCCTCGGCCGTGTCGGTGAGCATGAAGGTGTGCGTGCCGGGGGTGAGCCGGACGGTCTGCCGGTGGCGCTCCCCGTCGTTGTCGAGCCATGCGAGGGTGGCGCTCACGGGCCGGTCCTCGGTGCCCAGACCGAAGTGCACGTCGAAGCCCCGCTTGCCGCTGTGCCCGCTGCCGCCGTCGAGTTGGCTCCGCATCGTGCGGCCGTCGGCCGTTCGCACGGTGACTTCCGCGTTGTAGGCGGGCGTTCCGGCCGCCGACAGGTCGCCGCCGTCCTGTTTGCCCGCGGGCCTGTACAGCTGGAGCTTGAGGTAGCGGCCCATGTCCGGTGAATCGTTCCTGTAGAAGGCCGGGGCACCCCATTGCCGGGCGACGGCGAAGTCCAGCGTCCCGTTTCCACGGGTGTCGCCGACGGCGATCCCGCGGGTCGGGGTCTTGGAGTCGATGCCGACCTGATCGGCGATGTCGACGTACTCGCCGGAGTCGGTCGGCGCGTACACCGCCATCGGCTGGTGGCCCGCGATGTCGTCGTCGGGGCCCACCTTGGGCCACATGCCGGGCTCCCGCAGGAGAACGTCGTTACTGGTGGCCAGTTCCTGCAGCCACGGCCAGCGGTTGTGCTTGGCGCCCTGGACGAACCCGGCGGTCTGCAGGACATCGAGTTTGCCGGAGTTCTGCAGATCGGCACCCTTGATGTCCCAGGCCCATCCGGTCCAGGCCAGGCCGGCCTCCTGTGCCTGTTGGGAGAAGGGGGCACGCCCCGCGCCGAGTTCGGCAGCCATCTTCTTCGGCGTGCGGGCGTCGTTGCGCCACACGTAGTTGCTCTCTTCGAGGCCCCATGCCGTCGTGATGTTGCTGGCGATCATGTCGAACTTGCCGCGGCCGTAGAAGTCGACGAAGTCCACACCCATCCCTTTGAAGGAGTCCTCGCCGAGGACGAACGACTTGGGTGTGGTCCAGCCTCGATCGCCGGTCGCGGTGCTGAACCGGATGTCGCCGGGCGTCGACTCGTTGGAGAACAGGTGGTCGTGTCCGAAGTCGTTCGCCGCGTAGACCTCGGGCAGGAGATCGTCGGTGAGGTCACCGCTGCCCAGGGCGAGGGTCCACCCGGTCGCGTCGTCGTACGGGACGGCTTTCTTGTCCTCCGCGTACACCGGGTGCCCGCCTTCGTTGCGCACCCACCGCAGCATCCGTATTCCGCCGCCGTTCTTCGCGTTCGACATGGAGTCGTTCATGACCACGTCGTCCTGGCCGTCGGGGTCGAGCACGGAAGAGTTCGGGAAGTAGTTTCCGACCATCAGATCGGGGTGACCGTCCCCGTCGTAGTCGGCGACCGATACGGCGTTGGTGTTCCACTGTTCGCCTGTGTACTTGTCCACATCCTTGGCCGACGGGACCACTTCGGTCGGTCGGTACGCCGGTGAGCGACCGGACGCGGACTCGTCCGCCATGAACAGAATCGGTGTGCGTCCCCAGTAGTAGACCAGCAGGTCCATGCGCCCGTCGCTGTCGAAGTCGCCGGGCGCACAGCCCATCGGCGCCATCGTCGAGTCGATGTGGAGAGGGGCGGCATCGAGAGTGAAAGGAGTGAAGCGGTCGGCTGCCGGAGCGGTCGGAGTGTGGGTGACGACCACCGAGTCCGTGCGGGTGTCCACGAGACACACGCCATTGGCCCGCCCGTGCCCGGTCAGGTCGTTGATGGCGACGCCGGCGCCGACGGACGAGATCCACGAACGGATCTTGTGATAGGCGGGGTTGACCTCGCGGACCTTCTTCTTCGGAAGCTTCTCGTAGCCTGGCGGCATCGGGATCGACATCGAAGTGAACTTGTAGTCCGGTGCGACCTCCGACGGATCCGGCGCCGCGACCGCTGCCCGGGTCACCGCGAACAGGGACGCGGCGAGCAGGACCGCGCAGAGGGCAGGCGTGAGCTTTCGGATGCGCTCTCTCATGAACCGTCCTTCACCCCGAGGCTGAAGCTTGTTTCGGTGGCCCAGCGCAGCATGATGCGGCGACGCCACACCTCGAACGACACCTGCCCGTCGACCGTGTGTCCCGACGGACGGCTCTGAGTGGCGATGGCGGCCGCCTCGGTGACGTGCAGCCCGGTGATCGCCCGGACCGCGGTCTCCGTGTGCGGCTGTGCGATCTGTGCACGTGTCCGTGCTTCGGCGGCGAACACCGACCCTTGCGCGAGGGCGGGCCGGTGTCTGCCCGCGCCCTCGGCGAGTTCTTCGAGCTCGTCGGCGGAGGCGCCGCCCGCGTAGGTCGCGGCCAGCCCGATTCCGGCGAAGAGATCCTCGTGCCGCTGCGGTGAGAACGCCTTGATCAGCCGCAGCGCGCGGCTCGGATCGGCACCCGCGACGAACCACAGGGCTCGTCCGATTCCCTGGTCGATCGCGTGCGGGGCGTACTCGGGATGGTGGTGCGTCGGCAAGGGCGGATCGGGATCGACGTACTGCTGTCGCACGTACTTGTCCGTACGAAAGAAGGCCTGATGGAAGCCGTAGCCGTCCAGGGCCAGCCATGTGAGGGTGGGGTCGGTCAGACCGCCCGCCGCCGCGCGCCGCAGGGGCCGGGGCAGGCGGGCGAATGACCAGCCGACGCCGACATGGATCATGTAGGTGTGATCGTCGGCCGCTGCGAGGAGGTCGGCGACGTGGTGGCGGTGGCCCAGCGGCAGCGCGTCGCGTATGGCCATGGCCATGGCCGCGCCCTCGAAGGCGAATCCTCGCCGGATCCCGTCGATCCTTGCCAGCGTGCCGGTGGCCTCAACGGCGGTCGAACTCTCGGCCGCGACGCCGAACCCTTCGATGAACGAGCCGCCGGCCATCTCCAGGCACGCCTTCGCATGAGGGTCGCGTTCCGGAAAGCCACGTTTGCGTAATAAAGCCTGATTCGCACTGGGAGTGAGACATATGCGACGGATGTGTCCTATCCACGAAACCATGCCAGCACCTCGCGTCCGACTGCGCCACGTCACGACGAGACTGGCATCGAACAGGCGTCGAGCGTTTCTCTCTTATTGCTCAATTGAAAAAAGGTTAGTAATCTCTCTCCCCGAGTCGCGGAGGGGGGGCGACCCGACGCGTGGCGGAGGGAGATGTGGATTCCCTGGTTCCTGTTCCGCGGCGCCACGCTATTGCGGCAGGACACATTCAACTGGACGACCCCCTGGCACATGTTCGATCACGAGATCGGAGGTAGCCTTGTCTGATCCAGTTGGGGACAGCATGATCTATATGTGGGAGAACTGCGGATACCCACTGAGTCTCGGCGATATCGCGGCGTTCGTCAGGTACAGCAAGTTTCATTTCGCCCGGAAGTTCAGGAGAGAAGCGGGATGCTCACCTGGACGCTTTCTCTGCGCGGTCCGCATGGCGCGAAGCAAACAGCTTCTTTCGACCAGCACGGCCACCGTGTCCGACATTGCTTCTTCGGTCGGATACCGGAGCCTGGGGACTTTCACCACTCGGTTCACCGATGTTGTCGGGCTCTCCCCGTCCCAGTACAGGCGCTCATCCCGAGCCGATCTCACACTATTCGATCTGGTCGTTCCCGGCGGCGTACACGATTTCAATCCTCGTGGTTGCGTCATGGGCCGGCTGATCGGTACTCCGCGAAATAGCGGGACGCGCACCCACGTGAGTGTGTTTTCGAGTACGAGGCCGCTCATGCCGCCCATCGCTGCGCGGTTCGTGGATCCCGAGGAGGGCTTCTTCTTCGGCGGTCTGCCGCCCGGCAAATGCTTGATGCGGGCGATCGCGGTCGAAAGGGGATCCGAGGCCTCGTTGGCGGAAGTGCTTGTCGGTGTGAGCGAAGAGTTCGACGTCCGGCCGGCCGACCGGATCAGCGCCGACGTGGTGCTCCAGGAGCCCACGGCGGGAATGGTGCCCTCGCTGCTCTCGGTGCCGGGGCTCGACCGGTACCTCTCCAGCCTCCTGCGGAGCGGCACGCGAGCCGGGCTTGACGAACGTGTAAGTCCTCACTAACGTAACAATTCGTTAGGGAGCTGTCCTTGACCGCTCTGCTGAGGTGCAAGACAGGAGCCAGGGTTGATGCAGCCGGCACGAGATACCTTCCCCAAACAGCAGGTGGCCTGGACGATCGCGCTTGCCGCGCTCACCAACTTCATGGTGAGCCTGGACAACCTGGTCGTGGCCACCGCCCTGCCGACACTGCACGAGGACCTCGGAGGGGACGCGGGCAACCTGAGCTGGGCGGTCAACGCGTACACGCTGGCCTTCGCGTCACTGATCCTCACGGGTACGACCTTGGCCGACCGCTTCGGGCGCCTGCGGGTCTTCTCGATCGGCCTCACGGTGTTCACGGTCGGCTCCATCCTGTGTGCCCTCAGCCCGTCGATGGGGTTCCTCATCGGCGCGCGCGTCGTGCAGGGCATCGGCGGCGGGGTCGTGCTCCCGCTGACCCTCGCGCTCATCACCTCGGTGACCCCGCCCGAGGAGCGCGGGAAGGCCATCGGGATCTGGGGTGGCGTCATCGGCATCGCCGTCGCGTCCGGACCGGTCGTCGGCGGCGCGATCATCCAGGGCTTCAGCTGGCACTGGATCTTCTGGCTCAACGTGCCCATCGGGATCGGCGTCATCGTATTCGCCCGCATGCACGTGCCCGAGTCCTTCGGCGGTTCGAGGAAGATCGACCCGGTCGGCCTTCTCCTGGCCACCTCCGCGGTCCTGCTCATCGTGCAGGCGCTGATTCGCGGTCCGGAGCGGGAGTGGACCGATGTCACGATCCTCGGAGGGCTCGTCGTCGGACCGCTCCTGCTCGTGTGTTTCGTCCTGTGGGAACGCCGGGTGGCGGAGCCCATGATCAATATGAGCCTGTTCCGGAACCTGAACGTGTCCGCGGGATGCGTATCCAACTTCATCCTCAATGCGGGAATGTTCGGTCCGGCATTTCTCCTTACCCAATACATTCAGCTCGGGCTCAGGCACGATCCCATTGAAGTCGGTGTACGCCTGCTGCCGTGGACCGCGCTGACTCTGGTGATTTCCCCGTTCGTCGGGCAGTTGGCGGACAAGATTGGCGAGCGATACCTGGTCACCGTCGGCCTGCTGTTGCCCGGAGTGGCATTTCTTTGGATTGGCATGGAAATGTCCGATTCGGCGGTGGGGTACGGCAGCCTGTGGCTTCCGCTCCTCTGTGCCGGTGTGGGCACCGCGATTGCATTCCCCTCGGTCTCGTCCGCGGTGATGCGGTCGGCGACTCCCAAGCAAGCCGGGATGGCATCCGGGTCCAGTGAGACGTTCGCGTATGTCGGCGCGGTATTCGGCGTCGCGATGGTAACCGCGTGGTTCGCCGCATTCGGGGACTACGGCACTGCTGCTAGTATGGCTGAAGGGGTTAGTCCCGCATTGGTCGGCATTGGTGTGCTCAGTATCATCGGAGCGCTTATTGCCGTACTGGTCATCCGACAGCAGAAGACGGCGGCGCCCGACCATGATGAGGCTCTCGAAACAGCCGGATGAAGCATCGACCGTCGCGGTCCTGCGTGCGTTCTCGGACGAGAACCGCCGCACCATGCTCGAACTGGTGGCCACGAAGGAACTGTCCGCCGGCGAGATCGCGGGGCACTTCACCGTCACCCGCCAGGCCGTCTCGCAACACCTTCGAGTGCTCAAGGAGGCGGGACTAGTCGAGGAGCGTCGCGCCGGAAGGAACCGGCTCTACCGCACGCGGGCCGACGGAATCGCGATACTGCACCAATACTTCAACGACCTCTGGTCCAACAGTCTCGCGCTTGCCAAGGAAATCGCGGAGGAAGCCGAGAGTGACGCACCCAGCGACAGCGGCCAGGGCGACGAATCGGCCAGTCACGGGAAAGACATGCCGGTCTAGAGCACGGACGGTATCCTGGCGTCGCCGTGCCAGGACGCGCACCGTTGCCGAACACCACCGAGGGCTAGGTCGATGAGCTCAGTAAACGCCGGGCACCCGAGTGTCGTCACCGACCAGCATGTCGTGCGGGCGAGTGTCGTGGTGAATTGCGGTCAGGAGTCGGCATTCTCGACGTTCGTCGGCCGGGTCGCGGACTGGTGGCCACTGCAGTCCTACTCGCTGGGGCGAGACCAGATCAAGGAAGTCGTCGTCGAGAAGCATGTCGGCGGCCGTATGTACGAGGTCAGGCCGGACGGCGAGTGCGATTGGGGTGTGATCACCCGTTGGAACCCGCCACATGGTTTCGTGCTTCGGTGGGATGTGATCCCCGGCTCCGCCACCTATGTTGAACTGATTTTCGAGAAGGTGACCGACCGCTCGACGCGTGTGTCCATCGAACACACCGGCTGGGAGGACGTCGACCCCTCCCTGCTGCCCTCGGACTGCAGTTACGGGGAAGGGTGGCGCGTAACCCTGTCCCATTTCGCCGAGGCCTGCGCGAAGCCTTCCGCCTGAGATGCCCACGCCTCGTACGCACGACGAACGCCTGGCTGCCGCCCGCCTCAGGCTTCGGCAGGAATGCCAGATGTGGCTGTCGACAGGCGGGCGCTCCGGACCGCATCTGATTCCGGTCGCGTTCGTCGGCGACAACGACGCCATCGTCACCGCGACCGGTGAGAGCAGCAGAACCGTCCGGAACCTCCGGGAGACCGGGCGGGCCCGCGTGGCGGTGGGCACCACGTCCGATGTGGTGATGGTCGATACCGTTCTCGATGGCCTCGTGCCGGTCCCAGCGGTCGCCACGGACGTCGCCGACCGCTTCGCCGCTGTCTCCCACGACCCACGGCAGATGCCGGGCTACCTCTACATCCGACTGCTCCCTCGCCGCGTTCAGGTGTGGAACGGATTTCACGAGTTCCATGGCCGGACAGTGATACTCAAAGGCGAGTGGCTGTCGGAGCCGGTCGACTGAGCTCCGGCTCAGCGGTCCGCCGGCGAGGCGGGCTTGGTGGCCAGCAGCTCGCCGGTGATGTCCTCGACGCTCCGGTGCTTGGTCTCGGGCCCGAACCACAGGAACAGCGCGGCCGCCAGGAGCAGCGGCACGGCTCCGATCAGCGCGGTCGCGGCGATCGAGGGAATGGTTGTGCTGGCGACGACGACCGCGATGATCAGGACTCCGCCGAGCTTGGTCATGCCGGCCGCGAGGCCCGAGCCGCGCGAGCGCAGCATGGTGGGGTAGACCTCGGCGGCGTACGCCGAGACGACCGCCGTCACCGAACTGACCGCGGAGAGCGGCACGATGAGCAGCAGCGAGAGCGCGAGCTGGTGGTCGGCCAGCGAGTCGCCCGCCACCACGAAGCCGCCCAGCGCCAGCGCTGACACCACCGAGAGCGTGACGATCGTCTTGCGGCTTCCCCACCAGCCGTAGGCCACCGCCACGAGCACGGTGAAGGGGAGTCCGAGCAGCGCCGCGTTGCGTACGACGTAGTCCGATTTCACCGACGAGTATCCGAGGTGCTGCAGGTTGGTCGGCACCCAGAGCTGAAAGCCGAACGTGATGAGGCCGGCGCCGGCGGCGAGGACCAGGATGGCGAGGGTGGAACCGGCGAACGGGCGCCGGAAGAGCTGGTGATAGCCGCGCAGGGCGGGCGTCTCCGCTGCCGCGGGATCGCTCGGGGCCTCCCGCACCTCCGCGCCGTACCTGGTCATGATCGCCTTTGCCTCCTCGTTCCGGCCGCGGGCGATGAGGTAGCGGGGCGATTCGGGGATCCAGTAGTTCAGCACGATGAACAGCAGTCCCGTCGGCAGGCCGATGAGCCAGAGGATGCGCCAGCTGTAGGTCGGGGTCAGCCAGCCGGAGAGCCAGCTCGTGACGAGGTAGGCGCCGGCGATGTCACCGCCGATCAGCACCATCAGCCAGCCGCGGTGGCGCGCCGGGATCGTCTCGGCCATCAGCGCGAAGGCGATCGGGATCATGCCGCCGACGCCGATCCCCATCATGAAGCACATCAGCAGATTCCACTTGAAGCCGGGCATCGCGCCGCAGATCGAGGTGGTGATGAACAGTATTCCGGCCAGCAGGATCGAGGAGCGCCGGCCGATGCGGTCGCCCAGCACGCCCCAGGTCAACGAACCGAGGACGGTTCCGGTGATGCCTGCGAGCGGCAGCCACGAGACGGGAATGGTTCCGTGCGGATTCGCCGGGGATTTGAGCCCGTACTCCTGGGCGAATCCGGGTGCGACGAACGCCAGCGTCGCAGGCTTCATGACGTCGATCGTGATGGCGAAGGCGAGGACGATGAGGAGTGCGATGTGCTGACCCCGTATCGGGGCGTCATCGATGGCGGTGACGCGGATGGACCGCGCCGCGTCCTTGATCTGGGCCCCGCGTGGCGGCAGCACACCGTAGACGACCGCGACCAGTCCGACGGCGATGAGCGCCATCCCGGTGATCATGGCGGCATCCGGTTTCATCCCGGACATGACGTAGTGCATGTGGTGCGCCGAGAAGTACATCGGCAGATGCAGCACGACGCCCGCGGTGCAAGCCAGCACTCCGAGCCAGAATGCCGCCGGGTGTTCGAAATCCCCTCGGACGAGACCGGTTTTCCTCATCACCATGAGCATCCCCCTCATCAGTCGAACACCCTGACGAGATTAGCGGGCTGCGGTGGCGAGCGTCTTCTTCCGGGTTTCCCCGATCGCATTGCAGCAATCGAGGAGAAGTCGGGGCCTCCGTCAGGACGGCCGGCCGGAGGCAGCTGACGTGCAGACAAGAATGCTCAGCGGACTCGGCGTCGCGATGATCTCGTCGAGGTGAAGATCGGCATTCCCGAGGAGTTCGCGGAATTCGTCGGCCGTACGCTCCGCGCCGTTGAGGTTGATGAGCATGTTCAGGTCCTGGAACTTGCTCAGGTCGGGCTCGTTCGCGGGCCGGACCACACGAGTGATGATCAGTAGCGTCGCGCGGTCGACCATCGCGTCCCGGCAGGTACGGAGCAGCTGCGTCGCGCGTTCGTCGTCCCAGTCGTGGAGGACCGACTTCATGATGTAGCAGTCGGCTCCGGACGGGATCGTGGAGAACATGTCCCCCGCTATCGCCCGGCAGCGGTGCCCCAACCCGTTCGCGACGAATTGGTCGCGGGCCTCGCGGGTCACTTCCGGCTGCTCGAAGAGGATGCCTTCGACGTGCGGATACTTGTCGACGATCGCGGCCAGGAGGGTTCCCTGTCCGCCGGCGACGTCGACAACCGTGATCGCGTCCGAGAAGTCGTAGTGGTCGAGGATCGCGCGGACTTCCGCGGTGGAGAACGCGCTCATCGACGCTTGGAACAAGGCGTGCGCGTCCGGGTGCGTGGCGAGGTACTCCCACATCGACATCCCGAAGACGTGCTCGAACGCCGGCTCCCCCGTTCTGACCGTGTGACTCAGTTTGCCGAGCGTGGGCCACTGCAGGTCCGAGCCGATCAGCCGGGCGATCGGCTGCAACGACCCGGGGACGTCGGAGCGCAACAACGCGCCCGCGGCGGTCAGTTCGAAGGAACCGTCGTCGCGTTCGTGGAACACCCCGATGCCGGCCAGGGCCCGCAGAAGCCGGTGCAGCGCCCGAGCGTCGCACCGCGTGTCGTGGGCGAGGTCGGACGGTCGCTGTGGCGCCTCGTGCAAGTGGTCGGCGATCCTCAGATCAGCGGCCACCGCGATGCACTGTGCGGCGTAACAACCCATCAGCAGCGAGAACATCTGCTGTCGAGGGCCGACGGCCGAGGCCGAGGATGATCCCTTGCGACCACCGAACTCTGCGCTCATAGTTGGTCCGATCCCTGATCAGGTCGTCGTCCCGGGGCGACCGCATCGGTCTCGCTCGGCCGTCGTGGCGCCGGTGGGTCAAGCGGAGGGCTGATCCCACAGGCCGATGGTGTTTCCGTCCGGGTCGGCGAACGCTGCCACGTTGCCGAACCCGGGCAGCTCGGTCGGCTCCATGACCCTCGTCCCTCCCAGCTCCTCGGCCCGCTTCAGCGCGGCACCGAGATCAGGCGCGTGGAAGTACACGCGGACGCCGGCCTCGCCCATGGCCGGACCGATCCCGCCGCTCACGGACCCTTCGCCGGACTGGGTGTCGACGAGGGCGTAACCACCCATGTCGGGTAACTGGTTGACGTTCCAGCCGAACAGGTCGGCATAGAACGACTGGAGACGCTCGGCGTCCTCGGACGAGGTGATCTCGAAGTACGCGAGTCGCTGGCCCATCCCGTGCTCCTCTCAGGTAGGTATCACTTATTAAGTCAGTCTGAACTTACCTTACGGTCTTTCGGGCCGTCAACGGTGGAAGCCGCACGGTCGCTCCCGCCTGAACTCAGGGCGGTCAGCGTGAGCTTGCCGGAGTCCGCGTCGGCGTCGATCCTGACTGTCTGGCCGGCTTTGACGCGTTCGGTGAGGACCATCTCGGTCAGCGGATCCTCGATGTGTGTCTGGATCGCCCGACGCAGTTGCCGCGCCCCTTCGGTCGGGGTGTGCCCGTGGTCCGCCACGTGCTCGCGGGCGGCCGGGGTGACCTCGATCGAGATGTTGCTGGCGCTCAGCCGTTCGTCGAGGCCGTTCACCAGCAGTCCGACGATGGCCAGGATGTCGGCACGCGACAGCTCGGGGAAGACGATGATGTCGTCGAGGCGGTTGAGGAACTCGGGCCTGAAGTGCTGTTTGAGTTCGGCGGTCACCACCTGCTTCAGATACTCGTACCGACGGTCGCTGTCGCCGGCGCCGTCGCTGCCGGTGAAGCCGAGACGACCTCCGGCGAGATCGCGCGAACCGAGGTTGGTGGTCAGGATGATGACGGTGTTCGTGAAGTCCACCCGCCGGCCGGTGGAGTCCGTCAGGTGCCCTTCGTCGAGCACCTGCAGGAGCGTGTTGAACACATCGACGTGGGCCTTCTCCACCTCGTCGAACAGCACGACCGAGAACGGCTTGCGGCGGACGCGCTCGGTCAGCTGTCCGCCCTCGTCGTGGCCCACGTACCCGGGTGGCGCACCGACGAGCCGGGAAGCCGTGTGACTCTCGCCGAACTCGGACATGTCGAACCGGACCAGCTTGTCCTGGTCGTCGAAGAGGAACTCGGCCAACGCCTTGGCCAGCTCCGTCTTACCCACACCTGTCGGGCCGGCGAAGATGAACGAACCGGTCGGCCTGCGCGGGTCCCGGATGCCCGTGCGGGTACGTTTGATCGCTTTGCTGACGGCCTGGATCGCCTCGTCCATGCCGACGACACGGCGGTGCAGCCGGTCCGCCATCTGTCCGAGCTTCTGCGACTCGTATCGGGACATCGTCGACACCGGCACGCCGGTCTGTTGCGACACGACCGCTGCCACGTCGTCGGCCCCCACATCGGTCGACGTCGAGTCGAGCCGCAGCGCGACTTCCGCCGCGGCCTCATCGATCAGGTCGATCGCTTTGTCGGGCAGGAACCGTGTGGGCAGATAGCGGCAGGACAAGTCGACGGCCGCCTTGATGGCCGCGTCGGCGACCGTCACTCGATGGTGCGCCTCGAACAGCGGCTTCAGCCCGTTCAGGATGGCGACGGCGTGGTCCGGAGTGGGTTCCTCCACGCTGATCCGCTGGAAACGCCGGTCGAGAGCCGAGTCCTTCTCCAGCGACTTGCGGTACTCGTTGTGCGTGGTCGCGCCGATGAGCTTCATCTCGCCGCGGCTGAGCATGGGTTTGAGGATGTTCGCGGCATCGATGGACCCCTCCGCGGCACCCGCACCGACCAGCATGTGCACCTCATCGATGAACACGATGATGTCGCCGCGGCCCAGGACTTCCTTGAGGACGTCCTTGAGGCGTTCCTCGAAGTCGCCCCGGTAGCGTGAACCGGCGACCATCGATGCCAGGTCGATCGAGTAGAGCTGTTTGTTGGCGAGCGACGGGGGGACCGCACGGTCGACGATGTTGCGGGCCAGCCCTTCTACGATGGCTGTCTTCCCCACGCCGGCGTCCCCGAGAAGCACGGGGTTGTTCTTCATGCGCCGCGAAAGCACTTGGGTCAGCCGTCGAATCTCCGCGTCACGGCCGATGACGGGGTCGAGTCTGCCTTCGGCGGCCTGTCGGGTGAGATTGACACCGAACTGATCCAGGAGCTGCGATCCCGCGGGCTTGAACGGGGCCGGTTCGACCGCGGCGGGCTGGAGTTCGGTCGCCGCGTCCGTCGCCATGGCCTTCAGGAGTTCGGAACGCAGCTCCGCCGGGTCGAGTCCGAGACTGAGCAGAATGTCGACGCTGAGATTGTTCGACGTCTGAGCGAGGAGGGCGAGCAAGATGTGTGCGGGCTCGACCGTGGTGTCGCCACGGCGCTCGGCCTGACGGGCCGCGGCGCGGAGCACCTCGGTGGCCTGCGGGGTCGTGGGCAGCTCCGCCGCCGGGCGGGGCTCGGACTCCCCGAGGATGGAATGGACCCTCTCATGGAGCGTCTCCACGGAAGCGCCGTTGTCCCGGAGAACACGCGCGGCCGCCCCTTGCGCGTGATCGGCCAGTCCGAGGAGCAGATGCTCGGGGCCGACGTAGGGATGATTGAAGCGTTGTGCCTGCCCTTCGGCCAAGCTGAGCACCTGGTCGGCGGCGTCGCTGAACTTGTCCCGCATAGGTATTCCCCGGCTACCGATCGATAAGGCTGGACATGATGTAGGGAGCGGCCTCTATCTGGAAGTCCATGTGTGGCGCCAGCTCATTGACGGTTCCCTCAAGGGCCATCAGGCACAGCAACGGGAACATCATCTCGGGCTCGGCGTAGTAGCCGTTGCTCTGCTGGATCTGGAACAGCCGCGCGGCGAACCGGGGAACGGAGAAGTCCGCGACATCGAGTTCGGCGGACTCCTCCACGAGCCGGACGACCTCCGCCCGGAACCGAACCGGGTTCTGATCGCTGCGGTCGACCCCTTTCGTCGTCGTGAGCAGGATCTCCGCGCACTCCTGCCCGCGACCGGTCACCATGCCGCCGAAGAACCGGGTGAAACGCTCACGGGAGAATTCGCTGAGCACGTGCGCGAACCCGACGTCGAGCAGCACGAGCCGCCCGTCGGGGAGCAGGTATGCGTTTCCCTGGTGCAGGTCGATATGGACGAAGCCATGCACGAAGACGAGTTCGTACATGGCGCGGACCAGAGTGGTGATGCCCTCGTCGCGCAGGGCCGGTGTGGCGGTCGCGAACATCCGGCGGTCCAGGCCGGCGATGAACTCCATGGCGAGCAGTTCCGGGTTGGAGTATTCGTCGGCCGGTGCCGGAATGACGATGCGTGCCTCGTCCTTCAGGACCTCCCGAAGCCGGGTCAGCATGACGCGTTCACGGTCCAGGTCGAGCTGGTTGAGCACGGCGGTGCACAGATCGTCGACGATCGCGACGACCGGGCTGGAACGCATCCACGGTGTCTTCGCACACAGCCGCGCGAACCAGCGCAGCATGGCCGTGTCGACAGGGACCGTCGCGGCCGCGTCGGGCCGCCGTATCTTCAACGCCACGGGGGCGCCGGGTTCGGGCTCCCACCGGTAGACGCAGGCGATCGATCCGCTGGCCACGGGGCCCTTCGCCACCGCCGCGTACGCACTCGCCGGCAACGGCGGGCACGTACGGTCGAGCACCGCGAGCGCATCGGCGGTACTCATCGCGGCGACGTCGTCCTGCAGTCGCGACAGCCGGTGGGCGAGTCGTGGACCGATGAGGTCCGATCGGGTGGCCAGCAACTGGCCCACCTTGATGTAGGCGCCGCCGAGCGATTCGACGGCGCGAACGAGGGACGAGGCGGCCGCGTCCCCGGCCCGTCCCGGGTGCAGGAGCGCGGCACCGGCCACGCGGGCCGTCGCTGTCGCCACGGCCACGAGTCGAGCCGTGGCACGTGCGGCGTCCCGGCCCTGATTCACTGCGCGCTTCATACCGATCCCGTGCCGAAGAGTTGTCGATGTGCCTCGTCCAAGAGGGGAACGGCGTCCTCGACGCCGGGATGCCGCGCCAACGCGGTCACCGGGGTGACCCGTTCGAAGACCGTGGGTTTCTTGACGCCTGCTCGACCGACCTGCAGCCGCACGGGCATGCCGTGATCGGCTTCGCTTCCGAACTCCATGACGCGCCAGGAACGTTCGAGCACGTCGTTGCGGTGCACCAGCCGAGCCACCGGTGTCACCTGATCGTCGACGAGGAACTCGGTGACCGCCACGTCGGCCGTTCGGTACCTCACCTGGACCGAAGCACCGAGCGACGTCGCCCACGAGGACTCGTTCGATGCCACCTCGACACAGGACGTGGGGAGCAGACTGGGGCAGATCGCGCGCATGAGGTCCAGATAGCTGATGTCAGTCAGGGGGAGGCAGTCGAACATCTGCGGCCGGTCGATCTCTTTGGGGGCGCGCATCGTCGGAATGAAGGTACGGATCCGACAGCCGCCTGGCCGCGTCAGGTCTTCCCAGATCGCCACCTCGGTACGGCTCAGGGTCTGCGGGGCGTCGATCCGCACCGCGGTCAGGAACCGGTGGTCGAGCGCGGCGCGGGCGAAGGTGTACCGCATCGCGCGATGACCTATCGAGGAGGAGACACCGAACGCATACGCTGTGAGCGGGCCCGCGCCCAGATTGACGCGGGCCCGTCCACGATCATTCACCGCCGGTTGCTCCTGCCTCAGGCGATGATGGTGGCGAACTCGACCGGGTTGGTCGCGTTCTTCACCGGGATGTGGTGCAGCAGGGCACCGATTTCGAGGTCCGCCGCCAGCAGCGTCCCGACCCGGCGGTCGCCGTCGTACAGCGCGTACGACTTCGACGTCCGGGACACGTCGCCGATCGGCGGAACCATGTTGACGCGCGACTCGACGTCGACGCGGACGTCACCCGTGTCGATGATCGCGCCGAGGTTCTCGATGTCGAACCGCGGGAACAGCGCGGTCACGCAGTTCTTCATCGGGGTGATCTCAGGGTCCACCGGGCCGGGGACGAGGTTCGGCGACACCGTGGCGCCTTCACTCTTGGTCGGGCTGTTGGTCACCCTGATCTGCCCGAACACGTCGCTCTCGCCGACGACCTGCAGCGAGAGGAACTGGGCACCGATGGTGGCCGTGCGCCACGTGAGCTCGGTCTCGCCCTCGGCGCCGATCCGCGGCTCGTGCCGGCGGTAGACGCCGATGCCGTGCAGGTCGACCAGGTCCTCGCCCAGCCCGTCGATCGAGACGTGGATGCGCTCGCGCACGGTGAAGGCTTCGAGCGCGGCCGGACCCAGGGTGTAGGGACGGATGGTGTAGAGGTCGCCGCCCCACGCGAGTTCGTGACCCTTGACTACTTCGGCATTGTGCAGCGCCGAACCTTCGGCGCCCTTGACAGCCGCGCTCTCGCGCAGCTCGTTCATGAGGCTCATCAGATCCTCCGGTTGAAGTTTTCGCGGTCTGGTCGAACCTGTTGTGTTGTGTCGTGGGCCGAGCCGGGATCAGGACTTCTTCGACAGCGACTGCATCAACGCCTCCAGGGCATCGATGATGTACGCGAAGTCGATGATCCGCTCGGGCAGTTTCGTCGAGCTCGCGGTCCGGTCCGCAAGCTCGACGTCGAGTACGTCGATGAGCCGCTCAAGGTTGTTGTGCGCGATGGTCACCGGGAAGTAGCGGAGCTGCTCCGCGTACTTCGGGTCGGCCATCGGCGGGCCGGGTTCGATGCCGCGGTCGGGGCCGTAGGCAGCACGCCAGGCTTCCTGTACGGCCCTCTCGTAAGCGAGGAAGGAGCCTCGGAAGTAGGGCAGCCAGATCGCGCGGAGATCCCGTGCCGACATGCGGCCCCTGACGAATTCGGCGGCCGCGGGCACCACGGTGGAGCGGTACTCGTCGAGCAGAGCCGTGGTGTCGAGACTGTGAGGAGCGGCGAGGTCGGTCATGGCGGTTCCTTCCGCGAAGTCGTCGGGCGGGCAACGCCGCCATCGGAGGGCTGCACCACTGGCTGCTCAGGACTGTTCGTCACTTCTGGAGCCTGAGCAACTACGTACCACTCACTAGATCACTCTTTTTTTATGTAGTCAATAGCTGACCGCTTGCGAAATGTGCGCTGACGTGCAGTTGATCGCTGCGCAGGCCTGCCGGTCACCGGGTTCTTCGAGGTTGCTGAACGTCGCGGGGGAGGGGTGAAGTCCATTGACTCGGGAAGGCGGTGGTACTACGGTTTCGGTACTCAAACATGTAGCTACCTATGGGCAGGTAACTTTCGGAGTGCGCAGATGACCGACATCGCCGAGTCGACCAGGCAGAGGTTCGGTGAGATGAGCGCGCTCTTCGCCGACCCGTACCCGCTGTACCGCCACCTTCGTGACAAGGAGCCGGTCAAGTTCTCACCCGAACTCAACGCGTGGGTGGTCAGCCGGTACAACGACATCAAGGCAGTGTGCGGCGACCCGGAGACGTTCTCGTCGCGGGGCCTGACGCGCCCCTTCGACGATCCGCGTCCCGAGGTCGCCGAAGTCCTCGCGACGGGCTACCCGATGGTGCCGATCGCGATCAGCACCGACGGCGAGGCGCACGCGCGCTTCCGCTATCCGTACGTCCAGGCCATGGCCCAGACCCGGACCGACGAATTCAGCTCGGTCGTCGACAGCGTCGTCGACCGACACCTGGACCGCGTCGTTCCGATGGGGAAGTGCGATCTGATCGCGGATCTGGCCCGGCCCGTCACCGTCGAGGTCATCCTGCGCTTCATGGGCATCTCGGCAGACCACATCGAAGAGGCGTCCCGGTGGAGCAGGGACCTCGTCTCGTTCCTGTTCGCCCCAGCCGAGCTGGACGAACGCTTGCGGCAAGCACGCAATCTGGTGGCGTTCCAGCACTTCGTCGCCGACGAGATCGAGAAGCGTCGGGCCCGGCCCACATCCGACGTCATCAGCGTCATGGTCCACGAACAGCTCCCCGACGCCGAGCCCCTGACGATGAACGAGATCGTCAGCGCCCTGTGCGGGCTGGTCATGGCGGGGCACAAGACGACCATCGACACCGTGGGCAACGGCATGGCCGTCCTCCTGTCGGAGCCCGCCCGTTGGGCACACCTGTGTGCCGACCCGTCGGCCATCCCGGCCGTCGTCGAAGAGATGCTGCGCTACGACGCCCCCCTGCAAGGTCTGTGGCGGACGACGACCCGGGACACCACCCTCGGGGGCGTGTCCCTGCCGGCCGGCTGCAGACTGTTCATCCTGTTCGGTTCCGGCAACCGTGACGAGGACGCGTTCGACTCTCCCGACGAGGTGCGCGTCGACCGCACGCCGAATCGGCATCTGTCCTTCGGGCACGGCGCGCACTTCTGCATCGGGGCGCCGCTGGCGAGGACCGAGGTGCAGAAACTCCTCGCGGGCCTCGCGGAACGGCTCCCGAATCTTTCGCTCTCACCGGAGTTCACCGGTGAGCGTCACACACCCGTCCTGGGGTTCCACGGATACACCCGACTGCCGGTCGAATGGTAACGCCCCCCCCTGCTGCCTACCAGGCTAGGAGCACGTGATGCCACACATCACCGTTGACGCCCGGATGCCCGGCATCTTCGGGCTCTTCAACTACCGCCCCGAAACCGCCAAACCACTCCTCGAATTCTGTGAGGCGCTGCTGCGCGACGACACCTCCCTCTCGCGGGGCGAGCGCGAACTCATCGCGGGGCATGTGTCCAACCTCAACGCCAGTCCGTTCTGCGCCAACGGGCACTTCGCGATCGCGGCAGCCCAGCTGGACGACGGCGAGGCCATCGTCGACGGCGTCAGGTCACGGTCGACCGCCACCGCGATCAGCCCGAAGATGACGGCGCTGCTCGACATCGCGACGAAGGTGACCGCCGACGGCAAGACCGTTCAGGACGCGGACGTCGCCAAGGCACGCGAGGCCGGAGCCACGGAGCGCGACGTGCACGACGCGGTCCTCATCGCCGCTGCCTTCGCCATGTTCAACCGCTACGTCGACGGGCTGGGTGCCGTGGTGCCCGAGGACCCGGAATTCTACAAATCCATGGCCGCGGGACTCGTCAGCCAGGGGTACGCCGCCGGCGTCCGCTCCAGGACCGAGCGCGAGCCGGCCTAGGGAGATCATCGATGTGCGGAATCACCGGCTGGGTCTCGTTCGACGCAGGGTTCGGTGCCCGGCCGGCCGAGGTCATCGAGGCCATGACGTCGGCCGTGTCGCGCCGCGGCCCGGATGCGACCGGAACATTCATCCGCGCGAACGTCGCTCTCGGGCACCGGCGCCTGGCCGTGATCGATCCGGCCGGTGGCCGGCAGCCGATGGTGGCGACCGAGGCCGGCCGTGACATCGCGCTCGTCTACAGCGGTGAGATCTACAACTACACCGAGCTGCGGGCCGAACTCAAGGCGCTCGGTCGCGGATTCGAGACGAGAAGCGATACCGAAGTCCTGCTCCAGGGCTATCTGGAGTGGGGAGAGTCGGTCGTCGAGCGACTCAACGGAATGTTCGCCTTCGCGATCTGGGACGGACGGCGAGAGCGGTTGTTCCTCGCGCGGGACCGCTTCGGTATCAAGCCCCTGTACTTCTACCGCATACCCTCCGGGATCGTCTTCGGGTCCGAGCCGAAGGCGATCCTCGCCCACCCACTGGCCGACCGCACGGTCACCGCGGACGGTCTGCGCGAACTGTTCGCGATGACCGGCCAGCCCGGCTGGTCGCTGTGGCGCGACATGGACCAGGTACGGCCGGGCACGACGCTCACGGTCGAGCGCAAGGGCATCACTCCGTGCACCTACTGGAGTCTGCGGACCCGGCAACATACCGACGACCTGCCGACCACGGTCGAGCGCGTGCGTGAACTGCTCGACGACATCGTCGAACGACAGCTCGTCTCCGACGTCCCCCTGTGCCTGCTGCTCTCCGGTGGTCTGGACTCAAGTGCCCTCACCGGACTCGCCACCGCGACCGACGCGGCGAAACGCAAGGGCCTGCGGACCTTCTCCGTCGACTTCGAGGACCAGGAGGCGACGTTCGTACCCGATGAAATCCGCGATACGCCGGACGCCCCGTTCGTCCGGGAGGTCGTCGAATTCGTCAGGACCAACCACCACCGCGTCGCTCTCGATCAAAACACCCTTTCGAGGCCGGGCGTGCGCCGTGCCGTCGTCGGCGCCCGCGATATCCCCGCCGGGCTCGGCGACATGGACAACTCGCTGTATCTGCTCTTCCGCGCGATTCGCGAACAGTCCACCGTTGCCCTCTCCGGAGAGTCCGCGGACGAAATCTTCGGGGGGTACATCTGGTTCCATCACCCGCAGTCCGTCAACGCGGACAACTTCCCCTGGCTGGCCTTCCGCAGCGCCTTCACCGCCGACCGGTTCGCCCTGCTGAACCGCGACCTGAGGGCGAAGCTGGAGCTGGAGGATTTCATCGCCGACCAGTACGCCGTCTCCCGCAAGGAGGTGGAACAGCTCCCCGGAGACGACGACCACGAACGGCGGATGCGGCGCATCAGCCACCAGCACCTCACCAGGTTCCTTCCCATGCTGCTCGACCGCAAGGACCGTGCCTCCATGGCCGTCGGGCTGGAAGTGCGCGTTCCGTACTGCGACCATCGTCTGGTCGAGTACGTCTACAACACACCGTGGTCGTTCAAGACCTTCGACGGCCGCGAGAAGAGCCTTCTGCGCGAGGCCACCAGCGCCGTGGTGCCCCGGGCCGTCCGCGACCGTGTGAAGAGCCCCTACCCGACGAGCCAGGACCCCCAGTACGCGGCAAGCCTCGCCGGCCAGCTGTCCGAGATCCTCGCGCGACCCGACCACCCCGTCTTCGCGATCGTCGATCGGCGGTGGGCACAGGCGGCCACCGAGATCCCGCCGGACAAGATGCCCGGGGACGTGCGAGCCGGACTGGACCGGATACTCGACGTGTATCACTGGCTCGACATGTACTCGCCCGACCTTCTGTTGTAGAGCTCATCGGGGCATGCTCGGCGCGCTGTTCCTCAGGGGCCTTCGCCTGGAGTTGCGCACCATTCTCGCGAGAGCCGGTGGGCTCAGCAGCGATGCGGGGGACGCCACCATGTTGGCCACGTCCCACAGCCTCGTCGCGACAGCCGGGTCATGCTGGCCTGCCACCACACATCGGGTGACGTACCGATTGATCATCTTCGTCGGCCAGGGCCGATGGCCGCGGGTCTCGGGGTAGACGAAATCGGCTCCGGCAGCCGTCGCCCAGGCCGGCGACACCGCACGTGCGGACAGACGGTAGAACGTGCGGGCGAACTCCGGGGCCATGACATCGCACCGCGCCAGGGCTTGCTGCAGCGCGACGACCTGGACCGCCGCGGAGGTCATGCCCTGCCCGTACAGGGCGTTGAGGCTGCATACGGAATCGCCGACACACACGAAGCCGCGTGGGTGGGCCGCGAGCCGGTGGTACAGCCGCCACTCGCTTCCGGGCAGCCGGTGGCGCACCGCCGCGCCGATGGGCCGTTCGTCCTCGACGATGGACGCTATTTTGGCGGTGGGGAGGGTCCGGGCCCAGCTGAGGTATCCGGCCAGGTCGGCCGGTGCTCCCTCGCCGTGCAGCCCGGCGAGGGTGATGATCCACCTGTCGCCCTCGATCGGCATCGCCGTGCCGAACCGTTTTCTGGCCCGCGGGTGGCTGATGACGAAGTATCCGGCGGCGCCATCGCTGCGCACACTCGCCGACCGGTGGAAGACACGGGTCGTGTAGCGCACATCGGATTGGACCAGCTGTACGTCGGGGCAGGGGTGTCCGAGCTCGGTCAGCCAGTGGTCGGCCCGCGACCGTCGTCCGGAGCAGTCCACGACGAGAGCGGCGTCGAGCACCGTTGTCCCGCCGGACGGGTCGCGCACGCGGACCCCGCCGACAGCGCCGTCGCCGCCGGCCAGACCGACCGCTTCACCGGTGCGGAGTTCGACGACTCCGTTGCCCCCGACGCGCTCGCGTACCAGGAACTCCAACAGCGGACGTGAGCACGAGACGATGGGGGCCGCGTCGGGAACCGCCGCACGGTAGCCCCTGTGCTGCCACCACCACACCCGGCCCATGGGCATGACGACAGCGCCGTGCCGGATCAGGTCGTCCGTGATGCCGGGGAACAGGGTGTTGAGGATCTGCTCGCCGCGGCGCAGGAGCGTATGAGGGTGCCTCGCCTGCGGGACACCGCGCCGGACACCGGTGCTTGTCGTATCCACGTCGTCACGGTCGATGATGACGACCTCATCGAATGCGGCCGAGAGCGCCTGTCCTGTCAGCAGGCCGGCGATGCTGCCGCCGATCACCACGGCTCTCTGCAAGGTGACCCCGCCTTCGGTTTCAACAGCGCTCACGCGGCGGCAGGCCGGTGAGACTCTCGGTGGTCTGGACGAAGTTCCGCCAGCTCAACAGGAATGAGTCAAAACGGGAAAGGTCCTGGAAATTGGAGACCGGTCCGAGCGAGATCCGTAGCGCACCGCCGGTCTGAATCCCGACCTCGTGCCGGTAGTGGTCGACCGTGTAGGGGCCGTTGCCGAGCCGGCCGGCGCGTAACAGGTCGTCCGTATCGAGGTGGAACGCGGCCTCTCCGACGCCGGGGTTGCAGAAGCAGCCGGTCCGCAACGCTATGTTCATGCCGACGGATCGGCTCTCGACAAGGCGTTCATCGACCATGCGGCCGTTCCTGTCCATGACGTTGAACGCGATGGTGGGGCCCCTGTCGATCACATCGCCGGGGCCGTAGACCGCGCACATCGGCATGCCGTTGTCGTGCTTCAGTTCCGTGATGCGATGCAGCGTGTACTGCAGCAGACTCGCCATGCGTGCCCGCGCCAGGTCCCGTTTGACGACGTGCGTGACATAGTCCAGTCCGATGCTGACACCGACCGCCCCGAGGAAGTTCGGCGTGCCGTCCTCGAACCCCTCCGCTCCCGGCGCGAGCGCGTGCCAGCCCCCCATCGCGCTGGACGCGATCACGGTGCCGCCCGAGAACCAGGGGCGCCGCAGATCGGCCAGCGCCTCCTGCCGCGCGACGAGGCAGCCGATACCGGTCGGCCAGCCGAAGATCTTGTAGAACGAGATCGGTACGAAGTCGGGCTTGTGCCTGGCCAGGTCGAGGTCCTGCGACAGCACGAGGGCGGCCGCGTCGAGCAGCACCTTCCAGCCGTGGGCGTGGGCCACGTCGATCCAGTCGAGCGAATGGCGCACCCCGGAGAAGTTGCTCTGGGCCGGGTAGGCGAAGAGCGAGGGGCCGTCGGTCCCACCGGCGAGTACCCGGGTCGTCCCGTCGACGTCGGCTCTCAGGTCCGCGCCGAGCGGTACGGTCGTCACCTCGGCGCCCATCCGCTCGGCGTACTCACGAATGCCCAGGACAGAGTTGTGGTTGTCCTGGAGAAGACCGAGACGGGACGGTGCGGCGAAGGGGAACGATTCGGCGACCAATCGGATCGCGGCCGAGGCGTTCGCGCAGAACACCACGGTGTATTCATCGGGTGAGGCGTTCAGGAAGTCGAGCACGGCCCGCCGCGCCGCTGTGATGGCTTCCGTCGAGCGCCGCGAGGGCAGGCTCACCGAGTGCGGATTGCCCCAGATGCCGTCGCAGACGGAGTCGCGGTACCTGTCCAGCTGGTATCGACCGGGAAGCGCGCTGCCGGTGTAGTCCAGGTACACCTGGCCGAGTCGATCCAGTGGTGAGAAGTCACGGGCGCGGACCTCGTCGAGGTGATCCGCGGCGGCGTACTGCCAGTAATGGCTCGTGAAGTCCGCGAAACTCAGCTCGGTGGCCGACATGACGGGCTCCTCTCACTTCTGTGATTGAGGGTCTCCGGTGCGGCGGATGAACCGAAGCGAGGGCGGTTCGAGGTCGGTGCGGGTGGCCATTCCCGGTGGCGGGTCCGGGCATCGGCGCGCGAACAGCCAGGGCTGCATGATCTCGGCGGTGTCGGTCCCGCCGGCCGACGCGGCCGTGGCGAGGAACTGCGGCAGTGATCCGTGGTGGTGGCGGTGGGCGGTGCACCACGTGCGCAGGCACCTCATGAACGCGTCGTCGCCGATCGACCGGCGAAGAACATGGGTCGCCATCGCTCCGCGTTCGTAGACCTGGGTCGACAGGAGGTGGGCGGGTGAGGGGTCGCCGGGCGGGATCCGCCAGTAGTCCGTGTCCGCGGCCCGAAGGTGGTAGAAGCAGCTGAACAGCTCGTCCGTGGTGCCCTCGTCGTTCTTCTCCGACCACATCCAGGACAGGTAGGTGGAGATGCCTTCGCTGATCCAGATGTCGTTCCAGGCCGAGAGGCTGACCGAGTTGCCGAACCAGTGATGAGCCATCTCGTGTGCCACGACGTACGAGTCGAGGCTGTGGTGAAAGAAGCGGTCGCCGTAGATCGGATGGGTCTGGGTCTCCAGTGCGTGCGGTCCTGCCATCCGTGTCACCACTCCGCCGATGGCGTCGAACGGGTAGGGGCCCAGGAGGGTTTCGAGCCAGGCACGGACTGTCGGCGTGGTTTCGACGGAGGCCCGGGCCAGCGGTGCGTTGTCGTTGACCCCGTCGCCGTAGGCGGAGACCCATTGCGAGCCGCGGTCGTCGAGGGTGTCGATCTCGATCCGCATCCTGTCGATGAGCAGCGAGTAGAGGTAGGAGGCCACGGGTTCTGTTGTCACCCAGCGGAAGCGGTTCGCACGCGAGGTACGCGCGTGTTCGACGAGTCGGCCCGGGGCAATGGCGACGAATCCGCGCGGCACGGTGATGACGAGGTCGTAGGTCCCCTTGCGTGACGGGTGGTCGTTGGTGGGAAACCAGAACGCGGCCGCATGTGGTTCCCTCGCGGCGAGGGCACCCAGAGGTGTGTTCAGCCAGGAACGTTCGCCTCGGATCTCCACCTCTCCGGGCATTCCCGCGTACGTGATCTCGATGTGGTGCTTTCCGGCGCCGAGACCGGTGTCGGGTGCGATGACGAGCTTCCCGGGGACCGCCTTGGGGGCCAGCGTGGAGCCGTCGACGACCACTTCGAGGGCCGGCAGTCCGAAGTCGAGCGCGATTGCCGGTACGTCCGCGGCGACGGCGATCTCCAGGCGTGCCAGTCCCTGGAGCACGCCACTGGTGATGTCGAAATCGACCTCAAGCGCGTGGTGGGTGATGGTGAACAAGTCGGAACCGTCGACGGGGAAATAGGGGTCCCCCACACCGGCCAGGCCCGAGCCGGCCAGCGGCGAGGAGCCCGCGTGCCGGGCCGCTTCGGCCAGTACTTTGTCGAATTCCGTCTGGTCAGTCATGGCCGAGATCCCTCGATCGTGGCGGTCCGTGCCCCGGCAGGTGGCACCGCGCGCTGGAGTCGACAGACGTCATCGGCACAGGCCGGCGACTGCGTCGATCGCGTTTTCGACGTCGGTTTCGGAGTTCGCGATGGTGGCGGCGACCCGGGCGTACGACCGCGGGTACGGCGTCGTGGCCGAGCGGATGTGCTGTGTCGCAAGACCGGTCACGACTTCACGGGGGTCGAGCCCGTTGACCTCGAAGCACACGATGCCCGCACTCATGTGCTCCGGCAGCGGGGTGATCAGGCGAACCCCGTGAAGGGCGGCGAGCCCTTCGCGGAGCCGTGTGTTCAGGCGGAGCACGCGTCGGCAGATCTTGGTCTTCCCGATGCTTGTCAGGAAGTCGACCGCCGCGGGAACGGCGTACAGGTACTCGTAGGCGACAAAGCCACCGGGTGAGACGAATGAGGCGCGTGTGGGCGGCAGGGGTTTTCGGCCGGCCCAGGCTTCGAACACGTCTGCGTCGAGTTCGAAGGTGGGAATCGTGGGATCGACATAGCGCCAGCTCGCGGTCCTGCCCCAGATGAATCCCGTGCCGCGGGGGCCGTGCATCCACTTGTGGATTCCTGACACGAAGAAGTCCGCGCCCAACCTGTCGACCGGCTCGTCGAGGACCCCGCAGCCGTGGACGCCGTCGACCACGATCAGCGGACTCGGACGCGCCCCGTACCAGGAGCGGATCGCGTCTGCCGCCTTGCGTACGGGCATCCGCACCCCGCTGCCCGAGTACACCCAGGTCAATCCGACGACGCGGGTACGAGCGGTGAGTGCGCCGAGCACGCGATCGATCAGTTCGTCCTCCGTCACCGCCGCGCCGTCCTCGTACAGCGACACGAATCGCGTGACGGCACCGCATTTCTCGGCCTTGCGCCGGGCCGCTTCGTGATGGGAGTAGTGGTCGTGCTCGGAGAGCAGGATCTCGTCGCCCGGGTGGAGTTGCAGTCCGGCGTACAGCAGACCCAATCCGGCCGTCGTGCTCTGCACGAGTGCGAACTCGTCCGGCCGTGCCCCCACATAAGAGGCGATCGCGGATTTTACCTGGAAGATCATGTTCGCTTCGCCGGGTGCCAGCGCGGCGAGTTCGGCCCACTCCGGTCGCGCGTCGATTCGACAGGCCAGCTCCGCGATCGCTTCGCGCACCGGTTTCGGATGCGAGGACAACATGAACGAGGTGAAGTCGGCCCAGTCCGGGTGGAGATTGAAATTCGCCCGCACCTCCGCCCAGTTGATGCCATCCGTGGTCTCTCGCATCGTGAGGTCGGTGTCCTTCTGCATAGGCGGATCGTTCCTCCGCGAGCATGAGGCTTGGTAGGTCACTATATGTTAGATATAGTGGCATGCTGGCGGTGTCGCCTGCAAGACATGGGAGGTGCTGGGAGTGACTGACCAGTCGACCGAACCGGGCGCGGGCACATCGGATTCCGAGCGGGCGCGGGCTGTTTCAGCTGTGGATGTCCGCGAACACGTCACCCGTCTTGATGCGGACCTGGGATTCCTGGCGACGACACTGCCGCCCGCTCCGTCCCGGCCGGATGCGCCCTTCACGGGCGAGCCGCTGCTGGTCAAGGATCTCGATCTCAAGCTGGCCCACGCGCCGTTGTGGCGCGGGAACCGCGTCCTGCGCGAGCACGGCGCCGTCTCGGGCCGCGACGACCCTCTGGGGCGGCGTCTGCGGGAACTCGGGTTCGACATCGTCGGGCGGACCAAGTCCGCCGAGTTCGGTCTCGCGGTGACCACCGAGCCGCTTGCCTACGGTCCGGTGCGCAATCCGTGGGATCGCGATCACGGCGCCGGAGGGTCGTCCGGCGGCTCGGCGTGCGCCGTGGCCGCGAGGGCGGTGCGGATCGCGCACGGGACGGACTTGGGCGGGTCTCTCCGTATTCCGGCGGCTCATTGTGGAGTCTTCGCGTTGAAGCCCGGTCTCATGGGGCCCGCGACGACGCCGACGTTCGAGGACTGGAATCAGCACGGGTTCGTCGCGAGCAGGGTCGACGACCTGCGCCGGATGCTCCCGGTGCTGGGCCGGGGCCAGGCGTCCGACGCCGGCCGTCCCGGTACGGATGGTCCGGGTCGGCGACTCCGGGTCGGCGTACTCGCTGCGGCTGTGAGTTCCGCGATCGACGTCGGTGGCGGTTCCGTCGAGGTGGTGCAACGGATGGCGGACAGGCTCAGTGACCAGGGCCATCATGTGCTCCCGGCCCATCCCCAAGTCCTTGAGCAGTTCGATCAGTTCGCGATGAGGACCACTCCCATGCTCGCGGGCTGGCTGGCGAAGGAAGTGGCGGACGCTTCGGAAGACCTCGGCCGACCGCTGACCGAAGCCGATATGGAGCCCGGCACCGCCCGGATGCTGGCCATGGCAGCCATGGCGACGCCCGAAGCCGTCAGGGATACGGTGGAGTGGCTGCGCCGACTCGTCACGGATCTCACGGCGTGGTGGGACCGGTTCGACATCCTGTTGAGCCCCACGGTGCCCGTTCAGGCGCCGCGGCTCGGGTGGTTCGGGGATCCCGACACCGCGATGCACCGCACCTTCGGCATGATGCAGTACACCGCGATGTTCAACGCGAGCGGACAGCCGGCCCTCACTGTTCCCTGCGTCGGGGCGGGAGGCCTGCCGTACGGAGTGCAGCTCGTCGGAACGCACGGGTCCGAGGCGAACCTGCTGGACCTTGCCGAGCAGTTGGGTCCCGCGGAGGCGCCGACACTGCCGGGACGGTGATCACGGACAGGCCTTAGGACACCGCTTCGACAAGGCCTTCGCCGGCCGGTGGCTTGTCGCCTGGCTTGTCGCCGCCCGAATCGAGGCTGAGGCCCAGGAGCTTGAGGCAGCGCGACAGCGCCGTCGAGTCGCCGCTGATCGACATCCGTCCGGACAGCACCGCGTCGAGCGGGCTGACCTGTTCGGTCCCGATCCGTATGAAGGTTTCGGGGTCGGAGCTCACGACCAGCGCCGCCTTCCGCGGTGCGGGCCCTTCGACGACGGTGGCGGTCCCGTTCTCGCACACCACGCAGAAAACGTGGTCCCCGATGCGGAACTCATATGCTTCATCGGCCTCTGGTGCCGGCCCGGCCGCGACCATCGCCTCCACCGCCACCATGCCCCACTCGGCACGCACCAGATCGGTGGGCTCATAAGAGGTGATGTGCGACAGGCCCCATGAGGCCAGCCCGAGAATGACCGGCCTGAGGGCCTCACCGCTCTCCGTCAGCCGGTACTCGACTCCACGGCCGTCGCCGGGGACCGGCTCCCGCTCGATCAATCCCTCATCGGTCAGCATTTGCAGTCGCGCGGCGAGGAGATTCGGTCCGATACCGACCAGACTCTCACTGAGGAGTTGGTTGTATCGCTTCGGTCCGTTGATCAGGTCACGAATGATGAGCAGGGTCCAGCGCTCCCCGACAATGTCCAGCGCCGCCGCGACGGCGCACATCTGCCGATATCGCTTCGTTCCCATATAGTCTCACCTCCGTGCGCAGTTCAGCCACGCACTCTACAGTGTACTCAGCAGCGGTCGGGCCCGGGCCCGGCAGTGGCCTCGTCCGAGGTCGGAGGGTTGGGGAGTGCGCGGCGGCCCAGCTCACTATTTCGGCATATACGTTTCCCCTCGGGCCCGCCTCGTCCGCCTCGCCCGCGGGCGGTCGGCAGCCGATTGTTCAGAGCCATCCGCGGCGCTTGAAGATGAGGTACAACCCCACGCATACAACGCCCATGAGGGTGATGGCGAAGGGGTATCCGAACGCCCAGCGCAGTTCCGGCATTTCCTCGAAGTTCATCCCGTAGATCGTGCCGACCAGCGTCGGGGCGAAGAGGATGGCGGCCCAGGCCGAGATTTTCTTGATTTCCTCGTTCTGTTCGAAACCCGCTTCGGCCAGGGCCCGCATCTCCGCGTTCTGCTGCTGCGTGACCAGGGTCGCGTTGACCGTGAGGATGTCGGCCAGGGCCTGGCGGAAGCCGTCGACTCGTTCGCTGGTGTGGGTGACGTGGTCGGCGACGTCGCGCAGGTAGCGCTGGAGTTCCTCGTCCGTGCCGTACTTCGCGAAGCCCGCCATCAGGGCGTGCAACATGCTGACCAGGGGGCGCGTCGCCCGTTGGAACTCGACCATTTCGCGGGAGAGTTCGTAGATGCGGCGGGAGACCTCCGGGTCGCCTCGGAAGACCTCCGTCTCGATCTCGTCGATGTCGTTCTGGACGCCCGCGACGACCGGGGCGTAGCCGTCGACCACCGCGTCGAGGATCGCGTACAGCACCGCCTCGGGGCCGAGCCGGAGGAGGTCGGGGGAGTCCTCCATGCGGCGGCGGACCGCCGACAGGTCGGGGGCCGCGCCGTGCCGGACCGTGATGACGAAGTCGGGGCCCACGAAGACGTGCAGTTCGCCGAATTCGACCTCCTCGGGCGCGTCGAGGTAGCGGGCCGCGCGCAGGACGACGAAGAGTGTCTCTCCGTACCGTTCCAGTTTCGGGCGCTGGTGGGCCTCCATCGCGTCTTCCAGGGCCAGTTCGTGGAGGTCGAACTCGGCGGCAAGGGAGAGGAGTTCGGCTTCGGTCGGGCGCGCCAGGCCGATCCATGCCATGCCGTCCGGTGCCTCGCGCAGCTCGCGGAAGGTGTCGGCGAGGGAGCCGGGCGTCGCCACGCGGACGCCGTCGCGGTACAGCGCCGCCTCGATGACGCTGTCCGCGGCCGGCCGGGGGGTGGCCTCCGCGGGCTCCGGGTGCGGCTGGGGGCTCTGGGGGGTTGGCGCCTCCGGTGGCCGCGTCATACGCCGCCACGTGTGCTTCTTGGTGTTCGCGGTCGGTGTGGAACGGGTGCGGCGCTCCGCCATGCCGGCCGCCTCCTTCCTCTGTCGGATGTCGGATATCGGATGTCGGACTGTCCGGGCATGGCGCAGGTTATGCGGGTCAGCGGTGCGGATGGGCGTGCCGAGCCGGGGTGGGGCCCGCAAATCCTCGTACGGATCGCGGACCGTACCTGTCCTCGGTCCGCGTTAGCGTGCCGCCATGAAGACGACGAAACCGGTCCCGGCAGGTTCGGCACCCGTCCTGGGGGCGCGTGCTCTCAACCGGGCCACTCTTGAGCGGCAGCTCCTGCTGCGTCGGGCGGGTGACCTGTCCGTCAAGGACGCCGTGGCCCACGTCGTCGGACTCCAGGCGCAGAACGTCAGACCGCCCTACTACGCGCTCGCCGCGCGCCTCGAACACTTCGATCCCGCCGAGCTCTCCGCACTCCTCGAAGCGCGCGAGCTGGTCCGCATCGTCACCCTGCGCTCCACCATCCACCTGCACACCGCCGACGACGCCCGCACCCTGCGCCCGCTCGTACAGGCCGCACGCGAACGTGAGCTGTCGGGCTTCCGCGCGGGACTGGCCGGCGTCGACCTGACCGAACTCGCCCAGCTCGCCCGCGAGGCCGTCGAGGTGGCGCCCCGCACGATGAAGCAACTGCGTGAGCTGCTGCTCGTCCGGTGGCCCGACGCCGACCCGCAGTCCCTCGCCGTCGCCGCCCGCTGTACGTTGCCGCTCGTCCAGGTCACCCCGCGGGGGCTGTGGAGGCGCAGCGGACAGGTCGCGCTCACCACCCTGAGTACGTGGCTCGGCGACGGCGACGGCGATGGGGATGACGGTGATGGTGGCGGTGGCGGTGGCGGCAAGTCAGGGCGGGGGGACGCCGAGGCGACCAGCGCCGCCTCCCTCGACGCCGCCGTCCTGCGCTACCTCGCCGCCTTCGGTCCCGCCTCCGTCCAGGACATGCAGACCTGGGCCCGGCTCACCCGGCTCCGGGAAGTCTTCGAGCGGCTGCGGCCCCGGCTGCGTACCTTCCGCGACGAGAACGGCGTCGAGCTCTTCGACCTGCCCGACGCGCCGCGCCCCGACGCCGACACCCCTGCCCCGGCCCGCTTCCTGCCCGAGTACGACAACCTCCTCCTCTCGCACGCCGACCGGTCCCGCGTCGTCCCCGCCGAGTACAAGGGCCGCACATGGAAAGGGAACTACTCCTACTGCGTCTTCCTCCTCGACGGGTTCCTCGCCGGAGTGTGGCGGCTGGTGGAGGACGCCAGGAGCGGGAGCGCCGTGCTCACCATCGAGCCGTTCGGGCGGCCCGGCCGCGCCCGGCGCGACGCGTTGGTGCGGGAGGCGGAGCACATGCTGACGCGGATCGCGGAGACGTCCTCGTCGTACGACATCCGCTTCGGGACCGTCATCGACACCTGAGGCGTACGGCATCCGCTGCGGGACCGTCATCGAGGCCTGACGGGAGTCACGGCAGCAACCCCGCACGCCGCGCCGCCACCACCGCCTCCAGGCGCGTGTGCGCGCCCAGCTTCCGCATCGCGGAGCGCAGATAGCCCTTCACCGTCTCCGGGCGGAGTCCGAGCCGGTCGGCCGCGGCCGCGTTCGTCACGCCCGCGGCCACGCAGGACAGGACGTCGACCTCGCGGGGGGCGAGGGCGACGGGGCGGGTTCCGGTGCGGTCCGGGATCGTCACCGCCGACTCCAACCTGCCGCACACCGAGAGGAGTTCGGCCCGGAGCGCCGCGTCCACGACGCGCGGCGCCAGGGCCCGCAGCGCCGCGTGCGCCTCACGCACCCGCTCCCACGCCCCCGGGTCCGCCACCGCGCCGGGCGCCCCCGGGTCCGCCGGTCCCGCCACCGGCTCCCGGGCCGCCGCGAGCAGTGACCGCACCTCGTCCCGTACGAGGAGGGCCTGCTCCACGTCGCGGGCCGCGGCCACCGCCGCCGTCAGCGTCCGGTCGCCGAGCGGCTGGGCCGCGCGCAGCGCGCCGTACAGCACTCCGCGCACCCGGCGACGTACCACCACGGGGACCGCGAGCACCGACCGCAGGCCCTCGGCCGCCACCGCGGCGTCGTACTCGTGGCTGATGTGCCGCGACACGTGGTAGTCGGTGACCGCGCACGGCCGCGAGAGCGCGACCGCCTTGCCGCCGAGGCCGTTCCCGGAGGAGATGGCGAGGCCTTGCAGGGCGCGCGTCCCCGTGCCGCTCAGTTCGCCGATCCGCACCTGGCCGGGACCGTCGAGGAGACCGCCGAAGGCCACCGGGAGACCCGTGCCGCGGCGCAGCCGCAGCAGGGCGGTCCGCAACTCCGCCGTCTCGCCGTCGTCAGCCGACACGCCATCCGCCCTCTCGTCCCGCGACACCCCCGTCCGGGGGTAGTGCAACCCGCATCACGAATTACACGATGTCGCGTAGCGTCCGGCAATGAGTACGGCGGCACGAGCGGAGTGCATGGGGTGCATATGACGACTGACGGGACGAGTGCCACGGAGCAGTTCCGTACCGCACGGGACTTCCTCCTGCGGCATCGAGAGGACTACGCCACCGCGTACGAGGGCTTCGCGTGGCCGCGGCCCGAGCGGTTCAACTGGGCCCTCGACTGGTTCGACGTCATCGCCGAGGGCAATGACAGGACCGCCCTGCACATCGTCGAGGAGGACGGTGCGGAGTCCCGGTTCTCCTTCGCGCAGCTGTCCGCCCGCTCGAACCGCGTCGCCAACTGGCTGCGCGCGCGGGGCGTCCGGGCCGGTGACCGCATCGTCGTGATGCTCGGCAACCAGGCCGAACTCTGGGAGATCGCCCTCGCCGCGATGAAGCTGCGCGCCGTCGTCATCCCGGCGACGCCGCTGCTCGGCCCCGTCGACCTGCGAGACCGCATCGACCGGGGCCGCGCCCGGCACGTCGTCGTACGCTCCGAGGACACGGCGAAGTTCGACGACGTGCCCGGTGACTACACCCGCGTCGTCGTGGGCGGCGAGCGCGAGGGCTGGGTCGCGTACGCCGAGGTCGACGACGCGTCCCATGCGTCCGACGTGCCCGACGTCTTCGAGCCCGAAGGCATCACCCTCGCCGACGACCCGCTGATGCTCTACTTCACCTCGGGCACCACCGCCCGTCCGAAGCTCGTCGAGCACACCCATGTGTCGTACCCCGTCGGCCACTTGGCGACGATGTACTGGATCGGCCTCAAGCCCGGCGACGTCCATCTGAACATCTCCTCGCCCGGCTGGGCCAAGCACGCCTGGTCGAACCTCTTCGCCCCCTGGAACGCCGAGGCGACGGTCTTCATCCACAACTACGCGCGCTTCGACGCGGGGCGGCTCATGGCGGAGATGGACCGGGCCGGTGTGACGTCGTTCTGCGCGCCGCCCACCGTGTGGCGCATGCTCATCCAGGCCGATCTGACCCAGCTGCGCACCCCGCCGCGCGAGGTCGTCGCCGCGGGGGAGCCGCTCAACCCCGAGGTCATCGAGCAGGTGCGGCGCGACTGGGGCGTCACCATCCGCGACGGTTTCGGGCAGACCGAGACGGCCGTCCAGGTCGCCAACTCGCCCGGTCAGGAGCTGAAGCCCGGCTCCATGGGCCGCCCCACGCCCGGTTTCGCCGTCGAGCTCCTCGACCCGGTGACCGGCGCGCCGGGGGCAGTGGAAGGGGAGATCGCCCTCGATCTCGGGGCGGACCCCGTCGGCCTGATGGCCGGCTACCACGGCGACCCCGAGCGCACGGCGGAGGCCATGGCGGGCGGCTACTACCGCACCGGCGACATCGGTTCGCGCGACGCCGACGGCTACATCACCTATGTCGGCAGGGCCGACGACGTCTTCAAGGCCTCCGACTACAAGATCTCGCCGTTCGAGCTGGAGAGCGCGCTCCTGGAGCACGAGGCGGTGGCCGAGGCGGCCGTCGTGCCGGCGCCCGACCCGGTGCGGCTCGCCGTCCCCAAGGCGTACGTCGTACTCGCCGACGGCTTCGAACCGGGCCCGGGCACCGCGAAGTCGCTCTTCGAGCACTCCCGCGCGGTGCTCGCCCCCTACAAGCGGCTGCGCCGCATCGAGTTCGGCGCGCTTCCCAAGACGGTGTCGGGCAAGATCCGCCGCATCGAGCTGCGCGAGGCGACCGCCGCGGGCTCGGACGCGGAGTACCGCGAGGAGGACTTCCGGTGAGCGAACTGTCCTACGCGCACGGGGTGAGCGGCACGCCGCTGCTCGGCGACACCATCGGGCAGAACCTCGACCGGGCCGTCGCGGCCTGGCCGGAGCGGGACGCGCTCGTGGACGTCGCGGCGGGCAGGCGTTGGACGTACGCCGAATTCGGCGCCGCCGTCGCGGAGTTGGCGCGCGCGTTCATCGGGGCGGGCGTCGCCAAGGGGGACCGCGTCGGGATCTGGGCGGTGAACTGTGCCGAGTGGGTGCTCGTGCAGTACGCCACCGCGCGCGTCGGCGCCATCATGGTGAACATCAACCCGGCCTACCGTGCGCACGAGCTGGAGTTCGTGCTCAAGCAGGCGGGCGTCTCCGTCCTCGTCGCCTCGCAGGCACACAAGAGCAGCGACTACCGCGCGCTCGTCGACGAGGTGCGGCCGCGCTGCCCCGGGCTCCGCGCCGTCCACTACATCGGGGACGGCTCGTGGGACGCCCTGCTGGGCCGCGCCGCCTCCGTGAGTGCGGCGGAACCGGCCGCGCGCGAGGCCGGGTTGAGCTGCGACGACCCCGTGAACATCCAGTACACCTCGGGCACCACCGGCTTCCCCAAGGGGGCCACGCTCTCCCACCACAACATCCTCAACAACGGCTACTGGGTGGGCCGTACGGTCGGCTACACCGAACAGGACCGGGTCTGCCTCCCCGTCCCCTTCTACCACTGCTTCGGCATGGTGATGGGCAACCTCGGCGCCACGTCGCACGGCGCGTGCATCGTCATCCCCGCACCGTCCTTCGACCCCGCCGCCACCCTGCACGCCGTCGAGCGCGAGCGCTGCACCTCGCTGTACGGGGTGCCGACGATGTTCATCGCGGAGCTGAACCTCGCCGACTTCGCGACGTACGACCTGAGTTCGCTGCGCACCGGCATCATGGCGGGCTCGCCCTGCCCGGTCGAGGTGATGAAGCGGGTCGTCGCCGAGATGCACATGGCGGAGGTCTCCATCTGCTACGGCATGACGGAGACGTCGCCCGTCTCCACGCAGACGCGTCGCGACGACGACCTGGAGCGCCGCACCGGCACGGTCGGTCGCGTCCTGCCGCACGTCGAGGTGAAGGTCGTCGACCCGGCGACCGGCGTGACCGTGCCGCGCGGCACCTCCGGCGAGCTCCGCACCCGCGGCTACAGCGTGATGCTCGGCTACTGGAACGAGCCCGAGCGGACCTCCGAGGTCATCGACGCCGGGCGCTGGATGCACACCGGTGACCTCGCGGTGATGCGCGAGGACGGCTACGTCCAGATCGTCGGCCGCATCAAGGACATGATCATCAGGGGTGGCGAGAACATCTACCCCCGCGAGATCGAGGAGTTCCTGTACCGCCACCCGAAGGTCGCCGACGTGCAGGTGGTGGGCGTGCCGGACGAGCGGTACGGGGAGACGCCGCTGGCCTGCGTGATCCTGCGGGACCCCGACGACGTACTGACCCTGGAGGAGCTCCAGGCGTACTGCCGCGGCCGGTTGGCCCACTACAAGATCCCGGCCGCGCTGCGCATCCTGGACTCCTTTCCCATGACGGTCTCCGGGAAGGTGCGCAAGATCGAGCTCAGGGAGCGGTTCGGGGAGCGGGGCGGGGAGCGGGGCGGGGAGTGACGCCGCCCCGGGCCGCGTGGAGGTCGCGGGCCATGCAGAGGCGGGGCCAGCGGTCGAGGCCGAGCGCCGCCTCGTGCGCGCGGATCTTCCGCAGGGCCGGGGTGAGGTCGCTCTCCGCGAGCGGGCGGAAGCCGATGCGGGCGTAGTACGGGGCGTTCCACGGCACGTCGGCGAACGTGGTCAGGGTCAGCGCGGCCGCACCCTCCGCACGGGCCCGTTCCGCGGCGTGGTCGATGAGGGCACGGCCGACGCCGCGGCGGGCGGCGCGCGGGTGCACGGAGACCTGCTCGATGTGGAGCGCGGCGGCGTCGGGCAGAGGCTCGGCGATCAGGTACGCGACCGGGGCGTCGTCCTCGTCGCCCTCGTCGACGGCGGCCCAGGCGCGGCCCGTCCGGCGGAACCGGTCCAGTTCCTCGGTGCTCGGCGGCTCGTCGTCCGCGATCGCGGCCATGCCGAGCGCACGGAAGGGCTCACCCGCGGCGCGCTCGATCTCCTGGAGCGCGGGCAGCTCGGCGGCGGTGACGGGGCGGATGAGCATACGGCGAGTATGCCCTGGCCAAAATCCCTTGTGCGGGCGGGCCCGAACCGGCGATCGTGGGCCGGTCCGTGTGCCGATCGCGTGAGGTGAGTGTGCGCCCGTCCAAGACCGGTGACTCCGAGGCCGGCGAGCGGGAGCCGGTCGGGCTGAGTCGCGGCATGGTTCTGCTGCTTGCCGTCACCTGTGGTGTCGCCGTTGGGAATGTCTACTTTCCGCAGGCTGTCAGTCCGTTGGTCGCCGACGGGCTGCACGTGTCGGCCGACACGGCGGCGCTCGTCGTGACGGCCACTCAGTTCGGTTACGCGGGCGGCATCTTCCTCCTCGTACCGCTCGGCGACCGCATCCCGTACCGGACGCTCATCGTCACGCTCCTCGCGCTCACCGGGCTCGGCCTGCTCGGCGCGGGCGTCGCGCCGGGGCTCTCGCCGCTGGTCGGCGCGAGCGTCCTCGTGGGCGTCACCACCGTCGTGGCCCAGGTCATCGCGCCGACGGCGGCCGGCCTCGTGCCCGCGGAACGCCGCGGCGCCGTCGCGGGCACGCTCCTGAGCGGGTCCATCGGCGGCATGCTGCTGTCCCGCGTCTTCGGCGGCACGGTGGGGGAGTGGCTGGGGTGGCGCGCCCCGTATCTGATGACGTCCGCCGTCGCGCTGCTCATCGCGTGCGTGCTGGTCCGCGCGCTGCCGAGGTCGACCGCGCCGTCCCGGCAGCGCTACCCCGCGCTGCTCGCCGAAACGCTCCGCCTGCTGCGCACCGAGCCCGACCTGCGCCGCTCCGGCTTCTACCAGGCGATGATCTTCGGTGGGTTCTCCGCCCTGTGGACCGGCGTGGCGCTGCTCCTGACCGGTCCCGAGTACGGGCTCGGCGCGTCGGCGGTCGGCGTGCTCGCCCTGGTCAACGCGGCGACCATGATCTGTACGCCGGTGGCGGGGCGGCAGGTGGACCGCCGGGGGTCCGACGCGGTCAGCCTCGTCTGCATCGTCGCCGTCCTGGTGGCGTCGGCCGTCCTCTTCGCCGGCGGCCTCGGCGGGGTGCCGGGACTCGTGGCTCTCGCGGTGGGGTCGCTGCTGCTCGACGTGGCGATGCAGTCGGGCACGGTCGCCAACCAGGTGCGGATCTTCGGGCTGAGCGACCGGGCGCGCGCCCGGCTCAACACGGCGTACATGACGTGCGCCTACCTCGGCGGCAGCGTCGGCTCCTGGCTCTCGGTGCACGCCTACGGCGCCTTCGGCTGGTCGGGGGTGTGCGGGCTCGTGGCGCTCCTCACGGCCCTGGCGCTCGGCCGCCACGTGGCGCACCTGCGCGGGGCGGGCCGGACAGGCGCGGACCGGGCAGGCGCGGACCGGACGGGCGCGGACCGGGGCGCCGTCACGCGCCCGTGGCGACCAGCTCGTCCGCCGCGCCGTTGACCGGCCGCGGTGTGCCGGTGAGGTCCATGGTGAACAGCGGTACGCCGAGGGCGTCCGCCCCGGCCCTGGCGCCGGCCGTGTACCCGGAGAGGGAGAAGAAGGCGCAGGCGACGGGGGTGTCACCGGCCTCGGCCAGGGCGGTCAGCCACAGACACTCGATGTCCCGCAGGGTGCTGGGCCGTGGCGCGGGCTCGACCTGCGCCAGCATGCCGCGCGCGGTGATCCGGGCCCCGGAGGGCGGGCGCCGCGCGGCACTCCGCGTGTTCGGATAGCCGAGCCACCGCAGATAGAGGGCGACCACGGTCACGGCATCACGCGCGTCCCGGATGGTCACCGGCCGGAAGGCGCGCCGGGCCCGCGGGGCCTCGGACGTCTCCGACCCGTACGAGGCCTCCCCACCCGCCACCGGAACGCGCAGCACCGCCCCGCAGGCGCAGTCCAGCTCGGGCTGCGGCCACTGGCCCTGCTCTCCGCAGGACCCGCACCGCACGGTGATCCACTCGTCCGCCCAGGCGCGTTCGGTCACGGGGGCCGCCGCCGCGCCGCGCGCCAACGGCGGGACCACCGGGGCGCCGCACGCGCAGGGATAGGACGGGGCCGCGTACAGATGCTCGCGCCGACAGTCCGGGCACCGCACCGGCACCGGCACCGGCACGTCACCGTCCGTCATCGTCACCACCACCTGCCGCATACGCCCTGTCGGCCCTCCCCATCCTCCACCCAAGGAATGCCCGGCGGCTGCCAGTTGAGGAGACGTTCCGCGGACGTCTCTTGACGGTCTCCGGCCCGCCCGCTTACATTGCTTCCATATAGCAGAACAAACTTTCCACAGTACGGAAAAGCTAATACGGAAGCCGAAGCTCACCGCGGGGCGCGACGGGAGCCGGATCCGCCAGCCGAATCCGGCAGCCGAAGAGCTGTCGAAGCTGTCGAAGCAGGAGAACCCCATGGCTCGTATGACCGCTGCCCGCGCGGCAGTTGAGATCCTCAAGCGCGAAGGCGTCGTCAACGCGTTCGGTGTGCCGGGCGCCGCGATCAACCCCTTCTACAAGGCGCTCAAGGAGGGCGGTGGCATCGACCACACCCTCGCCCGCCACGTGGAGGGCGCCTCGCACATGGCCGAGGGCTACACCCGGGCCGACCCGGGCAACATCGGCGTCTGCATCGGTACGTCGGGTCCGGCCGGCACCGACATGATCACCGGCCTGTACTCCGCGATCGGCGACTCCATCCCGATCCTCTGCATCACCGGCCAGGCCCCGACACACCTCCTGCACAAGGAGGACTTCCAGGCCGTCGACATCGCCACGATCGCCAAGCCGGTCACGAAGATGGCCGTCACCGTCCTGGAGGCCGCGCAGGTCCCCGGCGTCTTCCAGCAGGCCTTCCACCTGATGCGCTCGGGCCGCCCGGGCCCGGTCCTCATCGACCTGCCCATCGACGTCCAGCAGACGGAGATCGAGTTCGACCCGGAGACGTACGAGCCGCTGCCGGTCTACAAGCCGGCCGCGACCCGCGCCCAGATCGAGAAGGCGATCCGCTTCCTGGTCGAGTCGGAGCGCCCGCTGATCGTCGCGGGCGGAGGCATCATCAACGCCGACGCGAGCGACCTCCTGGTCGAGTTCGCCGAGCTGACCGACACCCCCGTCGTGCCGACCCTGATGGGCTGGGGCACCATCCCCGACGACCACGACCTGAACGCGGGCATGGTCGGCCAGCAGACCGGCCACCGCTACGGCAACGCGACGTTCCTGGAGTCGGACTTCGTCCTCGGCATCGGCAACCGCTGGGCCAACCGTCACACCGGCTACAAGCTGGACGTGTACACCCAGGGCCGCAAGTTCGTGCACGTCGACATCGAGCCGACCCAGATCGGCAAGATCTTCGCGCCCGACTACGGCATCGCGTCGGACGCCAAGGTCGCCCTGGAGCTGTTCGTCGAGGTCGCGAAGGAGCTCAAGGCCGCCGGTGAGCTGCCCGACCGCTCGGAGTGGGTCGCCTCCCACCTGAAGCGCAAGGAGACGCTGCAGCGCCGCACGCACTTCGACAACGTCCCGATGAAACCGCAGCGCGTCTACGAGGAGATGAACAAGGCCTTCGGGCCCGAGACGCGTTACGTCACCACCATCGGCCTGTCGCAGATCGCGGGCGCGCAGATGCTGCACGTCTACAAGCCGCGGCACTGGATCAACTGCGGCCAGGCGGGCCCGCTCGGCTGGACCATCCCGGCCGCGCTCGGCGCCTCCAAGGCCGACCCGGAGACCCCGGTCGTCGCCCTCTCCGGCGACTACGACTTCCAGTTCATGATCGAGGAGCTGGCGGTCGGCGCGCAGCACCGCATCCCGTACGTCCACGTGCTCGTGAACAACGCGTACCTGGGCCTGATCCGGCAGGCGCAGATCGGCCTTGACATCAACTTCCAGGTCAATCTGGAGTTTGAGAACCAGAACTCCCCGGAACTCGGTGTCTATGGTGTCGACCACGTCAAGGTCGCCGAGGGCCTCGGCTGCAAGGCGATCCGCGTCACCGAGCCCGACGAGCTCCTGCCCGCCTTCGAGCAGGCCAAGAAGCTTGCGGCGGAGCACCGGGTGCCGGTCGTCGTCGAGGCGATCCTGGAGCGCATCACCAACATCTCGATGAGCCCCACCGCCGACATCAGCGCGGTCAAGGAGTTCGAGGAGATCGCGACGGAGCCGGGCCACGCGCCCACGGCGATCCGGCCGCTGAAGGTCTGACGAAGACCTGTTGCAGGTCTGACACCACCCCCGGCAGGGGCGGTCCATCCGAGGGGGGTGGACCGCCCCTTCGGCGTGCGCGGGCCTACGGCTTGCACGGGGTGTTGTCAGTGCCTGGCCACATAATGCGGTGCATGGCGGTACGAGTGGACATGTCGTTGGAGTGGCAACTTCGCGAAGTGAGCGGAGAGACCACTGACCAAGGGGTGCGCGAGGCGATATCTGCCGTAGTGGCGCACATGCACGGTGGGAGCGGCCGCAAGCGCCGGGGCGGCAAGGAGCTTGTGCATCTGCTCGCCATGGCGCGCGAGATTGCCGCTCGCGCGGGGGAGTGGGAGGCCGTACGGCAGCTCCACGACTCGATCGCCTACGCGGAAGGACGCATCCTGCGGCAGGACTTCGAGGAGCGGTACCGGCTCTTCCAGGATGGGGTGCGAGATGAGGGGAACCGTGACTTCCTCGCGCGCACGATGTGGGCGACGCACCACTGGATGGTCTCTGCCGCCCAGCAGTTCCTGAAGGACCACCCCGGTGCCACAGCGGCGGAGCTGGTGGAGCACTACCGGGCCGAGGGGGAGGACGCCCGTTTCTTGGAGGCCCCCGATGATCGTCCAGGTCGCTATGTCATCCCGCGTGGCCGTGCCGAGATAGCGATCTGGCTGGAGCGCATCCTGCGCGATAGCCGTATAGACGTCGAGGACCCCGTCGGGGCCGCCCGGAAGATCGCCACATCGCCGGAAGCACTCGCGCTGCTCGCGGCCGACGAGGAGGGGCAACTGCTGCTCCAAGCCGCGGAGTTGCAGCGCAGATCCGCCGGCCTTGCGGCGCTGGGCGCGGTCGTCGAGGACCGCGCGGCAACTGAGCACGACCTGCAGCGGGCTCTCAGGGGGCAGCCCTGGATCTTCGGCGGACGTTATGTGGGTGAGGCCGCGCGGCGCCGCCTCGTGCCCGGCGACGAGGTGGACATACCCCTGATCCGCGGTGACGGCGCCCTGCACGTCGTGGAGCTGAAGCGCGCGATGAGCCTGGAGGGGAAGTTGGTCAAGCGGCATCGCAACGGCTGGGTGCCGACGGCCCAGGTGAACGACGCCGTGGGCCAGGCCGTCAACTACCTCGTGGGGCTGGACGAAAACCGTGACCGCATCCGCGAGGAGTTCGGCATCGAGGCGCGCCGGGCCAGTGCCCTCATCCTGATCGGGCACCCCGACCTCCAGGCCGACGTACCGGAGGCCGAGATCAGCGAGGCCCTGCGCACGTTCAACGCCCATGTGAGCCGGGTCGAGGTGCTCACCTACAAGGAGCTCTTGGACAACGCACACCGTGCCCTGGGCGCACAGAAGAGTGCCGGTACGGGACCGTCCGTACCGGCACTCTGGTCTGACGTCGCATGAGCTTCGACGTTGTTGCCGCCCGACGGCGCGCGACTGGCGGAACATGCATACGCGCTGCCGGACGGAGTTGGTGGCCCCCGAAGGGGTCGGACGGGACCGCGGCGGTTGCGATGGACCGTGGGTTCCCCTCCCTCAGGTCGAGAAGGAATCCGCCGGACCTTGACCACCGCACTGGCTCGCAGAGCCGCCGCGGACCGTACCTGCCCGGCCGCGTCACGCACCACCCCTCATCCGGGTCCATGACGCAGGCGCGGGCTCAGCGCCGGCGAGTCGACCTCCCGTCAACCCACCGGCGCAGCCTGGGTGTTACTGCTCGCTCAGTCCTCGCGCAGGGCGCGGACGGCGTCCTCGACGCGCTTGCCGTAGTCGGGGTCGGCGGCGTGGAAGTGGGCGAGGTTCTTCTCGATGACGTCGTCGCGGGAGACCTGCGAGAGGCCGCCGGCGATGTTCGCCACCAGACGGGACTTCTCCTCCTCCGACATGAGGCGGTAGAGCTCGCCCGCCTGGAAGAAGTCGTCGTCCTTGGTGTGGGTCGGGGCGGCGTGCGTGCCGGTGTAGCCGGCGATCGCGAGCGGCGCCGACAGCGGCTGGCCGGTTTCGACCGGGCCGTCGTACGAGTTGGGCTCGTAGTTCTTGCGGTCGCGGCCGTACGCGTTGGACGCCATCAGGCCGTCGCGGCCGTAGTTGTCGGCCTTGGCCGCCTTGGGGGCGTTCACCGCGAGCTGGGTGTGGTTGACGCCCAGGCGGTAGCGGTGCGCGTCTGCGTACGCGAAGAGGCGGCCCTGGAGCATCTTGTCGGGGGAGGGGCCGATGCCCGGAACGAAGTTGTTCGGGGAGAACGCGGCCTGCTCGACCTCGGCGAAGACGTTGTCCGGGTTCCGGTCGAGGACCAGGCGGCCCACGCGCTGCAGCGGGTAGTCCTTGTGCGGCCACACCTTGGTGAGGTCGAACGGGTTGAAGCGGTAGTCCGCCGCCTCGGACGCGGGCATGATCTGCACGTGCAGCGTCCAGGACGGGTTCACGCCCCGCTCGATGGCCTGGAGCAGGTCGGTCTGGTGCGAGTTCGGGTCCTTGCCCGCGATCTCGGCGGCCTGCTCGGAGGAGAGGGAGCGGATGCCCTGGTTCGTCTTGAAGTGGTACTTGACGAAGAAGGCCTCGCCCTTGGCGTTCGTCCACTGGTAGGTGTGCGAGCCGTACCCGTTCATGTGGCGGTACGAGGCGGGGATGCCGCGGTCGCCCATGAGCCAGGTGATCTGGTGCGTCGCCTCGGGGGCGTGCGCCCAGAAGTCCCAGACGTTGTCCGGCTCCTGCTTGCCCGTGAAGGGGTCGCGCTTCTGGGAGTGGATGAAGTCGGGGAACTTGATGGGGTCCTTGATGAAGAAGACGGGCGTGTTGTTGCCCACGAGGTCGTAGTTGCCCTCTTCGGTGTAGAACTTCAGCGCGAAGCCACGGGGGTCACGGACCGCGTCCGCGCCGCCGAGGTTGTCGGCCACGGTCGAGAAGCGCAGGAAGACCTCGGTGCGCTTGCCGATCTCGCTCAGGAAGTCGGCGTGGGTGAAGCCGGTGACGTCGTCGGTCACCTCGAAGTGGCCGTACGCACCGGAGCCGCGGGCGTGCACGACACGCTCCGGGATGCGCTCACGGTTGAAGCGGGCGAGCTTCTCCAGCAGGTGCTGGTCCTGGAGGAGAATCGGGCCACCGACGCCGGCGGTGGCGGAGTTCTGGTTGTCGGCGACGGGGGCGCCGGACTCGGTCGTAAGCACGCGCTTCGACATCGTGACCTTCCGTGCTGTGACTGCTGAGGTGTTCGGAGCGTAAGGACCCCTGAACTGCTACGTCAACAGTTTGTTGAAGTTGATGATGGGGTTCCGGACCGCGGCGACGCCTGGGCGCGACAGGACAGGTGTCAGCGCCGCCGCGGCCCGGAAGTTCGAGGGAGCTCGGGAAGGACTAGAGCTCGGCGCCCGAGAGGCGCTCGACGGAGCGCAGCAGGGCGGAGTGGTCGAGGCCGCCGTCGCCCTGGGCGCGCAGCGAGGCGACCAGCTGGGCGACGACCGCGCCGACCGGCAGGGCCGCACCGACGTTGCGGGCGGCGTCGGTGACGATGCCCATGTCCTTGTGGTGCAGGTCGATCCGGAAGCCGGGCTTGAAGTCCCGGTTCAGGAAGTTGTCCTTCTTGCGGGTCAGCACGGTGGAGCCGGCGAGGCCGCCGTTGAGGACGTCGAGCGCGGCCTTGAGGTCCACGCCGGACTTCTCCAGGAAGACCACGGCCTCGGCGCACGCCTGGATGTTGACGGCGACGATGAGCTGGTTGGCGGCCTTCACGGTCTGGCCCGAGCCGTGCGGACCGCACAGCACGATGGTCTTGCCGAGGGCTTCGAGGAGCGGCTTGGCCTCGTCGAAGTCGGCCTGCTTGCCGCCGACCATGATGGAGAGCACGGCCTCGATGGCGCCGGCCTCGCCGCCGGACACCGGGGCGTCCAGGACGCGCAGGCCCTTCTCCTCGGCGGCCTTGGCGAGGTCCACGGAGGTCTGCGGGGTGATCGACGACATGTCGACGATCAGCGCGCCCGACTTCGCGTTCTCCAGGATGCCGTCGGGGCCGTACGCGATGGCCTCCACCTGCGGCGACGCGGGCACCATCGTGACGACCACGTCGGCGTCCTCGACGGCCTCCGCGATGGACTTCGCGGCGGTGCCGCCGGCCGCGGCCAGGCGGTCCAGCTTGTCCTGCTCCAGGGTGAAGCCGGTGACGGAGTAACCCGCCTTGATCAGGTTCTCGGACATGGGGGAGCCCATGATGCCGAGGCCGATCCATGCGATCTTGGGAAGGTTGCTCATGAGGGTGCCTTTCTGACTGCTCTGACTGCGGGAAACGGACGGGAGGTTCAGGCCTTCGGCAGCCAGCCGAACGCCTCGGCGCTCGGGGCGTCGCCCGGCTTGTACTCCAGGCCGACCCAGCCGTCGTAACCCGCCTGCTTGAGCTGGTCGAGGAGACCCTCAAGGGGGAGCGATCCCGTACCGGGGGCGCCACGGCCCGGGTTGTCGGCGATCTGGACGTGCCCCGTCTTGTCCGCGTACGCGGCGATGACCTGCGGCAGGTCCTCGCCGTTCATGGACAGGTGGTAGAGGTCCATGAGGAACTTGGCGTTGCCGAGTCCCGTGGCCGCGTTCACCTTGTCGACGATCTCGATCGCCTTGGGCGCGCTCACGATCGGGCAGAGCGGCGACTCCGGCTTGTTCAGCGCCTCGATCAGCAGGATCGCGCCGACGCGGTCGGCCTCGCGGGCGGCCAGCACCAGGTTCTCCAGGGCGAGTTCGTCCTGGACGGCCGGGTCCACGCCGTCGACGCGGTTGCCGTACAGCGCGTTCAGCGCCTTGCAGCCGAGCGACTCGGCGAAGTTCGCCGCCACCGAGAGGTTCGCGCGGAACTTCTCGCTCTCCTCGCCGGGGACCGACAGGGCGCCCCGGTCGGGGCCCGGCAGCTGCCCGGCGTAGAAGTTCAAACCCACCAGCCGCACGCCCGCGTCCTCGATCGCCTTCTTCAGGGCGTCGAGCTCGGACTGCTCGGGGGTGGGGGCGTCGACCCAGGGCCACCACAGCTCGACCGCGCCGAAGCCGGCCTTGGCGGCGGCCGCGGGGCGCTCCAGGAGCGGGAGCTCGGTGAAGAGGATCGACAGGTTCACATTGAAGCGCTGGTCGGAGTATCCCATGGGGCTTCCGCGCTCCTTCCGTATTGCGGAAATTCATTTCTGCTTGATGGAAGACTGCCTCCGTTCCGCGGAAGCTGTCAAGAGGGGGCTGCCGAAAAATCGCAGAGCGGCGTTAGGTTGTTGAGCGTGCGATTGAGAGTGGAGTTCACGACCGAACCCTTCGATCTCGACGAGGCCCCGGCGCATGCGCTGGTGGCTCGTGAGGTCATTCAGGGGGCCCCGCTGGACGCCGTGGACGTAGGTCCGTTCGGCAATACGGCCGAGGGCGATGTCGACGCGGTGCTGACCGCGGTCGACGCGATGCTGCGCCGGTCCCTCGGGGCCGGTGCCACCCGGGTGTCGCTCCAGGTCAACGTGATCGGCGAGCCGGGCGCGCCGGCGGACCCGGGGGAGGCGGATAAGTGACCGGTATCGGGGACGACCCCTTCGTCACCGCGGTGAAACCGCTGGTGGACGCCATGGGCGGCGAGATGCTGCCGCCCGACCAGGCGGGCGTCGACGACGTGGTCCTCGCCTGGGAGGGCGAGGACGTGGTGGCCGTGCGGCTGCCCCAGCTCGCCGACTCCCTGGACCACATCCTGCTCGCCCTGGAGCGCAAACAGGGCAGGCCCCTCGCCGAGCTCGACCGCAAGGCGAAGCAGGAGGTCGTACGGATTCTGGAGGCGCGCGGCGCGTTCTCCGTGCGGCACGGGGTGGAGACCGTGGCCGGCGCCCTCGGCGTCAGCCGCTTCACCGTCTACAACTACCTGAACCGGGAGAACGCCGCGAAAAGCGAGTGAACCTCCCACACGGTACGCGCCCCCTCACGGTACGCAGCCGAGCCGTCACCCGTCCTGCCGGGTGGCGGCTTCTTTGTTCAAGTTATTTCAACAAAGTGTTGACGCTGCGTTGTTGAAGGTCTTAGCTGTTCCGCAGCCCGTCCAGCACAAGGCCACGGAGGCTCCCGTGACTTCGAGTACGACACCGGGCATTGCCCGGTTCAACGCCTTGGAGGAGGCCGCGGCCACCGCCGCGCTCCACGAGGCCTGCGCCTCTTCGGCCTGGGGAAGCAAGCTGCTCTCCCAGCGCCCCTACGCCACCGCCGAAGACCTCTTCGCCGCCAGCGACGCCGCCATGGCCGAGCTCACCGCGGACGACCTGGCCGAGGCGATGGCGGGGCACCCGCCGATCGGGCGCCCGAAGCCCGGGGACCCGACCTCGTCCCGCGAGCAGCGGGGCATGGCGGGCGCCTCCGAGGAACTCAGGACCGAAATGCTCGAACTGAACCTGGCCTACCAGGAGAAGTTCGGTCACGTCTTCCTGATCTGCGCCACCGGACGCACCGGTGAGCAGATGCGGGACGCCGTCAAGGAACGGATCGGCAACTCGCCCGAACAGGAGCGGGAGATCGTCCGCACCGAACTGGGCAAGATCAACCGCATCCGCCTGACCCGCCTCCTGGAGGAGCAGACCGCATGAGCACGGGACCCTCAGACACCACGGCATCGGTGTCCACGCACATCCTGGACACCAGCGTGGGACGGCCCGCCGAGGGCGTCGCCATCTCCCTGTCCGCCCGCAGCGGCGCGGACGCGGCGTGGCAGGCGCTCGGCGGCAGCGCGACCGACGCGGACGGGCGCTGCAAGGACCTGCCGGCCCTGCCGGTGGGGACCACGCACGTACGCCTCGACTTCGAGACCGAGGCGTACTTCCTGAGCAAGAACAACCAGCAAGCCGAGGCGCAGCAGGACGCCCCCGCGAATCGGGACAGCGGTGCGAGTGGCGCGTTCTTCCCGGAGGTGGCGATCACGTTCGCCGTCGTGCCGGGCGAGCACTATCACGTACCGCTGCTGCTCAACCCGTTCGGCTACTCCGTTTACCGAGGGAGCTAGCAGACATGCCCACCATTCTGGGACAGAACCAGTACGGCAAGGCTGAGAACCGGGTCGTAAAGATCACGCGGGACGGCGACACCCATCACATCAAGGATCTGAACGTCTCCGTCGCCCTCTCCGGCGACCTCGACGACGTCCACTACAACGGCTCGAACGCCAACTGCCTGCCGACGGACACGACGAAGAACACCTGCTTCGCGTTCGCCAAGGAGTACGGCATCGAGTCGGCCGAGCAGTACGGCATCCACCTCGCCCGGCACTTCGTGGACAGCCAGCCCTCGATCCACCGCGCGCGCATCCGCATCGAGGAGTACTCGTGGGAGCGCATCGGCGGCTCCGACAGCAACTCCAAGTTCATCGGCGCCGACGAGGTGAAGCACTCCTTCGTCCGCAAGGGCCAGGAGACGCGCCTCGCCCAGATCACGTACGACGGCGAGCAGTTCGAGGTCCTCTCGGGGCTCAAGGACCTGACCGTGATGAACTCCACGAACTCCGAGTTCTGGGGCTACATCAAGGACAAGTACACGACCCTCCAGGAGGACTACGACCGCATCCTCGCCACCTCCCTGTCCACCTGGTGGCGGCACAACTGGACCAGCGACGAGCAGCGCATGCCGAGCTGGGAGCGGTCGTACGAGCAGGCGAAGAAGCACATCCTGCACGCCTTCGTGGAGACCTACTCGCTGTCGCTGCAGCAGACGCTCTACCAGATGGGTTCGCGGGTCATCAACAACCGCAGCGAGATCGACGAGATCCGCTTCTCCGCGCCCAACAAGCACCACTTCCGTCAGGACCTCTCGCCCTTCGGCCTCGACAACGAGGCCAAGGACGGGGCCGTCTACTACGCCGCCGACCGTCCCTACGGCCTGATCGAGGCCACGATTCTGCGGGACGGCGTCGAGCCGAAGATCCCGGTCGACATGACCAACCTCTGACGCGGGATGCGCGCCCCCGCCCCACTTACGTCAAGCGGGGGCGCGCCACACCGGAGGGAACATCCGCAATGGCACAGCCTGCAAAGGGGCCGGCAGCAGCCGAAGGCCCATGTTCCACCCCATCGGACACAGCGGCAGCAGCTGACGGCGCGTCAACTGTTGACTGCCACCCGGTGGATGAGAAGCTCCACCCCTCGCGGCTCGTCCCCGCCGCACTCCAGCACATCGCCGCCATGTACGCGGGTGTGGTCACCCCTCCGCTCATCATCGGCCAGGCCTGCGGCCTGGACACCGTGGCGCAGACCCGGCTCATCGCCGCAGGGCTCCTCATCGCCGGTCTCGCCACCATCCTGCAGACCCTCGGTGTCAAGGGCTTCGTCGGCAACCGCCTGCCGTTCGTCAACGCCGCGTCGTCGGCGGGCATCGCGCCCATCCTCGCCATCGCCGAGACCAACGCCAAGGGCGACCAACTCCCCGCGATCTACGGCGCGGTGATGGTCGCGGGCGTCTTCTGCCTCGCCGTCGGGCCCTTCTTCGGCCGGCTGCTCCGTTTCTTCCCGCCGCTCGTCACCGGCGTCGTCATCACCCTCATCGGCGTCACGCTGATGCCCGTGCCCGTGAAGTGGGCGCAGGGCGGCGACGACACCGACCCGACGTTCGGCGACATGAAGTACCTGGCGCTCGCCGCCTTCACACTCGTCGTGATCCTGTGCTTCCAGCGCTTCGGCCGCGGCTTCCTCAAGCAAGTCGCCCTGCTGGCGGGCATGTTCATCGGCACGCTCGCCGCGATCCCGTTCGGCCTCGCCGACTTCACCTCGGTGCGGACCGCCCCGCTGGCCGCGCTGCCCACGCCCTTCGCCGCCGGCGCCCCCGTCTTCCAGCCCGCCGCGATCCTCTCGCTCTGCATCGTGATGCTGGTCCTGATGACCGAGTCCGCCGCCGGAATGCTCGCACTCGGCGAGATCTGCGAACGAAAGACCGACGGGAAGACCATCACCCGCGGCCTGCGCACCGACGGCATCGCCACCCTGGTGGGACCCGTCTTCGGCGGCTTCCCGACCTCCGCCTTCGCGCAGAACGTCGGCGTGGTCTCCCTGACCCGCGTCCGCAGCCGCTACGTCGTCGCCGTCGCGGGCGCCACGCTCATCGTGCTCGGCGCCTTCCCCGTGCTCGGCGCCGTCGTCAACGTGGTCCCCATGCCGGTCCTCGGCGGCGCGGGCATCGTCCTCTTCGGCTCCATCGCGGTCAGCGGCATCCGCACGCTCTCCGAGGCGGGCCTCGACGACAGCTCCAACATCATCCTGGTGGCCGTCGCGCTCGGAGCGGGCATCATCCCGCTCGCCGCGCCCACCTTCTACGCGGAGTTCCCCGCGTGGGCCCAGACCGTGCTCGGCTCCGGCATCAGCGCCGGCGCGCTCGTCGCGGTCACGCTCAACCTGTTCTTCCACCATCTCGGCACCCGTGGCTCCACCGCCGCGGCACTCAAATCTTCCTAGGGTCATGCCGTGCCCTCTCGCCACACACAGTAAGGAAGCACCATGGCAGCCTCGGCAAACCCCAGCTCTCCCGCAGAGCGCATCGTCATCGAGAACGCCGCGATCGCGACCGTCGACGCCCAGGACACCGAGTACGCCTCGGGGTACGTCGTCGTCGCCGGGAACAGCATCGAGTCCATCGGCGCGGGCAAGGCCCCGGAAGGCCTGGAGAACGTCGTACGCCGCGTCGACGCCACCGGCCACCTCGTCACCCCCGGCCTGGTCAACACGCACCACCACTTCTACCAGTGGATCACCAGGGGCCTGGCCACCGACCACAACCTGTTCAACTGGCTGGTGGCGCTGTACCCGACGTGGGCCCGCATCGACGAGCGGATGACGTACGCGGCCGCCCAGGGCTCCCTCGGCATGATGGCCCGCGGCGGCGTCACCACCGCCATGGACCACCACTACGTCTTCCCGAAGGGCTCCGGCGACCTCTCCGGGTCGATCATCCGCGCCGCCTCCGAGATGGGCGTCCGCTTCACCCTGGCCCGCGGCTCCATGGACCGCAGCGAGAAGGACGGCGGCCTCCCCCCGGACTTCGCCGTCGAGACCCTTGAGGGCGCGCTCGCCGCCACCGAGGAGACCGTCAGGAAGCACCACGACGCCTCCTTCGACGCGATGACGCAGGTCGCCGTCGCGCCCTGCTCGCCGTTCTCCGTGTCGACCGAACTCATGAAGCAGGGCGCCGAGTTGGCGCGCGGCCTCGGCGTACGCCTGCACACCCACGGCAGCGAGACGGTCGAGGAGGAGAAGTTCTGCCACGAGCTCTTCGGCATGGGCCCCACCGACTACTTCGAGTCGACCGGCTGGCTCGGTGACGACGTGTGGATGGCGCACTGCGTCCACATGAACGACTCCGACATCGCCGCGTTCGCCCGCACCGGTACGGGCGTCGCCCACTGCCCGTCCTCCAACGCCCGCCTCGCCGCCGGCATCGCCCGCGTCCCCGACATGCTGAAGGCGGGCGTCCCCGTCGGCCTCGGCGTCGACGGCACCGCCTCCAACGAGTCCGGCGAACTCCACACCGAGCTGCGCAACGCCCTCCTCATCAACCGCCTCGGCGCCCACCGCGAAGCCGCCCTGAACGCCCGGCAGGCGCTGCGCCTCGGCACCTACGGCGGCGCGCAGGTCCTCGGCCGCGCCACCCAGATCGGCTCCCTGGAGGCGGGCAAGCTCGCCGACCTGGTGCTCTGGAAGATCGACGGCATCGGACACGCGTCGATCGCCGACCCGGTGACCGCCGTCGTCTTCGGCGCGGCGGCCCCGGTCACGCTCTCCCTCGTCAACGGCAGGCCGGTCGTCGAGAACGGCCGCCTGCTCCACGCCGACGAGGACGCCATCGCCCGCTCCACGCGGGAGGAGGCACAGCGTCTCGCGCGGATCGCCGCCGAGAGCTGAACCCAAGAACTCCGGTCAGGGGGGACGGCCCCTGACCGGACTTGAGCAGCCGAGCGGGCTGCTCAAGTGCCGCCCCGGAACGTGGCCCAAAGCTTCGCGTTCCCGGGGCGGTCAGTACTACCTGGGCGCATTTCCCACCACCGCATACCGAGCAAGTCCTTGCACCACCCCCCACCCCCCACCTCCCAGAAGCGAAAAGTGCCGGCGCCCAGCCGGGACCGGAAAACAACCGGAGGAGCCACAGTGGCCACTCAGCCCAGGTTCACCAAGCAAGGCACCACCCCGGACCCAGACACCGACGAGGGGTCCATACATCCCGTCGACGAGAAGCTCCCCCCGCTCAAGATGGCGACGACCGGCCTCCAGCACGTGGCGGCCATGTATGCGGGAGTCGTCGCCCCGCCGCTGATCGTGGGCGCCGCCATCGGCCTCTCCGCCAAGGAACTCACCTTCCTCACCGGCGCCTGCCTCTTCACCGCGGGCCTCGCGACCTTCCTGCAGACCCTCGGCGTCTGGAAGATCGGCGCCCGGCTGCCCTTCGTCAACGGCGTCACCTTCGCCGGTGTCGCGCCCATGCTCGCGGTCGTCGACTCGACCAAAGACAAGGACGACGCCCTGCCGATCATCTTCGGCGCGGTGATCGTCGCGGGTGTGCTCGGCTTCGTCGCCGCCCCGTTCTTCTCGAAGATGATCCGCTTCTTCCCGCCGGTCGTCACCGGCACGGTCATCACCCTCATCGGCATCTCGCTGATGCCGGTCGCCTTCGGCTGGGCACAGGGGCCCGTCCCCGGCGCCGACGACTACGGCTCGATGAAGAACCTGGGACTCGCCGGCATCACCCTCGTCATCGTCCTGCTCCTGCGCCGCTTCACCACCGGCTTCGTCAAGCAGATCGCGGTCCTGCTCGGTCTTGTCCTCGGCACGCTCGTCGCGATCCCCTTCGGCGTCACGGACTTCGGCCCGGTCGGCGACGCGGACATCGTGGGCTTCCCGACGCCGTTCCACTTCGGCGCACCGCAGTTCGCGGCCGCCGCGATCGTCTCGCTCTGTGTCGTCATGGTCGTCTCCATGACGGAGTCGACGGCCGACATGCTCGCCCTCGGGGAGATCGTGGACCGCCCCGCCGACGAGAAGACCATCGCCGCGGGCCTGCGCGCGGACTGCCTCGGCTCGGCGGTCAGCCCGCTCTTCAACGGCTTCATGTGCAGCGCCTTCGCGCAGAACATCGGCCTGGTCGCGATGACGAAGATCCGCAGCCGGTTCGTGGTCGCCGCGGGCGGCGGCTTCCTCGTCCTGATGGGCCTCTGCCCGATCGCCGCCTCGCTGATCGCGGTCGTGCCGCGCCCGGTGCTCGGCGGCGCGGGCGTGGTCCTCTTCGGCTCGGTCGCGGCGAGCGGCATCCAGACACTGGTCAAGGCGAACCTGGAGAAGGACAACAACGTCCTGATCGTGGCGGTCTCGCTGGCCGTCGGCCTGATCCCGATCGCGGCGCCGGAGTTCTACCACGCGTTCCCGGAGACCGCGAAGATCATCCTCGACTCGGGCATCTCGACGGGCTGTGTGGCGGCCGTCCTCCTGAACCTGGTCTTCAACCACATCGGCAAGGGCCGCGACGAGGACGACGTGACGGCGCCGATGGAGCCGGGCGGCGAGATCGCCCAGTCACGCGTGCCGGGCCAGGCGGTGGCGCACTGAGCCCGCCCGTCCCTCGCGCGGCCGGACCGCGCGAGGGACGGCGTCTCAACCGTCGACGTCCATGGCGTTCGGGTCCGGCGCGGCACCGGCGTCGGTGACGACCTTGATGACGTTGCCGTTCTTGTCGCACAGCTCCGCACGGACGACGAACCCGGCCTGGATGCCCTTCCAGAAGATGACTTCCTGCTGCTGGGCGAAGGCCGTGGTGCCCAGCGTGTCCACCAGGTCGATGCCGCCGGGCGCGTTGATGACGTAGCGCCAGCCGCTCCCGTCCGGCTGCCGTGCCCACTCCGGCACGTAGCCGCCCGGGGAGCGGGTGGTGCTCACGAAACCGCTCTTCTGCAGCAGCTTCTGGTAGTGCCGGAGGCTGGCGGGCAGCTTCTCGTTCCAGGGCTTGAACCCCTTGCCGAGGATCTGGTCGGGCGTCCTGCCGTCCCACCGGTACAGGGGTTCGCTGTCCTTCCGGTAGCGCAGCGGGGGTACGGCCCGCCCCTGCTTCCTGTCCTCGCGCATCGACTTCACCTTGCCGGGGTCGACGCCGTACGTGCTCTCGCCGAAGCCCGCCGCGGCCTGGGGAGTCGGCGTGGTGGCACGCGGATACTTGTCCCGCTCCGCCATGAACGACGGGAAGTCGTACTCGCCCGCCTCCGAGTCGGCGCCCCCGTCGGACAGCTCCTCGGCGTCGGAGAAGTCCAGCCGGTCGATGTCCATGGCGTCCTGGTCGGCCGCGCGCTGCACCACGGGCTGCTCGCCCTGCTGATGACCACAGCCGGTCCCGTGCCGGTGCCGCTCCCGCTCCGCGGCTTGCCCGGCCCCGCGCAGCATCTGTACGACGGCGGCGTTGCCCGCCCTTCCCTGGAGGGCGAGGAGCCGCTGGAGCGGCGTGTCGTCGGCGGCCGTCGTCGCGGGTCCGCGGGTCGCGGTCCGCGCTTTCGCGGCGTCGTGCTTTCCGGCGTGGTCGTGTTCGCGCAACGGGGCTCCTCAGTCACAGAGCCACCCACTCTCCGGGACGGCCACCCCACGGGACCAGGACCGGAAGGGCAGTCCTCCGTGCAGTCCCCGTGGTCCGCGCGGCTTGACCTCAAGTGCCCTTGATGTTTGAGGATACGAGTGCGAACGAACACGGGACCACCTGAACGGGGAGCTGTCATGCGCACCGAATCGACCACCACCGACGCCGCTGTAGCCACCGAAGCCGCCGTAGCCACCGAAGCCGAAGAGCTCGCCGCCATCCGCCGGGTCGTCGCCGACGCCGCGGAGTTCCAGAACGACGTGGAGCGCTTCATCCCGCTCTTCACGGCCGACACCACGGTCGTGAACTTCGGCGGGCGCCGGGTCGCGGGCCGGGACACGTTGGAGCAGGCGATGCGGGAGGCCCTGGCGTCCCCGCTGGCCGACGTGATCACCACGGTCGAGGAGGAGGACATCCGCTTCCTCCGTCCCGACGTGGCGATCGTCGCGAGCGTCAAGCACGCCTCCGACCGCAGACGTCCGGGCGCCGACGGCGAACCCCTGGCGCCCCTGCCCGCCACGTCCGGGCGGCTCACGCACGTCCTGGTGAAGGAGGGCGGCGACTGGCGGATCACCTCCTCCCAGACGACGCCGATCCTGAAGTGAGCGCGGCTACTTCCCGCAGACCGCCGCGGAGTTGACGTACCCGCCCGCGTTCTCGTCGTCCGTGCCGAGGACGGCGGTACGGGAGCCCGGCACGCACTCGACCGCCTCGATCTTGTGGCCCTCGAACTTCCGCAGTACGTCGGGGGATTCGGCGACGGTGAGCCGGACCTTCCCGGAGCGGCTCACCGAGACCGTGCCCGCGTCCATGACCGCCGAGTCGAAGGGGCCGTCGTCGCCCGCGTCGGAGGCCGAGCTGATCCGGAGGCGGCCCGCCGCGGTGACGGAGATGTCCGAGGCGTGGCGGACCTCGCCGGTCGGGAAGGGCGCGCGGAGGCGGGCCGTGGTGACCCGGCCGAAGTCGGCCTCGCCGTACCGGTTGAAGGAGAAGGGCGCCGCACGCAGCGTCGACGGGCGGTCCTCGCCCGCGCCCCGGTCGGCCCAGACCGCCGCGAGCTTCCCGTGCCGCGAGGTCAGCGCGAAGCTCTCGTAGTCGTCGCCGTCGGCGATGGCGGGGAGGGGAGAGGTGTCCAGGACAGCGGCTTCGCCTCCCGTCACCTTCAGGTGGTAGACGAGGCCGCGGCTCGCGAGGGCCACGTACTCGTCGGAGGTGCCGGGCACCGTCTCGACCGCCTCCAGATCCATGGGCTCGGCGGTGCCCGTCCAGGTGAGCGGTGCGACGGCGGCGGAGCGGCCGGGGCGGTAGGTGAGGGCGGCGAGGCGGTTCTGGCCGGGCTTCTTGTTGTCGCGTACGACGAGCGCGCGTATCTTCCCCTCCGTTTCCTGCGTGAGGGCGAGACCGCTGATGCCGGAGCGGATGTCGTCACCGGCCCGCTGCCAGCCCTCGGCCGCCCCGGCGGGGTGGACGGCGCCCGTCGTGAGGAGCGCGGCGGCGGTCAGAAGAGTCGTGCGGAGGAACATGTGGGTCTCTCACCTCGGTGCTGGTTGACGCGCGTAGACGGGGAGTTGGCCGGGACGGTACCCACGTCAACCGTGTGGAGGCAAGAGGTGTGGAAGAGGTGTGCGCGTGGCGGTGGCAGCCGGGGGAGGGCCGGCTGCCACCGCTCGGGCCCGGTCAGCCGATGTGGTAAGGGTCCCCGTAGACCTTCCAGTCCAGCGGCGGGTCCAGGTTGAGGTTCCGCTTCTTCAGGAAGAACCGCTGCGCGGTGTCGACCCGGCTGGTGTCCTCGTGGGCCTCCTCCTGCTTCATCGCCCAGACGCGCGCGTCGAGGAACGCGTTCAGATACGCCACCTCGTCGCCGCCCTGGGCCGGCGGCTTGGCCGAACGCAGCGCGCGCTTGCGGATGTTGCGGAAGCTGGTGGAGTCGCTGCCGTCGCCGTGCATGACGATCGCGTCGTAGTAACAGAACTGGCCGAGGACGCCGATGCCGTCCGCCTTGCCCTGCTTGACCGCCGGGTTGAAGTAGACGCGGTCGCGCTCGCTGTCCTGCGCCTTGCGGAACTCCGCGTCGGTGTCGGCGGCCCGCTGCCAGTCACGTGTGAAGTTCGGGTCGAGGCCGTCGTGCGAGTCGGTGCCGTCGACCCTGCGCAGGGCCGGGAGGTACTTGGCGAGTACGTTCCCGGGCTTGCGCTGGGTGTAGAGCTCGACCAGGTCGAGCATGTCGCCGGTGCCGGAGCAGAAGCCGATGATGCCCGCGGTGTAGCCGCGGCCGTCGCCGATGTCCTCGATGTAGCGGTACTGCTTCTTCCACTCCAGCGAGGAGTTCTCCGCGCTGCAGACGATCTGCATCGCGATCTCCTTCTTCGCCGGGTCGTCGAGCCCGCCGGCCGCGACGAGGAGCGAGCGCGTGGAGGCGCCCGCCGACTGGGTGGCGAGGAGCGGGCCCGCCACGGCCGCGGCGCCGGCGAAGGCGAGCAGCGTGCGGCGGGAGGTGAGGGCGGTGCCGGTGGTGCGCGGTGCTATGTGGGGGGTCTCCATGAGGGCCTCCAGAGAAGGGAGTTCACCGTACGGACGGGGGACTGCTTCGTTCCGCGTACTGTTAGGAAGGTTTCCTACCAGAGATTCGCGATGACGTATACCCGTCAAGCAGGCTCGCTCAGGGGCGCGGGGTCCCGAGGGCCCTAAGACGCGCCCAGCCGGTCCCGCACCCGTGTGGCGATCTCGTACACGTCTCCCGTCGGGCGGACCCGCAGCGGCCCGGGGTCGCGGATCCACGCCTCCTCGACCGCGAACCAGTCGATCTTCTCGGGGACCCGGTTCTCCGAGAGCGCGGAGCGCAGCTCCGTGAAGTACCGCTCCCAGCGCAGCCGGTACAGGCCGCCGACGAGCCCCGCCCACTCACGGTTCGCGTAGTCGCGCAGCCCTGCGTCGGCGCCGGAGCGGGTGCCCCACACCGTCAGCAGGGAGAGCTGGTCGTACGCGAGCCGGTCCCGTTCCGCCGTGTCGGCGCCCCACGCGCGGGCGTCCGCGACCCAACGGCCGAGCAGCTGCCGGGAGTCGGTGGCGAGGAGCCGGTCGAGCAGGTCCATCAGGGCGAGCCACTCGCGGGTCAGCCGGTCGAAGCGGCCGGTGTCCCCGGCGTCGTACGCCTTCTTGATGCGCGGCAGCAGTACGCGGCTGCGGTTGGAGAGGGCCTGCCGGGCGACGTCGAGAAGGTCGTACCGGTACGCGGAGGACCGCCGCAACCCGGCCCGCACGCGCAGGAGTTCGCCGAGGGCGGGCTCGAACTCCTCCGGTGCGTAGCGCATCGCCTTGGGTGACCAGGCCGCCGCCGACCGTGCCGCGAGGTCGGGCCGCGCGCCGAAGAGGCCGTCGGCGCCTTCGGCCCACCGGTCGGCGCGGGTCGTGCCGTAGGCGGTGCGGCGCAGCACGTCCCAGGCGGCTTCGGCGTGCGGGTCGGCGGCTCCGTACCGTACGGTCGACCACTCGGCGAACCACGACTTCAGGTTCAAGTCGCCCTCGCGCCACGCCAGTTCGGAGAAGAGCTCGAAAGCGGCGGGGTTGTTGTCGGCGGCCTCCGGCATGAGGGAGATGCCGCGCAGGGTGCTGCCCTGCCTGGTGCGCCACTTCTCGTACAGTTCGGCCCAGTCGGGGGTGTTGGCGCCGAGGGTGGTGTGGCCGCCGAAGTTCCAGATGGAGCCGAAGGTGTAGGGCGTGTCGCCCCAGTCGGCCTCGCGGTCGGTGATGTTCGGGAAGCGGTCGGAGAGGCCGTCGACGACGAGCATCCGCTGTTTGTCGACGGCGTCGGTGATGGCCTTCGGCGGGTTGTGCTGCCAGCCGAGGATCACCCAGGTGGCGCCGGGGTGCGCGGTCCGCAGGGCCTTCTCGACGCCCTTGGCGGCATCGCCGACGGGCACGTCGCCGGGCTTCCCGCCCTCGTGGAGGAGGTCCATCTTGTACATCGTGGTCGGGCCGAACAGCTCGTCCTGCGCGCGGTAGAACGCGGCGGCGACGCGCGCGAAGTGGCCGGTGCGCGGATCCAGCCAGTCGGGCCGCGCGAAGCCCACCCAATCGCCCTGCGGGACGGTCCTCGCGCCCGGGTTCTTCTCCTTGAAGTCCGGCGGCACGGTCCCGAAGTAGCCCGGAAGGACGGGCGTCATGCCGAGGTCGCGGAGCCGGTCGCAGATGCGGCGGCCCAGCCGGGCGCGGGCGGCGAGCAGCTGCCGGGAGACCGGGTGCGGGAACGACGACATGTTCTGCAGGAGCCACCACGGCTGGTGGGCGGGGCCGGGCACCCAGGCGCGCAGCTCGACGTCGGAGTACCCGAACTCCTGGAAGGCGCGGTGGTAGACGGCGTCCGCGCCCGCGTACACGAGGACTTCGTTGTAGCCGTGCAGCGCGAGCACGTCGATCTCGCGCTCCCAGTACGCCCAGTCGTGGTACGCCCCCGTATAGCCGTCGTTGGTGTCGTTCAGGACGAAGCGGTGCGGGATGTTGGCGGCGCGCGTGAGGGGTCCGGCGGGTGCGGGGAGCCGCTTCGGCAGGTGATCGGTCCGGCTGCCCGCCCAGGTGATGTTGGCGTGCGTGACGTGCTTCAAGTAATGCCGCAGCCCGGCGAGTTGGGTGGCGGGGCTGGTCCCGGCGACGGTGATGCGCCCGCGTCGCCCGGTCACCTGGAAGGAGTCCTCGGCGCCCGTCTCCCTCGGCACGGTCCTGAAGGTGAGCTGGTCCGAGTGGCGGGGGAGCAGGCGCCGGGCGGCATCGGCGGCGGCGTTCCGGCGCGCGCCGCGCGCGTCGTCGGTGGTGGTGGCGCCGCCGGCGGGCGAGCCGGAACAGGCGACGGCGGCGACACCGGCCGTGCCGGCGAGACCGGCGAGGAAGGTGCGGCGGTGGAGGGGCAGCGGCATACGGACTCCGTCGGTCGGGCGGGGGTGCGGGTGCGCGGTGCGGGGCGGTGCGGTGGGGCGCGGTGCGGTGGGTGCCGAGGGGTCTCTTTCCCCGGCAGCCTTGGGCTCAATGGGAGCGGCGGCATCTGAATGCTCCCTTCGACACGCGCCCGCTCACCGAGATGCGCGTCCGGAACCGCCGATCTACGTTGGCCCGGAAATGGGACCTCACGGACTTCACGGGCAAAGGACCGATGTGATGACAACGTCAACGTCTGCGCGCATCCTCAACATCGGGACAGCCGTTCCGGGAGTTCCGATCGCCCAGGAGAAGCTCTGGGACGAATTCTTTCGGGACCGCTATGTGAGCGAGCCTTCGGCCGAGCACATCTTCAAGAGCGCGGGGGTGCGAACCAGGCACTGCGTATGGGATCCGCGTGAACATCTGGTGGACAGGACGCCCACCCTGGCGGAGCGCATGCGGGCGTGGCAGGAGCACGTGATGGCCTTGGGCGCGAAGTCCTCCGCCGAGGCCTTGACCGGTTACGACGTGAAAGATGTCGGCTCGTTCACCATGGCGAGCTGCACCGGGTACGTCGGTCCCACTCCGGAGATGATGCTGGCCAAGGAATTCGGCATGCCGCGCACGCTGCGGCGGACTTTCGTAGGGCATATGGGTTGCTTCGCGGCCTTCAACGTATTGAAGGTGGCGCTCGACTCCGTCACCTCCCGCCCCGACGAGCTCGCGCTGGCCAACTGTTCCGAAACCTGCACGGTGCATCTGGTGCCGGAGGCGACGGTGGAACAGATCGTGGTCAGCAGTCTGTTCGCCGACGCGAGCGCTTCCGTGCTGCTCGGTCCGGACGACGGCCAGGGGCCGGCCCTCCTCGGGACCCACACCGAGACGCACTACGAGACCTCCGATGCCATGCGGTGGACGGTCGGGGACGTGGCGTTCCGCATGGCACTGTCCCCGAAGGTCCCCGCCATGATCTCCGCCGTCGTCGTTCCGTTCGTCGACAGGCTGCTCGAAGCGCAGGGGCTCACCCGGAAGGACGTGGGCCACTGGGGTATTCATCCCGGCGGGCCGAGGATCGTCGACTCGGTCGGAGAGGCGCTGGGAATCGACGAAGCGGGCCTGGCCCCCTCCCGGCGAGTCCTTGAGGCCTATGGCAACTGTTCGTCGGCGACGATCCTGTTCGTCCTGAAGCAGATCATGTCGGGGGGTCCGGGCCAGCGTCCCGTGAAGCCCGGAGACATCGGCGTCATCATGGCGTTCGGGCCCGGCCTGACCCTGGAGTCCGCCGCTGTCCGCTTCTGATTCCCCAAACGGGACCTAAGTCCTTCACCCGGGGGACTTCGGACCATCGGCGCGAGGACCAAAGACGGGCACTGACGCTCCCGCCGGAGGGCACGGTTGATCGACGACCGAACCCTGTGCCGACCGAAAGAGTGACAGCCCCGTGAGCGCGCCCGAAGCCCCCGAAATACCGGCACCGCCCGCTCCCGAGGCGGTGGCGCGGCACCGCGCGCTCTTCCGGGCGATCCACCGCCGCAAACACCCCCGCCTGCGCCAGTCGGACATCACCGTCACCGAGGAGGCGCAGGTCAAGCGGGCGGTGAAGGCGACCGCGCTGGGCAACGCCATGGAGTGGTACGACTTCGGCGTCTACGCCTACCTCGCCGTCATCATCGGCAAGGAGTTCTTCCCCTCCGGGAACGACACCGCGCAGACCCTCTCCTCCCTGGCGACCTTCGCCGCCGCCTTCCTGGTGCGCCCCATCGGCGGCATGTTCTTCGGCCCGCTGGGCGACAAGGTCGGCCGCAAGAAGATCCTCGCGCTCACCATGATCATGATGTCGGCGGCGACGCTGGCGATCGGCCTGATCCCGAGTTACGGCTCCATCGGCTTCTGGGCGCCGGTCCTCCTGGTCCTCTGCCGCATGGTGCAGGGCTTCTCCACGGGCGGTGAGTACGGGGGCGCCGCGACGTTCATCGCCGAGTACGCGCCCGACAAGCGCCGCGGATTCTGGGGCTCCTTCCTGGAGTTCGGCACCCTCATCGGCTACACGGCCGCCGCGCTGCTCGTCACCACACTGACCGCGCTGCTCAGTGACGACGCCATGCAGTCGTGGGGCTGGCGCATTCCGTTCATGGTGGCGGCGCCGCTCGGCCTCATCGGCCTCTACCTGCGGATGAAGCTCGACGAGTCGCCCGCCTTCCAGAAGATGGAGGAGGGCGAGGGACCTGCCGCCGAACGCCAGAAGAAGTCCTTCAGGGAGTCCTTCTTCGGCCAGTGGCGGGCGATGCTGCTCTGCATCGCGCTGGTCGCGGCGTTCAACGTCACCGACTACATGCTGCTGTCGTACATGCCGACGTACCTCACGCAGCTCGGCTTCGGCGAGACCGGCGGCCTGATGTCCATCGTCGTCGTCATGCTGATCCTGATGGCCCTCATCAACTCCGTCGGCCGGCTCTCCGACCGCATCGGCCGCAAGCCGGTCCTGATGGCGGGCTCGGTCGGCTTCTTCGTCCTCGCCCTCCCCGCGTTCCTCCTCATCAAGCAGGGCGGCACGCTGCCGGTCTTCGCGGGTCTGCTCATCCTCGGCCTCGCCCTCGTCTGCTACCTCGGCGCCATGTCGTCGTCGCTCCCGGCCCTGTTCCCGACGGACGTCCGCTACGGCTCCCTGTCCATCGGCTTCAACATCTCGGTCTCGCTCTTCGGCGGTACGACCCCGCTGGTCGTCGCGGCCCTCATCGGCGCGACCGGCAACGACCTGATGCCCGCGTTCTACACGATGCTCGCCGGACTCGTCGGCATCGTCGCGGTGGCCGCCATGAAGGAGACCGCCCGCAAGCCGCTGGAGGGTTCGCCGCCGTCGGTGGCGACGGACGAGGAGGCGCGGGAACTCGTGGAGTCCCAACGCGGCTGAACCACCCCGGAGTTGACGGGTCCCCGCCCCGGTTCACCCTGTGTACATTCGGGCGGGGTGTTACCCGACGCACGGCGTATGCCGGAGCGACACGGAGAAGCCCCAGTCTCACGCAAGATCCATCCGTTCCCGGAACGAGGAGACACCGCGTGACCAGACATTGTCCGACCCGTCGAACGCGCCGCACGATCGGCTCGGTCGCTCTCGCCCTGACCACCGTGCTCGCGGGCACCGCGGCGACCGTCACGGCAACGGCGGCGACCGCCACCGCCGCCGACCCGCTGCCCGCGATCACGCCCCGCGCCGAGACACCCGTGCTCCACGACGACGACGCGGGCGGCAACGCCGACGCCGACGACCCGGCGATCTGGCGCGACGCCGCGAATCCGGCGCGCAGCCTCGTCATAGCCACCGCCAAGGAGGGCGGGCTGCGCGCCTACGACCTCGACGCGCGCCCCCTCCAGTCCGTCGCCGCCCCGCCGCCCACGGGACCTGACGACGCGCCGGGCCGCTTCAACAACGTCGACCTCGTGCACGGCCTGAAGCTCTCGACCGGCCCCGCCGACCTCGCCGTCACCAGCGACCGCGGCCACGACCGGCTGCGCTTCTACCGTATCGACCGCGACCGCCCCGGCGGTCCGCTCACCGACGTCACCGACCCCGCGGCGCCGCCCGTGTTCTCCGCCGGCCAGGACGAGATCAACGAGCAGCGCACCGCGTACGGCCTCGCGACCTGGCAGGACAAGGCCACCGGCCGTTCCTACGCCCTGGTCAGCCAGCGCGAGCGCACCAGCGTCGCCCTCCTCGAACTCACCCCCGGCCAGAGCGGCAAGGTCTCGTACCGCAAGGTCCGCACGCTGGACCTGCCGTCTTCCTTCCGCCTGCCGAACGGCACCTCGTGGTCCCCGTGCGGCGAGCCCGGTGAGCTCCCGCAGGTCGAGGGCATGGTCGTCGACCCCGACAACGGCACGCTGTACGCGGGCCAGGAGGACGTCGGCATCTGGCGCCTGCGCGCCGACCTGACCGGCACGCCCAAGCTGGTCGACAAGGTCCGCGAGTACGGCGTCCCCGGCGTCTACGACGAGGAGACCGAGGAGTGCACCGCGGGCACCGACCCCGGCTACGGCGGCCAGCGCATCTCGGCCGACGTCGAGGGCCTCACCCTTGTCAAGGAGGCCGACGGTGACGGCTACGTCCTCGCCTCCAGCCAGGGCGACAATACGTTCGCCGCGTACGACCGCGAGCTGAGCGACAACAACGAGTACGAGGGCGGCTTCCGCGTCACCCCCGCGGGCGGCACGCTCGACGGCTCCGAGGAGTGCGACGGTGCGGCCGCGCTGAACGAGCCGCTCGGCCCGAAGTACCCGAACGGCCTGCTGGTCGTCCAGGACGGCCACGACGCCCCCGGGGACGGCGACCGCCCCGCCACGAACTTCAAGTTCGTCGACCTCGGCAAGGTCATGACGAGCCTGGACGACTGACCTCCCGACGGAAAGCGCCCGGCCGGTGGATCTCGGCCGGGCGCTTTCCGGTCCCGCATGCCACCTGCTGCCCGTCAGCGGTCAGCAGGGGAGAGTGGTCTTGCCCGCGGCGCCTGTCGCGCCGGTGGTGCCGTTCGCGAACATCGTGGCGGCGGTTCCGTTGCCGCCGGGCTTACCGGGGCACACCGGGCTGGCCGCGCCGCCGGCGCCGCCCGTACCGCCCGTGTGGCCGCCGCTGACAATGGCCGCCCCACCGTTGCCGCCCTTGCCGCCGTTGATACCGGCCCCGGCGTTGCCGACGCCGCCCACGCCGCCCTTGCCACCGGTACCGCCGAGCTTGGCCTCGCCGCCGGAGCCGCCGATGCCGCCGTTGCCTTCGGCCCCGCCCGCTCCGCCCGTGCCGCCCAGGCCACCGACACTCGCGAGGCCGCTGGCATTGCCTCCGGCCCCTCCGTTGCCTCCATTGCCATTGGCACCCGCGGCGCCCCCGGTGCCGCCGAGGCCACCGATACCACCGAGGACCCCAACGCCGTTCGCCCCGTTACTGCCCGGAGCCCCGGCGGCGATGTGGGCCCGGGCGCTGCCCGACCCCGGCTGGGCGGAGGCGAGAGCGGGCGTCACGGTAAGGCCGGCTACGGCGATCGTGGCGATCAGAAAGGTCCTTGCAGTGGCTGTGCGCATGGAGCGCATGGTGTTACTTCCTTCGATTGTTCAGGCGGAGAGATACTCCGCCTGACACTTCTCAACCTAGGGAAGTACGGTGCGCTGCGCACTCCGCAAGATGATCGGATGGCCTTAAATGGACTGAATCATCAAACTTTGGCTGCAAAGTCCAATTTCTACGGAGTCCGCGAACGGGTGTCGGCGGCGGCGTATGTCACGAACTCCGCCCAGGCGCGGGGTTCCAGGGCCAGTTGCGGACCGTTGGGGCGCTTGGAGTCGCGAATGTGGATGGTGGTGGGGCAGGGGGCGATCTCTATGCAGTCGCCGTCACCGCCGCTGCTGTAGCTGCTCTTGAACCAGGCCAGTTCAGGGGTGCTCATTACGCTCCTCGCATCCGCTCCAGCAGGCTCACCGAATCCTCGAACGTGAGAGCCTGTGCGCGCATCCTGGCATACCGCATCTGGAGAACGCTGATCTCTTTCGGATCGGAGATGAGCTGACCGCTCCGCTGCCCCTCGGAGTACCCGAACCACTTGTTCTCCGGTGTCTCCAGCAGTTGGACAGGGCCGTCCAGCCCTGCGTGGCTCTTCTGGGCCAACGGCATGATCTGCACCTCAATGTTCCGGCGCTCCGCGAGCCCGAGAACATGGTCGATGAGTTCCATGGTGACTTCATGCCCGCCCATGCCGCGCAAGAACAGATGTTCCTCAAGGATGAAGCTGTAGGCGGTGTTCGGCCGTTCCGTGAGGAGCAGTTGACGCTCGACCCGCGCCATCAGCTGCGCCTCGATCTGCTCGTCTCCCAATGGCGGCAGCTGGTTGATGAACAGCGTCCGCGCGTACGCCTCCGTCTGCAACAAGCCCGGAATCAACCGGCACTCATACGTCGAGAGGGCCACCGCCTCCTGTTCCAGCTGGGCCCACCTTCGGAACCACGAAGCCAGCCCCCGCTGCCGGGACAGCTGATTCGCCGCCAGCCGCAACGTGCCGAACGCGTCCAGTGTGACCTCGCACTGGTCGACGAACCGGGGCGGCGGAAAGCGTCGGCCCTGCTCGATGGAGGCGAGGAAGTGGACCGAGTAGCCGATCTCGTGGGCGAGAGCCTCCTGCGTGTAGCCGGCGCGTTTGCGGAAACTCTTCAGGACCGCGCCGAAGGCCCTGAGCCCGTCGGTCGGTTCGGGCTCATTACTGCCCTGCGTACTTGACGACATCACGGGTATCCCCTGACGCTCGCTTACCGTTCCCCGTCAACCCGCCCATGGTCACGTTCGGTTACCCGTACTGTCCACTGTTTGTACTCGTACAGTTACGCAGCGTACGAGTTTCGTGGCTGGTGACGCCCCCGGCGCAAGGCCACGGTGGGCGCATGCCGACCCGAACCAAGTCGTCCACCGCCGCCGCCGTCCTCCACACCTTCGTGCAGCGGCTCAGTGCCACACCCCGGGGTGCCCGCCTGGCGAGGAGGCTGGCCAGGTACCACCTGGACGGCTGGGGCATCGCGTACGACAGTGAGCTCTCCGACGCGGCCGAGGCGATCGTCGCCGAGCTCGCCGCGAACGCCGTGACGCACGGGCGGGTGGAGGGGCGGGACTTCGAGCTCGCCCTGACGCTGTACGGGGACACGTTGCGGATCGAGGTCGCCGACACGCGTGCCGAACGTATGCCTCCGGAGACGCCGGAGCCCCCGGCGCCCGACGGGGAGTCGGGCCGGGGGCTCGTGATCGTGGCGGCGCTGGCGGCGGAGTGGGGGGTGTCGGGCCGGGCGGTCGGCAAGACGGTGTGGGCTCAACTGGCCCTGCCCGAGGCGGGGCGCAGCACGGTCGCGGCCAGGGCGAGGCCCGCCGCCGCGATGCCGGAGGCCACCCAGAAGGCGAGCCGGTAGCCGTCGGCCGTGGCGGCGAGGGCGGACGTACCGCCGTCCGTGAGGGATTCGGCGCGGCCCGCCGCCAGGGTCGTCAGGACCGCGAGGCCGAGCGAACCGCCCACCACCTGCGTGGTGTTGAAGAGGCCGGAGGCCAGGCCCGCGTCCTCCTCGGACGCGCCGCCCATCGCGAGCCCCGTCACCGCGGGCATCGCGGCGGCGAAACCGGCGCTGAGCAGCAGCATGCCGGGCAGGACGTCGAGGGCGTACGAACCGTCGGAGGGCAGCCGGCCGAGGAGCGCGAGGCCCGCCGTGATCAGGGCGAGGCCCGCGAGGAGCGCGCGGTGGGCGCCGAAGCGGCCGATGACCTTCGCGGAGAGGCCCAGCATCAGGACGCCGATGGTGACGGGCGCGGGCAGGAAGGCGACGCCGGTCAGCAACTCGCCGTAGCCGAGGACGCGTTGGAGGTAGAGCGCGCCGATGTACTGGAAGCCGTACATGCCGGCGATCATCAGCATCTGCACGGCGTTGGCACCGGTCAGGAGGCGCGAGCGGAAGAGGCGCAGCCTCAGCAGGGGGCGTGCCGCGCGAGCCTGGCGGGCGGCGAAGGCGACGTACAGGAGGAGGGAACCGGCGGCGAGGGAGAGGGTCGCGGAGGTGCTGTGCTCGGCGGTGGTGACGATGGTGTAGACGGTGAGCATCAGCGCGCCGGTGATGAGGGCGGCACCGGGGTAGTCGGCGCCGAACTCCCCGCCGCGGTGGTTCTCCCTGTCGTCGTCGAGTACGCGTACCGCCGCGATGAGAGCGACGACGCCGATCGGCAGGTTGATCAGGAAGATCCAGTGCCAGTTGAGGGCCTCGGTGAGGGCCCCGCCGAGGAACGTGCCGAGCGCCCCGCCCGCCGCGCCGACCGCGCTGAACACCGCGATGGCCTTGGCCTGTTCGCGCGGCTCGGGGAAGAGGGCGACGAGCATGCCGAGGACGACGGCGGAGGTCATCGCGCCGCCGACGCCCTGGAGGGCGCGGGCCGCGACGAGCACGCCCTGATCGGTGGCGACGCCGCACAGGACGGAGGCGGCGGTGAAGAGCGCGAGCCCGGACACGAACATCCGCTTGCGCCCGACGAGGTCGCCGAGCCGCCCGACGAGGAGCAGCAGCCCGCCGAAGGCGATGAGATAGGCATTGACCACCCAGGCGAGCCCGGCGGCGGAGAAACCGAGATCGCTCTGGATGGCCGGCATCGCGACGGTCACGATGTTGCCGTCGATGATGGTCATCAGGAGCCCGGAGGAGAGAACGGCGAGGGACGCCCACGGGGACGCCGGCGCGGATCGGGTGCCGGCCCCCGTATTGACCTCGGACACGGCTTGGGACATGGTGACGACCTCCATACTGGGCGCCTCTGAGCTGCAAAGGTGCACGACTTGTAACGGGGCTCATCGTGGATGACCATGAGGGCCGGCAGAAGGAGGCACTTTGATGTCCCAGGGGAACACCGGTGTTACCTCGCAGGTGGTGAACGCGGAAGCGTGCCCGGTCCGCGAAGTTATTGACAGGGTCGTGGGCAAATGGAGCGTCCCGATCATCATCGCGGCGGCCCACGGCCCGATCCGCTTCACCGAACTGGAGCGCGCCATCGACGGCATCAGCCGCCGCATGCTGACGCTGACCCTGCGCAACCTGGAGCGCGACGGCCTGGTGAAGCGGACGGTGCACCCGACGGTCCCGCCGAAGGTGGAGTACGAACTGACGCCGGTGGCCCGCGAACTGCACGGCACCCTGCTGTCGCTGACCGGATGGGCGGAACGCCACCGCGTCACGATCGCGGAGTCGAGGGCGGCGTACGACGAGGAGCGGGGGACCGGGGGGTGAGGGGACCGGGGGTGAGGGGTCCGGGGGGTGAGGGCTATCGGCGCAGTGCCGCGCGCTGGGCGGGGGTGAGCCGGTCGGGGTGGGACGTGACCTGGTACGCGCCGGAAGGGGTGCGCCGCAGCCTCAACGGGCAGGTGGCGCCCGGCTGTTGACCGATGGCGTCCACAGCGGTCGTGGTACGCGCCCGCGGCCAGCCGAGGGCGGCGGCGAGCTCGCCGATGGTGAGGGGCCGTTCCGCGTGGAGCAGGGCGGCGAGCACGGTGAGCGCGTCGTCGAGGAACGCGATGGCCGGCGGTCCTGTCATGTCCCGGTGGGCCTGCGCGAAGAACCTGCGCATCCCCTCCAGCCGCGCACCCGTCGCAGTCTCGGGGCCGAACAGCTCGGCGCCCTCCCGGGCGGTCTCGGCCCACACCGCGTTCTGCTCCGCGCTGGTCAGCCAGGCACGGAGCCAGACGCCGTCGTCGATGACGTAACGCTCGCGGCGCCGGCCGGGCTCGTGCTCGTACTCACGGGTGAGGATGTCGAGCCCCGCGAGGTACCCCACGGCCTTGGACACCGAGGCCGGGCTGATCCCCAGGCGCCGGGCGAGCTCCGCGGCGGTCTGCGCGCCGGACGGCGTGGTCACCAGGCAGGCGAGCACTTTGGCGGCCGTGCGGGGGAGTCCGGTGCCGATCAGCACGGCCGTGAACTTGTCGAGGTAGGCGTGGACGGCGTCGGGTGCGCTCCCGGGCGGGACGGGGACTTCGGCGTCGGTGCGGGGGGTGTTGGCGGACGGCGGCGTGGGTCGGCGCGGCCGGGGCGGGCGGTTGCGCCGGCGCCAGGCTTCGGCGCGGTCGGCGTGCTCCGCGCGGTAGCCGCCGGGTCCGTTGTTGCGGGCGACCTCCCTGGTGACGGTCGAGGTCGGCCGCCCGATGCGCCGGGCGATCGCGGTGTACGTCAGCCCCTCGGCGAGCCCCGCCTCGATCTCCTTCCGTTCCCCAGCGGTCAGTCTGCCGCCGCCCATGTCATCCCTTCCGCGTTGCGTTAGCTGTCACCGTCGACGCTACAAGATGCGAAGAACCCGTGGTTTTCAGGGAGTTCCCGTATCTGAACCGCTCGCTCGGGCATATGCGCAACGTAGCTTTCAGGTATCGCGAAAGAGTTACCAGGGGGAACCCGAGGGAACCAGGAGGAACACCACATGAAAGACGCCGCTCCAACGGCGCGCGTCACGCACCGGCGCCGCGACCACGGCGCCGCCCAGTGTGTGCTCGACGAAGCCGTGCGGGAAGGGGGCGTGCCGGGCATCCTCGCCCAGGTACGCGACGGCGGCGGCCACTGGACAGGCACGGCGGGAGTCGCCGACACCCGGACGGGCCGGGAGCGCGGCCCCGAGGACCGGTTCCGGATCGGCAGCATCACCAAGACCTTCACCGCCACGGTGGTCCTGCAACTGGCCGCCGAGGGCCGCCTGGCCCTGACGGACCCGGTCGAGCGATGGCTGCCGGGCATACTCACCGGAAAAGCCGCCCACGACGGCACGACCACCACCGTCCGGCAACTCCTCGACCACACCAGCGGAATCTTCAACTACACCCACGACCAGTCGGCCCTGCGCAGCCAGGAGAGCTGCACGCCCGAGGAACTGGTCGCGATCGCCGCGTCCCACCCGGCCGACTTCCCGGCGGGAACGGGCTGGGCGTACTCCAACACCAACTACATCGTCGCCGGAATGATCGTCGAGCGCGTGACGGGCCGCACGCTGACCGACGAGATCGCCGACCGCATCACCCGACCGCTCCGCCTCACCGGCACATCCCTGCCACTCGCCACCGACCCGACGCTCCCCTCACCCCACGCACGCCACTACACCAGACTCTTCTCCCCCGACCCGGACGCACCGGTCCACGACGCCACGGAACTGGACACGACCCCGTACTGGGCGGCGGGCGGCATGATCTCCACGGTGGGCGACCTCACCCGGTACTTCGGCGCCCTGCTCGGCGGCCAGCTCCTCCGCCCGGAACAGCAGCGCGAACTGCTCACCATGGTCCAGACACAGAACTGGTTACCCCGCTCCACCTACGGCTGCGGCGTCTCCCGCCTCCTCCTGCCCTCCGGCACAGCGGTCTGGGGCATGGGCGGCGCCCTCTTCGGCTCCTGGTCCTACGTCTACGGCACCCGAGACGGCACCCACATGCTCGCCGTCAACATCAACGCCGACTGGACGGAGGGCCGTTGGCAGGACCCCATCGGCATCTTCACCGACCTCCTGGAGGCCGAGTTCAGCTACGGCTGCGCACTCGGCTTTGCGCTGCCATGACCGAGTAAATACATTCCGCTTACCCGTTACGACTACTGTCTGCCGTTGGCTTGTGCACATCGCAACGCGCGGTATCGGGAAGTATCGGGGGACACGCGGCCGTGGGAGACCTGGGCAAGGACTCGGAGTCGATAGCGAAGGCGGCGCCGCTGCTGCGCAGGGCGCCGCATCACATCGCAAAGCCGCTGCATGACTTCAAGGCCGCCTCGCACGACCTGTCGGCGCTGGGCGCCCTCGGCGCGCTGATGAGCGCGACCGACGACGTGCGCGAGGGCATGGAGACACTCGCGGAGGTCGCGGCGGACCTCGTCGACGAGTGGCACGGCGAGGCGAAGCTGATGACCGACCTCTCCGAGGCGTTCGACGTACTCGACGTGCTGCTCGAAGCCGCCGCACGCGGCAAGAAGCAGGGCTGAGCCCCGTGGTCGACCTCAACCCTCTCCACTACATCAACAAGTTCAACCACATGGCCGGCGACAGCATGGCCAGCATGATGGAGTTCCTGGGGATCTCCGACCCGGCCGTGGACCCGGACGGGGTCCGGGAGATAGCCAAGAAGTGGCGCTCCCTGGCCAAGGCCGTGGACGCCTCCGTCAAGGACGCGGAAGCCGCGCTGCGGGACGTGACCTGGGAGGGCAAGACCGCCACCGCCTTCAACAAGCGGGCGAAGAAGACCCGTTCGCAGGCGACGAAGATGGCGGACTCGCTGCGCGACGGCGCCGACGCCCTCGACAAGTACGCCGATGAATCACACGAACTGCTCACCGAGCTCAACGTCATCATCGTCGAGATCATCGAAGTGGAGATGGCGGGCCTGGCCCTCTCCGTCCTCACCGGCGGCGCCTCCGCGGTGGTCGGCAGCCTCGCGGCAGGCGCGCGGTTCGCGAAGGCCATGGCCCTGATCGGCCGGATCGAACACGCGGGTTCGGCGATGGCCCGCACCATCCGAGCGGTTCTCGAAGTCATCCGCGGTCTGCGCCGGGCCCTCAAGGCCCTCAAGGAGATCAAGACGATCGCGCGGGTCGGCAAGATGGCGGGCGAGGGCGCGAAGTTCGCCGCGCTGGACACCCTGCTCAAGGACCCGTCGACCTTCAAGGACCCCGGAAAGCTGGCGGAGACCCTCGCGCTGGGCGCGGCACTCGGCGTCGGCGTGGGCAGCCTCGGCACACTCCTCGGGAAAGGCCTCGGCAAGCTCAAGCCCAAGGATCTGTCCAGGCTGCGCGGCGCCATGAAGCTCAACTGCGCCTCCTTCGAGCGCCTCTCCCTCCGCCCCGGCTTCGACAAGCTGCCCGCCTCGGTGCGCAACGCGCTCAAGAAGTTCGTCCGCGACCCGATCGACGTGGCGACCGGCGACATGGCGCTGACCCGCACCGACGTCCGACTGCCCGGCGTCCTGCCTCTGACCTTGGAGCGCACGCACCTCTCCTCCTACCGCTTCGGCGGCTGGTTCGGCCCGTCCTGGGCGTCCACCCTGGACCAGCGGATCCAGGCCGACGAGAACGGCTTCGTCTACGCCGCCGCCGACGGCGCCCGGCTCTGCTTCCCCGTGCCCGACGCGGAGACCGGCGAGGCGGTCCGCCCCGACACGCCCGGCTCGCGCCTGACCCTGTCCTGGGCCGACGGATTCGACGGCGCACTGTGCGTCACGGACCCCGACAGCGGCCTCGTCCAGGTCTTCCACAGTCCGGTCCCGGCCGCCGCCGGCGAAGCGGTCGACGTCCCGCTCCAGTACGTCGAGGACCGCAACGGCAACCGGATCACCATCGAGTACGACGAGGGTGACATCCCCGCGGCGGTGACCCACTCCGGCGGCTACCGCATCGCCCTGGACCGCGACGAGACCGACTCCCGCATCACGGCCCTACGCCTCCTCGACCCGTCGGAGCCGTCCGCCCCCGGCACGACCCTGCTCACCTTCGGCTACGACGAGTCCGGCCACCTCACCGAGGAGACCAACTCCTCGGGCCTCCCCATGCGTTACACCTACGACCCCGAGGGCCGCATCACCTCCTGGACCGACCGCAACGGCACGACGTACTGGTACACGTACGACTCCCGTGGCCGAGTCACCACCACCGGCGGCACGGGCAACGCCCTGGCCTCCACGCTCACGTACGAGGACGCGACGCACACCACCCGCGTGACGGACTCGCTGGGCCACGTCCGCGTGTACGAGCACAACGACGCGTTCCGGCTTATTCGGGAGACGGATCCGCTGGGGCATGTGACGGAGCAGGAGTGGGACGGGGAACTGCGGCTTGTCGGGGTGACGGATGCGCTGGGCCGGGCAACCCGCTATGCCTACGACCGGGACGGGCGCCTGACCCGCGTGACTCGACCGGACGGCAAGGACTCCTTCGTCGAGTTCGACGAGTCGGGCCATCCGGTACTCACCATCGAACCGGACGGCTCCCGTTGGATGCGGGAGTACGACAGTATCGGCAACCCCGTGGCCGTCACCGATCCCGAGGGACGCACCACGCGATTCGTCTACGACTCGGTGGGCGGCCTCGCGGAGGTCACGGACACCCTTGGGCACACAGTCAGGGTCCGCTGCGACAGCGCGGGGCTGCCAATCTCGGTGACGAACGCGCTGGGAGCTGAGAACACCTATGAGCGGGACGCGTTCGGGCGCCTCGTCGTCCTGACGGATCCGCTCGGCGCGCGGACCCGCCTGGAGTGGACCGTCGAGGGGAGGCCTGCCCGACGCATCGCGGCCGACGGCTCCCAGGAAACGTGGATCTACGACGGTGAAGGCAACTGCACGCACTATACGGACGCCAACGGCGGCGTAGCCCGCTTCGAATACACCTGTTTCGACCTCTTGGCGGCGCGCACCAGTGCCGACGGAGTGCGCCACGCCTTCACCTACGACAGCGAACTGCGGCTCACCACAGTCACCAATCCTCAGGGGCTGACCTGGGACTACGAGTACGACGCCGCAGGCCGCCTGGTCGCGGAGTCGGACTTCGACGGTCGCTCGCACCGGTACGCGAACGACGCGACGGGCCACCTGACTCATCGGACGACCCCGCTGGGCGAAGTGATCCGCTACCAGCGCGATGTGTTCGGACAGGTGACGCGGAAGGACGCCGCCGGCGAGATCACCGACTTCACTTACGACACGGCGGGCCGCATGCTGCGCGCAGCCTCGCCCGGCGCGGTCGTCGAATGGTGCTGGGACGAGAGGGGCCGACTGCGCGCGGAGACGGTCGCGGGCAGGGAACTGAGCTACGCCTACGACGAACTCGGTCGCCGCACACACCGCACGACGCCGTCCGGAGCGGTGAGTACATGGGCGTACGACGCGGTCGGCAACCGCACCGAGCTGACCACGGGCGGGCGCCGTCTGCGCTTCCAGCACGACGCGGCAGGCCGCGAGGTCAGCCGCCACGTCGGCGACAGCCTCACGTTCACCCACACCTTCGACGAAGTGGGCCGACTGCGCGTCCGATCCGTCGAGGGCCCGGACGGACGCGGCATCCGGTCGCGTACCTACCGATACCGCCCGGACGGCCACCTGACAGGTGTCGAGGATCCGGCGAACGGCGCCCGCGACTTCGAGCTCGACGCGGTCGGCCGGATCACGGGTGTCAGTGCCCGGGGATGGCGCGAGACATACGCGTACGACGCGGCGGGCAACCAGACACATGCCTCTTGGCCCGCCACGCAGCCGGACGAAGAGGCTCAAGGGCGACGTGAGTACGCCGGGATGACGCTCCTGAGGGCGGGTGGCGTCCGGTACGAGTACGATGCCGCGGGCCGCGTCGTACTCAGTCAGAAGACTCGCCTGTCGCGCAAGCCGGACACGTGGCGGTACACATGGGACGCGGAGGACCGGCTCACGTCGGTCGTCACTCCGGACGGGACGCGCTGGCGATACACCTACGACCCCCTCGGGCGGCGTATCGCCAAGGAGCGGATCGGCGGCGACGGGAAGCAGGTCGCCGAGCGCGTCGACTTCACCTGGGACGGCACGACGCTGTGCGAGCAGACCACGCGGGGTGACAGCTTCCCTTCTCCTGTCACGCTGACGTGGGACCACGACGGGGTACGCCCGCTGGCCCAGACGGAACGCATCGCAGCGGAACACATCGACGACCGCTTCTACGCCATCGTCACCGATCTCGTCGGCACCCCGACGGAACTGGTCGACGAGCACGGGGACATCGCATGGCGCACGCGCTCCACCCTCTGGGGCGCCACGACGTGGGCAGCCGACAGCACCACGTACACACCGCTCCGATTCCCGGGCCAGTACTTCGACCCGGAAACGGGCCTGCACTACAACTACTTCCGGCACTATGACCCGAGTACGGGCCGCTATCACTCTCCGGACCCGTTGGGCCTGCGCCCCGCGGACAACGCCTTCACGTACCCGCACAACCCATGCACCTGGTCGGACCCGCTCGGTCTCGCACCGGAGTGCGGAGACGCCGACGTCCCGCCGAGCAACTGGGTGCCGGACGAGGACTATTCGCCGGAGGAGATCGCGCGTCGCATCGCGGGCAACGAGGACCGCAAGAAATGGCTCGCGACCCCGGACGACATCCACAAATTGGTGGACGACATCGTCAAGAACCCCAACAAGGAACAGCGTTATACCGGACCGGCGGGCAACCGCGTGGCCGACAATTATCGCGGCGGGAATTCTCGTGCCGGACAGCGGTGGAAGGGCCAACCCATTTATGACAACGGAAACCCGTTGAGTCAGGCACGAGTTGTGGTGGACCGAGACGGCAACATCGCCTACTTCGGCAGGCGCAAGGACGGCTCACACAACTATGACCAGGTCTTGCCGTACCCTTGGGCGAAGGCGCAGCCGCGGTCCGGCCAGGCAGGCCCCTGATCACACACTCTTCGAGGAAATGGCGTGCGGGAAGTAGAGCTGAAGAATTCGCTGGCCAAAGCCGGCCTGCGTTATCTGGGGTTGGTGGACGTGTCCGCGCCGCTGATGCCTCCGTGCCTCGCATTCTGTGCGGATTCCGTGGAAACCGGCGGCGAGGAATGGGCTGTGAGCGTGGCATCCGACGAGCCCGACCTGCGGGAAAAGGTGGACCACGGGTGGTACTTGCTCAGTGCGGACCAAGGGCTTTTCCCGATGGACGACCCACAGTTCCTGATCGCTGTCGGCGCCAGGGAAACGGTGCCCCGAGAGCCCTTGAGGTGGGCACGGGTGACCCTGACCGGGCACTCCGACATCGCGGGCGCCGGTGCCGAGGCGCGGGTGACGGGGCGCGGGGCGGGCCACATCGACTTCGCGATGCTCTCCCTCGACGGCACCGTCGTCGTGCGAGGAGTGGAGGGGGAGGAGTGGACGGACTGTGTCCTCCTGAAAGACCCACACCGCCTCCCGTCGATGCGGGAGCTCGGCGCCCGCATGGCCGCGTCGCCCGAGACACCGCAGGAGACGCGGGAAGCCCTGGAGCGCTGGCTGCGGCACACGGCCGTTGACTGACAGGGGCGGGACCGCGAGAGGATCCGACGATGCCCGGGGCCTTCGGCGCCGTGATGGATGAGGCGGCACCGACATGATGCACGAGACCGAGGACATAGAGCAGGAAAGGCTCCGCGTCGCCCGACGGCCCTCCGTCCAGGACGCGCCCCCGGTGCTGTGCTGGTTCGACGTCACCCCCACGGTGCCCGTCGGCACGTACACGGCCCGGCTGCGCGCGGTGCTCGACGTCGCTCTGGGGATTGCCCTCTCCGCGGACTTCGGTGAGGAAGAACTGCCCGCGGACTCCGTCCCCGGGTGGTTCGCCGCCGTGAGCGGGCCTCGCTTCGCGGAGGCGCCGGAGTTCGCGCGGCGGGGCAGGGAGCGGTACGCCGCGGAGATCCGGGGAGGGGACTGGGAGCTCCACACCTGGCTCCACGAGTTCGACCCCGACTCCGAGAGCCGGGGCTGGGCGTGGTGGGACCTGACGCACTCGAAGGGCGACGGGACGGCCCGGATCTGGGTGGACACCTGGGGCGAGTCCTTCTTCGCCTGCGACGAACTGCGCTGGCTCGCGTACGTCGCGGGCTCCGACAGCGTGAGCGGGCCGTGTCTCGCCAGGGCCGGGAGATGGCACGAGGCGGTCCACGAAGACGAGCACTCCTGACGCCCGGGCGTCGCGCTCAGCCGGTGACGGCGGCTGGAGCGCGACGCCCCGGGGTCCCGTTACGCCTTGCGGCCCACCGCCCCATACGCGTCGACCGCCGTCGCGTCCTCCGTGTCCGGGCGCCACCGCGTGACCTGGACGACTCCAGGGTCCAGCAGGTCGAGGCCGGTGAAGAAGGCACCGATCTCGTCGACCTCGCGGACGTAGTAGGGGATCGCGCCGCTCTTGTTGTACTCGTTCGACGCCGCGATCATGCCCTCGCTGGTGGCCGTGGAGTCGCTGATGACCAGGTAACTGCCGGACGGCAGGCCCGACATGAGGCGGGACACCAGGTCGCGTGCCTGGTCGTGGTCGGCGACGTGACCGAGGGTGTTGAGGATGATCAGGGCGACCGGCTGCGAGAGGTCGAGCGTCTTCGCGGCCTCCGCCAGGATCGCCTCGGGCTCGTAGAGGTTCGCGTCGATGTACGCCGTCTCGCCCTCGGGCGTGCTGGTCAGCAGGGCCCGCGCGTGGGCGAGGACCAGCGGGTCGTTGTCGACGTAGACGATGCGCGCGTCGGGGGCGGCCCGCTGCGCGACCTCGTGCGTGTTGTCCGCCGTTGGCAGCCCCGTGCCGATGTCCAGGAACTGCCGCACGCCCCGCTCCGCGGCCAGGTGGCGCACCGCGCGGCCCAGGAAGAGGCGGCTGGTGCGCGCCACGTCGACCAGGCCGGGGAAGATCTCCTTGATGTGGTCCCCGAGCTCCCGGTCCTTCTCGTAGTTGTCCTTGCCGCCCACGAAGTAGTTCCAGAAACGCGCCGAATGCGGCGTGCTGGTGTCGATGCGCGCGCGTATGTCGGCGGCTGAGCCGAGCTGGGGGTCGTGATCTGACACGGGAGCCTCCTGGCCACGTCAACGTACCTTCACCTGTCGCCGTACCGGACGGTCCGACGATCAAGCGTTCAACGATCAAGCGACAATCTAGACCGCCCGGAGTCCGCCCGGTCGCCCGCCCCGCCCCAGATGCCGGAATCCAACTCCCGGGCCCGCAGACCGGCTTGGAAACGGGACGTCGCACCGAGCGCCGCCATGACCTCGGCCACGCGCCTGCGGTACGTGCGCAGCGACATGCCGAGGCCGCGCGCCGTCACCTCATCGGTATGGCCCGCGCCCAGCGCCCGCAGGATCCGGCGCGCCTCCTCGCCCAGGGCGGGAGGCCGCGTCCGGCGGAACTCGTCGAGGTCGGTGGCCGTCTCCCAGGCCGCGTACACCAGCGCCCTGACCCCCTCCACGGCGACCGGCGTACGGATCACCGTGAACGTCCGCACCCCCCGCACCGGCGCCCCGGCGAGGATCGCCACCCGCCGGTCGATGACGATCGCCTCATGGGCGAGCGGCGCCGTCGAGATGCGCACCTCCGCCCCGGAGTCGGCGATCCGGACCAGTCGCGCCTCCGACCCGGCGTCCGCGAGCGCGCGCGGCGTGTACAGCTTCCGCATCGTCAGGCCGCCCGGCACGAGCGGCGGGCGCCTGCCCCCGGCGAACGCGGCGTTCACCCCCGGCGAGAAGGTCACCAGGTCCGCCGCCGCGCACAGGAATTCCTCGCGGGCGCCGGTGAACAGGTCCCCGGCCCGGCGCACCAGTTCTCGTTCGCCCCGCAGGGACACGACCTGGTCCGTGTTGCCTGTGCTCCGTGTGCTTCTTGTGCTCGCCATCGTGGCGACAGTCTGTGGCGCGACACGCAAGGGGTCAACGGTGGCAGCAAGTGGCCACGTGTTCGCGCGCGGCGGGCGGGCGGCAGAGGATCTGGCGCATGACGACCACGGACCGGACCACGGATGGCACTTCAGTCGGCGCCGCCGCCGCGGCCGGGCAGTACCTCATCGGCGGTGAACTGCCCGTCCACCGCATGGGATTCGGCGCGATGCGGCTCCCCTCCGCGCACTGGGACGGCCCCGCGCACGACCCCGACCGCGGCATCGCCGTGCTGCGCCGCGCGGTCGAGCTCGGCGTGAACCACATCGACACGGCGGCCTTCTACTTCTACGAGGACATCGCGGCCAACGACCTCATCCGCAAGGCCCTGCACCCCTACCCCGACGACCTCGTCATCGCCACCAAGGTCGGCCCCGGCCGCTTCCCGGACGGCAGCTGGATGAACCCCGCCGACCCGGCGGAGCTGCGCGCGGCCGTGCACCGCAACCTCCGCGAGCTGGGCCGGGACCACCTCGACCTGGTCTACCTCCGCTTCCTGCGGACCGACGGCCCCGGCGAGGACCGCTTCGCCACGCTGGCCGCCCTGCGCGAGGAGGGCCTGATCCGCCACCTCGGCGTCAGCAGCGCCACCCCCGGACAGTTCGCGGAGGCCCAGGAGATCGCGCCCGTCGCCGCCGTCCAGAACCGGTACAGCCCGCTGACGCGCGAGCACGCCGAGCTGGTCGACCTGTGCGCGGCGCGGGACATCGCGTACGTCCCCTACTTCCCGTTCGGCGGCGCCGGAGCCCCCGACCTCTCGGCACTCCGGCGCGTCGCCGACCGGCACGGGGCCACACCCGCCCAGGTCACCCTGGCGTGGCTGCTCGCCGTCTCACCGACGACGCTGGCGATCCCGGGGACGTCGTCCCCGGCCCACCTGGAGGAGAACGTGGCGGCGGCCGCGCTCCGGCTCGGTGCCGAAGACCTGGCCGACCTGGCCGAACTCGCCGGACCCGTCTAGGCCGTCGGGTACCCCGGCCCGGCCGGGGTACCCGGGGAATCGACCCGACACCACGGTCGTCGATTCCAAGGAGGCACCGGCCGTGCACGGCTTAAAGCGTTGGCTCGACCGCAGCCTGTTTGCGCAGGCACTGCTGCTCTTCCCGCCCGGTGTGGGGATCACCGCACTGTTCCGGCCGGACGCACACCCGGTCCGATGGCTGATACAAGGCGCGATCTACACCGGGGCCGCCCTCGCCTGCCTGGCCTTCCAGCGTCGCAGGATCAGCCGCGCCGTCGGCTCGGACCCGCACACGGTCGCCGATCTCAACGGCAGGATCCGGCACCGCGAGGTGCCGGGCGACCCCGGCGAACGGGCGACGATGCGGCGCTTGGTCACCGCGTACGAGAGGCAGCTGGAGCGGTCGGAGCGGTGGCTTCCGTACTGGCTGGGCTGCATCGGACTCCTCGCCGTAGCCGCGATCGTCCTCGGAGCAGCCACCGGCTCGCCGGCCTTCTTCCTCTTCGCTGCCGGTGCGGGCGCGTTCTGCTACTGGATCCACTGGACGCGACGCCGCAGCAAGGAACGCTGCCGGTTCATGCGCTCGGCCTTGCAGGAGCGGAAGAACGAACCGGTGGGATGAGTTCCACGTCAGGGAGAGGTCACCAGACCTCCTCCACCCACTCCGGGTGGTCGATGAACGGGTTCCTGTTGTGCTGGAACCTGTCGAATATGACCTGGTTCCGGTTCTTCTCGAACGTGTCCGGCGGGTCCTCGGCGCTCCACTGCTTCAGGACCGACAGGCGGCCGATGGCGGGCGCGCTGCCGTTGTCCACCCGGTCGTTGGGCTCCAGGTCGGGGAAGCCGTTCTCGCCGTCGTAGCGGACGGCCATGTAGAGGATCATGCGGGCCACGTCGCCCTTGACGGCGTCGCGGGGCTCGAACGAGTCGCCGTCGGTGAGGTTGCCGGGGGCTCCCGCCACCGCGCCGCCGCCGTTGTCGAAGTCCTTGTTGCCACGGATGCTGTTGACCGTGACGTCCTCGGGGCGCAGGTGGTGGATGTCGGTGCCGGGTCCTGTCGCCGTGCCGAAGTCGCCGTGGGACTTGGCCCACACGTGCTCGCGGTTCCAGTCGCCCTGGTCGCCGCCGCTGCTGCTCTTGCTCCGGGAGGTGCCGGTGTAGAGCAGGATCACGTTCGCGCTGTTCGCCGGGTCCTCGTCGGTGGTCTTGAGGGCGTCCCAGACCTTGTCGTACGAGAGCTTCGTCTGCTCACTGATGATCGTGTGCAGCGCGGACTTGAGCTCGGGGCCTGTCTTGCCGAGCGCGTCCTTGTAGTACGTGTCGTCGTAGGCGCCGACGGCGGCGGACGCCGAACCGGAGGCCGAACCGGACGCGGTGGCGGTGGCGGTGGTCGGCATGGTGATGCCGACCAGCAGCGCCGCGGCGGTCAGGGCGAGGGATTTCCAGCGGTGTACACGCGGGACGGGCATGTGGGGGGTGTCCTTTCCCGGAGGTCTCGCGCGCCACGCGCCCGCCAAAGGACACGCGGTCTACGCGAGTTGACCAGTCAACAACCGGGAGAGTGGCACGGATGTGCGTACGACTGTGTGAACGTCGTGGGGCGGTCGGGTAACGATGTCATGCACACGGCGCCATGCATACGGCGCCATGCACACGGCGCCAGAAGCCGGGCGGATCAGAGGCCTAGCGCCGCCGGGTCGGCCGCCAGCGCCCTGAAGTACTCGCGCGGGTCCGCCACCAGCCGCCGCTCCTTGAGGTCGAGCAGCCCGCTGACGGAGGTGACCGTCGCGGCGACCGTGCCGTCCGCCTTCGTGATCGTCTGCTCGACACCGAAGGTCTTCCGCTCGCCCCACACGAACGCGCACGTCACCGTCGTCTCGTCCCCCGCGCGCAGCTCGCTCCGGTAGCGGACGGTGCTCTCCAGGACCACCGGGCCCACGCCCTTGTCCAGGAGGTCGGTCTGCTCGATGCCGGCCTCGCGCAGCAGCGACCAGCGGGCGTGCTCGGCGTACTGCAGGTAGACGGCCTGATTGAGGTGGCCCTGCGTGTCCGTCTCGTACCCACGGACGCCGACGCTCACGGAAAACGGCAATGACACGGGATCCCCTTCGACGCTCTTCGGTTTCGGTGCGTTCAACTCGGCCGGCCCGTACGGCATTCCGGGCGGCCCGGCTGCCCCGGTGCCTCACTTCCTGCGGGGCGACGCGAGGACATAGCGGGAGCGGCCGCCCGCGCGTGGCTCCGCGTGCTCGCTGACCTGCCATCCGGCCCGCTCCAGGGCCGCCCCGCACGCCCGCAGCCCCTCCTGTGTGGGCTCCCGCACGGCGACGGCCTCCGGCTGCGGTGTCGCGTCGACCCGGTACCCCTCGGTGCCCGGGCCCGCGGGGCGGCAGCCCGCCGCCTCCAGGGCCAGCGCCGCGGCCCGCACGAGGTGCGTGCGCTCCCACGCGCAGGGGCGGTCCCTGGCCCCGTCGGCGTTCGTCATGCGGCGCAGCTCGACCAGGCCCTCCCACGCGCTGCGCACCTCCCGCGCGCGGGCGGGGCCCTCGACGGCGTGCGGTGCCGTCTCCGCGCCGGTGCGCGCGGCGAACCCCTCCGAGGCCGTGGGGGCCGGCGACGGCTCCGGAGCGGCGGCGCCCGGGGTGCCCTCCTCCCGTACGCGATGACCGGCCGGGGTCAGGAACCACGCGTGCGGCGGCCGCGGATGGCGGAAGGCGAGGCGCGCCCGCACCAGGGCCGTCAGCTGGGCCTCGGTGCCGGAGAGACGCCCGGTCTCCGGGTCCGCGGCCTCGACGATCCGTCGCTGGGCAGCTGTCAAAGGCTTCACCCCACGCACCCCTTCCCCTTGCCCGGCCGGTTCCGTCACCTGATACCGATGGTGCACTGTGCCACTGACATCGGGCCCCGGAGCCGCTGACCTCAGGGGTTCGGAGCCACCGACATCAGGAGCTCCAGGACGCGGCGGTCGTCGGCCGCGTCGGCCCGTTCCGCCGGGCTGCCGGGGTACGTGTCCAGCAGTACGTCCGTCGCGCCGAGCTCCGCCAGCGTCTCCAGGTCGCCCCGGATCTGGTCGGCGCTGCCGTGGCCGAGCGGACGCTCCGGCGTGTCCTGCCGCTGCCCGAGCCGGATCTGGAGGCGCGGCACCAGGTCCGGGACGGGACGGCCCGCGGCCTCCGCCTCCGCCGCGATGCGGGGCAGCGCCTCGGCCAGCAGCGGCAAGGTCGGCATGAACGGGTGCCAGCCCTCGCCCAGGCGGGCCGCGCGGCGCTGCGCCGCGGGGGAGTTGCCGCCGACCCAGACGGGGAGGCAGGGGCTGGTCGCGGGGGCCGGGGCCGTGCGGACGCCGTCGTACGCCACATACTTGCCGTGGAAGGACGTCGGGTCCTCGCGCCACGCGGCACGGATCGCGGTGAGGTACTCGTCGGTGATCGCGCCGCGCTCGCGGAAGGGCACGCCGAGCGTCTCGTACTCGGCGGCCGACCAGCCGACACCGGCGCCGAGGATGAACCCGGCGGCGTTCAGCCGGTCCATGTTCGCGGCGAGACGCGCCGTCTGGAGCGGATGCCGGTAGGGGATCACGGTGATCGTCGTGCCGAGCCGCAGCCCCGGCACGCGCCCCGCGAGATGCGCGGCGAGCACGAACTGGTCGTAGAACGGCGCCGGATAGACCTCGTGGACGTCGGGGGTCACCGCGATGTGGTCGGAGATCATCGCGAACTCGAAGCCGAGTTCACGGGCGTCGGTCGCCTGCCGCACGAGCGAGTCGGGGGTCGTGCCGGAGCCGAAGTTGAGGAGATTCACGCCGTATCGCATGACCGCAGTCTTGATGATCATCGTCGCGCCTGTCGAATGCCACGACCGCGGATCACATGGCCGGGCAGGTCACTTCAGCAGTTGGGGGCGGAGGTTCCAGCTCGCCACCACATGCCGCCGGTGCTCCGTGCTCAGCCGGCTCACGGTGCCGGTGGCGAGCAGGAACATCGAGCCGCCGGACGCGGGCAGGCCCAGGCGGCGGGCCGCGAGGACGCGCAGGAAGTGACTGTGGGCGAAGAGGACGACGCTGCCCTCGTTGTCGGCGAGCGCCGCGTCGACCTTGGCCAGCATGCGGTCGGCCCGCTCGCCCACCTGCTCAGGGCTCTCGCCGGGATGCTCGGGCGGGCCGGGCGCCACACCGTCCGTGAAGAGGTACCAGTCCGGCCGGGTGCGGTGGATCTCGACGGTCGTGACGCCTTCGTACGCGCCGTACTCCCACTCGCTCAGGTCCGGGTCCACCCGGGCGGAGCCGAAGCCGGCCAGCTCCGCCGTCTCCCGCGAGCGCTGCCGCGGGCTGGTGAACGCCGCCCCGATCCGGAACCTGCTGATGAGGGGGGCCAGCGAGCGGGCCTGCTCCCTGCCGTTGTCCGTCAGGGGGATGTCCGTCCAGCTGGTGTGCTGTCCCGAGAGGGACCACTCCGTCTCGCCGTGCCGGACGAGGAGCAGATCACCCATGGTCGCGCCGTTCCTGTTCTCCCGGTGGTGGCGGGCCGTCCGGCACCGCCACCACCGAGCCTGCCACGCCGCCCGGCCTCCGCGCCCGGCGGGACCCGGCAAGCGGGCGTGACACCCCGTGCTACATGCCCTGCGGCACCCGGGCGGGCCGTCCCGAACCACGCGTCAGCGCGTAACCGCCGACGCCCGCGAGCGCCGCGAGGACACCGCCGGCTGCCGTCCACAGCCAGCGCGAGGACCACCAGCCGCCCGACCAGCCGTCCTCGGGCTCCACGGCGGCGGTCCGCCGCTGGTCCGAGCCGTCCGCACCCGCGCCAGGCACCAGCGGCTCCGCGAGCGCCCCGTCCACCGCCTGCGCGCCGCCCGCGTCGGTCGTGGTGACCTTCGCCTCGGCCCGCACCGGCAGCCCCAGGTCGTCCGCCTTGAGGTCGGTGACCGTGAGCCGCAGGTAGTAGGTGCCCGGCAGCGGATCGTTCGCCCACTGCTCCGACCAGGACCTGACGGTACGCAGCGTGCAGGACAGCGACACCGACGAGACGTCCTGGGCGGCCGTCTTCGTGGGCGTGCCGAGCCGGCAGGCCTGGCGGCGCCGCAGCCCGTCGTACACGTCGACCTGCCAGGTGGACGCGGCGTGCCGGGCCGCGGCCTCGGGCAGCTTCACCGTCGCGTGCACGGTGGCGCGCTGCCCGGTGTCCACGGGGAACGCCCAGTACAGGTAGTCACCCGTGGACGCCTCCGCCGTGGCCTGCTGGTCGGGGCGGATCGCGGTAGCGGTACGGAAGGACGTGCCCGCCTCCGTCACCTTCTCGGGCGTCTCGCCGTCGGCGGCGGCGGAACCGGCCGCCCCGGTCAGCGCGAGCAGGGCGGCACCGGTCGTCACCGCGAAACGCCGCACCACACGTGTCGTACGCATCGGTCGGTCCGTACGCATCAGTCGGTCCGTACGCATCAGTTGGTCCTCCAGACCGCGAAGCGCCAGCGCGAGAGCCAGCCCCAGACCAGACCGGCCAGGAAGCCGACGAGGACGAGCACACCGAGCAGCCACCAGCCGTGGCCGAGCCCGAAGGAGGCGACGTCCGACGCCTCGTCGGGGGAGTCCACCAGGTCCACGGCGAGCTCGACCGGCAGGCCCGGCGCGGTCTTCGCGGAGGCCGGCGCGGAGAACGAGTTGCTGACGCGCAGACAGACGGTCTCGGAGGTGGCTTCCTCCTCGTCGTCGTCCGCCTCGGGCGTCGGGTGGCGCAGGCCCGTCGAGATCACGTCGGTGCGCCCGTCGCCGGACTCCTGGCCCCGCACGATCTCGCGCCCCCGCGGCGTCTCGGCGCGCAGCAGCACGCCGTAGTCCTTGTTGACGGCACGGTCGGCCGCGACGCTCACGGAGGCGCGCAGCTCCTTGCCCGCCGGGACCTCCACGCGGTACCAGCGGTGCTCGCCGAACTTCTCACGGTCGGTGTAGAGACCCGACTTCAGCTCGGGCGCCTCGGTGCACCGCGCGGCACCCTTCACCGCCGCGGGCGTGACGACCGGATCGGCCGCCCGGTCCACCAACTGCTTGACGCGGCCGGAGAGTTCGTCGGTGTGCCGGATCGACGTGTACGTGCCGCCGGTGGCCTCCGCGATGCAGCTCAGCTGGTCGCGGGTCTTGGCGTCCGGCACCAGGCCGAGCGTGTCGATGGTGAGGTGGATGCCCTTGGCGGAGATCTCCCGGGCGACCACGCACGGGTCGAGCGGCCGGCACGTGTCCTCGCCGTCGGAGATCAGCACGATGCGGCGGCTGCGCTCGGCGTCGTCCTTCGTCAGGTCGTCGGCAGCTTTGAGGAGCGTCGGGCCGATCGGGGTCCAGCCGGTCGGCGCGAGCGTCGCCACGGCGGTCTTCGCGTCGGTGCGGCCCGCCTTGTCGAGCTGCTCCACGGGGTAGAGCAGCTCGGTGTCCTTGCAGCCCGTCCTGCGGTCGTCGCCGCGGTAGTTGGCGCCGAGGGTGCGGATGCCGAGCGCGACCTCGTCCGGGGTCGCGTCCAGGACCTCGTTGAAGGCCTGCTTCGCGGCGGCCATCCGGGACTTGCCGTCGATGTCGCGGGCCCGCATGGAGCCGCTGACGTCGAGGACCAGCTCGACCTTGGGGGCGGGCTGTGCCGGTTCGTCGTCGTCATCGGCGGCGGCGGGGCCTGCCGTGACGAGCCCGGCGGTCAGGGCGGCGAGCAGGGCCATGGCCCAGGCCGCCGGCCGTTGTCTTGTGATCATCGCCGGATACTATTGATCTTCGTGGCGCATCCCCAAAACGGGGCCGGAACAGGTCCGCGGGTCAGCGCCTGAGCTCCCGGCCGCCGAACGCCCCGGTGCCGTCCGCCTGCTTCCACCAGGCCTCCGTCGCCGCCTGGTCCATGGCCCGCCAGTCCGGGGTCGCCTGGACGAGCGCCCCGCCGAGCCGCCGCCCCAGGTCGACCATCGAACGGCCGGAGACGGTCCGGTCGGTGTCGTACGCGGCCAGGGCTTCCTCCCACGTGCCGGCCGAGGTGAGGGCGGCCTCCAGGACCGTCGCGTCCTGCAGCGCCTTGACCGCGCCCGCGCCGGTGTGCGGCCGGGCCACCGCCGCCGCGTCGCCGGCCAGCAGGACGCGGTCCGCCGTGCAGCGCGGCGCGGTGAAGTCGTACATGGGCTGGAGGAAGGTCTCGTCGGGCGCGGTCTCCCGCAGCAGCGCGCCCCAGTAGGGCGGCAGGAGCTCGTCGGCCACGTACGCGAGGTGGGTGGCGAGCGCCTCCGTGAGGCCGCCGGGCGGCAGGCTCGTGGGGCCGGTGAGCCGCAGGTCGAGGCCGAGCCCGAGGTCGAGCCCGGGGGGTGGGGCGGTGTACAGGACCCAGTTGACGCGGTGGCCGCCCGTGCCGTCCGGAATGCGGTAGATGATCGCGTGGCCGCCGGGGAAGACGGCGTACACGCAGTCCTCGTCGGCCCACGGCTCCGGATCGCTCAGCCGTGCCTCGGGGAAGGCGCCGCGCCAGGCGAGATACCCCGCGTACGCCGGACGTACGTCGCCGAAGAGGGCCGCGCGGACCGCCGAGCGGTAACCGTCGGCGCCGACGACGAGGTCGTGTTCCGTGCTCCCGGCGTCGGTGGTCACCTCGACGCCCCCGTCGCCGGGACGCACCGCCCGCACCGTCGCGCCCGGGCGGAAGTCCACGCTCCGGGGCAGACGTCCGCGCAACTCCCGCCACAGCGGGCCCCAGTTGTACGTACGGAAGGGGAACGGCAGCACGGCGATCTCCCGGCCCAGCGGGGACACGGCCGCGTCGTCCCGCACATACCAGCGCCGCCGCACGAGCTGCACCCACGCCATGCCCGCGTCCACATATCCGGCCGACTCCAGCTCCGCGTAACGGGAATCGTGCATGGCCAGCCCCACGCCGCGGTCCGCCAGGTCTCCCGCGGCGCGCTCGTACACGGTGATCTCGTCGGCGCCACCGCGGTGCGCGGCCAGCGCCGCGGCGCACCCACCGATGCTGCCGCCCACGACGGCGACGCTGCCTCCACGCATCATCCCGCCATCCTGGCAGCCGCGGTGACCCCCTGTCAGCGCAGCGACACCCCGCGCCCGGCGAAGAACGGCTCGAACTCGCCGGCGGGCATGTCGGCGGCACGGGTGCGCGCGTCGACGCCCGACGGGTTGTGCAGGTGCAGCAGCCCCTCGGCCGTGCGCCGGGTGAGCAGCACCAGGTGCCCGCCCCTGCCGGGGGAGGGGCGGTGCGGTCGGCGGATCTCGTAGTGCACGGAGGCGATGACCTGGCGTCCCTCGTCGAGGAGCGGGCCGATCTCCTCGACCGAGAGGTGCCGGTGGACCTCGGCGTCGAGGCCGAACGCGTCGCGGGCGTACTCGGCGAACGGGGCGTAGATCATTCCCTTGATGACCCCGTCCACCTCGGTGTACGCGCCGTACTTGAGGGCGCCGTCCCGCAGGTCGAACAGGGTCGGCGCGGACGGGCCGAGCGCCATCCGGAAGCACGTCAGCCCGCACAGGTGGCCGCACCAGCGCGCGTAGTCCTCGACGGTCGCCGCGCCCGAGGTGCGCCACGCCGGGTCGGCGGCGCGGTCGAAGTCCTCGTACACGATGGGCGCGACGAGTTCGGGCGAGGCGAACTGCGTGTGGACGGGCTGTCCGCAGGCGGTGCAGGGCGACACGGTGCTCCCGGGGTGAGTCACTGCCGGTATCCGCTCAAGAAGCGGCCGATGCGGCTGATCGCCGCGTCGAGGTCGTCAGCGTAGGGGAGGGTGAGGATGCGGAAGTGGTCGGGGCGGGGCCAGTTGAAGCCCGTGCCCTGGACGACCTGGATCTTCTCCTGGAGGAGGAGGTCGAGGACGAACTTCTCGTCGTCGTGGATCGGGTGGACCTTCGGGTCCAGGCGCGGAAACGCGTACAGGGCGCCCTTCGGCTTCACGCAGGAGACGCCCGGGATCTCGTTCAGCTTCTCCCACGCCTTGTCGCGCTGCTCGTGCAACCGCCCACCGGGCACGGTGAGTTCACGGATGGACTGGCGGCCGCCGAGCGCCGCCTGGATGGCGTACTGGGCGGGGGCGTTCGGGCACAGCCGCATGGAGGCGAGCATCGTCAGGCCCTCCAGGTAGTTCTTCGCGTGCTGCTGCGGCCCCGTGACCACCAGCCAGCCGGAGCGGAAGCCCGCCACCCGGTACGTCTTGGACAGGCCGCAGAAGGTGAGGACCACGAGGTCGGGCGCGAGGGCGGCGACACTGTGGTGCACCGCGTCGTCGTACAGGATCTGGTCGTAGATCTCGTCGGCGAAGACCATCAGGCCGTGCCGGCGCGCCAGGTCGAGGATGCCCTCCAGGATCTCCTTCGGATAGACCGCGCCCGTGGGGTTGTTCGGGTTGATGATCACGACGGCCTTGGTCCGGTCGGTGATCTTCGAGGCCATGTCGTCGAGATCGGGGTACCAGTCGGCGGACTCGTCGCACACATAGTGGACGGCCTTGCCTCCGGAGAGGGTCGTCACGGCGGTCCACAGGGGGAAGTCGGGCGCCGGGATGAGGACTTCGTCGCCGTCCTCAAGGAGGGCCTGTACGGCCATGGTGACCAGCTCGGACACGCCGTTGCCGAGAAAGACGTCGTCTACGGAGACCTCGTCCAGGCCGAGCGCCTGGTACCGCTGGGCCACCGCGCGCCGGGCGGAGAGGATGCCCCGCGAGTCCGTGTAGCCATGCGCCTTGGGGAGCATCCGGATCATGTCCTGGACGATCTCCTCGGGCGCCTCGAAGCCGAAGAGCGCGGGATTGCCGGTGTTGAGGCGCAGCACGCTGTGGCCCGCCTCCTCCAGCGCGTTGGCGTGCTCGATGACGGGCCCCCGGATCTCGTAACAGACCTCGCTGAGCTTGCTCGACTGCCGGAACTCCATGCGCTGCGCCTCCCGTGACGTGTGTTACTTGGTTTTACCAAGCCCCCGCTTGGAAAGTCCAACAACTTGCATAGACTATGTCGCATGCCACCTCGCCGAAGCTACGACCAGTACTGCGCGGCAGCCCGGGCGCTGGACGCCGTGGGCGACCGCTGGACCCTGCTGATCGTCAGGGAACTGCTGGTCGGTCCCCGCCGCTACACCGACCTCCACGCCGACCTGCCGGGCGTCAGCACGGACGTGCTGGCCTCGCGCCTGAAGGACATGGAGCAGCGGGGTCTCGCGACCCGCCGCAGGCTGCCGGCGCCCTCCGCGGCGTACGTCTATGAACTCACCGGCAGGGGGCGCGGCTTGCTGCCGGTCCTTGAGGCCCTCGCCGCGTGGGGCGCCCCGGCCCTGGAGGAGCGCAGGCCCACGGACGCGGTGCGCGCGCACTGGTTCGCGCTGCCGCTGCTGAGGCATCTCGCGGCGGCCGGCGCCGGGGCGGGTGCCGAGGGCGTGGTGGAGGTGCGGCTCGACGAGGGCTGCTTCCACGTCCGGCTCACCGACGCCGAGCAGTCCGATGGTGAGCAGGCCGACGGTGAGCAGGCCTACGGCGACGGGCCCGCGCCGGACGGGGCCGACGCCACCCTCACCCTGGACGCCGACGCGTGCGTGGCCGTGAGCCGCGGCGAACTCACCCTCGGCCAGGGCGTCCGGGACGGGCGGATCGAGGTCGCCGGCGACTCGGTCGTCGCCAAGGCGCTGCGCGAGATGTGACGGCCCGCGCGGACGCGGCCCGGACGGCTCAACGTACCGACTGAACTCCCGGACGCCCGGCCGCCGTCTGCGCGGCCGCGAGTTCCCGCGCGGTCGCGATGTCGCTGAACGGAAGCAGCTCCCCGCGGACGGTCTGATGCGGTTCGCTGCCCTTGCCCGCGATGAGGACCGTGTCCCGGGGGCCCGCCGACGACAGGGCGAAGGCGATGGCCTCGCGCCGGTCGGCGAGCCGCTCGAACGGCGTCCCGGTCGCCGTGAGAGCGGGAACTATCTGGTCCAGGATCGCCTCCGGGTCCTCGTCGCGCGGGTTGTCGGAGGTCACGACGCAGAGGTCGGAGTGGGCCCCGGCGATCCTCCCCATGTCCGCGCGCTTCGTGGTGTCCCGGTCGCCGCCGCAGCCGAAGACGGTGATCACCCGGCCGCGCGCGTAGCCGCGGATGGTGGTCAGGACCTTGTCCAGGGAGTCGGGGGAGTGGGCGTAGTCCACGATCACGGAGGTACCCTCCGGCGTCTCGAAGCGTTCGAACCTGCCGGGCACGGGCGGGAGTTGGGCCAGCGCGGCGACGAGGGCGTCCAGGTCGTGGCCCAGTACGTGGCAGGAGGCGAGCGTCGCGAGGGCGTTGGCCACGGAGTACCGGCCGGGGAAAGGGATCGACGCGGGACGGGCAAGACCCCCGTGCCACAGGGTGAACCGCGTGCCCGACGCGCTCACCACCAGGTCGGTCGCCCGGTAGTCCGCAGGCCCGTCGAGCGCGTACGTGGTCACCGCGCCCGGCATCAGCGCGCCGATCCCGGCACCCACGGGATCGTCGGCGTTGACCACCGCGTGCCGGCAAAGGCCCTGGAAGAGCCGGAGTTTGGCGTCCCGGTAGTCGGCCATCGTGCCGTGGTCGTCCAGGTGATCCTGCGTCAGGTTGGTGAAGACGCCGACGTCGATGAAGGTGCGGTCCACCCGGTGTGTCAGCAGCGCCATGGAGGTGGCCTCAAGCACCACGCTGCCGGTCGCCCGGTCGCGCATGTGGCCGAGGAGGTACTGCAGGTCGGGCGATTCCGGGGTGGTGAGCACGGACCGCGGCATCGGGATCAGTTCGTCGCCCATCCGGCTGCCGGCCGTCCCGATGACCCCCACCTTCGCCCCGGAGGAGAGCCGCAGGGCGGACTCGACCATGTACGAGACGGACGTCTTGCCGTTGGTGCCGGTGACCGCCACCACATCCATGTGCCGCCCCGGTTCGCCGAAGTACCGCGAGGCCACGACCGCGGCCGCCCGCCGCGTGTCCGCCACCCGCACGACGCACCCGGTCGCGGACGGCGGAACCGCCGACGGCATCGGGTCGGCCCCTTCGACGATGACGGCCGCGGCACCGCGGGCGAACGCGGCGCCCACGGCGCCGGGACCGCCCTCCCGGTGCCCGGGCACGGCGACGAACACGGCACCGGGCCCGACCCGGTCGACGTCGAAGGTCACCCCCGCGGTGACCGCGACGGAGCCCGGCTCGCCCCGCAGTACGTGATGGTCGTGTCCGGCCAACAAGTCGTTCAGCTTCACGATGATCCATTCGAAGTGGCGCGGACCCGGTCGTGCGGTCGCGGCCGGGCGGAGCGGCGGCGGTGGCTGCGGCGGCCGAGGCGTTTCGGCGCGGGAGTCGCTAGCCGTGCTCGTGCAGGGAGACGCGAAGCGCACTGCGAAGTGCGGTACGAAGCGTGATGTGAAGCGCGAAGGGGCGGGTCCGAGGCGCCCTCGTGCACCTCGTGAAACCCATGGGACCCATGCGGCCGAGTGTACGCCCGGGCGTGACGTTCGGTTACCGGGCCGGAACGGGGACGCCCAGCCGGCCCGCCACGGTGGTGAGAGCCGCGCCGAGGGGCAGCGCGACCCGGGCGACGGCGTGCTGGTCGCCGCGGGTCGGGTCCTGGTTGACGATCAGCACCGGCTTGCCGCCCTGCGCGGCCTGACGGACGAACCGGAGCCCCGACATCACCGTCAGGGAGGAGCCGAGGACCAGCAGCGAGGTCGCCCCCCGGACCAGCTCGCGGCAGTGCTCGACCCGCTCCGGCGGAACGGCCTCGCCGAAGAACACGACGTCCGGTTTGAGGACGCCACCGCAGACTCCGCACGGTACGACGCGGAAGTCCCCCACCTGTTCGTCGCTGAGGTCGGCGTCACCGTCCGGATTGATGCCCGCGGCCACCGGCTCGAACCCGGGATTGGCCTCCTCCAGCCGCCGGGCGAGCTCACGCCGCGGACTGCGGGCGCCGCAGGAGAGGCAGACGACACGGTCCAGGCTGCCGTGGAGCTCCACGACGCCCGTGCTGCCGGCGCCCTGGTGCAGCCCGTCGACGTTCTGGGTGATCACACCGGACAGGAGCCCGTGCTCCCCGAACGCGGCGACGGCCCGGTGCCCCGCGTTGGGCCGGGCGCGCCCGAAGGTCCGCCAGCCGAGGTGGCTGCGCGCCCAGTACCGGCGCCGGGCCCGGGCGTCGGCGGTGAACTCCTGGTAGGTCATCGGAGTGTGCCTGCTCAGGCTGCCGCCCTCACCCCGGTAGTCGGGAATGCCCGACTCCGTGGAGATCCCCGCCCCACTGAGCACCACCACGCCACCGGCCTCCAGCGCGCCGGTGACCGGACCCAGATCCGTGGTGGCCGGTGGCAGATCCTCGGGAGGACTCCAGCTCAGAGTGGGACGCATACGCATGCGGCAAGGGTACGCAAGGGGCTCCCGGGGCACAGCGCCCTACGAGACCCTCCCGGGCCGGCCCGAACCGCGGCGGCTCGCCGGCAGGCGTCCCGCCACGGCCGCTGCCGTGCGGGCGAGAGGCGTGGTCATGATGCCCGCCACGCTCGTACGTCCGGCGATGTACGCGTCGAGACGGTGCCACGCCGGGGGAACTCGGGTCAGGGCCGTGTGGACGAGGGCTGGGTTGCGGGCGAAGAGGGCCATGAGGGAGCTGCTCGCCCGCATTTCGGCGCCCAGGACGTCGTTGATCCGGCGGCCGTAGTCATCGGCGGCGGCGCGCGCTCCCGGCTCGTCCGCGCCGACCACGCGGCTCGCGGCGCGGCCCGCCAGGTCCCCTGAGCGCAGGGCGTAGGAGATCCCTTCCCGCGACCAGTGGTCGACCAGCGCCGCGGCGTCACCGGCCACCAGTACGCGCCCCCGGGCCACCGGGGAGTCCGGGCGGCGGCACCGGGTCAGGTGGCCGGTGTCGTGGAGGGGGCGCGGGCCGATGAGCCCGTGGCGTGTCAGGAAGTCCTCCTTGTAGGCGCGGAGGGCGACGGGGTTGCCCCGGGCGGCCACCACTCCGGCGGTGCACACGTCCCCCTTGGGAAAGACCCAGCCGAACGAGCCCGGCAGCGGCCCCCACTCCATCAGGGCGCGGCCGCGCCAGCGGTCCGCCGTCCTCTCGTCGACCGGCACCTCCACCTCCAGGGCGAGGTCGACCTGCGCGCACTGCACGCCCACGTACCGCGAGACCCGGCTCGCACTGCCGTCGGCGCCGACGACCGCGCGGGCGCGGAGCGTGTCGCCGCGGTTGGTCCTCACACTGACGGTGTCGCCCCGCTGTTCGAGCGTGGTCAGCGCGGTGCCGTCCCTGACCTCCGCGCCGGCCGCGGCGGCCGCCTCGGTCAGCGCGGCGTCGAGTTCGCTGCGGTAGACCATGGCGCACGTCGGTGAGCTGGAGTCGAGGGTGCGCTCCTTGTGGCCGTTGTGGGCGAAGGTGAACCGGCGAGCCGTGTCGTAGACCTTCAGGGACAGGCCCGGCGGCAGGGCGGCGAGCGACGCTCCGATGAGGCCGCCGCCGCAGGTCTTGTAGCGGGGGATCGTGGCGCGTTCCAGCAGCAGTGTCGTACAGCCGTTCTCGGCGGCGACGCGGGCGGCCGTGGCGCCGGCGGGGCCGGCTCCGACGACGATCACGTCCCAGATGCCGGGCGCGCGGGTGGGGTGGGAAGGAGCGGACATGCGCTGATCACCTAGCGGTCGGGGTGGGGGAGGACTCTCTTGTTGTGGGCTCCTGCTCCTCCTCCGGGTGGAGGCGCGCAAGGAGGTAGCGCGTGAGGGCCGTGCCCGTCGGGTGGGTCCACATCACGGTCGTGGGGATGTCCAGGGCCAGTTCGCGCTGGAGGCGGTTGCGCAGGGCGATGGCCATGAGGGAGTCCAGGCCGAGCGTGACCAGGGACGTGTTGGCGTCGAACCGGTCGGTGCCGAGCCGCAGGACCGCCGCGATGTGGCCGACGACCTCGGGCAGCAGCAACTGCTGCCGCCGCTGGGGGCAGTCCGCCGCCCGCAGCGACTCCAGGAGGGCGCTGCGGGACCCGGCACCGTCCGTGCCCGCCGCCGGGGCGGCCAGTTCGGCGAAGAAGGCGGTGCGGCCGGTGGCGGGGAAGGACTCCAGCCACCGGGCCAGGTCGACGGGCGTGTAGGCGGTGCGGCCGCGGTCGTGGCGGAGGATGCGCTCCAGCGCCTCGATGCCCTCGGCGGGCGCGATCATGGCGTAGCCGCGTTCGGCCATCCCGGTGCCGCGCCCGACCTCGGCCCACGGCCCCCAGTTGACGCAGGTGGCGGGCAGCCCCTGGGCGCGGCGCCAGCTCGTGAACTCGTCGAGCCAGGCGTTGGCGGCCGCGTAGGCGCCCTGCCCGGGGTTGCCCAGCAGGGAGGCGGCGGAGGAGAAGGTCACCCACCAGTCCAGGGGCGCGCCCTCGGTGGCCCGGTGGAGCAGCCAGGCGCCGGTCGCCTTGGGCCGCCAGACCTTCTCCAGGAGAGCGGCGGAGAGGTTGGCGACGGTGGCGTCCTCGACCACGGCCGCGGCGTGGACGACACCGCGCAGGGGGTGGCCCGTGTCCAGGGCGGCCCGTACGAGCGTGTCGGCGACGCCCGGCTCGGCGAGGTCGCCGCGGACCACATCGACGCGGGTGCCGAACTCCTCGGTGAGGGCGTCGATGGCGGTACGCGTATCAGCGGTCGGGGCGCTCCGGGAGGTGAGCACCACGGCGGCGGCGCCCCGTCCGGCGAGCCACCGGGCGACCAGGAGTCCGAGGCCGCCGAGCCCGCCCGTGACCAGATAGCTCGCGTCGGGGCGGACGACCGGAACGTCCTCGGGGCGTACGGGCAGGGTGTCCGTGCCCGCGGCGGGCCAGGTGAGGACGAGTTTGCCGGTGTGCCGGGCGGACGCCATGGTGTGGAACGCCGACGACGCCTCGGCGACGGGGTGTTCGGTGACGGGCAGCAGCGGAAGGGTGCCCTCCGCGAGCATGCCGGAGAGCTCGCGGTAGCCCTCGGCGAGGAGTTCGGGGTCCTGCCGCAGCATCATCAGCACGTCGACACCGGAGAAGGTGACGTTGTGGCGGAAGGGCAGCAGGCCGAGACGGGTGTTGGCGTAGATGTCCCGCTTGCCGAGCTCAAGGAAGCGGCCCCGGTGCGCCAGCAGGCCGAGGCTCGCGGTCTGCGCCGGTCCTGTGAGGGAGTTGAGTACGACGTCGACGCCGCGGCCCCCGGTCGCGTCGCGCACCTGGTCGGCGAAGTCGAGGGTGCGGGAGTCCATGACGTGCGCGACGCCGAGGCTCCGCAGGTACGCCCGCTTGGCCTCGCTGCCCGCGGTCGCCAGGACCTCCGCGCCACACGCCCGTGCCAGATTCAGCGCGGCCAGACCGGTGCCGCCGCTCGCCGAGTGGACCAGCACCTTCTCCCCCGCCCGGAGCCGGGCCAGGTGCCGCAGGGCGTACCAGGCGGTCAGGTAGGCGCACGGCAGCGCGGCGGCGTCCCGGGCGCTCACCCCGTCGGGCAGCGGCAGCAGGCAGTCGGCGCGGACGGTCGTGAAGGAGGACATGACCGCGGGCTGCGAGGCGTCCACGAACATGGCGGCCACGCGGTCGCCCTCCCGCACCTCCCGGACGCCGTCCCCGACGGCGGTGACGACGCCCGCGCCGTCGAACGCGCTGACGTCCGGCTGCTCCTCACCGGTGTTGAACCGCTGGTAGACGCCCATGGCCTGGAGCACATTGATGAAGTTGACGCTGGTGGCGTCGAGCCGGACCTCGACCTCGCCCGGCCCGGGACGCCGCCGGGACTGGGCGACGAACTCGAAGGAGTCCAGGTCGCCGGGGCGCCCGAGGTGCAGGGCCACCCGGTCGCCGCCCCGGTCGACGGTGGCCCGGCGGCGCTCCTCGCCGTCCAGCGGGACATTGCGCAGGCGCGCGAGGTGACGCGTGCCGTGGCGGTAGGCGATCTCGTCCTGTTCGTCGGGGCAGGCGAGCAGTTCCGCGGCGACCTCCGCGACCGGTGTCGACACATCGACATCCAGGACGCCAGGGCGCAGTTCGGGGTGCTCGTAGCTCAGCACCCGCACGAGCCCGCGCAGCCCGGCCTGTGCCAGGTCCGGCCGGTCCCCGGGCGCGACGTGCTGCGCGGTGGCGGTGACGGTCCACAGGCGCGGGGCCGTCCCGCCGCCACCGCCCGTGGTCCGGGTGAGCGCGCGGGCCGCTTCCGCAAGCCGCGCGACCTGCTGCCGCGCCGGGCGGTCGGGGGTCGTATTTACACCTGACGAGCAGTCGAGACTGGTGCCGATGTCGTCGCCGCACGCGGGCAGATACACCACCGCGCGCGACGCCTGCGCGACGGCCTCGGTCGGCACCACGGGGGTACCGCCGCGTTCCGGGCCGCCGTCAGAAACGAGTTCCTGGACGCTCACAGTCGCGCCCCGCACCCGCAGCGCCCCGGCCAGGTCGTGCGCGTACGCCGCACGTCCCGGTTCCGCCAGGAGGGTCCAGGCGCCGGGCTCCCCGGCCGGTGCCGGACGCTCGCCCGGCTCCCACGCGGCCCGGAGCAGCCGCCCGGCGAAGCGCTCCTCCGCGCTCTCGGCGGGTACGTGACGGAATTCCACGCCGGTGGCGTCGGCGACGACGGAGCCGTCGTCGGCCCAGAGCCGGAAGTCCGCGAGGAACCGGTCGGCGCCCACCAGTCGGAGGGTGACCAGGCAGTAGCCGGTGAGCGGGACCGTCCCGTACAGGCGCAGCGACTCGATGCCCCGGGGCAGGATGCCGCCCGCGGGCACGGAGCCGGTGCGCAGCACGGCGCCCGCGACGGCCTGGAGGCAGGTGTCGAGCGCGACGGGGTGGCAGTGGAGTGCCTGCGCGCCGGCCCGCCCGCCGTCGGGCACGCGCAGGCGGGCAAGCAGGCGGGCGCCCGCGCGGTCGGCCGGTGCCCCGTCCGTGTACAGCGCCTGGAGGCCGAGGAACGGCGGGCCGTGGTGCACGCCGCGCTCCTCGCGCATCTGCCGGTAGACGTCCGCCGGGTCCACGGCGTGCGGGAACTCCGCGAGCAACTCCTGTGGGGCGCGGCCCTCCGGCACGGGCTCACCCTCGGGCGCGAGGTGCAGGGACGCCCGGGCGTGCCGGACGGAGGTGCCGTCGGAGGCCGTGCTGACCACCTGCCAGTGCGCGGTGTCCGGCCCCGCCGCCTCGGCGGTGGCGGTCACGGACGTGCCGTCGGACGAGGGCAGCAGCAGCCGCTCCAGGTCCACGCCGGTGATGCGCAGCCGCTCCGGCCCCGCCGCGTACAGGTCGCGGGCGGCGGCGACGGCCATCTCGCACAGGGCCGCGCCGGGCACCACGGGGACGTCGTCGACGCGGTGCGCGTCCAGCCAGGGCAGGGTGCCGGGCGTGACGCGGGTCTGCCACAGGTGGCGTCCCGCACCGTCGGGGTCCGCGGTGTGCGCTCCGGTGAGCGGGTGCGCGGCGGGGGAGGAGTGGGCCCCGGACGACTGCCGCAGCGGGGAGGGATCGACGACGTACCGGGTGCGCTCCCAGGTGGTCGGCGGTACGTCGGCCAGGGCGCCGACACCGTAACGTCCTGCCCAGTCCAGCGGGTGGCCCGCGCAGTGCAGCGCCGCCACGTGGGTGTGGAAGGCCAGCGCGTCGTCGGTGTCGCGCAGCAGGGAGGGCACGACCGCGGTGCCGGTGTGCCCGTGCGCCGTGAGCGTGGCCTGCACGGGGTGGACGAGGACGGGGTGCGGACCGATCTCGACGAAGACGCGGTGCCCGTCCTCGGCCGCGGCCCGCACCGCGTCGGCGAAGCGCACCTCGCGGCGGAGGTTGTCCGACCAGTAGGCGGCGTCGAAGGCGGCGTGCTCGCGCGGGTCGTCGGTGACGGTGCTGTAGAACGCCGTGCCCGGTGACCGGCCCGCGACCCCGGCGAGCGCGTCGGCGAGGTCGGGCAGGATCGGGTCCATGTGCGCGGTGTGCGAGGCGACGTCCACCTCGACCACGCGGATGCCGATGCCGCGCGCGTCCCACTCCTCGGCGAGGCGCCGGATGCGGTCCGCGTCGCCGCCGACGACGGTGTTCTCCGGCGACGCGACGACCGCGACGGTCACACCCCGCACGTCGTCCTCCGCGAGGAGCCGTTCGACCTCGGCGCGGCCCAGGGCGACCGACGCCATCAGGCCCTGCCCGGCCGTCCGCAGGATCAGGCGCGAGCGGCGGCAGATGACCCGTACCCCGTCCCGTACGCCGAGCGCCCCCGCGGCCACCGCCGCGGCGACCTCCCCCATGGAGTGGCCGATCACGGCCGCCGGTTCGACGCCGTGCGAACGCCACATCGCCGCGAGACCCAGCTGGACGGCGAAGATCACCGGCTGCACCCGGTCGAACCCGGTCACCACCTCGGGGCGGCACAGGGTCTCGCGCAGGGAGAGGCCGGACTCCTCGGCCACGAGCGGTTCGAGCTCGTCGATCACCCGGGTGAACTCCGGGTCGCGATCGAGGAGTTGACGGCACATGCCTGCCCACTGCGAGCCGTGTCCCGAGAAGACCCACACCACGCCCCGTCCGGCGTCGGGCACCGCACGGCCGGTCGCCACCCCGGCGGCGGGAGCGCCACCGGCCGCGAACTCATCGAGCCGCGCGACCAGTTCCGGCCGGCCCGCTGCGACCAGTGCGGCTCGCTCCCGTGCGGGCGAACGGCGGGTCGCCAGGGTGTGCGCCACGTCGCACAGCGGCACGCGCGACCCCTCGCCCCGCAGCCACCGCGCCAGCAGGCCGGCCGCCGACCGCAGGGCGACGGGCGTGCCCGCGGAGAGCGGGAACACGCGCAGGGCCTCGTCGTCACCGGACGCCGCAGCGGAACGGTCGGGCGGCACCGGGCGCCTCGCGGCGGGCAGCGAGGGCGGTGCGGGCGGCTGTTCGAGTACGACGTGGACGTTGGTGCCGCTGATGCCGAAGGAGGACACGGCGGCCAGCCGGGCACCTTCCCGTACCGGCCACTCGGTCGTGTCGGTGGGTACGAACAGACGGGTGCCGTCGGCGTCGATCTGCGGGTTCCACTCGTTGAAGTGCAGGCTGGCCGGCACCATGCCGTGCCGCAGGGACGCGATGGCCTTCAGCAGACCGGCCACGCCCGACACCGGTTCGGTGTGGCCGATGTTGGTCTTCACCGAACCCAGCGCGCACCGGTCGCGCCCCTTGCCGTAGACGGCAGCCACCGCGCTGAACTCGATGGGGTCACCGACCGCCGTGCCGGGCCCGTGCGCCTCGACCATCCCGACGTCACCGGCGTCGACGCCCGCGCGCTCCAGCGCCAGGCGGTAGAGATCGATCTGCGCGGGTTCGGAGGGCGCGCTCAGCCGCGTGCCCCGCCCGTTCTGGTTGACCGCCGAGCCGCGCACCACCGCGAGCACCCGGTCCCCGGCCCGTACCGCGTCCGAAAGCCGCTTGAGCACGACCACACCGCAGCCCTCGCCGCGTACGTAGCCGTCGGCGGCGGCGTCGAAGGCGTGACAGCGACCGGTGGGCGAGAACACGCCCCACAGCGCGGGGGCGATGACGCCCTCAGGCCCCAGGGTCAGCATGGCGGCACCGGCGAGCGCCACGTCCGACTCGCCGGTCCGCAGGCTCTGACAGGCGGAGTGCACGGCGACGAGACCGGAGGCGCAGGCGCTCTCCATGACGACCTGCGGACCCCGCAGATTCAGCATGAAGCCCACCCGGCCCGGGCCGATGCTGTCGAAGCCGGTGTACATCGCGTAGGCGTTGACGTCCTCCAACGGCCGCTGCACACGCAGCATGTAGTCCTTCTGGTAGATGCCGAAGAACATGCCCGTCGGCGTGCCGGACAGCCGCTGGGCCGGAATCCCGGAGTGCTCGATGGCCTCCCAGGCGACCTCCGAAAGCAGCCGGTGCTCGGGGTCCACCCAGGGCGCTTCATCCGCGTTGATCCCGAAGAACTCCGGCTCGTAGGCGTAGACGTCGTCGTCCAGGAAACAGCCGTACCGCAGCCGGTCCGCGACCTGGGCGGGGAGACCGGCCAGTTCCGCCTGCGCCCACCGCTCGGCGGGCACCTCACGCACCGTCTCCCGACGTGCCATCAGCAAGCGCCACAGCGAGGTGAGGGAGTCGGCCCCACCGGGAAACCGGCAGGCGGCTCCCACGATCGCGATCGGCTCGTCCCGGTCCGTTCCGGGGGCCATGAGGTCGGGTCGTGCGGGCATGAGCGGGCCGTCCTTCACCACGAGAAAGCGAGAAACCAGAAATGAGAAGCCACTGTGTATCTCGGCAGCCGGCACGGCGTCTCGCAGGGCGTGCGGGCGTCGATCGGTGGCATGCCGGGGGAGCGCCGCCCCGGGAACGCACCAAGATCAACCGCTTGGGTGGGCGCTTAGCGGATCATCGACGCGCGGTGATTATGCTCGGCTCATGAAAGAAGAGAGCCGGGGAGCGGGACCGGCGAAGGCGCTGAGGCAGGTCGTCGCGACCCGCTACATCGAGCCCCTGCGGGCCGGCGGTTCCGTGCCGGGTGTCGTCGAGGCCGACGACATGGGCACGTACGTCGTGAAGTTCACCGGGTCCGCCCAGGGCCGCAAGGCGCTGGTTGCCGAGATCATCGTCGGCGAGCTGGCCCGCCACCTCGGCCTCCGCTTCCCCGAACTGGTCCTCGTCGACTTCGACCCGGCGGTCGCCGCCGACGAACCGCACCAGGAGGTCCAGGACCTGCTGCACGCCAGCGCGGGCCGCAACCTCGGCATGGACCTGCTGCCGGGCGCCGCGGACTTCACCCCGGAGGCGATCGACGTCGACCCGCTGGAGGCCGGCAAGGTCGTCTGGCTCGACGCCCTCACCGCGAACGTCGACCGCACGGTGCACAGTTCGAACCTGATGGTCTGGCCCACCTTCGGCGTCCACGAGCCGAAGCTGTGGCTCATCGACCACGGCGCCGCGCTCGTCTTCCACCACCGCTGGGGCGCGACGCCGCCCGACAAGGCGTACGACTTCCGCCACCACGCCCTCGGCGGGTACGGCCCGGACACGGCCGCCGCCGACGCCGAGCTGGCGCCGCTCGTCACGGAGGCCGTGCTCCACGGGATCGTGGGCCTCGTGCCGGACGCGTGGCTCGCCGACGAGCCCGGCTTCACGTCCCCGGACGAGGTGCGTGCGGCGTACGTGGCGTTCCTGCTGGCCCGCGCCCGGTCCTCCGCGGCATGGCTGCCGGTGGACTTTCCCAGCCGGGGCGAGCTGGCCGCCGCGGACGCGAGGCGCGCGGCCGCCACGGAGAAGGGCCGTCCCGCCTGGCTGAAGCGGGTTCCTGATCTGCACGGGAAGCCCGCGGCGGAGCAGGACTGGTCGCGACACGTGAGGTGACGTGGCGTGACGTCGAGCGGACGCGACGAGGCCCCCGGCGCTGTGCGGTGCCGGGGGCCTCGTGCTGTCCGTACGCGGAACGTCAGCGCAGCTGCTCGTACGCCGGGAGGGTCAGGAAGTCCGCGTAGTCCGCGTCCAGGGAGACCTGGAGGAGGAGGTCGTGGGCCTGCTGCCACTTGCCGGCCGCGAAGGCCTCGTCGCCGATCTCGGCGCGGATCGCGGCCAGTTCGGCGGCGGCGACCTCGCGGGCGAGGTCGGCGGTGGCGGTTCGGCCCGTCTCGAAGACGACGCCCGCGTTGATCCACTGCCAGATCTGCGAGCGCGAGATCTCCGCGGTGGCCGCGTCCTCCATGAGGTTGAAGATGGCGACGGCGCCGAGGCCGCGCAGCCACGCCTCGATGTAGCGGATGCCGACCTGGACGGCGTTGACCAGGCCGTCGTACGTGGGCTTCGCGTCGAGGGAGTCGATGGCGATCAGGTCCTCGGGCGCGACCCGCACGTCCTCGCGCAGGCGGTCCTTCTGGTTCGGCTTGTCGCCGAGCACCGCGTCGAAGGACTCCATGGCGATCGGGACCAGGTCCGGGTGCGCCACCCACGAGCCGTCGAAGCCGTCGCCGGCCTCGCGGTCCTTGTCGTTCTTGACCTTCTCGAACGCGACCTTGTTGACCTCCGCGTCCTTGCGGGACGGGATGAACGCCGCCATGCCGCCGATGGCGTGCGCGCCGCGCTTGTGGCAGGTGCGGACGAGGAGTTCGGTGTACGCCCGCATGAACGGGGCCGTCATCGTCACCAGGTTGCGGTCCGGCAGGACGAACTTCGAGCCGCCGTCACGGAAGTTCTTGACGATGGAGAAGAGGTAGTCCCAGCGGCCCGCGTTGAGGCCGGACGCGTGGTCGCGCAGCTCGTAGAGGATCTCCTCCATCTGGTACGCGGCGGTGATCGTCTCGATCAGGACGGTCGCGCGGACCGTGCCCTGCGGGATGCCGACGTAGTCCTGCGCGAAGACGAAGATGTCGTTCCAGAGGCGGGCCTCCAGGTACGACTCCGTCTTCGGGAGGTAGAAGTACGGGCCCTTGCCGAGCTCGATGAGGCGCTTGGCGTTGTGGAAGAAGTAGAGGCCGAAGTCGACGAGCGCGCCGGGGACCGGCTTGCCGTCGACCTGGAGGTGGCGCTCGTCCAGGTGCCAGCCGCGCGGCCGCATGACGACGGTGGCCAGCTCGTCGGCGCCCTTCAGGGCGTACGACTTGCCGGTGCGCCCGTCGGTGAAGTCGATGCGGCGCTCATAGGCGTCGGTGAGGTTGAGCTGGCCGAGGATCACGTTCTCCCAGGTGGGAGCCGAGGCGTCCTCGAAGTCCGCGAGCCAGACCTTCGCGCCCGAGTTGAGGGCGTTGATGGTCATCTTGCGGTCGGTCGGGCCGGTGATCTCCACGCGGCGGTCGTTCAGCGCGGCGGGGGCCGGGGCGACCTGCCAGGAGTCGTCCTCGCGGACCGCGGCGGTCTCCGGGAGGAAGTCCAGGGTGGAGGTGCGGGCGATTTCGGCACGGCGCTCGGCACGCCGGGCGAGGAGCTCGTCACGCCGGGGCGTGAACAGCCGGTGCAGCTCGGCCACAAAGGCGAGGGCCGCGTCGGTGAGCACCTCTTCCTGCCGGGGCAGGGGCTCTGCGTCGACGATGGCCAGCGGCGACGGCGCTAGTGCGGACATGAGCTGTCACTTCCTTCAGAGAGCTGCGCGGACGGTGCCGGGCGGGCCGCCGGGCAGACGCGGTGGCACTGGGTGCCACAGGAGCCGAGGTACGGCTGCGGGGCCCCGTCCGAGGTAACGGGCCTTCTGGTCAGTGGATACTAGTTTCCTCATAGTGGAAGTTCAATGGTTTGTTGATGTCGAGATTCTTCTCGTCGACACAACGTGTCGCTGAGTGCCACGCCGGTCACTCCAAGTGGATCAGGTCCTCGGCCGTGTCGATGTCGTACGCCTCCGCGACGTCCCCGCACTCGATCAGCGTGAGCGCTGAGGCGTGCGCCCGCAGGTAGTCGCGTGCCCCGCGGTCCCCGACCGCACTCGCCCCGATACCCGCCCAGTGCGCACTCCCGAACAGGACGGGATGGCTCCGCCGCCCCTCGTAAGCGGCCGCCGCGAGCGTCGTCGGCGACCGGTACGCCGAGCGCACCCGGGCCGTCGCGGCCGCTCCGATCCCCGGCTGGTCGACGAGCGAGACCAGCGCGGCGGACGCGCCGGTGCCGGCGAGCGAGGCGAGCCCGGCCCGCAGGGACGAGCCCATGCCCTCCGCCCACTCCGGGTTGTCGACCAGGACGCAGCCGGGGAGCGAGGCCCGCTCGCGCACGGCGCCGGCGGACGCGCCGAGCACCACGTGCACCCGCTCGCACCCGGCGTCGCGCAGCACCCGCACCGCGTGCTCCACCAGTGGCGCGCCCCGGTGCTCCAGGAGGGCCTTCGGCCGCCCGCCGAGACGCCGTCCGCCACCGGCGGCGAGCAGCAGCCCGACGACCTCCCCCGCCCCGGCGGCCCGCACGTTCATCGGTTCTGTCGTCATGGCTCCTGCATACACGTCGCGACAGCGTGCGCGAAGTGGCGCATCCCGCATCGGGGGCGGTTTACTGACCCGCGGCCCCCGGCGCCTGACCAGCGCCTCAGGGGGCCGTGAAAGATGAACGGAACAGCCGCACGGGGACGTGCGAGGGGGAGAGCCGTGTTGCGGAGCGTGGAGCAGAGTCAGGTGGCCGGGAGCGACGAGGACCCACGGGTGGCGGAACTGCGCGCCGCCGTCGCCCGGCTGCGCCGTGAACTCGCCGCCCATCCGGCCGAGTTCGCGGACCGCGGCATCGCCGAGGACGAACTGGCGGCGCTGGCGGAGATGGCGTACGGCACCCCGGAGGTCCCCCGGATGCGCCGGTCCCTCCTGCTCGTGGCCGGGGCGATCGGCTCCGTCAGCGCACTGGCCGCGGGGCTGGCGGCGGTGCGGGGCGCGGTGGAAATGTTCGGCGAGCCGAAGGGCCGGTGAGTCCGCCGGGGCGGTTCGGCCCCCTGACCGGACCTGCCCCTACCCGGCAGTGACGTCGCGGGGCAAACGGGTGGGTGGGCGAGAAACCCGCCGCGGAGCGGCGGACCAGTGTTCCGCCCAGGGCTCAGGAGCCAGAACCGGCCGAGACCAGCGCCTCCGACAACTCCACGGCCACCTGCTGCAACACCGGCACGATCTTCTCCGTGGCCGCCTCGGTCACCCGCCCCGCGGGACCGGAGATGGAGATCGCCGCCGCCGTGGGCGAGTTGGGCACCGGCACGGCCAGGCACCGCACGCCGATCTCCTGTTCGTTGTCGTCCACCGCGTACCCCGTGCGGCGCACGACCTCCAGCGCGTCGAGGAAGCCCTCGGGCGTGGTGATCGTCTTCTCCGTGGCGGCCGGCATCCCGGTGCGGGCGAGCAGCGCCCTGACCTCCTCCGGCGACGTGTGGGCGAGCAGCGCCTTGCCGACGCCCGTGGAGTGCGGCAGGACCCGTCGGCCGACCTCGGTGAACATCCGCATGGAGTGCTTGGACGGCACCTGTGCGACGTACACGATCTCGTCGCCGTCGAGCAGCGCCATGTTCGCCGTCTCGCCGGTCTCCTCGACGAGGCGGGCGAGGTAGGGGCGCGCCCACGTGCCGAGCAGCCGCGACGCGGATTCGCCGAGGCGGATCAGGCGCGGGCCGAGGGAGTAGCGGCGGTTGGCCTGCTGGCGTACGTACCCGCAGGCGACCAGCGTGCGCATGAGGCGGTGGATCGTGGGCAGCGGCAGGCCGCTGCTGGCGGAGAGCTCGCTGAGACCGACCTCGCCCCCCGCGTCCGCCATCCGCTCAAGCAGATCGAAGGCGCGCTCAAGGGACTGGACGCCACCACTCGCGGCGGGGGTCTTGGAGGCGGCGATTTCAGCAGGGGCGTCGCTGGCGCTTGACGTCGGCACGGCGCGTTCCTTTCGGTGCTGGCGGGCAAGGAAGCAGCCTACCGGTCGGTTCTTCACGAGGACTGTCGCTCGGCATGCCGTCGCCGCCGGTCAGGGGGCGTTTGTCCATGTCTCCGCAGGGTTGTCCCGCGACCCTTCGGCGCTGTCGTTGTGTGTAGCTACGTTCTGTTAGGCGGAATCATAATTCCACTCTGTGGAAACGTCCAGTGCGGGCGCCGTTCACGGGGCCCGTGGAAGCCGACCCTTGACGCCGTCGGCGCGAGCGTGAAAACTCCTTCAACAGAACGTTGAATTCCGTTAAGCGGAAGCAAAAGGTCTGTGCAGCGGAACAGAAGAGAGGGGACGCGGGTGTCCGAAAGGGACGTGGACGTGGACGCGACGGCGGGCCGGAGCGTGGAGCTGGTGCTCCGCTCGACCCGGGTCGTCACCCCGGAAGGGACGCGGGCCGCCTCGGTCGCCGTCTCCGGCGGGAAGATCGTGGCCGTCACCGCGTACGACGCCGAGGTGCCGGCCGGCGCGCGCCTGGAGGACCTCGGCGACGACGCCCTGCTGCCCGGCCTGGTCGACACGCACGTCCACGTGAACGACCCGGGCCGCACGGAGTGGGAGGGCTTCTGGACCGCCACCCGCGCCGCGGCCGCCGGCGGCATCACCACCCTGATCGACATGCCCCTCAACTCCCTGCCGCCGACGACGACGGTGGACAACCTGCGCACCAAGCAGGACGTCGCCCGCAGCAAGGCCCACATCGACGTCGGGTTCTGGGGCGGCGCCCTCCCCGACAACGTCCAGGACCTCAAGCCGCTGCACGACGCGGGCGTCTACGGCTTCAAGTGCTTCCTCTCGCCCTCGGGCGTGGATGAGTTCCCCGAGCTGAACCAGGACCAGCTGGCCGCCTCGATGGCCGAGATCGCCGGCTTGGGTCCTCATGGGGGTCTCCTCATCGTGCACGCCGAGGACCCGCACGAGCTCGACGCCGCCCCGCACAAGAGCGGCCCCAAGTACGCGGACTACCTGCAGACCCGGCCCCGTATCTCCGAGGACACCGCGATCGAGGGGCTCATCGCCGTCGCCAAGCGGATCGGCGCTCGCGTCCACGTCCTGCACCTGTCCTCCTCCGACGCCCTGCCGCTCATCGCCGCCGCCAAGCGCGAAGGCGTCGAGCTGACCGTCGAGACCTGCCCCCACTACCTCACCCTGACCGCCGAGGAAGTCCCGGACGGCGCCAGCGAGTTCAAGTGCTGCCCGCCCATCCGCGAGGCCGGCAACCAGGACCTGCTGTGGGAGGCGCTGGCCGACGGCACCATCGACTGCGTCGTCACCGACCACTCCCCGTCCACCGCCGACCTGAAGACCGACGACTTCGCGACCGCGTGGGGCGGCATCTCCGGACTCCAGCTGAGCCTGCCCGCGGTCTGGACCGAGGCCCGCAGGCGCGGCCACACCCTCGACGACGTGGTGCGCTGGATGTCGGAGCGCACCGCACACCTGGTCGGCCTCGACCGGAAGGGCGCCATCGCGGCCGGCCGCGACGCCGACTTCGCGGTCCTCGCGCCCGACGAGACCTTCACCGTGGACCCCGCGGAGCTGCACCACAGGAACCGGGTCACGGCGTACGCGGGCAAGACCCTCAGCGGCGTCGTGAAGTCCACCTGGCTGCGCGGCGAACGCATCCTGCACGGCGGCGAGTTCAGCGAACCCGCAGGCCGACTTCTGGAAAGGAACAACTGAAACAGTGACGGCGCAGCACATATCCCCCGTGGCCACCTTCACCGGCGACGCGAGCCCCTACGGCGGCGGCGAGCCCTACGCCGACTACCGCACGGCCGACTTCCCCTTCACCCAGTACGCCAACCTCGCCGACCGGCAGCTCGGCGCCGGTGTGATCGCCGCCAACGACGAGTTCTTCGCGATGCGCGAGAACCTGCTGCTCCCGCACGACGCCGTCTTCGACCCGGAGCACTTCGGGCACAAGGGCAAGGTCATGGACGGCTGGGAGACCCGCCGCCGGCGCGGCGTCTCGGCCGAGCACCCGTGGCCCACCGAGGACGACCACGACTGGGCGCTCGTCCGCCTCGGCGCACCCGGTGTCATACGCGGCATCGTCATCGACACCGCGCACTTCCGCGGCAACTACCCGCAGGCGGTCTCCGTCGAGGGCACCAGCGTCGAGGGCTCGCCGACGCCCGAGGAGCTCTGCGGCGACGGCGTGAAGTGGACGACGCTCGTCCCCCGCACGCCCATCGGCGGGCACGCCGCCAACGGCTTCGCCGTCGACGTCGAGCAGCGCTTCACGCACCTGCGCGTCAACCAGCACCCCGACGGCGGCATCGCCCGCCTCCGCGTCCACGGCGAGGTCGTCGCCGACCCCAAGTGGCTCGCCGCTCTCGGCACGTTCGACGTCGTCGCCCTGGAGAACGGCGGCCAGGTCGAGGACGCCTCCGACCGCTTCTACTCCCCGGCCACCAACACCATCCAGCCGGGCCGCTCCCGCAAGATGGACGACGGCTGGGAGACCCGCCGCCGCCGCGACACCGGCAACGACTGGATCCGCTACCGGCTCGTCCAGCAGTCCGAGATCCGCGCCGTGGAGATCGACACCGCCTACCTCAAGGGCAACTCGGCGGGCTGGGCGTCCCTCTCGGTACGCGACGGCGAGACGGGGGAGTGGACCGAGGCGCTGCCCCGCACCCGCCTGCAGCCCGACACGAACCACCGCTTCGTGCTGCCCGCACCCGTCGTCGGCACGCATGTCCGCGTCGACATCTTCCCGGACGGCGGCATCTCCCGCCTGCGCCTGTTCGGTTCCCTGACCGAAACCGGCACGGCCAGGCTGGCCGCCCGCCACCAGGAGCTGGGCGGCTGACCCGCCCCCGCAGAACGTGGGGCGCACCGGGTGGACAGCCCCGGTGCGCCCCGCACCCATGTGCCGCGCGGGCGGCCCCCGTAAGTCCGTGCCCCTAGGCCGCGTGTCCGCCGTCCACCGACAGTTCCGTGCCGGTGATGTACGCGGCGTCGTCGCCGGCGAGGTAGGCGACCAGGGACGCCACCTCGTCGGCGGAGCCGAAGCGGCCGAGGGCCGTCAGGGCGCTCTGGGCGTCGGCGAAGGGGCCGTCGGCCGGGTTCATGTCGGTGTCGATCGGTCCCGGCTGGACGAGGTTCGCCGTGATGCGGCGTCCGCCCAACTCCCGTGCCAGCGCCTTGTTGAGGCCGATCAGCGCGGCCTTGCTGGTCGCGTAGAGGGTGCCGCCGGGGCCGGGAACCCGCTGCGCCATGCAGCTGCCGATGGTGATGATCCGGCCGCCGTCGCGGAGCCGGGCGGCCGCTGTCTGCGAGGCCAGGAAGACCCCTCGTACGTTGACGGCCATGACCCGGTCGATGTCCGCGAGCGTCAGCTCGCCGACCGGGCCAAGGACGCCGATCCCCGCGTTGTTCACCAGGATGTCCAGGCCGCCCAGGTCGTCGGCCGCGCGGTCCACCGCGCCCGCCGCGTCCCCGGCGTCCGCCGCGTCCGCCCTGAGGGCGAGGCCGCGACGCCCCATCGACTCGATCTTCGCGACGACCTCCCGGGCGCCGCCCTCGTCCCGTACATAGGTGATCGCCACGTCGGCGCCCGCCCCGGCCAGGCGCAGCGCGATCGCCGCACCCAAGCCGCGGCTGCCGCCGGTGACCAGAGCCGTCCTGCCGGTGAGAGTAGACATGTCCGTACCTCTTCCGCTTGCCTTCGTGCTGACTGCTTGCGGTTTCAATGAAAGCCGTCGGGGCGGGCGGGGGCTGGCGGGGATCGGACACGGTCTCCGGCGCAGGCGGGCGTGCGCGACGCACAGGTGACCGAGCGGCGGCGCATGGTTAACTCCCGGAAAACTTCACAGACTTGACGTTGACACGCCAACCTCTACGCGCGTCACACTGGACCCATGCGAATCCCCCCACGAAGCCGATTCCTCGGCGCCACCGCCCTTGCCGCCACCCTCCTCCTCGGCGGCCCCGCCGCGGCCACCGCGACCGCCGCACCGGCCGCACCGGCCGCCCACTCCGTCGCCGCCGTCACCGCGGTCGGCGACATCTGCTACTCCGCGCTGCCCTCCCAGGCGCACGACACCCTCGACCTGATCGAGGCGGGCGGCCCCTACCCCTTCCCGCAGGACGGCACCGTCTTCCAGAACCGCGAGGGCGAGCTGCCGCGGCAGAGCTCCGGCTACTACCACGAGTACACGGTCATCACGCCGGGCTCCGACAACCGCGGCGCCCGCCGCATCGTCACCGGGGACAAGCCCCAGGAGGACTACTACACCGCCGACCACTACGCCTCGTTCGACCTGGTCGACCACGGCTGCTGACTCAGCCCGCCGACAGGCTCCGTAAGCTCCGCACGGCGGCGAACAGCGCGCAGGCCAGCACGATCAGCGCCACGCTCGCATACGTCTCGTAGCCGTCGAGGAAGCCGACGCGCCGCACCAGGCCCCACCCGTGCAGCGCGCCGGTGAGCCGGTGGACCAGGCCGACCGCGCCCTGGAACAGCAGGACCACACCGACGAACTCCAGCAGCCGCTTCCCGTCCTTCATGAGGAAGATCCTCGTCCCGCGCCTTTCCCGCGGACATCCGCCGCGGGACGAGGATCTTCGCCGTGCGCCGGTCCGAAAGTCGACGGCCTGCGCGACTTTGGTGGACGATCATGTGCGAGGTGCGTCCGCGCCCGCCTGCGGTGCGTAGATTTGTCGACCATGAGCGGCACTGATCCCACGCGGCGGCCCGAGCCGGAGCCCGCGGCCGACCACGCGTCCGGACCACCCGCGTCCGGACCTTGGGTCAGGGCTCCGTGGGCGCTGCCCTCCGCCGTCGCCCGGGAGTTCGACCCCAGCCGCTCGGAACGCGGGTCGCGGCGGACCGCGCGCGACTGGCTCGCCGACTTCGGCTGCTTCTTCGCCGCCGTCTTCATCGGAATGGTGGGCGCCGACGCGGTCGCCGACAACCCGCACATCTCCCAGGGAGCCGCGGAGCTCGACCAGGTCATCGGCGCGCTCGCGTGCGCCGCGGTCTGGCTGCGCAGACGATGGCCGCTCGGCCTCGCCGTCGTGATGGTGCCGGTCGCGGTGGCCTCCGACACGGCGGGCGGCGCCGCGGCGGCAGCCCTCTTCACCCTCGCGGTCCACCGGCCCTTCCGGTACGTCGCATGGGTCGGCGGAGCCTCGATCGCGGTGCTCCCGCTCACCTACTGGCTGCGGCCCGACAAGGACCTGCCGTACGCAGTCGCCATCGCCTTCGGTGTCCTGGTGACCGCGTCGGTCATCGGCTGGGGCATGTTCGTGCGCTCCCGCCGCGAGCTCCTGCTCAGCCTGCGCGACCGTGCCGTGCGCGCCGAGAACGAGGCCGCCCTCCGCGCCGAACAGGCCCAGCGGCTGGCCCGCGAGGACATCGCCCGCGAAATGCACGATGTCCTCGCCCACCGCCTCACCCTGCTCAGCGTCCACGCGGGCGCCCTGGAGTTCCGCCCGGACGCGCCCCGCGAGGAGGTCGTCCGGGCCGCGGGCGTCATCCGGGAGAGCGCCCACGAGGCGCTCCAGGACCTGCGCCAGGTCATCGGTGTGCTGCGCGGCGGCGACGCGGACGCCTCCGGCCGCCCGCAGCCCACGCTCGCCGCCCTGGACACCCTGGTCGCCGAATCCCGCGAGGCCGGCATGAAGGTCGTCCTCGACAACCACGTCACCGACCCCGCGGCCGTGCCCGTCGCCCTCGGCCGCACCGCCTACCGCATCGCCCAGGAAGGCCTGACCAACGCCCGCAAGCACGCCCCCGGCGCCGAGGTCACGGTGGCCGTCACCGGCGCGCCCGGCGAAGGCCTGACCCTGTCCGTGCGCAACCCCGCACCGCCCGGTGACGTGCCCCAGGTGCCCGGCTCGGGACAGGGCCTCATCGGCCTCGCCGAACGGGCCACCCTCGCGGGCGGCAGGCTCCGCCACGCGCCGGGACCCGACGGCGGATTCCACTTGGAGGCCTGGCTACCGTGGCCGTCATGAAACCGATCAGGCTGCTGCTCGTCGACGACGATCCGCTGGTGCGCGCCGGGCTCTCGTTCATGCTCGGCGGCGCGGACGACATCGAGATCGTGGGCGAGGCGGGCGACGGCACCGAGGTCGCCCCGCTGGTCGGCGAAGTCCGCCCCGACGTCGTCCTGATGGACATCCGCATGCCCGGGATGGACGGCCTCGCCGCCACGGAGGCCCTGCGCGGGCGCCCCGGCGCGCCCGAGGTCATCGTCCTCACCACGTTCCACGCCGACGAGCAGGTGCTGCGCGCCCTGCGCGCCGGCGCGGCGGGCTTCGTCCTCAAGGACACCGCGCCCGCCGAGATCGTCGCGGCGGTGCGCGCGGTGGCCGCCGGTGAACCGGTGCTCTCCCCGACGGTGACGCAGCAGCTGATCAGCCGGGTGACCGGCGTCGACCCGCAACTGGACCGCAGGAGGCGGGCGTCGGAGCGGCTGGCCGCGCTGGGGGAGCGCGAGCGGGAGGTGGCCGTCGCGGTCGGACGCGGCGGCTCCAACGCGGACATCGCCGCCCAGCTGTACCTGAGCGTCGCCACGGTCAAGGCGCACGTCTCGCGGATCCTGACGAAGCTGGACCTCAACAACCGGGTGCAGATCGCCCTCCTCGTGCACGACGCGGGCCTTCTCGACCAGGACGGATGAGGGGAACTCAGCGCCTCGACCGGAGCGTTGACCACATGGACACACTGGAGGAGACCCGCATGGCGGACACGATCGACCTGGCGACGTACGGCGAGCGGTTCAGGGACGACCCGCACCCCGTCTATGCGGAGCTGCGCGCCCTCGGACCCGTCCACCGGGTCCGCCTGCCGCCCCCGGAGGACATCGGCGACGCCTATCTGATCGTGGGGTACGAGGAGTGCAGGATCGCCCTCACCGACCCCCGCTTCGCCAAGTCCTCCGCGAGCGCGGGCTTCGCGTTCCGCGAGGAGGGACTGATCGGCACGCATCTGCTGATCGCCGACCCGCCCCACCACACCCGCCTGCGCAAGCTCATCACCCGCGAGTTCACCATGCGCCGGGTCGAGGCCCTGCGCCCCCGCATCCAGGAGATCACCGACGACCTCCTCGACGAGATGCTCCTGCGGGGCGAGACGGCCGCGACCCGCCGCGGCGATCTGCTCGAAGCGCTCGCCTTCCGGCTCCCGATCACCGTCATCTGCGAGCTGCTGGGCGTCCCCGACATCGACCGGAACGCGTTCCGCCGCCTGTCGAACGGCATCGTGGCGTCGCCCACCCAGGAGGAGGAGGCCGCCGCCTTCGTCGAACTGGCGGGATTCCTCGACGACTTGGTCGCGACCAAGCGGGCGGCGCCCGGCGACGACCTGCTGAGCGCCCTCATCCGCACCACGGGCGAGGAGGACGGCGACCGGCTCTCGCCCGACGAGCTGCGCGCCATGGCCTTCGTGCTGCTGATCGCCGGCCACGAGACGACGGTCAACCTGATAGGCAACGCGGTCCACGCCCTCTTCACCCACCCCGACCAACTCGCCGCGCTGCGCGCCGACATGTCCCTCCTCGACAGCGCCATCGAGGAAGCCCTCCGCTTCGAGGGCCCGCTGGAGGCCGCGACGTACCGCTTCGCCACCGAGGACACGGAGCTGGGCGGCCTCGTCATCCCCGCGGGCTCCGTCGTCCGGATCGGCCTCGCCGCGGCCGACCGGGACCCCGCCCGCTTCCCCGAGCCCGACCGCTTCGACATCCGCCGGGCTTCGCAGGGCCACGTCGCGTTCGGGTACGGCCTGCACCACTGCCTGGGCGCCCCGCTCGCACGGATCGAGGCGAAGATCGCGCTCGGCTCGCTCCTGGAGCGCTGCCCCGACCTCGCCCCGGACGGGCCGCCGGGGGAGTGGCTGCCGGGGACTTTGATCAGAGGGATGCGGCGGCTTCCCGTCCGGTGGTAGTAGTTCGGTCATGACCGAACACGCGTCGCCCGGCGGGCCGGTGCCCGATCACTCGTCGCCCGATCAGCCGGTGCCCGACCCTCTCGACCTCGGGACGGCCCAGAAGGTGCTGGACGCCCAGCCGTTCAGCCGCCTCGTCCGGGCCCGTGTCACGCGGTTCGGCGAGGGCGCGGCCACCCTGGAGATCGGCATCCGCGAGGAACTGCACCAGCAGAACGGCTTCGTGCACGGCGGCGTGCTCGCCTACGCGGCGGACAACAGCATCACGTTCGCCGCCGGCACCACCCTGGGCCCCGCCGTGCTGACCTCGGGCTTCTCCATCCAGTACGTACGCCCCGCGACCGGCGCCAAGCTCGTCGCCCGCGCCGTCGTGGCCCACTCGGGCCGCCGCCAGGCGGTGGTCCGCTGCGAACTGTTCACCGTCGGTGAGGAAGGCGGCGAGGAAGGCGAGACGCTGTGCGCGATCGCCCAGGGCACGGTGCTCTCCACGGCCTGAGAGCCCGACTCCGTTCCGCGCCCTCCGCCACAGGACTTCAGCGCGGCTTGTGCGCCATGAGGGAGAAGGACAGCGGAATGGCGGGAACGTCATCGGGGAGGTGCCACCACCCGTCGTCCCGCTGTTCCAGGAAGGGGAACATGGGCCAGGCCACGAACGGCCATTCGCGAAGGTGGGAGACGGCAAGACCGGCGCCCACCAGGGACGTCAGGATGGTCCCCATGCCGTGCCCCCAGCAGTACTCCCAGCCGTCCGTCTCGGCCCCGCGGGCCGCCCGCAGCCCCCGGTACTGCCAGCGCAGCGGCTCACCGGGGCTGAAGTACCCGTAGCGCGCCCGCAGTTCCCGCGAGGGCGTTTGCTGGTCGAAGAGCCACGCGGTCGGGTGTGCTTCGAAGAGGTGGAAACGTCCGCCCGGGGCGACGAACCGGGCAACGATCTCCGCCCACCTGACCAGGTCGGGCAGCCACCCGAGGGTGCCGTGGGACATGTAGACGAGGTCGAACGTCTCCGTCAACCGATCGGGGAGGTCGTAGACGTTCGCGCACACGAAGCGAGCCGAAGGCGCGACATCCCGGGCGAGAGCACGCGCGGTTTCGGTGCCCTCCGCGGAGAAGTCCACCCCCGTCACCCGGGCACCGAGCCGGGCCCAGGACAGCGTGCGCACACCCATGTGACTCTGCAGGTGGAGCAGTGACCGGCCGGATACGTCCCCCACTTCGTCGAGCTCCAGCGGATGGATGCGCACCCCGCCGCGGCGGAAGTCGTCGAGGACGCCTCGGGCGGAGGCCGCCTTCAGCGGCGTCCAGCTCTCCCACTGCTCCCTGTTCCGCGCCATGTAGGCAGCGGGGTCCTCCTCCATCGTCCGCTCCTCCGCTGGGGCGTGTCTTTTGGATCAGCCCGGACCCGTGGAACCTCTCAGCCGGCCGAGGACCGACGACGCCACGATTGGACCAAAGGGCCCGTCCGCGCACAACGGTGCACCGCCGCACGGAGACGTGAACAGGGCGGCGTGGCGGCGGTGTTGAAGGAACCCGGACGGTCTGGCACCGTGACAGCGAGCGGCCCGGGCGCGGACGTGCCGACGCCCTACTCCCGTCCGTCCACCGGGGAGGAAGCGGTGACAAGCGGTGACAGGCCACGGAAAGGTCTTCGGGATCGGCCTCTCGCGTACCGGCACCACCTCCCTCACCAGTGCTCTGCACACCCTGGGCTTCGACGTCGTCCACTACCCGTCCGACCCCGCCACCTACGCGACCCTGCTCGCCGGCACCGCCCGCTTCCCCCTGCTCGACCGGTACGACGGGATCACCGACATCACCGTCGCCCACCTGTACCAGGAGCTGGATCTGCTGTGGCCGGGAGCGAAGTTCGTCCTCACCGTCCGCGAGGAGCGGAGCTGGCTGCGCTCCTGCCGTAAGCACTGGGAACGGCCCATCGAGAGCAAGGCGGACCGCGGGCAGGTCTACGTGGACCTCCAGCGCTTCCTGCGGGCCGCGGTGTACGGCTGCCACGACTTCCGCCCGGAGCGGTTCCGCCGGGTGGCCCAGCAGCACACCGCCGCGGTGACCCGCCACTTCGCCGGCCGGCACGAGGATCTGCTGACGCTCGACATCGCCGCGGGCGAGGGGTACGAACGGCTCGCCCCCTTCCTCGGCCTGCCCGTACCGGACCAACCCTTCCCGCACCGCAACCGGACGGCCGCCGACGGGAATCCGCGTTAGGAAAGGACCGGCATGCCCCTCCCTCCGTTCGCCAAGGACTCCGGCGACATGATCGACGCGGAGGGCGACGTCTACATCGTCTCCTTCCCCAAATGCGGCCGCACGTGGCTGCGGGTGCTCATGGCCAAGGCCATCTCGGCCGCGCGCGGCATTCCCCTGGAGGTCTGCCGGGACCTCACCCTGACCGAATACAGCGCCGTCGACTCCGCGGTCCCGCGCATCGTCTACTGGCACGACGACTTCGTCGCCTGGCGCACCCCGGCCGAACTGTCCCGGAGCAAGGACTTCTACCACGACCGGAAAGTCGTCCTCCTGGTCCGCGACATCCGGGACACAGGCGTGTCCCGCTACTTCCAGCGCACCCTGCGCAAGGAGCCTCCGTACACCGGCGGGATCGGAGACTTCCTCACCGAGGAGGAAGGCAGCATCAAGACCTGCCTGACCTTCTGGAACATCTGGCACGAGCGGCAGAACGTCCCCGCCTCGTTCCTGCTCACCTCGTACGAACGCCTGACGGCGGACACGGCCGGCGAGCTGCGACGCGTACTCGACTTCTGTGGCCTGCCCCCGACCGACGAAAAGTCCCTGCGCACCGCGGTCGGCTTCGCGGACTTCACGTCCATGCGCGCCATGGAACTCTCCGACGGGCTGGGCACGGACCGGCTGCGCCCCGCCGTTCCGGGGAACCCGGACTCGTACAAGACCCGACGGGGTGTCGTCGGCGGGTTCCGCGACTACCTCACGTCCGAGCAGATCGACTACGTGAACGACGTCACGCGCCGGATTCTCGCGCCACCGTGGCAGCCCGCGGCTTTCGCGGCGGACGCCGCCCCGCAGCGCCTCGACCGGACACCGTGACATCCCGCCCCCGCAGAGCGGTCGCACCCGCGCGAGCTCACCCCCCGTACGACTCCGTGATCTCCGTGATCTCCGCGAGCCGCACCGGCCGCCGCTCCCGCCGCGACAGTTCGCACGCCTCGGCGATCCGCAGGGCGTGCAGCGCCTCGCGGCCGTCGCAGGGGTTCGCCCGCTCGCCCCGCACGAGGTCGACGAAGGCGGCGAGCTCCGCCTCGTACGCGGGCGCGAAGCGCTCAAGGAAACCGGGCCAGGGCTTGTCCGGGGCGGGCGGGCCCGCCGGTTCCACGGAGGTGAGGGGCGTGCGGTCGTCCAGGCCGACCGCCAACTGGTCGAGCTCTCCGGCCAGTTCCATGCGTACGTCGTATCCCGCGCCGTTGCACCGGGTCGCGGTGGCCGTGGCGAGCGTGCCGTCGTCGAGGGTGAGCACCGCGGCCGCCGTGTCGACGTCACCCGCTTCGCGGAACATCGCGGGGCCCGTGTCGGAGCCCGTCGCGTACACCTCCGTGACCTCGCGTCCCGTCACCCACCGCAGGATGTCGAAGTCGTGGACCAGGCAGTCGCGGTAGAGGCCGCCGGAGAGCGGCAGATACGCGGCCGGGGGCGGACACGGGTCCGAGGTGACCGCCCGCACGGTGTGCAGCCGCCCGAGCCGGCCCGCGCGCACCGCATCGCGGGCCGCCGCGTACCCCGCGTCGAAGCGCCGCTGGAAGCCGAGCTGCAGCTCCGTGCCCGCGGCCTCGACCTCGGCGAGGGCGGCCAGCGTGCCCGGCAGGTCGAGGGCGATGGGCTTCTCGCAGAACACCGGGAGGCCGGCCCGCGCCGCTCTGCCGATGAGCTCGGCGTGCGCCGCCGTCGCCGCCGTGATCACCACGGCGTCCACCCCGGCGGCGAAGACCTCGTCCACCGAGGCCACCGCCGTCGCCCCGGTCCGCGCCGCGAGGTCGGCCGCCCTCGCGGCGTCCACGTCGGCGATCACCAGGGACGTCACCTCGGGGTGACGGCCCAGGGCGACCGAGTGAAAGGTGCCGATGCGGCCCGTTCCGATCAGTCCGATGCGCATGGCCCCACCCTCACGACGCCGACCCCGCCTGTCAATGGTTTGTCCGGACAAAAGAACTTAAGAACTTCCCGTCATCATCTCCTGGGACTACGCTCGCCCCGTGTCCAAACCAGTCGCCAGAACAGCCCGGGACAAGCCGGTCCAGGACCCCGCGGTCGACCTCCGGCTCGGCGTCGACCGCAGCAGCCCCGTCCCGCTCTACTTCCAGCTGTCCCAGCAGCTGGAAGCGGCGATCGAGCGCGGCGCCCTGACCCCGGGCAGTCTCCTCGGCAACGAGATCGAGCTCGCGGGCCGCCTCGGCCTCTCCCGGCCCACCGTCCGCCAGGCCATCCAGTCCCTCGTCGACAAGGGCCTGCTCGTCCGGCGCCGCGGCGTCGGCACACAGGTCGTGCACAGCCAGGTCAAGCGGCCCCTGGAGCTCAGCAGCCTCTACGACGACCTGGAGGCCGCGGGCCAGCGCCCCGAGACCCGTGTTCTGCGCAACGCCCTGGAGCCCGCCTCCGCCGAGGTCGCCGCGGCGCTCGGGATCGCCGAGGGCGACGAGGTGCACGTCGTCGAGCGGCTCCGGCTCGCGCACGGCGAACCCATGGCCCACCTGCGCAACCACCTGCCCACCGGGCTCCTCGACCTCGACAGCGCGCGCCTGGAGGCCACCGGCCTCTACCGCCTCATGCGCGCCGCGGGCCACACCCTGCACAGCGCCCGCCAGTCCGTCGGCGCCCGCGCCACCACCGCGGAGGAGGCCGGACTGCTCGCCGAGCCGGCCGGTGCCCCGCTCCTCACGATGCGCCGCACCACCTTCGACGACACGGGCCGCGCGGTCGAGTTCGGCTCCCACGTCTACCGCGCCTCGCGCTACTCCTTCGAGTTCCAGCTCCTCGTACGGCCGTAGGCCCCCGGGCCGCGCGTCAGAATGTTCTGACAAAGCCATTGACGGTCCCGCGCACGCCCCGCTAGAACTCCCCCAGCCGCACCGAGGCGGCCGGAAGAAGAGGGGTGGTCCACCATGCGCACATCCCGCACGGCGAAGGGCGTCACGGCCTGTCTGGCGGTGATCGCGCTCGCGGCCGGCTGCAGCGGCTCCGGCGGCAAGGACGACGAGGACACGTCCGGGGGCGGCGGGGGCGGCAAGGGTGTGAACACACCCCGCCTGAAGATCGCGATGGTCACGCACTCGGGCGAGGGCGACACCTTCTGGGACATCGTCCGCAGCGGCGCCAAGCAGGCGGCGAGCAAGGACAACGTCCAGTTCCTCTACGCCAACGACAAGGAGGCCAAGGGCCAGGCCGAGCTCGTCCAGTCCTTCGTCGACAAGAAGGTCGACGGGATCGTCGTGACCCTGGCCAAGCCCGAGGCGATGCGGGCCGTGCTCGGCGAGGCGGCGGACGCGGGCATCCCGGTCATCACGATCAACTCCGGCGGCGAGTTCTCCGAGCGGTTCGGGGCGCTCAGCCACATCGGCCAGGACGAGTCCGTGGCGGGCGAGGCCGTCGGCACCGAGCTGAACACGCGCGGGAAGAAAAAGGCACTCTGCGTCATCCACGAACAGGGCAACGTCTCCCACGAACAGCGCTGCGCCGGGGTCAAGAAGACCTTCGACGGCACGGTCGAGAACCTCAACGTAGAGGGCACCAACGCGCCCGCCGCCCAGTCCTCCATCAGCGCGAAACTCCAGGCCACCAAGGACATCGACGCCGTCGTGACGCTCGGCGCGCCGATCGCCGCGTACTCCGTGAAGGCGAAGACCGAGGCGGGCAGCGGGGCCGAGGTCGACACCTTCGACCTGAACGCCGAGGTCGTCAAGCAGCTCAAGGCCAAGGAGGTCGGCTTCGCCGTCGACCAGCAGCCCTACCTCCAGGGCTACCAGGCCGTCGACCTGCTGTGGCTCTACAAGACGAACGCCAACGTCCTGGGAGGCGGCAGGCCCGTCCTCACCGGACCCGCCGTCGTCACCGGGAAGGATGTGCCGAAGCTGGAGAAGTACACCGCTCGCGGTACCCGATGAACACACGCGTGATCCGCGTGGTCGATACTTGGGCGGCTGGGGCCGGGGTTCCGGACCGGCCGCACAGAGCAGTAGAGCTAGAAGGGCACGGCGTCGTGACAAGGGTGAAGACAGGGGTACGCGCGGTGGGCGCCGTGCTGGTGGCGGTGCTCGGCGTGACCGCGGGACTGACCGGATGCAGCAGCACCGGCGGCAAGCGCGCGGAGGACGCCCGCAAGGCGGCCGCCGCGGGCGGGAAGGCCGCGGTGAACACGCCGCGCTGGACCTTCGGCATGGTCACCCACTCGGGCGACGGCGACACGTTCTGGGACATCGTGCAGAACGGCGCCAAGCAGGCCGCCGTCAAGGACAACATCAACTTCCTGTACGCCCACGACGACGAGGCCCAGCAGCAGGCGCAGCTCGTGGACTCCTACATCGACAAGAAGGTCGACGGGATCATCGTCTCGCTGGCCAAGCCCGACGCGATGAAGGGCGCCCTGGCCCGCGCGAAGAAGGCCGGCATCCCGGTGATCACCGTGAACTCCGGCTCCGCCGAGTCCAAGGAGTTCGGCGCCCTCACCCACATCGGCCAGGACGAGACGATCGCGGGCGAGGCCGTCGGCGAGGAGCTCAACAAGCGCGGCAAGAAGAAGGCGCTCTGCATCCTGCACGAGCAGGGCAACGTCGGCCACGAGCAGCGCTGCGAGGGCGCCAAGAAGACCTTCGACGGCAAGCTGCAGAACCTCTACGTGACCGGCACCAACATGCCCGACGTGCAGTCCTCCATCGAGGCCCGGCTCCAGACCGACAAGTCGATCGACGCGGTCGTCACCCTCGGCGCGCCCTTCGCCGACACCGCGGTGAAGGCCGCGGACAGCGCGGGCAGCAAGGCGGAGGTCGACACCTTCGACCTCAACGAGAAGGTCGCCGCCGGCCTCAAGTCCGGCGACCTCGGCTTCGCCGTCGACCAGCAGCCCTACCTCCAGGGCTACCAGGCCGTCGACCTGCTGTGGCTCTACAAGTACAACGCCGACGTCCTCGGCGGCGGCAAGCCCGTCCTCACCGGCCCGCAGATCGTCACCAAGGACCAGGCCGACGAGCTGGAGGACTACGCGATTCGAGGGACCCGATGACCGCGAAAGCACCCGCGCCCGCACCGGCGCCCGCCCCCGCCGCCAGGACCGACGAACGCCTGGTCAAGACCTCGCCGCTGAAGAAGCTGATGGGCCGCCCCGAGCTCGGCTCGGTCGTCGGCGCCATCGCCGTCTTCCTCTTCTTCTCGTTCGTCGCGGACAGCTTCCTGCAGGCCAACAGCCTCGCGACGGTCCTGTACGCCGCCTCCACCCTCGGCATCATGGCGGTGCCGGTGGCGCTCCTGATGATCGGCGGCGAGTTCGACCTGTCGGCGGGCGTCCTCGTGACGACGTCCGCCCTCGTCTCGTCGATGTTCAGCTACCAGATGACGGCGAACGTCTGGGTCGGCGTCGGCGTCTCGCTGCTCGTCACCCTCGCCATCGGCGTCTTCAACGGCGTGATGCTGACCCGCACGGACCCGCCGAGCTTCATCATCACGCTCGGCACGTTCCTGATGCTGACCGGCATGAACCTCGGCTTCACCAAGCTGATCAGCGGCACGGTCTCCACCAAGTCGATCGCCGACATGGAGGGCTTCTCCTCGGCGAAGGACGTCTTCGCCTCGACGATCACCGTCGGCGGCGTCGACTTCAAGATCACCATCCTGTGGTGGCTCGGCCTGATCCTGATCGCCACCTGGATCCTGCTGCGCACCCGCGTCGGCAACTGGATCTTCGCGGTCGGCGGCGGCGAGGACGCGGCCCGCGCGGTCGGCGTCCCGGTCGCCAAGACCAAGATCGGCCTCTACATGGGCGTCGCCTTCGGCGCCTGGATCTCCGGCCAGCACCTGCTGTTCAGCTACGACACCGTGCAGTCCGGCGAGGGCGTCGGCAACGAGCTGATCTACATCGTCGCGGCCGTCATCGGCGGCTGCCTCATCACCGGCGGCTACGGCTCCGCCGTCGGCGCGGCCGTCGGAGCGCTGATCTTCGGCATGGTCAGCAAGGGCATCGTCTTCGCCGAGTGGAACTCCGACTGGTTCAAGTTCTTCCTCGGCGTGATGCTGCTCCTGGCGACCCTCCTCAACCACTGGGTCCGCAAGCGCGCGGAGGCGACGAAGTGACCGACATGACCGATGCCGACATGACCGGTGCCGACGACGCCGGGCCGGCGGCCGGGGAGCGCACGCCGCTCGTCGAGCTCGACGACGTCAGCAAGTACTACGGCAACATCCGCGCGCTCGAAGGCGTCTCCCTCGAAGTCCACGCGGGGGAAATCTCCTGCGTGCTCGGCGACAACGGCGCGGGCAAGTCCACCCTCATCAAGATCATCGCGGGGCTGCACAAGCACGACGCGGGCACCTTCCGCATCGAGGGCGAGGACACCCGCCTCGGCTCGCCGCGCGAGGCCCTCGACCTCGGCATCGCCACGGTCTACCAGGACCTCGCCGTGGTGCCCCTGATGCCGGTCTGGCGGAACTTCTTCCTCGGCTCCGAGCCGACGAAGGGCACGGGTCCTTTCCGCCGCATGGACGTCGACCTCATGCGCGAGACGACCCGCGCGGAGCTGCTCCGCATGGGCATCGACCTGCGCGACGTGGACCAGCCCATCGGCACGCTCTCCGGCGGTGAGCGCCAGTGCGTGGCGATCGCCCGCGCCGTCCACTTCGGTGCGAAGGTACTCGTCCTCGACGAGCCGACCGCGGCGCTCGGCGTCAAGCAGTCCGGCGTCGTCCTGAAGTACGTGGCCGCGGCGCGGGACGCGGGTCTGGGCGTGGTCCTGATCACGCACAACCCGCACCACGCGTACCTGGTCGGGGACCGGTTCGTCCTCCTCAAGCGAGGAGCGATGTCCGGCTCCTACACCCGCGACGAGATCTCCCTCGACGACCTCACCCGCGAGATGGCGGGCGGCAGCGAACTCGACGACCTCCGTCACGAGCTGGAGGGCCGCGGTTCAGCCTGACGGCTGGGGGCGCTGTGTCAGGGGCGCGGGGAACTGCGCGCTCAGCCCAGGAAAAGCCGCAGTCGCGTCTGCCGGACCAGGAGCAGACGCGACTGCGGCTTTTTCGTGGCTTGTCGCGCAGTTCCCCGCGCCCCTACGGGGGCCCGGCCCCGTATCCCGCTGTGCGCGCCCCCGCGAGGTTGAGGCAGAATCGCCGCAATGAGCACCTACCGCGACCTCGCGCACCGCGGCTCCGCACGAGCCACCGTCCTGCGGACCGTGGGCACGCGTGAACGCCGATCCCATCTGACGGCGCCCCGCGTCAACACCGTCGGCATCGACATCGGCGGCACGAAGGTGATGGCGGGCGTCGTCGACCCCGACGGCAACATCCTGGAGACGCTCCGCACGGAGACCCCGGACAAGTCGAAGAGCCCCCGCGTCGTCGAGGACACGATCATCGAGCTGGTCCTCGACCTCTCCGACCGGCACGACGTGCACGCCGTCGGCATCGGCGCCGCCGGCTGGGTGGACGCGGACCGCAACCGCGTCCTGTTCGCCCCGCACCTGTCCTGGCGCAACGAACCGCTCCGCGACCGCATCTCCGGCCGCCTCGCGGTCCCGGTCATGGTGGACAACGACGCGAACACCGCCGCCTGGGCGGAGTGGCGCTTCGGCGCGGGCCGCGGCGAGGACCACCTCGTCATGATCACCCTCGGCACCGGCATCGGCGGCGCGATCCTGGAGGACGGGCAGGTCAAGCGCGGCAAGTTCGGCGTGGCCGGCGAGTTCGGGCACATGCAGGTCGTCCCCGGCGGCCACCGCTGCCCGTGCGGCAACCGCGGCTGCTGGGAGCAGTACAGCTCCGGCAACGCGCTGGTCCGCGAGGCCCGCGAGCTCGCCGCCGCCGACTCCCCGGTCGCGTACGGCATCATCGAGCGCGTCAAGGGCAACGTCCCCGACATCACCGGACCGCTCATCACCGAGCTGGCCCGCGAGGGCGACGCCATGTGCGTCGAGCTCCTCCAGGACATCGGCCAGTGGCTCGGCGTGGGCATCGCCAACCTGGCGGCGGCCCTCGACCCGTCCTGCTTCGTCATCGGCGGTGGTGTCAGCGCCGCCGACGACCTCCTGATCGGGCCGGCCCGCGACGCCTTCCGCCGCCACCTGACCGGCCGCGGCTACCGCCCCGAGGCCCGCATCGCCCGCGCGCAGCTCGGCCCCGAGGCCGGCATGGTCGGCGCCGCCGACCTGTCCCGGCTGGTCGCCCGCCGCTTCCGCCGCGCCAACCGGCGCCGCGTGGAGCGCTACGAACGCTACGAGCGCTACGCAGAGGCGCGCCGCACCGACGACCGCACATCCCAGGGAACCCAGTAGATGACCGTGCCCCGCCAGCCCTCGTCCCCGGACAGCCCCGGCACACCCGAGCCGGACCGGGACGGGGGCAAGGCCCGCAAGACCGAGGACCGCAGCCACATGATTCGCCGCCGCTGGCTGACGGCGATCATCATCGTGCTGCTCATCGGCGTGCCCGCCGGCTACCTGGTGATCTCCGCGAACCAGAGCCGCAACAGCGGCCGCGACAAGGAGGACAAGTACTCGGCGACCGGCCTCACCGCGGGCTGGCCCTCCAAGGTGCAGCGCCGCCTGTACGAGGTGCCGGTCCAGCCGTACTCCGACGAGGTCGCCTACTACGAGACGAACAACTGGCGCACCAGCCGCCTCTACGTCCAGTTCCTCACCAGCAACGAAGGCCTGGAGAGGTTCCTCAAGCAGATCGGCACGGTCGAGGGCGCCCTCAAGCCGAACGACATCACCATCAGCAAGCGGGACCAGAAGGTCGTCGGCTGGGAGTTCACGGGCCCGGGTCCCTGGTCCGGCCTCACGCACGAGCAGGACGACCCGAAGCCGACGCAGGACGTGGTCGTGGACCGCTCGAACGCGGAGCACCCGATGGTGTACGTGGTGTCGACGACGACGCCCTGAACGGCCGCCCCGAACACTGCGTGATTGTGAAGATCGGAGCGATCGCCCGGCCCCGCGCGGCCCCGCCTCCTACGGTGTGGGCCATGACCAGAATCACGGAATCAGAGTCGGCGTACGACCGGCGCAGACTGGGCCAGTGGTTAGCCGGGGAGGCCCGCGCCGAAGGGGTGGGGCGCCGCGACATGGTGCGGCTCCTCGCGGCCGCGGGCGTCGTCTCGGCGGTGCCGGTCGCCCTGTCGGCGCCCGCGGCGGGCGCGGCGGGCCCGGGCAGCGCGGCGCGGCCGGTGCGGGCGGCGGGGGAGGGCATCGTCAAGCCGCTGCCCCCGGAGCTGTTCACGGTGCACGGCACGAACGCGGAGACCCGCTTCGAAGCCCTCGCGGGCACCGGCTTCACCACCCCCGTCTCGCACTTCTTCGTCCGCAACCACACGACGACACCGCGCATCGACGCGGCCTCCTGGACACTGCGGGTCTGGGGCGACGGACTGACGGGCGGGGCGCGGCAGTTCAGCCTCGCGGAGCTGCGGAGCCTGCCCCCGGTGACGCGCACGGCGTTCGTCGAGTGCGCGGGCAACGCAAGGAACTACTTCAAGACCCAGCAGAACCAGCCCGTGCTCGGCACCCCGTGGGGCACGGGCGCGATAGGCGCGGCGCGCTGGCGCGGGGCGCGCCTCTCCGACGTCCTGCGCAGGGCGGGCCTCTCCGACCGGGCGGTCGACGTGATGCCGCGCGGCCTCGACGACGAGTACGTCACGTCGAACGGCACGAACTACGGCCGCGTGCGCCGCCCCATGCCGATCTCCAAGGCGCTGGACGACGTCATCCTCGCGTATGAGATGAACGGCGCGCCCCTGCCTCCCGACCACGGGTTCCCGGTCCGCCTGCTCGCGCCGTCCTGGGTGGGCATCTCCTCGATCAAGTGGCTGGGCGACATCGAGGTCTCGACCACGCCCCTCTACTCGCCGTGGAACACGGACTTCTACCGGCTGTACGGCGACGCGTACCCGCCCGGGGGCAGCACCCCGCTGACCCGCCAGACCCTGAAGTCGGCCTTCGAGCTCCCCTGGAACGCGCGCCTGTCCGCCCACACCCGCCACCGGCTCACGGGCCGCGCCTGGTCGGCCGACGGCGCGGTCACCCGGGTCGAGGTCAGCACGGACGGCGGCTCGTCCTGGCGCGCCGCCCGCCTGCACGACCCCGGGCGGCGCGGCTCCTGGACCCGCTGGTCGATCCCGTGGACACCCCGCAAGTCCGGCCCCGCGGAACTCCTCTCCCGCGCCACGGACTCCACGGGCCGCACCCAGCCCGCGACGACGGTGCACAACACGCAGGGGTACCTGTTCGACGCGGTGCTGCGGCACGCGGTGACGGTGGAGGCCTGAGGGCCTGTCCTGAGCCAGTCACCCGGCGGCCGTCCACCTCTCGTACGCGGCGGCCGCCACCGCCAGGTCCTCCCACGCCATGCCCGCCGACTTGAACAGCCGGGGCCGCCCCTCGGCCGCCCGCACGTCGCCGCGGACCAGGGCGTCCAGCGTGTGCAGCCGGGCCATGTCGAAGGCCCCTTCGGCGGCGGCGATGACCAGGTCGCCGCACTCCCGCGCCGCCACCTCGCGGGACTCCGCCACCACCGTGGCGCGGCCCACGAGAGATGCGTCGACCTCGCGGGCGTCCGGCTCGTGGGAGCCGACCGCGGCGACCGTCGCGTGGTCGGGCAGCAGAGCGTTGTCGAACAGGGGTTCGCGGGCCGTGGTGCAGCAGCAGACCACGTCCGCGTCGGCCACGGCCTCCGGCGCCGCCGCGGCCGCCGTGAGACCGGCGGCGCGGCAGCGGTCGACGAAGGCCGCCACCCGACCGGGGTGCCGCGCGACGACATCGACGTGGCGCAGCGCGGGACGTACCGCCCGTGCCGCTTCGACATGCCCCCAGGCCTGCGGCCCCGTCCCGAAGACGACCAGCCGGCCGGCCTCGGCGACCGCCAGGTGCCGCACCGCCACCCCGGACAGCGCCGGAGTGCGCAGCGACGTCAGCGCGATGCCGTCCAGGAGGGCCAGGGGCGTGTGCGTCACCCCGTCCAGGAGGAGGTACATGCCCTGGACGCGGGGGAGGCCGCGGTCCGCGTTGCCCGGCGTGACCGTGGCGATCTTCACGCCGGTGTACGACGCCGTGGCCGACGGCATCATCAGGAGCTGGCCGCCGGGCACGTCCACGACCGCGCGGGCCGGCTCGGCGGCCGGATCGAGCCCCGCGGCGAGGACGGCCTCCAGCGCGTCGACCGCGGCGGACATCGGGACGAGACGGGCCACTGCTGCGGCGTCGAGGTGCGGCGTGGCGCCGGCCGGTGGCTGTGCGGTGCGTGCCGTCTGTGCGGTGCGTGTGCTCATAGGGCTGCCCCTACCCCTTCCGGTTCCGGACGACCGGGTGCTTTGCGCCATCCGCCACGCCGGACCAACCCGTGGCGGGGAACCCGCATCTTCCGACGGGAGCATCCTTGGCAGGTCTGGAACGGAGGCCGATGCGCATGGAGTTCGTGGCCCGCGAACGGGAACGGCGGGAAATACAGCGGCTGTTGAGGGAGGCGGCCGCCGGGAGCGGCGGAGCCGTCGTGGTGGCGGGGGAGGCGGGGATCGGCAAGTCGGCCCTGATCGACGTCGAAGTGGGGGCGCTGCAAGACGTCGTGGTGCTCCGCGCGGCGGGCGCCGAATTCGAGCAGGACCTTCTCTACGCCGCCCTGCACCAGCTGTGCGCGCCGGCCCTGGAGCGCCGGGTGGGGCTTCCCGCGGTCCAACGAGGCGCTCTGGAGGCGGTGTTCGGCCTCGGCGAGCAGGTGTCGCCCGAGCCGTTGACGGTCGCCCTCGCCGTGCTCGGCCTGCTGCGCGAGGTGGCGCGGGAGCAGCCGGTGTGCTGTGTCGTGGACGACGCGCACTGGCTCGACGAGGCGTCACGGCAGGTGCTCGTCTTCGTGGCCAGGCGGCTCGGCACGGAAAAGGCCGCGATGCTCTTCGCCGCGCGCGACGTCGGCTCGGTGGCCGGTGTCGCCGACCTGCCGCGGCTGCCCCTGGAGGGCCTCGGCGACGACGACGCCCGGACCGTGCTCGACGCCGCGGGGCACGCGGGCCTCGACCCCGAGGTGTTCGACCGGGTGCTCGCCGAGGCCCGCGGCAACCTCCTCGCGCTGCTGGAGTTCGCACACGACGCAGGGCCCTTCGGGGTGCCGAGCCCGCAGCACCCCCGGGCGGGCGTGGTGGAGGCGCTGCAGGAGAAGTTCGTCCGCCGTCTCGACCACTTACCGTCCGCCGCCCGGGAGTTGGCGGTGCTCGCGGCGGCGGAACCGGTCGGCGACCTCGCCCTGCTGCGGCGCGCCGCGAAGCTCCTGGGACTGGACGCCGCGCAGCTGGCCGTCGCTGAGGACGCCGGGCTCGTCGCGCTCGGGCCGCGGCTGCGTTTCCGCCATCCGCTCGTACGGTCGGCGGTCTACGCGTCGGCCGCCCCCGGCACCCGGCGGCGCGTGCACGGGGCGCTCGCCGCGGCGGGCGACCCCGCCACGGACCCGGACCGCCGGGCGTGGCACCGGGCCCACGCGGTGGTCGACGCCGACGAGGACGTCGCCGCCGAACTCGCGGAGTCGGCGGACCGGGCGCGGCTGCGCGGCGGGTTCGCCGCCGCGGCGGCGTTCATGGAGCGGGCCGCGCAGCTGACCCCCGAACCGGACCGGCAGGCGGGCCGGCTGCTGGCCGCGGCACAGCTCCGGCTGCAGTCCGGCGCACCGGCCGCGGCCCGCGCCCTCGTCGCCCGGGCCGAGCGCCGCACGATGGACGGGGCCGCCCGCGCCCAGTCCCGCCTGCTGCGCGCCCGGGTCGACTACCAGCTCGCCCACAGCCCGCAGGCGACCGCCACCCTCGTCGACGTCGTCACCGAACTGACCCCCGGGCAGGCCAGGGAGACCTGCCTGGAGGCGTTCGCCTCGTACATGTACCACGACACCGAGCCCGGCAGGCTCCAAAAGCTCGCCACCCACATGCGTGAACGGGCACCGCGCAGGGACTCGGACCGGCCGGTCGACCTGCTCCTCGACGCCCTGCTCGACCAGGCGATGCTGCCCGTCGCACGGGCGGTGCCCACGATGCGGGCCGCGGCCGCCGCCTGCCGCACCGCCGGACCGGCGGCGGCCCCCTGGCGGACGAACCTGGTCTGCCAGCTCGTGACCGACCTGCGCGACGACGAGCTGATGGTGGAGATCGCGGACCACCAGGTGGACATGGCGCGCCGGCAGGGCGCCCTCGCCGCGCTGCCGCAGGCCCTGCGCTACCAGGCCGTCGCGCGGATCGCGGTCGGCCGCTTCGACGACGCGGCCACCAGCCTCGGCGAGGCCAGGGCCGTCGACGAGGCGGCGGGCACCACCCCGCTCGTGGGCGCCGAACTCGTCCACCTCGCCTTCAGGGGCGACCTCGACGGCTACCGCGCGCTGCGCCGCACGATGGGCCGCGGCGGCCGGCCGCTCGAAACCGTCGGCGAACACTACTCCGCCGCGGTGCTGCACAACGGCCTCGGCGACTACGAGGCGGCACTGGAGGCCGCGCTGGCCGCCCAGCGCCGCCACCGGGCGGGCTCCTACTCGATCTGGGCCGTCTACAGCGAACTCGTCGAGGCCGCCGCGCGCGCCGGGCGCGGCGAGGAGGCCGCCGCCGCCCTGGACCACCTGGCGGCGCTGGCCCGCGCGTACCCCGCCCCGTGGGCCGCCGCCGAGTGGCTGCAGGCGCGGGCGCTCCTCGGCCGGGGCGAGGACCGCGAAGCGCTGTACCGGGAGGCCATCGAGCGCTTCTCGCGGACCCGGGTCCGGGTGCTGTACGCCCGCGCCCGGCTGACGTACGGGGAATGGCTGCGCCGCGAGAACCGCCGCGCGGAGGCCCGCACCGAACTGCGCACCGCACACGACCTCCTGACGGCCATGGGCGCCCGCGCCTTCGCCGAACGCGCCGCCCGTGAACTCCGGGCCACCGGCGAACAGCCCCGCCGCGGCGACGAGGACCCGCTGGACCTGCTCACCGCGCAGGAACGCCTCATCGCCGGGGAGGTCGCCGCCGGAGCGACCTCCAAGGAGGTGGGTGTGCTGCTCTTCCTCAGCCCGCGCACCGTCGACTCCCACCTGCGCAACATCTACCGCAAACTCGGCATCTCCTCGCGCCGTCAGCTCCACCGCATCCTCCTGTGACCGCCCGGGCGCCGGACTGCGTACGCACCCGGACTACGCAACTCCCGGGACTGCGTAGTTTCTGCCGATGCGGCGGCGGCCCGCGCCGCGCCACCGTCGGCAGGGCGTTCACCACGATCGAGGAGGACCCGCATGCCCGAGGAGAACAGTGCCGACCCCTTGCGCGTTTACCTCCAGGCCCCCGATGCGATCACCGAAGCCGGTCTGCGGCGCTTCATGGAGAGCGAGGAGCGATTATCGCTGGTGGAATGGGACGGAAATACCCGGGTGGACGTCAATGTGGTGGCTCTCGACACCGTGGACGACCGCGCGTTGAGGAAACTGGGCGCATTGCCGTGCAGTGACGCCCCCTTTCTGCTGGTGGTCGAGGAGAAATGGCGCGCGGACGTCCCTGCGGCGGTCCAGCGAGGAGTGCGGGCGGTACTCGACCGGGCGGACTGTTCCGCCGAGACGCTGGTCCGGACCCTGCTGACGCTGGGCAGGGGCGGTGGCGCCCTGCCGCCCACCCTCCAGGGCGAGTTGCTCGACCGGATCCGGCGGGCCGACCACGGCGACCCCGTCGCGCCGGAACTCGACGAGCGCGAGACGGACATCCTGCGGCTGCTCTCCGAAGGCTGGTGCCTTCCGGAGATCTCGGAGAAGGTCTGCTACTCCGAACGCACGGTGAAGAACATCCTGTACGCCCTCATGGGCCGCCTCGGCTGCCGCAGCCGCACCCAGGCCGTCGCCTGGGCCATCCGCGCCGGCCTCATCTGAGCCACGCACCCCTGTCACCTCCTGCCTCCACATCACCCCTCCGCGGCCGCGGCGACCTCCGCGTCCTCGTTGAGCAGCTCCTGATCGGCCCAGATGGCGGCCCGCAGACCGTCCGCGGCTCCGGTGGCCAGGAACGCCGTCGCCTCGGGCAGGGTCTCCTGCCGGGCCATGTCGCCCGCCGCGTAGACGCCCGGCACGGTGGTCTGCTGGACCGCGTCGACCCTGACCCGGCCGTCCGGCAGCATCTCGCAGCCCAACCGCTCGGCCAGATCGGAGTGCTGGCGGGTCGCCGTGCGGTGGAAGACCGCCTCGCACCGCACCACACGCCCGGACGCGAACGACAGCCGGAGGTCGCCGAGCCCGCCGTCGACCCCGGCCAACGGCTCGGTGTGCACGGTGATCCCGGCCCGCGCGAGCCGCTTGAGGAGACTCTCCTCGGGGGTGGCGCCATGGGTGCACACGACGACGTCCGACGTCAGCCGGTCCGCGAGGTACAGCGCCTGCATGCAGTGCGCGTAGCCACCGCCGAGCACCACGACGGACCGGTCCTTGACCTCGAAGCCGTGGCAGTAGGGGCAGTGGAAGACACTGCTGCCGAAGCGCTCCGCAAGGCCGGGGACGTCGGGCAGGACGTCGACCTGCCCGGTCGCCAGGATCAGCTTCCTGGCCTCCTCGGCGCCGCTCGCCAGCTCCAGCCGGAAACCGCCGGGGACCGCGGCGGCCGACCGTACCGTCGCGTCCTCGATCCGGACGTTCGGATGGCGGGCCACCTCCTCGCGGCCGGTCTGCCGCAGCCGCGCGGGCGAGTGCCCGTCCCGGCCCACCAGCATGTGCAGCTCCGTCGCCCTCGCGTTGCGTGGCATGCCGCTGTCGAGCAGGAGGACGCGGCGCTGCTGCCTGCCGCACACCAGGGCCGCGGTGAGGCCGGCGGGGCCCGCGCCAATGATCGCCACTTCGTACACGTCGAGCTCCGATTCACCGGAAGGGAATTGCCCGGGCATTGCGTGAGGCTATCCGGGGCCGCCGATTCCGAAGCTTCCCGAACGCCCCCTCATCGCCTGCCCGAAAGTGCCTTGTGGCCGTGGCCGCGCCATTCCTATCGTGGCTGCCGATCGGCGCTGAACTCCGGTGCCGCGGTTACCGATATCGCCCCGTCGTTATCGGTTGGCAGAAAGGGGAATTGCGATGAACGCGGAAATTATCGTTGCCGAGACCGAATCCCAGGACCTGGACGTGCTGGCGGAGGACGTCTTCGACACGTCGGCCAGCATGACGGAAGCACGCAGCAACAACGTCTGCTGTTGACGGCTCCCCTCGGGGCGGCACCTTCCCCCGGTGCCGCCCCGGGGCGGTTCACGACCTGGGAGGCACTGTGCTGGCCAAGAGCCGATATGTGATCGTCAGTGAGAACACCTATACCGATGCGGCCGGCCGGCGTGGTCGCCTGGTGTACAACACCGCGACGACGCGCGTCTCGCTGCTCGGCCAGGAGGCGGCGCGGCAGCTGGAGCAGAGCGCGCCGGACGACATGCCGCCGGCTCTCGCCGACCGGCTGCGGGGGCTCGGACTGCTCACCGAGCTGACCCCCGAACAGGAGATGCAGGACGTGGTCGCCGCCCAGAAGGCCGCGGCCGACGACACCGCCGACCGGGCGTTCGTCCTGCTGCCCACCTCGTACTGCAACATGGGCTGCGACTACTGCGGACAGACCCACGTGCGCGGCGGACTGACACCCGACCACCGCGGGCACGTGGTCGACCGGGTGCTCACCGCCATGGCGCAGCCGGGCACCGACCGGGTCGAGGTCCGCTGGTTCGGCGGCGAACCGATGATGGCCTACGCCGTCCTGCTCGCCATGTCCAAGGAGTTCGTGGCCGGCTCCGCGGCGACCGGCACCCCCTACCGGGCGACGATGACGACCAACGGCGCACTCCTCACCGTACGCAAGACGCGCAGGCTCTACGACGACTGCGCCCTCCGCGAGGTGTGCATCACCCTCGACGGACCGGCCGAGATCCACGACGAGCACCGGCCGCTGAAGTCCGGACAGCGCTCCTACCAGCGCATCCTCGACCTGCTGCGCGACCTGGTGGCCGAGGCCGACACCTTCCCCGAGCTGTCGGTGATCCTGCGCGTCAACATCGACGTACGCAACCGCGGCCACGTCTCCGAACTGATGCACGACCTCGCGGCAGCGGGCATGGCACACCCGATGGTCACCATCGACCTGCACGGCGTGTACGCCTGGAGCAACGACGTCTCCGAAGTCCGCCTGGACCGCGAGGACCTGGCCCGCCAGGAGGTCGAGTGGATCCGCGAGATCCTCGGCCTCGGCATGAACCACGCCGTCCTCCCGCGGGCCCGCGCCGGCAAGATCTGCCCCGCGGTCACCCGCTCCCAGGAGGTCATCAGCTCCTCCGGATCGGTCTTCAGCTGCACCGAGCACCCGCTGGTCGACCGGCACGAGCGCGAGGACGTCCTGACACCCGTCGTCGACCTGCCGACCCCGCGGCTGCGCCCGCGCGGCGACTACGACGACTGGCACGAGAAGCTGAGCACGTCGTCCGTACCGTGCTCCGGCTGCGCGTTCCTGCCCGTGTGCGGCGGCTCGTGCCCCAAGCACTGGAGCGAAAACGACCCGCCCTGCCCGCCGTTCAAGACGAACCTCCAGGGCCGCATGGACGTCGCCGCCGCCCTCAACGGCCTCACGACCGCCACGGACGAACTCCAGCACGCCGGCGGTGCCTGAGGTGAAGGTGCTGCTGCTCTACCCGCCGCTGACGGACCCGACCGCGCCGTACCACAGCCTCACCTACCTGCGCAGCCACGTCGTCGCCCAGGGCTTCCCCGACGTCGGCATCCGGGACACCAACGTGGAGGCGTTCCACCACACCCTGCTGCCCGACCGGCACCGCGCGGTCGTCGAGCGCGCCCACCGCCGGCGCGCCCACCTGCTGGCCGCCCGCGACCTCACCGCGGAGGAACAGCGGGAACTGGCCCTGCTGCTCACCGCGGAGGTCAGCGACCTGCGGGCCCTCACCGCGGCCGTCGACACCCTCCGGTCGGCCGAGGAGTTCTACGACTACCGGCGCTACCGTGCCGCCGTCGGCCGTATCCAGGCGTGGATGGGCCTGCTCTCCACCCTCGGACACCCCGGCCAGTTCCGCGGGTTCGAACTGCACGCCGCACCCCACCTGAACGTCTCCGACACCCGCACCCTGCGCTCGCCCTCGGTGCTCGCCCGCGTCAACGCGCCCTTCCAGCCGTACTACGACGACGTGCTGCTGCCCGAGATCGAGGCCGCGCGGTACGACATCGTCGGGCTCAACATCACGTACACGGCACAGCTGCCGTTCGCCCTCTGGCAGGCGGCACTGCTCCGCGAGCGGTGCCCGGACACCACCTTGATCTGCGGCGGCACCGAGGTGTCCGACCTGTGGAAGTACAAGGCGAGCGAACGGACGTACGACGAGCTGCTCGACGCCTTCGACGCCACGGTCATCGGCGAGGGCGAGTCGGGGTTCCTGTCGCTCCTGCGGGCCCGCTCGCACGGCACGTGGCCGGCGACCGGCAACGTCCGCCCCGCGGCCAGGCACCGTGCCCCCGCCCCTCGCCCGTCCCCCCGCCCGTCCGCCCGCCCTTCCGCGCCCACGCTCCGCATCGAGCGCCTCGCCGACCTGTCGGCCCCGGACTACACCGGCCTGCCCTGGCACCTCTACCTGTCGCCGCACCGGTTCGTCTACTACAGCCCCACCCGCGGCTGCTACTGGAACAAGTGCACGTTCTGCGACTACGGACTCAACGGCGACGGACCGACGAGCCCCTGGCGCCAGGACCCCGTCGACAAGGTCGTCGACCAGGTCGCCGAGATCTCCCGGCAGGCACCCTTCGTCTACTTCTCCGTGGACGTGCTCGCACCCGCCATGATGCTGAAGTTCGCCGAGGCCGTGACGGCCCGCGGGATCGACGTCAGCTGGGGCGCGGAGATCCGCCTGGAGAAGTACTGGTCGCCGCAGAAGTGCGAAGTGCTGCGCCGCAGCGGCTGCGTGGCCGTGTCGGTCGGCTTCGAGTCGGGCAACGACCGCGTCCTCGGCCTGATCGACAAAGGCGTCACCGTGGAGCAGACGCGCAGAACGGTCCGCAACCTCGCGGGCGCGGGCATCGCGGTCCAGATGATGGGCTTCACGGAGTTCCCCGGCGAGACGGCGGAGGAGGCCCTCGACTCCGTGCGGTTCCTGGCCGGGATCAGGGACGACTGGACCTTCGGCGGCCTCGGCAGCTTCGACCTGACATCGGGCGCCATCATCGCCAAGGACCCCGGACGCTTCGGGGTGAAGGACACGAGACCGGTCCCCGGCACGGACATCCACCGCCTGCTCCGCTACCGGCACGACGAGACCTGGACGGACACCGACCACGCGCGCGTCACGCGGGGCAAACTCTCCCTCCAGCGCGCCGAGTTCGACCGCCCGTGGGTGGGCGGCACCGACACCCCGCACTCGTACTTCTACCACCGGCGGTACGGCGTACGGGTGCTCGACGTCATCGCCGAGGGCCGGACACCCCGGCGCCCGTCGGCCGCGCCCGGCCGGCACCTCCTGAACGGTCGCGTCATCGCCCTGCCCGAGGGGTGGACCGTCGACGGGTTCCCCACGACCGGCACCCCCCGCGTACGCCGCCACGCGCCGGACGAGACACCCAAGGTGCCGTTCGTCCGGCAGGACGGCTCCGTGTTCGCCCTGCCCACCGTGCTGGCCGAACAACTGCGCACCTACGAGACCGTCGGCCGGGAGGCAGGACCGGCGGACCACAAGGCGCCCCCCACGTGGGTGACCAAGGCACTGAAGGCGGACATCCTGGCCCCCGCCCCCGCCCCCGCCCCGGCCCCCGCATCCACGCCCCTCTCCGCCCCCGAGGCCGTGGCGGCGCTGTCCCGGGAGGCCGGATGACGCCCGAGGCAATGACGGCCGAGGCACGGCTCCGGCGCCCCGGCCGGCCCCACGTCCTGATCGGCGCGTGCGGATCGGCGAACATCCTCAACCTGCCGACGTATCTGACGACGATCGCGAGCGACTGCGGGGCGGAGCTCCGCGTCGTCCTCACCGCCAGTGCGGGCGCCTTCCTGCCCGCCGCGTCCCTCCGGCTGCTGGTCGAGCGGGTCGCCGCCGCGGACGACCCGCCGCTGGCGCACAACCACGTCGAGTGGGCGCGCTGGGCGGACCTGGTGTGCGTCCTGCCGGCCACCGCGCACACCATCGCCGCCGCCGCGCACGGCCTCGCGGACAGCTTCCTGACCACGACGCTCCTCGCCCACCACCACAGCGTCACCTTCTTCCCCAGCATGAACGAACAGATGCTGGGCAACCCCGCGGTCCGGCGGAACATCAAAACCCTCCGCGAGGACGGCCACCAGATCGTGCTGCCCCGCCCGGGACTGTCGTACGAGGCCGCCAGCGGCACGTACGAGGAGCGGCTGAGCGTCCCGGGCCCCGAGGCCGTCGCCCGGTACGTCAGCGGAGCGCTGCGGCTGCGCACCGGCGCCGCGGGGAAAGCGGCGAAAGCGGAAACGGCAGAGGCAGGTGAGGCACCGGAGGTGAAAGAGAAGGGAGAGGTGCCGGAGGCGGTAGAGAAGGGAGAGGTATCGGAGGCGGCAGAGAAAGGGGAGTCACGTGCAGCCGGTTGAGACGACGACCGCGCCGCAGGACACCACGAAGCCCGCCCACCGCGACCCGAACGTGCTGCGCTGGCTGACCGCCTACACGGCCTCCGCCATCGGGGACAGCGTCTACTTCCTCTCCCTGGGCTGGGCGGCGAGCCAGGCCACAGGGCCGGCGCAGGTGGGCCTCGTCCTGTTCGTGGGGGCGGTGCCGCGCGCCGTCCTGATGCTCGGCGGCGGCCTGGTCTCCGACCGGTACGGGCTGCGCCGGGTCGTCGTCGTCAGCGACACGGTCCGCTGCCTCACCATCCTCGCGGCGGCCGCGGTGCTGGCGCTCACCTCCCCCGGCGTGTGGCTGCTACTGGTCGTGGCGCTGGTCTTCGGCATGGTCGACGCCGTCTTCATCCCGGCCGTGAGCTCCCTCCCGCCCCGCATCACGCACCCCACCCAACTGGTGCGCCTCCAGGGCATGTACGCACTCGCGATGCGGCTCGGCGGCACCCTGGGCCCACCGGCCGCGGGCCTGGCCATGGCAGCCGAAGGCCCACCGACGGCCTTCACCCTCGCGGGCACCCTGTTCGCGGTGTCCCTGGCACTCCTGATGACGGTCCGGGTCACGGTGGGGTGGCCGGTCGCCGGGGTCCGCCCGGGCTCGGGCGGCACGGGGGACGAATGCGCGGGGCCGCCGGTCGCCGGGGCTCGCTCCGGCTCGGGCGGCACCGGGCATGAACGCGCGGGGTTGCCGGTCACCGGGGCTCGCTCCGACTCGGGCGGCACCGGGCACGAATGCGCGGGGCCGCAGGTCACCGGGGCTCGCTCCGGCTCCGGCGGAACCGGACACGAAAGCGCGGGGTTGCCGGTCACCGAGACCCGCGCGAACTCCGCCAGCACCGGACACGAACGCGCCGGGCGGCCGGTCACCGCGACCCGCTCCGGCTCCGGCTCCGGCCGCACCGGGAACGAACTGGCCGCCGGACTGCGCTACATCCGGCACCACCCCCTCATCGGCCCGCTCGCCCTCAGCAGCTTCCTCGTGACCCTCGGCACGAGCGGCCCCCTCAACCTCGGCCTCGTCCTGCTCGCCGACGAACGCGGCTGGGGAGCCTCCGGGGTGGGCTGGATCGTGGGCGCCTTCAGCGTCGGCGCAGGGGCGAGCGCCCTGCTGCTGATCGTCCTGCGCAGACCGCCCCGCGCCGGACTCGTCCAGATCACCGCCCTGACCATCGGTTCGGCGGCCATCGGCTGCCTGGCGGCGACCGACGCCCTGACCGTCGCCGCGGGGCTCGGAGCCGTGGCGGGACTCGTGTTCGGCGTCGCGGGCGGCCTGACCGCCGCGCTGGTCCAGGCGTCGGCGGACCCCGCGTACCTCGCCCGCGTCATGTCCGTCATCAGCCTCGCGAGCTTCGGCCTCGGCCCTCTCGCCTACGCCGTGTTCGGCGGAGCGGTGGCGCTCTGGGGCACCGCCCCCACGTTCCTGACCTCCGCACTGCTCACCGCCCTCGGCGCCACGGTCCGCCTCGCCTCTCCCGCCGTACGCCGGGCCGAGCTGCCGTCGGGGTGACCCGCGCCGCGAGACCTCCTGGCAGTCGGAGCGTCTTCTGAGGTCCACACGGTCTGGATCGACGCCGTTCACGCAGGTGCGGCCTCGGACGGCGCCGCAGGATCCGGAACAACTTGGTGTGCGGAGCCGACAGAACCGGGTAACGTCTCGGTCATGTTCTTCCAGACGCCGATTTACGAGTGAGAGCGTGACGGGCCCCTGCTGACGTCCTTCGACGTCGCCGCGCCCGTCCCCCACCGATGAATCCGTAGATCACTTCACACCATTTCGGGAGAACCCGTGAGCAAGAACATCAACAACCCTGTCGGCATGGGTGGCGGCAAGCGCAAGAGGCTGTCCCGCGCCGAGCGGCAGAACAACGGTCCGCACCGCAACCTCGACCGCCAGGGTGCCGCCGACCAGAAGGCGGAGCTGGTGCGCAAGATGCGCGAGAAGGTGGGCGCGGCCGAGGGCGACGCCGGGCAGACGAGCGACGACACCGCACAGAGCTGACGCGCTGCCGCCGCAGGGCGGCACCGCACGGATCAGGGCCCGGACCGCGACGCGCAGCCCGGGCCCTGCTGCCGTACCGGGCGCGGCTGGTCCCACTCAGTTCTCGGCCGAGCCCCCGCAGGCATCGCCACAAGCACGTTCCCCGTGTCCAGCCCGGGGGGACCGGCATGCTCTCGCTGTTCACTTCCGGTGCCGCCGGCGATCCCGGCGCACGTAAAGGCCAAGGAGAGCAATAAAGACGAATGCGGTCCCGGCTGCGAGCCACATATGCCATGGCTCCCCTCTGGGACCCGCGAGATGAAGCACCGCAGCCGCAATCTGCACCCTCATGGCGCCTACTGCTCCTCCTTCTGCGGTGGGTGACTGGTTCTCTTGGCCTGAGGGGTCGGGGCAGTTGAGGCGTCCGTCGTCACTACGCCGCCGCCCTGGCTGGCGATGCCCGTACCGCCGGCGACGTGAGCGAGCACGGTTCAGGAGCGGGTCTTCCGGTGGGCGAGAAGAGCGAGAACAGCGAGAACCACTCCACTCGCTACGGCTATCGCCCCAAGTGCGATCGGGACCGCGTCACCGGAAATCGCCCCTGCGATGCATGCGCAGCCCCCTCCCACGAGCACTATTGCGGAGAAATTACGCGTACCTCTGACTGCGTCACCCATCGGCGTCCTCGGTCGCTGCTGTAGGAGTACGTGGTGACCCTCTCGCCGGCCTCGTCCGCGACCGTGATGACGGAGCCGAGCGCATCGGTGAGGTAGCAGGAGGTCTTCCCGTCCCAGGGCATGGAGTTGAGAGTGCCCCGAGGCTCACGGTTGAAGCCCGTGCCCGCACCGGTAGTTGAGGTCGCCGACCGTGAGCGAGGTGAGCCGGCCGTGATCCGACCACCCCCATGTAGCTGGTCTTCATGCCGCTGACGGCGTCGGTCCTGGTGCGGATCTTGTCGCCGTCGGCCTTGCCGGCCGGGTTCTGGCAGTAGTCGGCGTTGCCCGCGGGCGTGTGGGCCGGCAGGGTCCGGGAGCCGTCCTGCAGGAGTCGTCGCGCCGGCGCACACGGCCCTCGGCATCAGAGACTGACGCTATCCGCCCGTTCGGCGCGTAGGCGAGATGGAGGCCATCTCCCGGTCCCTCGTTGTTCGGCGCCAGGCGGTAGCTGTCGGTCGTAGCCGACAGTTTGTAAGGCGTGCCCTCCGGCGCGCTGTAGCTGCCGTCGCTCTGCTTGGTGCAGGTCACCTTCGTGCCGTCCGCATGGTGCAGGACGACCGGTCGCTACGCTAAATCGTCTTCTACTGCTTGACCGCCGAGGCCCAGCGGGTTGCGTCAACCAGCTCGCCCGCTGTGCCGGGACAGGGACCGATTGGTACAGACGTGGACCGTCGACGGCAGGTACCGATCACCAGCTGGTCCCTTTGGTCCGTGCGCGGAGAAACATGAAGAAGTCGTCGATCTCCAGTACCTCTTCGTCGGTGAGGGAGGGCACCCGCCATGCCAGTCGGGCACCGTGTTCCATGAATGCGGAGGGAAGACCCGTGCCGTAGGTCTCCACGTACTCGGCTGTGTCGCGGCGCCAGTAGAAGGTTCCGTCACTGTGCAGGGCCGACCCGCCCATGACGGAGAATTCGGTCCCCACGACGTCCTCGGTGAATCCCATGAGAGCGATGATCACAGGTGCCGTCCGCAGGTATTCCGCCACGCGTCCGCGTTCGTTCACGGGCAGCTGGCCGGAGAGTTCCCGGATCTCGTCTGCGCGGCCGGTGAAATGGGACTGGCTGGAGCTGTCGCCGAACAAGCCGAGCGGGGTGACCTGGCGCATGGGACGTCCTTCCGGAACGAGCTGTCGAACGGGCCGCCATCATCTTCATGGCCACCTCGGGCTGCACCTGGACCAACTGCCACCATGTTTCGGCCTCTCGGACGTAACCGCCTTTCGGAGGTTCGCCCTCAAGGCGCGCCGCTGTCGATCCGGTGTCTCCGCCGCCAACCTCCACGACGTCGCTGCTCGGTAACCGGCCCCCTACGCTGGACCCCGCTCATAGGGGCTGTCGTGACAGATGAGAGGGTCGGGCGGGTGAGTGAGACACCGACGAACACCCTGCAATACCGCTTTGACGGGCCAGAAGACGCGCCCGTCCTGATCTTGGGTGCCTCACTTGGTACCACATGGCACATGTGGGACCGGCAGATACCCGAGCTGATCCGGCACTGGCGGGTCTTCCGGTTCGACATGCCGGGGCACGGCGGGGCGCCCGCGCACCCGTGCGGGTCCGTGGGGGAGCTCGCCGAGCGGCTGCTCGCGACGCTCGACGAGCTCGGCGTGCAGCGCTTCGGGTACGCGGGCTGTGCCTTCGGCGGCGCCATCGGCGTCGAGCTCGCGCTCCGGCACCCGCAGCGCGTCGCCTCGCTCGCGCTGATCGCCGCGTCGCCGCGGTTCGGTACGGCCGACGAGTTCCGCCAGCGCGGCGTGATCGTGCGCAGCAACGGTCTCGACCCCATCGCCCGCTCCGCCCCCGACCGCTGGTTCACGCCCGGCTTCGCCGCGGCCCAGCCCGCCATCACCGACTGGGCCGTGCAGATGGTGCGGACCACCGACCCCGGCTGCTACATCGCCGCCTGCGAGGCCCTCGCCGCCTTCGACGTGCGCGCCGAGCTGGGCCGGATAGGGGTGCCGACGCTGGTGCTCGTGGGGTCCGAGGACCAGGTCACGGGGCAGGGGGAGGCCCGCACGCTCGTCGCCGGGATCCCCGACGCGCGGCTCGCCGTCGTGCCGGGCGCCTCGCACCTCGCGCCGGTCGAGCAGCCCGCCGCGGTCACCGACCTCCTCGTACGCCACTTCTCGTCGGCCTGGCAGCCCGCCACCGAGGCGACCGTCGGCCAGTCGGCCATCTCCGCGCCGCCCGTCAAGCCCGTCCTCGCCCCGCCGCCCGTCGCGCCCGTCGCCGAGATCGCGGCCGCGGAGCAGCCCGCGGCCGTGCCGGGCGGGGCCGGTCCCGATCTGTACGAGGCGGGGATGAAGGTCCGTCGTGAGGTGCTGGGTGACGCGCACGTCGACCGGGTGCTCGACGCCGCGGACGACTTCTCCGGAGACTTCCAGCAGCTCGTCACGCGCTACGCCTGGGGCGAGGTGTGGAACCGGCCAGGCCTGGACCGCCGCTCCCGCAGCTGCGTCACGCTCACCGCGCTCGTCGCGGGCGGCCACCTCGACGAGCTCGGCTTCCACACCAGGGCCGCGCTGCGCAACGGCCTCACCCCGGCGGAGATCAAGGAAGTCCTGCTCCAGGCCGCCGTCTACTGCGGCGTCCCCGCGGCGAACTCCGCCTTCAAGGTCGCGCAGGCCGTGATCCGTGAGGAAACCACGCCGCAGGAGTAGCAGGATGGGAGGCATGACGACTTCTCCCGACACCCACTCCACGCGCGCGGAGCGCATCACGTTCACGAAGAAGTCCCACGCGTGCGTGCGTCTCGAAAAGGACGGACGCACGCTCGTCGTCGACCCCGGCGGCTTCAGCGAGGACGACGCGGCGCTCGGCGCCGACGCGATCCTCGTCACGCACGAACACCCGGACCACTTCGACGAGGGCCGGCTGCGGGCCGCCCTGGAGGACCGCCCCGACGCCGAGATCTGGACGCTCAGGTCCGTCGCGGACAAGATCTCGGCGGCCTTCCCCGGGCGCGTCCACACCGTCGGGCACGGCGACACGTTCACGGCCGCCGGGTTCGACGTCCAGGTGCACGGCGAGCTGCACGCGGTCATCCACCCGGACATCCCCCGGATCACGAACGTGGGGTATCTGGTGGACGGCTCGGTGTTCCACCCCGGCGACGCGCTCACCGTCCCCGACCAGCCCGTCGAGACGCTGATGCTGCCCGTCATGGCCCCCTGGAGCAAGATCTCCGAAGTGATCGACTACGTACGCGAGGTCAAGCCCCGGCGCGCCTACGACATCCACGACGCGCTCCTCACCGACCTCGCCCGGCCGATCTACGACAACCAGATCGGCGCCCTCGGCGGGGCCGAGCACCTGCGTCTGACGCCGGGGGAGTCGGCCGCTCTGTGACTGTCAGTGCCGCCCGGTAGGTTGTGAGGCATGCGCATTGCGACCTGGAACGTGAACTCGATCACCGCTCGTCTGCCGAGGCTCCTGGCCTGGCTGGAGGCCACCGGCACCGACGTCGTGTGCATACAGGAGACCAAGACGACGGCCGAGGGCTTCCCCACCGAAGCCCTCCGCGAGCTGGGGTACGAGTCGGCGGTCCACGCGACCGGCCGGTGGAACGGCGTGGCGCTGATCTCCAAGGTCGGCCTTGAGGACATCGTCAGGGGCCTGCCGGGCGACCCCGGGTACGACGGGGTGCAGGAGCCCCGCGCCGTCTCCGCGACCTGCGGCCCGGTCCGCCTCTGGTCGGTGTACGTGCCGAACGGCCGCGAGGTCGACCACGCGCACTACGCGTACAAGCTCCAGTGGTTCGAGGCGCTGAAGGCCGCGGTCGCCGGGGACGCGGGCGGCTCCCGCCCCTTCGCCGTCCTCGGCGACTTCAACGTCGCGCCGACCGACGACGACGTCTGGGACCCCGCGCTCTTCGTGGACTCCACGCACGTCACCCCCGCCGAGCGCGCCGCACTCGCCTCCCTGCGCGAGACGGGCCTGACGGACGTCGTGCCGCGCCCCCTCAAGTACGACCACCCGTTCACGTACTGGGACTACCGCCAGCTCTGCTTCCCGAAGAACAAGGGCATGCGCATCGACCTCGTGTACGGGAACGAGCCGTTCGCGAAGGCCGTCTCCGATGCCTACGTGGACCGTGAGGAGCGCAAGGGCAAGGGAGCGTCGGACCACGCGCCGGTGGTGGTCGACCTGGACGTCTAGGACACGCTCCAGGGCCTCAGGGCACGAGCAGGCGCAGGTCCACCGACTCCGCCAGTGCCGCGAGCCCCGCGTCGCCCGGATGCAGGTGGTCCCCGCTGTCGTAGGCGGGGAGGATGCGCGCCGGGTGCGCGGGATCGCGCAGCACCGCGTCGAAGTCGAGCACGGCGTCGAAGTCGTCCGTGCCCCGCAGGTAGGCGTTGACCTTCTCCCGCTGTGCGTCGGCGGCCCCGGTGCAGAGCCTCTCGCCCTCGCACGGTGCGATCGTCGCCGCCACGGCCCGCAGCCCGCGCGCGTGGGAGCGGTCCGCGATCTCCCGCAGACCGGCGATCACCTGGTCCGCCGAGGCGCCCCAGCGCACGTCGTTGACCCCCTCGAAGACAACGACGGTGCGTGCCGACGTCTGGGCGAGGACATCGCGGTCGAGGCGGTGCAGGGCGCTCACGCCGCCCGTGTCGGTGGAGACGCCGTCGCCGGGATAGCGGTCGGCGATCACGCGGTTCGCGGAGATGCCCTGGTTGAGCACTCCGTAGCGCGGGACGGCGGACTGGTTCCGGAGGCGGTCCGCCAGGACGTCGGGCCAGCGCCTGTTGGCGTCCTGCGTGGACTTCGCGCCGTCCGTGATCGAGTCGCCGAGCAGCACCACGGACCCGGGCCCGCCGCCCACGTCGACGCCGGTGAGCAGCGGCCACGTCGTGATCGTCGAGGTGTACGCGGCGGGGGAGCCGTCCGCCGTGTGGTCGCCGGGGACGCTGACGTACGACCGCTGCACGGCCTGGCTGTGCACGGGCGCCGCCGCCACGGGGCCCGGCAGGTGGAAGCTGACCAGGAGGTTCGCGTCGGCGGGCACGTCGAAGCCGAGCGGATCGCTGAACGCCTGGGCGCCCGCCGGGATTTCCGTCCCGGAAGAGCCGCGGAAGGACAGCCTCCGGGGTTCGCCCCGCGCGCCCGCCCCGGACTCCTGCACCGCCACCGTCGCGCTGCCGATCCGTACCGGGGCCGCCGCGAAGGTGTTGTCGAGCCGGACACGGACCCGCGGCCCGCCCGTGCTCGTGTGGACGACGAGCCGCACGGTCCGGTCGGCCCAGGGACCCACCGCCGTGTAGCCCGAGGCCGACGCCGACCAGGTGCCCGTCCAGCCCCTCGCCTCCGTCCGCACCGACAGGGCGAACACGTGCAGGTCGGCGGCGCCGGGGTCGCGCGGCAGCTCCACCGAGGCGACCTCGCGCCCCCGGGCCAGCGGCACCGAAACGACGTAGAGCCGCGCCTTCTCGGCGAGTTGGCCGCCGGGCGTGTTGATGTGCGGCAGGGCCACGGACTTCGTGGCGAGCGGGCCCGAACGCCAGTCCGGCGCGGTGAGCCGGAAACCGCCGCGCGAGCCGTCCCGGTACCGGACCGTCCCCGTGCCGCTCGCCTCGCCGCCCGTGCCCGCGACCAGGAAGGCCAGGGCGTCGCCACGGCCGCGCAGTCGCACCGACTGCCCGTCGGCGCGCACGTTGTCCGGGGCGCCCGGCGCGGTGCGCGGCCAGGTGAGGCGGGCCCCGTCGACGGCGAGCGAACGCCCCGGAGTCCAGCCCGCCGACGCCAGGTCCCGCGCGGACAGCGAGCGGCCCGACCCGTCGAAGTCCGCGTCGGCGGGCCGGGCGTCGTCGCTCACCGCACGGTTGTCGAAGAGCCGTTCCAGGGGGAGCGGCCCGGCTCCGCGCGGGGCGGCGGCCTGCGCCGACGCCGTGGGTACGAGGCCCGTGAGCAGGGCGAGCACGGCGGCCGCCCCCCAGATGTGTCGGCGCACGACGGACCCCTCCCGTATTGGCAGATGCGCCATGAAGCTAAGGAGGCGCGGGGGACGAGTCAATGAGGAGAGCGTGAACACGACACGAACTCGCCCGGGGGCGGCGCGAAGTCGCCGACCGCGCCGACCGGTCCGTCAGCGCTCCGCCGACACCAGCCCCTTCTCGTACGCGATGATCACCAGCTGCACCCGGTCCCTGGCGCCGAGCTTGGCGAGCAGCCGGGTCAGATACGTCTTCGCGGTGGCGACGCTGAGGCAGAGCTCCCCGGCTATCTCGGTGTTCGAGAGGCCGCGGCCGACCAGGGTGAGCACCTCGCGCTCGCGGTCCGTGATGCCCTCGACCGGCGCGTCGCGCGGCGGCGTGTGCACGGGGCGGTCCGCGAACTCCTTGATCAGACGGCGCGTGACGCTCGGCGCGAGCAGGCCGTCGCCGGTCGCGACGGTCCGCACCGCCGCGAGGATGTCGTCCAGGGCCATGTCCTTCACGAGGAATCCGGCGGCCCCCGCGCGCAGCGCCCCGTACACGTAATCGTCGTCGTCGAACGTGGTCAGGACGACGACGTGCGCGGGCGCCGGGCCCGATGTGATGAGCCGGGTGGCCTCGATGCCGTCCATGCCGGGCATCCGGATGTCCATCACCACGACGTCCGGGCGCAGTTCGGCGCACCGGCGGACCGCCTCGTCGCCCGAGGCCGCCTCGCCCGCGACCTCGATGTCCGGGGCCTCGGTGATGACCATGCTCAGGGCGGTGCGGACGAGGGGCTGGTCGTCGACCAGCAGGACGCGGATCGTCATCGGGCGTCCGCCGTGGCCGGGACGGGCAGCCGGGCGCTCACCCGGAAGCCGCCTTCGGGGCGTGGCGCGGCACTGAACTCGCCGTGCAGCAGGGCGACCCGCTCACGCATGCCGAGCAGGCCGTATCCGCTGCCGTGCGGCCGCGCGCCGGCGCGGGCCCGCCCGGAGTCCTCGATCTCGATGACGACCTCCTCGTCGTGGTGGTCCACGGACACCGTGCAGGACGTGACGCCCGCGTGCCGCACCACGTTGGTGACGGACTCCTGGATGATGCGGAACGCCGACAGGTCGACGTCCGCGGGCAGCGGCCGCCGTTCGCCGCGCCACACCACGTCCACGCGCACCCCCGCGGCCGTCGTCGACGCGGCGAGCCGTGCCACGTCCGCGAGGCCCTCGGCCGGGCCGCGAGGCGCCGTCTCCCGCGCCCCGTCAGGGCCTCGACCGCCGCCGTCACCGTCGCTCTCCCGCAGCGCGCCCAGCATCCGGCGCAGCCCGGCCAGGGTCTCCCGGCCCGCCTTCTCCACCGCGACCATCGCCTCGCGCGCGCCCGCAGGCTGGGTCTCGACGACCCGCGCCGCCGCGCCCGCCTGCAGCGCGATGATGCCGATGCTGTGCGCCACCGTGTCGTGCATCTCCCGTGCGATGCGCAGCCGTTCGGCGGTGACGGCCTGTGCGGCGGCCTGCGCGCCGAGCCGCTCCGTGTGGGCGCGGGCCTGCCGCACCGAGTTGCCGACCAGCCAGGCGACGGCGGCCGTCAGGGCGACGGTCTGCCAGTCCGACCAGCTGGAGCTGATGGTGTGGTCAAGGCGGAGGGGGAGGCCGAGGAGCCGGCGCAGCAGGGCGTAGCCGGGCAGGACGCAGAGCGCCAGGACGACGGCGGTGGCGCGGGCCCGGCGGGCCCCGGTCGCCACGACGTAGCCCATGGCGATGTCGACCGACGCGTACTGCGCGAACCCTATGTTGGTGGCGCCGATCGCGAGCGTCGCGGCGTACGAGGCGGCGACGAGCAGTCCGAGGGCCACCAGCGGGTGGCGGCTCAGCAGCCGGACGACGGACAGCGCCATGCCCGTCGCGACGGCCACGAGCAGCCACTCCCACGGCCCTGGTGCCTCCTGCGTGCTGGTCGGCAGCCACGAGATCCCGTAGTACGCACGGGCGCCGGAGGCCGTGCCGAGGCACCAGGCGACGGCCGCCCAGACGCCCGGCGGCGCGTGCTTGAGCAGGGATATCGGCGGGGTGGCTGACATGCGCCGATCGTAGCCAGGAGGCCGTACGCCGGGAATCGACCACGGGTGTACAACCCCGGTCGACAGCCGCCGGGGTCATGGCGCACGAGTCATGGCGCACGCGGTCATGGCGCGCGGGTCAGGCCCGGCTGGCGGCCTCGTCGGCCGCTCGGATCACCACCGCGTACGAGCCGATGCCGAGCAGGTGGGAGCCGGGGACGCGATGGCCCCGGGAGGTGTGGAGGGTGTGGACGCGGCCGGACTCCGGGTCGAAGGTGACGTCGGTCAGGGTTCCGACGGCGTCGCCCAGCTCCGTCAGCAGACGCTTGCCGAGCAGGTCCTGGCTCTCGGGCGAGTCCGTGGAGGCGAACCGGGCCGCCGACGCCGCCCCGACGACGACCGCGTCCGGCCCCACCGCGTGCACGTCCGCCCAGGCGACGACGTCGGCACCGCCCTTGACGCCGTTCAGCCGGATGGCGGTGATCAATGCCTCTTCCGGCGGCGAGACGACGAGCCCGGCGACCGTACCGATGTGCGTGGCGTCGGCCGCGCTGACGACCGGGCGCCCCACGGCCTGACTGAGCAGCATCATGAGATCCGCCCCTTCCCGGTTTCCCCGGTTTCCCACGCTTCCCCGGCAGCGCCGGGCCGGTTCGCGTCGGTGAGGGGCCTGGGCGGATCTCCCGCGTCCGCGAGCCATCCGCGCCGACTCCCCACCACCGCCACCAGCTCGCTCAGCTCGTCCACCGCGTGCTCCGTGTCGCGGGCGGGGATCACCAGCGTGTCGCCCGTCATCGCCGAGCGTTCGCCGAGGGGCAGGAAGACCTTGCGCTCATGGCGGCCCAGCGCCTCCGTGGAGGCCATCTCGATGCCGGCCACCCGGCCCTCACGGCCCGCCTCGACCACCACGTCGAGCACCGTGCCCACCTGGACCCCCTGGTCCGTCAGGACGCGGGCCCCGCGGAGCAGGCCGCCGGACGCCTCCTCTCCGGAGGCGACGGCGGAGCGGTCCTCCAGCGCGTCGGCCGAGGTGATCATCACGGCGTCCGTGCCCAGGGCGTGCACGGCCGACCAGGGGACGCTCTTGCGCAGCGGCCCGGACAGCAGGCCCCGGCCGGCCAGGGTGAAGCCGGCGATCCGGCCGCCCGCCCCGTCCAGCACGACGTCCTTGACCTGGGCGACCGCCTCGCCGTCCAGTGTGACCACCGGGCGCTTGGTGAGGTCGGTGGCCGGGATCAGCGCGGGGACGGGCGCCGTCATCGGGCGTTCCCCCGTCCGGACCCGCGGCCCCTGCGCACCACGATCACGCCTCCGCCGCGCCGCCGGGCCTGTACACCGATCACCGCGGCGGCCAGCAGCCCCACCACGACGACCACGGCGATCAACCACGCCCACCACACCATCGCCCACCTCCGGACCGAGCGGAACCGACCCCCGCGGGCTGTCACGGGTACCCCGCCCCGATCCGCTCATTCCGTGATCAACTGATGCAAGATACATTCTTGGACCTACGGACTTGGACATACGGAATCAGCGCCAGGCCGCGCATCCGGCGGGCGCCACCCGACGGAGAGGCCGACCATGAACATCCCGTTCCTCGACAAGTGGCGCAGGCGGCACTCCGCGACGGACGGGGCCGAGGGGCTCGCGGCCGCGTTCGAGGAGGATCCGGACGGCGTGGCCGCGCTGCTCTCCGAGTGCGAGCTGCTCCGGTCCCAGGCGAGCGCCGCCGGGTTCGAACTGGACGACTCCCCGGCGTCATTGGCGGCCCTGGACCAGCTCCTGCCGCGCTGGCGCGACGACCCCGAGCTGCTGCCCTGGCTCGGCAACGACGCGGGGCTGTACCTGGGCTCCGTCGTGGTGCGGACGGTACCGGGCGCGACCTGGCACGTCTGGCCGGGCGGCAGCCCCGTCGTGCGGCTGAGGACCGGGCGGGACATCCACGTCGTCGAGGCGGGGCTCGACTGGGCGGTGCAGGGGGCGCCGCAGCTGTCGCAGGTCTACGGAGAGGCCTCCGAGACGTGAGCGACGGGCTTCCGGCGCGGCAGACGTAACCGGAATTGCCTCAAATACGGTTAATGCCCATAAGTGCGTGTCGTCCAGTAAGTCCCGTTTTCACGTGGATAGTTTGCGCGGACGTACACAGCTGAGAGTGGGCAGGTCTTGCCATGGCCGTCGATCCTTTGATCGAGCTGCGTGATGTGAACAAGTACTACGGAGAGCTGCATGTCCTCCAGGACATCAACCTCACCGTCGGCAAGGGGGAGGTGGTCGTGGTCATCGGCCCGTCGGGGTCGGGCAAGTCAACACTCTGCCGAACGATCAACCGGCTCGAAACCATCCAGTCGGGAGAGATCAGGCTCGACGGGCAGCCACTGCCCGCCGAGGGCAAGGCACTCGCGAGGCTCCGCGCCGAAGTCGGCATGGTCTTCCAGTCCTTCAACCTCTTCGCGCACAAGACCGTCCTCCAGAACGTCTCCCTGGCACAGATCAAGGTGCGGGGCCGCAGGAAGGACGAGGCCGAGAAGCGGTCCCGCGAACTCCTGGAGCGCGTGGGCCTGTCCGCGCACGCCGAGAAGTACCCGGTGCAGCTCTCCGGCGGCCAGCAGCAGCGCGTCGCCATCGCCCGCGCGCTGGCCATGGACCCCAAGGCGCTGCTCTTCGACGAGCCGACCTCGGCCCTCGACCCCGAGATGATCAACGAGGTCCTCGAAGTCATGCAGCAGCTCGCGCGGGAGGGCATGACCATGGTCGTCGTCACCCACGAGATGGGCTTCGCCCGCTCCGCGGCCAACCGCGTCGTCTTCATGTCCGACGGCCGCATCGTCGAGGACCGGACCCCCGAGGACTTCTTCACCCGCCCGGAGAGCGAACGCGCCAAGGACTTCCTCTCCAAGATCCTCAAGCACTGACGGGGGGACGTGCTCGTGAAGCGACACACCATGCGTACGACGCGGCTGCTCGTGGCCCTCGTCGCCGCCGCCCTCACCGCCGCCGCGTGCGGCAAGGAGGGAAGCCCGCCGACCAAGGGACCCGCGGCCGACGAACTGCCGAAGTACCGGGTGGCGACCGGCTTCCAGCTGCCGGAGTCGGGGACCTGGAAGAAGGCGAAGAGCCGCGGCCGGTTCATCGTCGGCGCCAAGGAGGATCAGCCCTACCTCGGCGAGAAGGACCCGGCGACCGGGACCTACTCCGGCTTCGACATCGAGATCGCCAAGATGGTCTCCGCCTCGCTCGGCCTCGATCCCAAGAGGATCGAGTTCAAGACCATCGCGTCGGCGAACCGCGAGACCGCCCTGCAGAACGGGCAGATCGACTACTACGTCGGCACCTACACCATCAACGACAAGCGCAAGAAGCTCGTCGGCTTCGGCGGCCCCTACTACATGGCGGGCCAGGGCCTGCTGGTGCGCAGCGACGAGGACGACATCGAGGGACCGGGGGACCTGGCCGGCAAGCGCGTCTGCTCGGCCGCGGGGTCGACCCCGTACCAGCGCATCCAGAAGGACCACCCGAAGGCCACCCTCGTCGCGTACGACACGTACTCGGTCTGCGTCGACAACCTGCTGACCTATCAGGTCGACGCCGTCACCACCGACGACGCGATCCTGATCGGCTACGCGGCCAAGGTGCCCGACGAACTGAAGGTGGTCGGCAGGCCGTTCTCCGAGGAGCCGTACGGCATCGGGGTGCCCCGGGGCGACAACGCCCTCCGGTTCGCCGTCGACGACGCCCTCGCCGCGGGCGAGAAGAACGGCGACTGGAAGAAGGCGTACGACGCCACGCTCGGCCTCTCCGGAGTCCCGGCGCCGAAACCGCCCGCCATCGACCGCTACCCGGCGAGCTGAGGAGGCGTCGTGGACGTACTGACAGACAACTTCTCCACGTTCGGCGAGGGCTTCCTCGGCACCGTCGAACTCACCGTCTACGCCTCGGTCCTCGCGCTCGTCCTCGGCTTCGTCATGGCGTCGTTCCGGGTGGCGCCCGTGGGGTCCTTCCGGGCGTTCGGCACGGTATGGGTGACGGTCCTGCGCAACACCCCGCTCACGCTGCTCTTCTTCGCGGTGCTGCTCGGTCTGCCGCGCTTCGGACTCGTCCTGCCCTTCAAGGTGTTCGCCGTGCTCGCCCTCGGCTGCTACACCTCCGCCTTCATCTGCGAGGCGCTCAGGTCCGGCATCAACACCGTGCCCAAGGGGCAGGGCGAGGCGGCCAGAAGCCTCGGCATGACCTTCGGCCAGACGCTGTCGATGGTCGTGCTGCCGCAGGCCTTCCGGTCCGTCATCGCGCCGGTCGGCTCCAACCTCATCGCGCTGGCCAAGAACTCGGCGATCGCGGGCGCGTTCAGCGTCACCGAGCTGCTCGGTACGTACAAGACGCTCAGCGAGCTGGGCTACAACATCATCTGGACGTTCGTCTGGATCGCCCTCGGCTACCTCATCATCACCCTCGCCATCAGCGCGATCTTCAATGTCCTCGAAAAGCGCTGGGGAGTCGCCCGATGAAAGCCCTCTCCCACGATTCCACCGCCCTCTACGACATCCCGGGACCGCGGACCGTCCGGCGCCACAGGCTGTACGGGGTGCTCTCCACCCTGCTCGTCCTCGCGCTCGTCGGCTGGCTCCTGTACCTGCTCTTCGACACCGACCAGTTCACCGCCACGAAGTGGGCGCCCTTCGAGTACCAGGGCATCCAGGAACTCCTCCTGCGCGGCCTCGGCAACACGCTCAAGGCCTTCGCGATCTCCGCGGTCCTCGCCCTCGCGCTCGGCGGCCTGCTCGCCATGGGGCGCCTCTCCGACCACCGGCCCGTGCGCTGGGCGGCCACGCTCGTCGTGGAGTTCTTCCGCGCGATGCCCGTGCTTGTGATGATCTTCTTCGTCTTCGTGGCGCTGAAGGTCCAGCCGCTGCCCGCGCTCGTCGCCGGGCTCACGCTCTACAACGGCTCCGTACTCGCCGAGGTCTTCCGATCCGGCGTCAACTCCGTGGAGAGGGGGCAGCGGGAGGCAGCCTACGCACTCGGAATGCGCAAGACACAGGTCATGGGACACGTCCTCGTACCGCAGGCCGTGCGGGCCATGTTGCCCGCCATCATCAGCCAGCTGGTGGTGGCCCTGAAGGACACCTCGCTCGGATATCTGATCACCTACGAGGAGTTCCTCCATGCCGGGAAGCTCATCGCGTCGAACCTCGACTACGATTTGCCGTTCATCCCCGTTGTCATGGTGATCTCACCGATCTACATCGGGATGTGCATGTTGCTGTCGTGGTTCGCCCAGTGGGTGTCCAAGCGTCAGCGGCGCAACCCCAAGACCGAGGCCGCGGACGTGGCCCCGGCGGAACCAGGGACGCTGCTGCCAGGTACGCGGTAGCTGAAACAGGCCCACCCGGCAGCAGCCGGAGATCACTGCTCGCGCAGGGGAACGGACAGGTAGGACGGGTCCGTCGCCGGCGAGGAGAAGGTCAGCTGCGCGCCGGACGGGTTGTGCTCGATGTAGAGCGGGTCGACCGTGTCGACCACCAGGGCGAGCCGGTGGCCCGCCGGTACGTCGTAGGCCGTGGAGAACAGCTCCAGGTCGACGCCGAACGGCCGGCCCGGCGTCTTGCCGTGGAAGGTGTACGGCGCGTTGCTGACCAGCTTGCCGAGGCCGAGCGGCCCCACGTCGTAGAGGTACGCGACGAGGGTGCCGCTCTCCTTGGTGCTGGTGAGCGTGGTGTGCAGCTTCGCCGTCCCCCGCACCCGCTGGGCCGACGCGTACCGCTCCGACTGCCAGACGCCCGTGTAGCGGCGCGGGAGCAGCGGCACCGAGGCCGTCGGCGGGATCTTGAGGAACTGCTCCAGGGCGTTCGAGAGGATCGCGATGCCGCCGTTGGCGCCCGAGTCGACGTTCGCGTGGATCGTGGTGGAGCCCGCCATGGCGATCTTCTGGCGGGTGGGGCCGACCGACTTCCAGTCCGGGTAGCCCTCGTAGCCGCCGGTGGACCGGGACTTGAGCTGGACGGGCTGCTCCTTGTCGATGCCGTTGTCCGCGCCCTTGAGGTAGTGGTCGAACCACCGCTGGGTGGAGGTCCAGGTGTCGTTGGGCAGGCCGAGCAGGCCGGTCGCCTCGGCCGTCGCGTGGTCGCCGGGGCGGAACTCCAGGCGCTTCGGTCCTGTCAGCCGCTCGTAGAACTCCGCGTACTGGTTCGGCGGGAAGAGCGTGTCGCCCCAGGCGTTGCCGAGCATGACCGCCGCGCCGTTCTCGTTGATCTCGTCGAGGTAGGTGGCGGGGGAGCGCTTCGCGCCCCACGCGATCATCTCGTCCTCCTTGTCCAGGTTGGACCCGAGGAAGTCCTTGAGCGTCTGCTGGAGTTCGGCGCTCGGGCGGCCGGTGAGCGCGCCCGCGCCGCCGAGGAGGGCGGCGGCCTGGGCGTGCTGGGTGCGGCCGCTGTAGATCGAGTCGATCAGGTCGCCCCAGCCGCTGAGCGCGGCGACGGCCCTGACCCGCTTGTCGTGCCCGGCGGCGAGCAGGCTGATCCCCGCGCCGTACGAGACGCCCGCCATGCCGACCTTCGACGGGTCGGCCGGGGTGTGGGCGAGGGTCCAGTCGATGACCTTGGACGCGTCGGCGATGTCCTCGGGGCCCGCGGTCTCGATCTCGCCGCCGGACTGCCAGAAGCCGCGCGAGTTGTAACTGACCACGACATAGCCGGAGTTCGCGAGCTTCTGGGCCTGGGCCACGTACTCGATCTGCGGCATCGCCCAGCTCGTGGGCAGCACGATCGCGGGGTAACGGGTGCCCGGCTGCGCGCCCTGAGGAGTGAAGACGTTGGCCTTGAGGATCGTGCCGCCGTCGCCGGGTATGTCGACGAAGCGCACGTCGGTGGCGCTCGCGGCCGGCGGCGCGGCGGCCGGGGCCGCCTGTGCCGCCGGGGCGAGACCGAAGGCGGCACCGGCGACGAGGGCCGCCGAAACGGTCCCCACGGTGGTCTTACGCAGGGCCCGGTGGGGGTGCGGAGCTCTCACGGGTCACTTCCTCACTCGTTGAAAGTGCAAAGTGACCCGACGGTAACCGCGAACCTTTACCAGGGGTAACCCGTCGGTAAGTTACGCCCCGGTAACGATCGTTGAAGGGGGCACGGTTAATTCAGCGCGCTCTTCGCCTGCCAGTCCGACCAGGAGAGGTTCCACTCGCCGTAGCCGTTGCCCGGCTCGGGGACGCCCTTCGAGCCGCTGCCCGTGACCTCGAAGGGGTCGCCTATCTGGGCCTCGCGGTAGAGCCAGCCCGCGTCACCGGTGCTCATGCCGACGCAGCCCGAGCTGTGGTTGGTGTTGCCGAAGTACGAGGCGTTCCACGGGGCGGCGTGCGCGTACATGCCCGACCAGGTCAGCCGCATCGAGTAGTCGACCATCTTGTCGTAGCTGTTGCTGCCGGTGAGGCCGACCGTCTCGGAGCGCATGTTGATCGTGCCCTCCTTCGACATCAGGACGGAGGTGCCGCCCCAGGAGGCCTTCTCGCCGCCGGGCGTGCCGGCCGACATGGGCAGTGACCTCACGGTCTTGCCGTCGCGCGTCAGCGTCGTCGTCTTGCTGTCCAGGTTCACCTTGACGACCTGGGACCTGCCGACGGTGAAGTTCGTCGCGTAGTCGCGGACGAACCAGTCGTCGCCGCCCGAGTCGATGCCGTTGAGCCGGGCGTCCAGCTTCACCTTCGTGCCGGACTTCCAGTACTCCTTGGGGCGCCAGTCGACGCGGTCCTTGCCGTCGTGGTTCTTGATCCAGCCCCAGGACCCCGTCGTGTTGTCCGAGGTCGTCACCTTCAGGTGCTTCTCGACCTCGGCCTTGTTCCGCACCGGGTGGTCGAAGGTGATCGACAGGGGCTGGGCGATGCCGACGGTGGAGTTCTTGCCCGGCGCGAGGGTCACCTTGTTGACCTGCTCGGGCGCGGCCGTCCTGAAGGAGGCCTTCGCGCTGCCGCCCTTGTCGGTGCTCGCCTCGACCCGGTACGCCGTGCCGGGCGCCGCCTTGCGCTCCGAGGTCCAGGTGGAGCCGTTCGCCGAGACCTTGCCGGGCAGCTTCGTGCCCTTGTCGTCGGCGACCGTGACCTGCTTCAGCCGGCCGTCGGCCAGGCTGACCTGCACGGGCTTGCCCGCCTCCGCCTGCTGACCCGAGAGGTTCACGGAGATCTTCGGCTTCTCGGCGGCCTCGGCGGCGCCGGACGAGTCGCCGCCGCCCGAGCAGGCGGTGAGGGCGGCGGCCAGCACCGCCAGGCCCGCGGTCGCCGCGTGGCGGGTGCGAAGGGGGCGTCGGCGGCTCGAAGAGCTCTGGGGGGTCAAGGAACGTACCTCCGTGCGAATGTGGACTGCACGGTGAGAGGGGCGTTCGGCCGGACGGGTTGCCTGTTGTCCCGAAATTCCCTGCTAGATCACGTAAGTGCTCCGATCCGGTCGGCGCACGGTGAGGAGCGCGTCACTTGGCGCGATGGGAGGTGCGGGCCGACGGGGTGGGGAGTGGCGTCTGCGCCGCGCGCGTCACGTCCCCGACGAGTTCGACGACGTCGGGCCCGTACGCCTGCGAATTGACGATCTTCAGGAGCAGGACGAAGGAGTTGGTGCCGTGCTTGCGGGCGAGCTTCTCGTGGTGGCGGGCCAGATAGCGGGTCGCCGCCTGGCTGGTGACCGCGCGCTGGCCGCAGAAGAGGAAGACGGGCCGCGCGTCCTGGCCCTGGTCGGCGGTGAGGCGGGCGAGGATCACGTACTCCGTGAGCCCGGCCTCCAGCCGGTAGCGCTCGGAGCCGATCTGGAAGGCGCCGCGGTCGGGCACCGGCTCGGGATCGACGTTCACCCGGACACCGGGCAGCAGGGAATGCAGGTGCGCGGCCAGGCGGCGATTGGCCGCCGGGTTGCCCACGCAGAACTCGGTGCGCTCGCCGAAGCCCTGCTGGGCCGCGTCGTGCGCGACGAGCTGCGAGTGCGCCCCGCACTCCTTGACGACCGCGGCCAGCTCCAGGAGCGCGAACACGTCCTGGCGCACCACGGTCAGCTCGGGCCCGCCCGCGTCACGGTTCACCACGAGCAGCGACTCGGCGTTGTCGGGCAGCCCGAAGAAGGCCTGCTTGCGACGGAGCCTGCGCTTCAGCAGATGGCCGCGGGCGAGCCAGCCGAAGGCGGCACCGAGGCCGGCCGCGAGCAGCCCGACGGTCAGGCCGAGGACGAGGGTGCGCACGTCGTCAGTCATGGGGGCGCATGCTAGCCGCCCGCCGCACCCGTGTTCGAGCAGATCCTGTCGCGACGGTCGATCCGAAGTTACGCTGCGCAGACCGTTGTTGACAGGAGGTACGAATGCGTCGCGCTGTCGTACGGAATCTGACGCTGTGGGCGGTCGGAGGGGTATTGGTGTCGGTGGGTGCGGCCGCGCCCCCCGCGCCCACGCGCTCGGCGGAACCGGCCGCACCGGAGAAGACGCCCGTCGCCGTCGGCCACGGCGGAGCGGTCGCCAGCGTCGACCCGGACGCCTCGGCGGCCGGCATCGAGGTCCTGCGGAAGGGCGGCAACGCCGTGGACGCGGCCGTCGCCACCGCCGCCGCGCTCGGCGTCACCGAGCCGTACTCGGCGGGCGTCGGAGGCGGCGGGTACTTCGTGCACTACGACGCCGGGACCCGGAAGGTCAGCACCATCGACGGCCGCGAGACCGCCCCGCGCACCGCCGACTCCGGGCTCTTCCTGGAGAACGGCAAGCCGATCCCCTTCCAGGAAGCGGTCACCAGCGGCCTCGGCGTCGGCACCCCCGGCACCCCCGCCACCTGGCAGTCGGCGCTCGACCGGTGGGGCACCAAGCGCCTCGGCACCCTCCTGAAGCCCGCCGAGCGCCTCGCCCGCGACGGCTTCACGGTCGACCCGACCTTCCGCGCGCAGACCGAGTCGAACCAGCAGCGGTTCAAGGACTTCCCCGCATCGGCCAAGCTGTTCCTGCCCGGCGGCAAGCTGCCGGTGGTCGGCTCGACGTTCAAGAACCCCGACCTGGCGCGCACCTACCGCGAACTGGCCCGCGAGGGCGTCGGCGCGCTCTACCGCGGCGACCTCGCCGAGGACTTCGTGCGCACGGTGAACAAGCCGCCGGTCGACCCGGATGCGGACCGCGTCGTGCGGCCGGGCGACCTCTCCCTCAAGGACCTCAAGGCGTACGCGGTCAAACCCCAGGCCCCGACGAAGACCTCGTACCGCGGACTCGACGTCTACTCCATGGCGCCCTCGTCCTCCGGCGGCACCACCGTCGGCGAGGCGCTCAACCTCCTGGAGCGCACCGACCTCTCCAGGGCGTCGAAGACGAAGTACCTGCACCGCTTCATCGAGGCGAGCCGCGTCGCCTTCGCCGACCGGGGGCGCTGGGTGGGCGACCCGGCCTTCGAGGACGTACCGACCAAGCAGCTGCTCTCGCAGCGGTTCGCCGACTCGCGGGAGTGCCTGATCAAGGACGACGCCGTCCTCAAGAGCCCGCTCGCGCCCGGCGACCCGCGGCACCCGAGGCCGTGCGCGACGGGCGGCAAGGCGGCCCCGACGACGTACGAGGGCGAGAACACCACGCATCTGACGGCCGCCGACAAGTGGGGCAACGTCGTCGCGTACACCCTCACCATCGAGTCGACGGGCGGCAGCGGCATCACCGTCCCGGGCCGCGGCTTCCTGCTCAACAACGAACTGACCGACTTCTCCTTCGCGCCCGCGAGCCCCGGGGTGCACGACCCGAACCTGCCGGGCCCCGGCAAGCGGCCGCGCTCCTCGATCTCCCCGACCATCGTGCTCAAGCACGGCAAACCGGTCGTGGCGCTCGGCTCGCCGGGCGGCGCGACCATCGTCACGACGGTCCTGCAGACCCTGACGGGCTTCCTCGACCGGGGCCTGCCGCTGGTCGACGCGATCGCCGCGCCGCGCGCCAGCCAGCGCAACGCCGCGCAGACCGAACTCGAACCGGGGCTCTGGAACAGCCGGTCGAGGCAGTCGCTGGAGTCGATCGGGCACTCCTTCAAGCAGAACCCGGAGATCGGCGCGGCCACCGGCGTGCAGCGGCTGCCGGACGGCAGGTGGCTCGCGGCGGCGGAGAAGGTCCGCAGGGGCGGCGGTTCGGCGATGGTGGTGAGCCCCGGCCGGTGAGCCGGGGCCACGGTCCCGCGCTACGGCACGGGTGACGCCGCGCAGTTCCGCTCCAGCTCGTTCGTCTCTGGTGTCAGGTGTCCAATTTGTATACCGGTATTTGAATGCCGGTATACAAATCGGGGGTCGGGTAGGGTGGAGGCATGGTGCGGACTCCTTTGACCCCGGAAGAGCGTGAGCGCGGCGAGCGTCTCGGGGTGCTCCTGCGGGAGGCCCGGGGAGAGCGGAGCATGGTGTCGGTCGCGGCCGAGGCCGGTCTCTCCGCGGAGACGCTGCGGAAGATCGAGACGGGGCGGGCACCGACGCCCGCGCTGTTCACCGTGGCGGCGCTGGCCTCCGTGCTGGGGCTCTCGCTGGACGAGCTGGTGGTCCGGTGCGAGCTGACGGCTGTCTGAGTGCCCCGTTGGATGACTTTTCACGGCGTGCGGAAAACTGCGTGTAGTCGTCCTGTAACACGTCTGGTGTTATCTTCCGGACCGGAAGACTCCAGTCTCCACGGGGCGGTGCCGGTCGGATGGTAGTGGAACAACTCCCGCAGCAGGTAAGGGAGTTCGCGAGGTACTTGAGGGACCTGCTGGGGCGTCTTGACCAGGGGGCAGGCTGGTGCGGCGTGTTCTGGCAGCGCGATCCGGACGGCATGCGCGCCTGTCTGGACGGCGCCGAGGTGCCGCCCTGGGACGTGGTGCAGGCGCTGCTCCACGACCTCGCGGCGGACCGCGGCCTCCCGGAGGCCGAGCGCGAGGCGGCCGTGGCGCGCGCCCTGCACCGCGCGTCGATCGCCGCGTACGACGCCAGACCCGGCGGCCGGGAGCTCCTCGGCGACCGGCTCGACATGATGCTCACGGAGCAGCGCATCGCCCTGGAGCGGCAGGCCGACCTGACGCACCGGCTGACCGCCGCGACCGACGCCGACGAGGCCGACCGCATCAACCTCGACCTGGCCTGGGTGCGCGACGACCACGAGCGCGCGACCGCCCGCTGCGCCGAGCTCCAGGAGCGGATGGACCGCCTGGCCGAGGCGGACCGGCCGTCGTGGGCGGACCTCGGCGCGGCGGCGGCGGATGACGGACCCGGGTCGTCCCGGGCGCAAGAGGACGGGTTGCGCGTGCCCCGGCAGGCCTCCGCGCCCCGCGCTGCGGCACGGGCATACCCCAGGGGCGCGCGGTTCGCCGGGCTCGGGGACGACGGGCAGTACGCCGGCGCCCCCGACACCGGGACCGCTCAGGAAGCGCCGCACCTCCCCGACGAGGACCCCGCCGCCCGCGCCACCTCCGACGCCGTGCGCAAGCTCGTCGAACTCCGCGGCGAGGGCCGCAGCGGCGAGGCGCACGGCGTGCTCGTCGAGGCTGCGGGCTGGCCCGCGGCCAGGCTGCCGCTCTTCGCCGTCGAGCTGCACCGTGCGGGGCTCGGCGCCGACTGGGCCACGCTGCTGTGGGAGGCCGCTTCGCTGCCGCCGGACCAACTCGTCGCGCTGGCGGACGCGCTGGCCGGGGCCGGCCGCGCCGACGACTGCAGGAAGCTGCTGCGGCAGGGCGTCGCACGCCCCGCGCCGGAGATCGCCGAGGCGGTCGTCGCGCTCATCGACGCGGGCCGCGAGCGGGAGGCCCGCGCGCTCCTCGACTCCTACCTCCGCGTGCGCACCCCCGAGGACGTGGCCCGGTGCGCGCACACGGACCCGCAGCGCCTCATACCCCTGCTCCTGGAGACGGCCCGGCAGGTCTCGGACGAGCACCACTGGGACCTGGTGCACGCGCTGCGCGTAGCCGGATTCAGCGCCTGACGGGGATCGCCCCTGCCCGTTTCTGGCCCGCTCGGGTGCGAAACATGATCGACTCCACCGGTTGACGGCGATGGTCTTGCTCAGCCCGTCGGGGAGGCTTACGTTTTCCTGATCCACGCAGCAGATCTACGTGCGTAGAAGCTCTCTGACGCCCTCCCACGGGCCTACGAAGGAGCAGCTCATGGCCAACGTCGTACGCGCCGCACTGGTCCAGGCCACCTGGACGGGCGACACCGAGTCAATGATCGCCAAGCACGAGGAGCACGCCCGCGAGGCGGCCCGGCAGGGCGCGAAGGTGATCGGCTTCCAGGAAGTCTTCAACGCCCCCTACTTCTGCCAGGTCCAGGAGGCCGAGCACTACCGGTGGGCCGAGCCCGTGCCCGACGGACCCACGGTCACCCGCATGAAGGAACTCGCCCGCGAGACCGGCATGGTGATCGTCGTCCCCGTCTTCGAGGTCGAGCAGTCCGGCTTCTACTTCAACACCGCGGCCGTGATCGACGCCGACGGCAGCTACCTCGGCAAGTACCGCAAGCACCACATCCCCCAGGTCAAGGGCTTCTGGGAGAAGTACTACTTCAAGCCGGGGAACCTCGGCTGGCCCGTCTTCGACACCGCGGTCGGCAAGGTCGGCGTCTACATCTGCTACGACCGCCACTTCCCCGAAGGGTGGCGGCAGTTGGGGCTCAACGGCGCCCAGCTCGTCTACAACCCCTCCGCCACCCACCGCGGCCTCTCCGCGCACCTGTGGCAGCTCGAACAGCCCGCCGCGGCCGTCGCCAACGAATACTTCATCGCCGCGATCAACCGCGTCGGCCAGGAGGAGTACGGCGACAACGACTTCTACGGAACGAGCTACTTCGTCGACCCGCGCGGCAAGTTCGTCGGCGAGCCCGCGAGCGACAAGGCCGAAGAACTCGTCGTCAGGGACCTCGACTTCGGCCTCATCGAGGAAGTACGCCAACAGTGGGCGTTCTACCGAGACCGCCGTCCCGATGCCTACGAAGGGCTGGTGCAGCCGTGACCGATCTGTACGACCGCCACCGGGCGGTGCTGCCCGACTGGCTCGCGCTCTACTATCAGCGGCCGATCGAACTCACCCACGGCGAGGGCCGCCACGTCTGGGGCGCCGACGGCAGGAAGTACCTCGACTTCTTCGGCGGCATCCTCACCACCATGACCGCGCACGCCCTGCCCGAGGTCACCAAGGCGGTGAGCGAGCAGGCGGGCCGGATCATCCACTCCTCGACCCTGTACCTCAACCGCCCGATGGTTGAACTCGCCGAGCGGATCGCGGCGTTGTCCGGCATCCCCGACGCCCGCGTCTTCTTCACCACGTCGGGCACCGAGGCCAACGACGCGGCGCTGCTCCTCGCCACCGCCCACCGCCGCTCGAACCAGATCCTGGTGATGCGCAACAGCTACCACGGCCGGTCCTTCACGACCGTCGGCATCACCGGCAACCAGGCGTGGTCGCCGACCAGCCTCTCGCCCCTCCAGACGCTGTACGTCCACGGGGGCGTCCGCAGCCGCGGCCCGTACGCCGCTCTGGGCGACGCCGAGTTCACCGCGGCCTGCGTCGCCGACCTGCGGGACATGCTCGGGCAGACCCGCGGGGGAGTGGCGGCGCTGATCGCCGAGCCGGTGCAGGGCGTCGGCGGCTTCACCTCGCCGCCCGACGGCCTGTACGCCGCGTTCCGCGAAGTCCTCGACGAGCACGGCATCCTGTGGATCGCCGACGAGGTGCAGACCGGCTGGGGCCGCACGGGCGACCACTTCTGGGGCTGGCAGGCGCACGCGCAGCACGGCCCGCCGGACATCCTCACCTTCGCCAAGGGCATCGGCAACGGCATGTCGGTCGGCGGCGTCGTGGCCCGCGCCGAGGTCATGAACTCCCTCGACGCCAACTCCATCTCGACGTTCGGCGGCTCCCCGGTCACCATGGCGGCCGGCCTCGCCAACCTCACGTACCTCCTGGAGCACGACCTTCAGGGCAACGCCCGGCGCGTCGGCGGGCTCCTCATCGAGCGGCTGCGGGCCGTCTGCGCCCAGCTGCCCGTCGTACGCGAGGTGCGCGGACGCGGTCTGATGATCGGCATCGAACTGGTCGAGCCCGGCACGGACCGGCCGAACCCGCGGGCGGCCGCCGCCGTGCTCGAAGCGGCCCGCGAGGGCGGCCTGCTCATCGGCAAGGGCGGCGGGCACGACACCAGCGTGCTGCGCGTCGCCCCGCCGCTCTCACTGACCGTCGCGGAGGCGGAGGAGGGCGCCGCGATCCTCGAACGCGCGCTGCACAGCGCGTAGTTCGGGCAGGCATGATCCTCGCAGGCCCGCAGGAAAGGGAGCGCACCACATGAGTACCCGCACTCTGATCACCGGCGGCCTGGTCATCACGGCCTCCGACGAACTGCCCGTCGACGTCCTGGTGGAGGACGGCCGGGTCGCGGCGCTCGCCACCCGGGGCAGCCACGGGTGGACCGCCGACCGTGTGCTCGACGCCACCGGGAAGTACGTGATCCCGGGCGGCGTCGACGCCCATACGCACATGGAGATGCCGTTCGGCGGCACCCTCGCCTCGGACTCCTTCGAGACCGGCACCCGCGCCGCGGCCTGGGGCGGCACCACCACCATCGTCGACTTCGCGATCCAGCCCAAGGGCGGCACGCTCGCGGAGGGGCTCGACACGTGGCACGAGAAGGCGGCCGGGCGGTGCGCGGTCGACTACGGATTCCACATGATCATGTCCGATGTGAACGAGTCCTCGCTCAAGGAGATGGACACCCTCGTCTCCTCCGGGGTCACCTCGTTCAAGCTGTTCACCGCCTACCCGGGCGTCTTCTTCTCCGACGACGGGCAGATCCTCCGGGCGATGCAGCGCGCGGGCGCCAACGGCGGTCTCGTGATGGCGCACGCGGAGAACGGACTCGCCATCGACGTCCTGGTGGAACAGGCCCTCGCACGCGGTGAACGGGACCCCCGCCACCACGGCGAGGTCAGGAAGGCACTCCTTGAGGCGGAGGCGACCCACCGCGTCATCAAGCTGAGCCAGGTGGCGGGCGCGCCGCTGTACGTGGTGCACGTGTCGGCGCGGGAGGCCGTCGCCGAACTGACCAGGGCCAGGGACGACGGACTCCCGGTCTTCGGCGAGACCTGTCCGCAGTACCTCTTCCTGTCGACCGACAACCTCGCCGAGCCCGACTTCGAAGGCGCGAAGTACGTCTGCTCGACCCCGCTGCGCCCGAAGGAGCACCAGGAGGTGCTGTGGCGCGGGCTCCGGACGAACGACCTCCAAGTGGTCTCCACGGACCACTGCCCGTTCTGCTTCAAGGGGCAGAAGGAGATGGGCCGTGAGGACTTCTCGAAGATCCCGAACGGCATGCCGGGCGTGGAGAACCGCATGGACCTGCTGCACCAGGCGGTCGTGGACGGGCACATCGGCCGACGCCGCTGGATCGAGGTCGCCTGCGCGACACCGGCCAGGATGTTCGGCCTCTACCCGAAGAAGGGCACGATCGCCCCGGGCGCCGACGCCGACATCGTCATCTACGACCCGCACGCCGAGCAGACCATGTCCGCGCGGACGCACCACATGAACGTCGACTACTCGGCCTACGAGGGCAAGAGGGTGACGGGACGTGTGGAGACGGTGCTGTCCCGCGGCGTGCCGGTGATCGACGACCGCGTGTACACGGGCCGCGCGGGGCACGGGTCGTTCCTGCGGAGGGACCTCTGCCAGTACGTCTGAGCTGCATCGACCGGGGTCCCGCCCAACTGGCGGGGCCCCGGCGCCACTTCACCTGATGTGACCCGGGTCACTTCGGAGGGGCCTTGGCTCGAAGGTGCCGCCCGTGTCACTATTTCTGCACGCCGACTCTGCCCAAAACCCGCCGCGAGGCCGCGGGTCGAGTGCCGTAGCCGCCGGTTCGTGCCGGCGAGGCCGAGTCCGCGCTCGACGCAGTACCGATTCCCCTTCGCATCCCATCGCGTGATGGTGCCCCCTCCTTTTGCTGCGATTTTCGCGGGCGGTGGGGGGATTGACGACCTTAAGTTGTGACGTAACCCGGCGAATTCGCCAAATTCGATCATTCGATCAGTGGAGGAACCATGTCGGAAAGCGCCGACCTGACAGAGCTTTACTCGATCATCGAGAAGACGGCTCAGGTGGTGGACGTCACCGCTTCGCACGAAAAGGTATGGCCCATCCTGAATGCCTTCCAGGACGTGATCGCGGATTCCGTGATCTCTTTCCGGGCCTCCACCGGAAGCAGCGCGGACGACCTCGACTGCCGCTTCACGATGCTCCCGAAGGACCTCGACCCGTACGCCCGCGCCCTGGAGCACGGCCTCACCCCGAAGACGGACCACCCCGTCGGCAGCCTGCTGAAGGAGGTCCACCAGAACCTCCCCATCACCAGCTGCGGTGTCGACTTCGGCGTCGCCGGCGGCTTCACGAAGACCTGGTCCTTCCCCAGCGCCGAGAACCTCGGGAAGGTCTCCGAGCTGATCAAGCTCCCGTCCATACCGGACGCCGTCGCCGCGAACCTCGACTTCTTCGAGAAGTGGGGCATCGCCGACATGGTGAGCACGGTCGGCATCGACTACTCGAAGCGCACGATGAACCTCTACTTCGGCGGTGGCGTGGGCGACCGCGTGCCGGCCGGGGTGTTCGAGGAGAAGGGCGTCCGGGCGATCCTCGGCGAGCTCGGCCTCGCGGCGCCGAGCGAGGAGCTCCTGAAGTTCTGCGAGCGCTCGTTCGTCATCTACGTCACCCTGAACTGGGACTCGCCGAAGATCAACCGGTTCACGTACTCCGTCATGACGCCGGAGCCGCTGGGCCTCCCGGTGGACCTCGCCCCGACGTTCGAGCGGCTCATCAAGGGCGCGCCGTACGACACCGAGGGCCGCAACTACGTCTACGGCATCGCGTCGACGCCGAAGGGCGAGTACCACAAGATCGCGTCGTACTACCAGTGGCAGAAGCGCGTGGAGAAGCTGCTGCGCGCCGACGGCTGACACCGCTCCCGCCCACCGGGGCGGACATTCCAAGGGCTTGCGGAGAGGCGATGACATCGCCTCTCCGCAAGCCCTTTTCTCTGGAACGTTTCCTTCCTAGAAATCTGGACGATGCGATCTCCATGCAGAAAAGACAAAGGGAGCTGAGTGCGTTGACGCCACCGACCTCGGCGGAGGGGGTGTCGGAAATACGTCGGGCCCGTTCCGTCGGAATCGGCCGCGCCCATGCGAAGACCATTCTGCTGGGGGAGCACGCGGTGGTCTACGGCGCTCCCGCACTCGCTCTCCCGGTGCCCCAGCTGACGGTCACGGCGAGCGCCGGGTGGTCGGCCAAGGCCCCGGGTGACACCGGCGACGTGTCTCTGACGATGACCGGCTCCGCCACGCGGCCGGTCGCCACCCAGGCCTCCGACTGGCTGCGGCGGCTGACCGCCGAATTCCGGACAACCATGAACGTCGCCGAGGACGTGCACCTCGACGTGATCCTCGACTGCGCCATCCCGCCCGGCCGCGGGCTCGGCTCCAGCGCGGCCTGCGCGCGGGCCGTCGTCTTCGCGCTGGCCGACCTCTTCGACCGCGAGGTCACCCCGCAGACCGCCTTCGACCTCGTGCAGACCGCCGAGAACGTGGCCCACGGCCGCGCCAGCGGCGTCGACGCCACCGCCGTCGGCGCCCCAGGCCCGCTGCTGTTCCAACAGGGCCGCTCCGAGGAACTGCCCATCGGCTGCGAGGGATTGTTCATCGTCGCCGACAGCGGCGAGGTGGGCCGCACCAAGGACGCCGTCGGCATGCTGCGCGAAGGATTCCAGCGCCACGAAGGGGCACAGGAGCGGTTCGTGCGCCGCGCGACCGAGCTGACCGACGAGGCCCGGCACGCCCTGGCCGACGGCAAGCCCGAGGAGCTCGGCTCCCGGATGACGGAGTATCACGAGCTGCTGCGCGCCGCCGGGTTGAGCACCGATCGCATCGACGCGCTGGTCGACGGCGCGGTCTCGGCGGGCAGCCTCGGCGCCAAGATCACCGGCGGCGGCATGGGCGGCTGCGTGCTCGCACTGACCCGGTCGGAGCAGGCGAGCGCGGTGACCCGGCAACTGCACGAAGCCGGTGCCGTTCAGACATGGGTCGTACCGCTGAGGGGGTTTGCCGGTCATGGGCGCTGAACAGCGGGCCACCGCGGTGAGAACCGCACCGAAGGCCACGGCGGGCACCGCGACCGCCGTGGCGCACCCGAACATCGCCCTCATCAAGTACTGGGGCAAGCGCGACGAGCGGCTCATCCTGCCGCGCACCGACAGCCTGTCCATGACCCTGGACATCTTCCCCACGACCACCCGCGTCCGGCTGGCCCCCGGGGCCGGCCACGACGAGGTGATGCTCGGCGGCACACCGGCGGAGGGCGAGGCGCGGCGGCGCATCGTCACCTTCCTCGACCTGGTGCGCGAGCGGTCCGGCGTCACCGACCGGGCCGTCGTCGACACCGAGAACACCGTGCCCACCGGGGCGGGCCTCGCGTCCTCCGCGAGCGGCTTCGCCGCCCTGGCGGTGGCCGCGGCCACCGCCTACGGCCTCGACCTCGACGCCGTCGCGCTGTCGCGCCTCGCCCGGCGCGGCTCAGGCTCGGCTTCCCGGTCCCTCTTCGGGGACTTCGTGGTCTGGCACGCGGGCCGGGAGACCGGCACCGACGAGGAGGCCGACCTGAGCTCGTACGCCGAGCCGGTGCCCACCGGGCCCCTCGCCCCCGCCCTGGTCGTCGCCGTCGTCAACGCCGGACCCAAGGACGTGTCCAGCCGGGCGGCCATGCGACGCACCGTCGACACCTCACCGCTCTACGAACCGTGGGCCGCCTCCAGCAAGGACGACCTGGCCGACATGCGCGGGGCGCTCGGCCGCGGCGACCTCGAAGCGGTCGGGGAGATCGCCGAACGCAATGCGCTCGGCATGCACGCCACGATGCTGGCGGCCCGCCCCGCCGTGCGCTACATGTCACCGGCCTCGCTCACCGTCCTCGACAGCGTCCTGCAGCTCAGACGCGACGGCGTGGCCGCCTACGCCACCATGGACGCCGGACCCAACGTCAAGGTGCTCTGCCACGACGCCGACGCCGACCGGGTCGCCGACGCCGTGCGCGCCGCCGCGCGGGGCGGCGCCGTCCACATCGCCCGCCCGGGCCCCGGCGCCCGGCTCCTGACCGGGGACGGGCGGTGACCCGTCGGCCGACGGTCGTCCGGCGCGCGCCGGGCAAACTGTTCGTCGCGGGCGAGTACGCGGTCGTGGAACCGGGCAACCCGGCGATCCTGATCGCCGTCGACCGGTACGTCACCGTCACCGTGTCCGACCCCGGCGACCCCGGCGTCGCCCTCTCCTCCGACCTCACCCCGTACACGGCACACTGCCGCTGGCGGGACGGCAGGATCGACGGGGCGGAACCGCGGGACGCACACCTGCTCCGCGAGAGCTTCGCCCACGTGGCGGCGGCCGTCGAGACCGTCGGCCGGCTGCTCGCCGAACGAGGCCTTCCCGAGCCCGCCCTCGACATCTCGGTCAGCAGCGAACTGCACGACAACGGAACCAAGTTCGGCTTCGGGTCCAGCGGAGCGGTCGTCGTGGCGACCGTCGCCGCCCTGGCGGCCCACTGCGGCCTCCACCTGACGCGCGACGCCCGCTACCGCCTCGCGATGCTCGCCACGGCGGGCCTCGAACCCAGGGCCTCCGGCGGTGACCTCGCCGCCGGCACCTGGGGCGGCTGGATCGCCTACCGGGCACCCGACCGGGCCGCCGTCCTCGACCTGGCCGCGAGAGCCGGCGTCGAGGAGGCCCTGCGCGTGCCCTGGCCCGGCCACGACGTACGCAGACTGCCGCAGCCCGCGGCCCTCTCACTGGAAGTCGGCTGGACCGGGACACCCGCCTCCACCTCGTCCCTCGTGTCCGGCCTGGACCGGAAGACCTGGCGGGGCAGCGCCTCCCACCGGAGGTTCGTGGAGACCAGCAACGACTTCGTGCACGCCGCGGCCGACGCACTGGACCGCGCCGACCACGAAGGACTGCTGCGTCAGATCCGTCGCGCCCGAGGGGAGTTGGCGCGCATCGACGAAGAAGCCGGGCTCGGCATCTTCACGCCTCGGCTGACCGCGCTGTGCGACGCCGCCGAAGCGGTCGGCGGCGCGGCCAAGCCCTCCGGGGCGGGCGGCGGCGACTGCGGCATCGCCCTGCTCGACGCCGACGCGGCACTGGACATCGCCCAAGTACGGAAACGGTGGGCCACGGCGGGGGTGCGGCCCTTGCCGATCCGTCCCGCCATGGAAGGGAACGAAGAATGATCTCTCAACGCAAGGACGACCACGTCCGCCTCGCCGTCGAGCACCAGCGGCAGCACAGCGGACACAACCAGTTCGACGAGGTGTCGTTCGTCCACCACGCCCTGGCCGGCCTCGACCGGCCCGACGTGTCCCTGGCCACGACCTTCGCCGGCATCTCCTGGCCGGTGCCGCTCTACATCAACGCGATGACCGGCGGCAGCGTCAGCACCGGCGTCATCAACCGGGACCTCGCCATCGCCGCCCGCGAGACCGGCGTCGCCGTCGCCTCCGGGTCCATGAGCGCGTACTTCAAGGACCCGTCCTGCGCCGACACGTTCAGCGTGCTGCGCAAGGAGAACCCCGACGGGTTCGTCCTGGCCAACGTCAACGCGACGGCTTCGGTCGACAAGGTGCAGCGCGCCATCGACCTCGTGCGGGCCGACGCCCTGCAGATCCACATCAACACCGCGCAGGAAACGCCCATGCCGGAGGGCGACCGGTCGTTCTCCTCCTGGGTCCCGCAGATCGAGAAGATCGCGGCGGCCGTCGAGGTCCCCGTGATCGTCAAGGAGGTCGGCAACGGCCTGAGCCGCGAGACCGTCCTGCTCATCGAGAGCCTCGGCGTCCAGGTCGCGGACCTCGGCGGCCGCGGCGGCACCGACTTCGCCCGCATCGAGAACGGCCGCCGCGAACTCGGCGAGTACGCGTTCATGCACGGCTGGGGACAGTCCACCGCGGCCTGCCTCCTCGACAACCAGGACGTCGGCATCCCCGTACTCGCCTCCGGCGGCGTACGCAACGCCCTCGACGTCGCCCGCGCGCTGGCACTCGGCGCGTCCGGCGTCGGCGCGTCCGGCGGATTCCTCCGCACCCTGAAGGACGAGGGCGTCTCCGCGCTGATCGCGCAGATCTCGACGTGGCTCGACCAGCTCGCCGCGCTGCAGACCATGCTCGGCGCCCGCACCCCCGCCGACCTGACCCGCTGCGACCTGCTCATCCGCGGTGAACTCCGGGACTTCTGCGCCGACCGAGGCATCGACACGGCGCCGTTCGCGCAGCGCTCCCGCTCCGTACAGGCCGCCCACGAACTGACGGGAAGCACCCGATGACCGAGACACACGCGATCGCCGGCGTCCCGATGCGCTGGGTTGGCCCCCTGCGCATCTCCGGCAACGTCGCCACCACCGAGACCCAGGTCCCCCTCGCCACCTACGAGACACCGCTGTGGCCCTCCGTGGGCCGCGGCGCCAAGGTGTCCATGCTCGCCGAGAACGGCATCGTCGCCACCCTCGTCGACGAGCGGATGACCCGGTCCGTGCTCGTGGAGGCGACGGACGCGCAGACCGCGTACGTGGCCGCCCGCGCCATCGACGCCCGCATCGACGAACTGCGCGAAGTGGTGCGCGGCTGCAGCCGGTTCGCCCAGCTCATCAACATCCGGCACGAGATCAACGCCAACCTGCTGTTCATCCGGTTCGAGTTCACCACCGGTGACGCGTCCGGGCACAACATGGCGACGCTCGCGTCCGACGCGCTCCTGAAGCACCTCCTCGACACCATCCCGGGCATCGCCTACGGCTCCATCTCCGGCAACTACTGCACGGACAAGAAGGCCACCGCGATCAACGGCATCCTCGGCCGCGGCAAGAACGTGGTCACGGAGCTCCTGATCCCGCGCGACGTCGTCACCGACGTCCTGCACACGACGGCCGCCAAGGTCGTCCAGCTGAACATCCGCAAGAACATGCTCGGCACGCTGCTCGCCGGCGGCATCCGCTCGGCCAACGCCCACTACGCGAACATGCTGCTCGGCTTCTACCTCGCCACCGGCCAGGACGCCGCCAACATCGTCGAGGGCTCCCAGGGCGTCACCATGGCCGAGGACCGCGACGGCGATCTCTACTTCGCCTGCACCCTGCCCAACCTGATCGTGGGCACGGTGGGCAACGGCAAGGGCATCGAGTTCGTCGAGACCAACCTCGCCCGGCTCGGCTGCCGCGTCGAGCGCGAGCCCGGCGAGAACGCCCGCCGGCTCGCCGTGATCGCGGCCGCGACCGTGCTGTGCGGCGAGCTCTCGCTGCTCGCGGCGCAGACCAACCCCGGCGAACTGATGCGTGCACATGTCCAGTTGGAGCGCGACAACAAGACGGAAAAGGTCGGTGTGTAGGGCATGGCCAGTGGTTCAGGCATAGGGATTCACGATCTGTCGTTCGCGACGACGGAGTTCGTGCTGCCGCATACGGCGCTCGCCGAGTACAACGGCACGGAGATCGGCAAGTACCACATCGGCATCGGCCAGGAGTCGATGAGCGTCCCGGCCGCCGACGAGGACATCGTGACGCTCGGCGCCGCGGCCGCCGCGCCGATCGTCGCCCGGCACGGCAGCGAGAAGATCCGCACGGTGGTCTTCGCCACCGAGTCCTCCATCGACCAGGCCAAGTCGGGCGGCGTGTACGTCCACTCCCTGCTCGGGCTGCCGTCGGCGGCGCGGGTGGTGGAGCTGAAGCAGGCCTGTTACGGGGCGACCGCGGGGCTGCAGTTCGCGCTGGGCCTGGTGGCACGCGACCCCTCCCAGCAGGTCCTCGTGATCGCCAGCGATGTGTCCAAGTACGAGCTGGACAGCCCCGGCGAGGCCACCCAGGGCGCGGCGGCGGTGGCGATGCTGGTGAGCGCGGATCCGGCGCTGGTGCGGATCGAGGGCCCCTCCGGCCTGTTCACCGCGGACGTGATGGACTTCTGGCGGCCCAACTACCGGGACGCGGCGCTGGTCGACGGCCAGGAGTCGATCAACGCGTACCTGCAGGCGGTCGAGGGCTGCTGGAAGGACTACAGCGAGCAGGGCGGTCGCTCCCTGGACGACTTCGCGGCGTTCTGCTACCACCAGCCGTTCACGAAGATGGCCTACAAGGCACACCGCCACCTGCTGAACTACTGCGGCCACGACACCGACAAGGACGCCATCGAGGGCCACCTCGGCCTGACCACGGCGTACAACAGGGTCATCGGCAACAGCTACACCGCCTCGGTGTACCTGGGCCTGGCCGCGCTCCTGGACCAGGCCGACGACCTGACGGGACGCTCCATCGGGTTCCTCAGCTACGGCTCGGGCAGTGTCGCGGAGTTCTTCGCGGGCGAGGTCGTGGCCGGCTACCGCGAGCAGCTGCGCACCACCGAGCACCAGCAGGTCATCGAGCAGCGCAAGCCGCTGGACTACGCCGGCTACCGCGAGCTGCACGAGCGGTCCTTCCCCACCGACGGCGGGGACCACCCGACGCCCGTGCAGACCAGCGGCGCGTTCCGGCTGGCCGCCCTGCGCGGCCACAAGCGGATCTACGAGCGGCGGTAGCGGCACCGTGCGAGTACGGAGGTGCGTGGGCGGCCGCCCAGCAGTGGCCCGATGACCGTGGACACCCCGAAGACGGCACCGATCGCACCTTGGTACTTGCCGCGTTCCCGCAGCGGGATCACGTCGGC